>CAVQSY010000030.1:0-34338 GCA_963716025.1 uncultured Chloroflexia bacterium
CCGGGTCTGGAGCCGCTCACGCACGCTCGCCGGGCGCCCGACAGACAGCGGCTCGAGCAGCGCGGCGGCCTGGATGCGATCGTCGGGCAGGTTGCCCAAGGCCGCGAGGAGGCGATAGGCGGGCAATCGGTCCGCGCGTGCGATCCGTGGCGGCTCGGGCAGTCGCTCCACGGCCTCGAGCGTGGCCCTCGCGGTCGCCTCGGCCGCCGGGCGCTCGGCCGCCTCGGTGAAGGGCCTCGAGACCGCGACCGTGCGGCCCAGGAAGTCGGCCACGCCCGCGCCGATCCGGGTCCCGTCGGGGTCGTCGGGCTCAGGCGCGGCCACGGCGCGGAGCTCCAGGCTCTCGCTGGTGCCACGCAGGGCGAGGCGGCGCGCGGCAAACCGGAACCTGAGCTCGGCCCGGAGGTCCTCGCGCGTGCGGCCACTGCCGTCGGGCTCGGACTGCCGCGCGAAGAGCACCACCCATGGAGGGCCATCCGAAGGCAGCAGGTCGCTGCGACCGGCCTCGTCGCGGGCGCGGCGAACCTGCGCCTCGAGCATCAGCTCCAACGACAACAGCGGGGTCACGCGCTCCGCCGAGATCGTGTCGAGGTCGCTCGCCGGTCGCTCGCCGAGGAGCACCAGCCATCCCGCTGGCGCGGGGTCGCCGGGGGCACCGGGCAACGGCACCCGGTGGCCGGTCGTCGCTGGGCGCGAGAGGTAGGCGGTCACCGCGGCGGCGGCTCCCGGGACGTCCGCCGGTGCGTGCACGGCGAGCGCGTCGGCGCGCCGTCCCTCGAGCGCCACGGCACGCTGCAGGAATCCACCGATCGCGGCGGCGAACGCGTCGAGCCCGCCTCCAGCCATCGCCAGCCGCGCCAGGTCCGCCTCGAGCACCGACGCCTGCCGCTCCAGCTCGCCCCGCCGGTCCACGAGGTAGCCGATCACGCGCCGCTCCAGTGCTGCGGCCTCGGTGCCGTCCACGCGGACCGCGGGGATGCCGGCCGCCACGGCCACGGAGCCGAAGTCCGTGAACGCCTCCCCCGACGGCCCGGGGACGAGGAGCAGGGCCGCAGCGCCGCTGCGGGCGAGCGTCTCGACCAGGTCACCGGTGTCGGCGATCGTGGGCGCGACGACCGGGAGCGTGCTGGCGGGCACGATCACGACATCGCCGGGCTCCAGGACGTCGAGCGCGGGGACGCGGGCCCGCAGGACGCGGACCCAGCCCAGTGGCTGTGCATCGTCGCCCTCGCTGACCGCGGCGCCAAGCGACACCGCTCCGGGCAGCACGGCAACGAGGAGGTCGTGGAGGGTGCCCATCGCCGCTTCAGCCGGCGCGCCGTGATGCGACGAGATCGTCGAGCAGCCGCCCGAACTCGCGATCGGCGTCGACGTAGCGATCGGCCCGCAGCACCAGGGCCAGCCGCCCGTCCCGGTCGAGGCGCCCCCAGACGCGGCGGCGCGGCATCCAGAACGTGATCAGCAGGCCCGTGATCAGCAGGCCGAATGCCGTCCACACGATCGGCGCGCCGGGATCCTTCTTGGCGATCAGCAGGGTGAACTGGCCGACGCTCCGGAGCTCCACCGTGAAGTCCGTCCCGGCCGAACGCCCGGACTCGCCGACCGTGAGCGCCAGCGGCTCCAGCCCCTCGACAGCGGGCGTCCCGTCGGGGTTGGTCCCGGCGGCTCGAAACGGGACCACGAGCAGCACCCCGGTTCCGTCGTCCAGCCGGCGGAGGAGCAGCTGGAGGGCCACGTCCCTGCCCGGCACGCCGAACTCGGCGAGCGGCGACCCTGCGGCGACGTCGGTCATCGGGATCGGACCTGTCCACAGCGGCCTGCCGGCCGCATCGCGGATGACGAGGTCCGGCGCCGGGCCGAATCCGTTCTGGTGGAACGTGAAGCCACCTACCTCGAGCGGGTCGTTGACCCGGATCACCTTGTCGGCGATCTGCCTGCCGTCGCGGTACACGGCCAGGTGCGTCGTGAAGTCGGTGGGCCGGCCGGTCTCGAACCCGGGCGCCTCAAAGCCCAGGTTCTGGACCAGCAGCAGCCCCGGCGTCCCGATCGGGCCGACGGTCAGCGATTCCCCTTCGGCGACCACCAGCCCCTGCTCCACGCCGAGTCGGGCCGTGACCGCGGCGGCGACCAGGAACAGGATCAGGCCGAGGTGCGTGAGCAGCGTTGCGAGCTTGACCCACCGGTTGCGGTCACCGTAGAGGTACGCGACGCCGTCGACCATGTCTCGGCGCACGACGAACCGGTGGCGGCGCAGGACCCTGACTGCCGCATCGCCCTCCACGCCCGCCATGAGCGCCCGGTCGGGGAGCTGCGGGTCGTAGTACGGGTCCGGCTGGACCACGCGGATCTCGGCCGACTGGCGCCACAACCGCGGCAGCCGGTCGATGGTGCAGGCGACGATCGAGAGGATCAGGACGACGAGCCCCACGCTGAACCAGGTCGAGGTGAAGACCTGGAACAGCTGAAGCCGCTCCAGCGCATCGACCACCCCGACACCCAGGCCCGGGTCATAGAGCGTGTGGAGCTTGGCCATCTCGTCCGCGTAGTCCGTGGGTGAGCGGAAGGCAAAGCCCGGCAGCTGGCGCAGGGTCATGCCCACCACGGCGAACAGCGCGAGGACGATGATCTGGAGCACGGCGAAGTCGACCGAGGTCAGCAGCCCCCAGGCGGCGTTGCCCAGGCGCGAGATGGGACCGCGCACTGGACGCGCGGCGGAGCGGCGAACGGCGATCGTCGCGATGGCTCAGGCCCCCCGGGCGGCCTCGAGCGCCTGCCCGAAGTCCGCCACCAGGTCCGCCTCATCCTCCAGGCCCACGCTGATCCGCAGCAGCCCCTCGGTGATCCCCGCGGCCGCCAGCTCGGCGGCGTCGAGCGCCCGGTGGGAGCTGGTCGGCGGATGGACGACCATCGTGTGGACCGATCCGAGGCTGGCGGTCCGCTCCGGGATGGAGAGGGCGTCGAAGAACGCCCCGCCCGCCTCGCGACCGCCGGCGAGATCCACGGCCAGCATCGCCCCGCCCGAATCGAGGATGCGCGCGGCCACGGCAGCCTGGGGATGGCTTGGCAGACCGGGGTAGGTGACGCCGCGCACGCCGTCCTGGTGCTCGAGGAACCTGGCCAGCGCCCGGGCCGTGCGCGCCTGCCGCTCCATCCGGACGGCCACCGTGGCGATCCCCCGCAGGACCAGGAATGCTGAGAAGGGTGCCAGGGTGGCCCCGGTGTCGATCTGCGCGGAGCGGACGGCGCGGATCCGATCCCTCGGACCGACAACGGCGCCGGCCATCACGTCGCTGTGCCCGGAGAGGTACTTGGTCGCCGACTCGAACACGAGGTCGGCCCCGTGCTCCAGCGGGCGACAGACCATCGGCGACGCGAACGTGTTGTCGACCGTGAGCAGCGCTCCGTGGCGGTGCGCAACCTCGGCCAGCGCGGGCAGGTCGGCCAGGACACAGGTGGGGTTCGCGATGGTCTCCACGTGGAGCACCCGGGTGGTTGCGGCACCCAGCGCCGCCTCGACTGCAGCGACGTCGGTCGTGTCCACGTAGGCGATCTCGCAACCGAGGCGGCCGAAGGCGGCGATGGCCTGCGTCCGCGTCGTGCCGTACCCGACGGCGCCCATCAGGATCCGGTCCCCGGCCCGGAGGAGCGAGAGGAACCCGGCGTGGATGGCGGCCATCCCGGTGGCGAGGGCGATGCCGGCCTCGGCGCCGTGGAGGTCCGCGATCGCATCGCCCAGGGCATCCACCGTGGGGTTGTCGATCCGCGAATAGGCGTAACCGGACTGCTCACCCGCGAGGACCGCGGCCAGCTCGTCCGCGTCGCGCGAGGCGAAGGTGGCGGTCTGGTAGATCGGGACGGAGGTCGGGGCCTGGCGCACGTCCGGGACGCGCGAGGCGGCGCGAATCGCCCGGGTGCTGGGGCCGTAGGGGTCCGGGGGGCCGGGACGGGGACGGGGTCGCTCGTCGGTCACGCGGCGATCATACGCGGGGCGCCGCCTCAGGCTCGGCGGCCCTCTCAGCCCGTTGCCGGAACCATCGCTAGCGCGTGCCCCACTGGTAGCTCTGCTTCATCAGCCGGAGGTACACGAAGGTCTCCGTCTCGCGGACGCCCTTGATCTTGCGCAGCCGCTCCGCGAGGAACTGGAGCAGGGCCTCGTTGTCCGCCGCCACGCACTCCACGAGGATGTCGTACGTGCCGGCCGTGACCACCACGTAGTCCGTCTCCGGGAACGAGGCGATCTCCTCAGCGACCTCGATCAGCCGGCTCGCCTCGACCTTGATCCCGATCATCGCCATCTGCTGGAAGCCCAGCTTGAGCGGGTCCGTCACGCCCACGACCTGGAGGATCCCCCGCTCGATGAGTCGCCCGGTCCGGGCGCGCACCGCGGCCTCGCTGACCCCCAGATCGCTGGCGATCTGCGTGAACGGGCGGCGGCCGTCCTCCTGGAGATGCTCGATGATCCGCTTGTCGAGGTCCGATACCTCGCGGGTGCGTGCGGAGCGCGCGCGAGCCTCGGTCATCGGCTGGGCCCTCCCGGCGACACGCTCGATGGGCGTGCGTGGGCCGGGATGCTAGCACGGGGCTCACGCGGCGACGACCGGTTGGCTCACGCTCCGTGACGGGTTCCGCGGCGGGTTCCGCGGATGGGCGCCGCCGTGGCGTGCCGCGCCACGATCGCGGGTGACCGGCGCGTCAGCCCCGGTCGAGGAGCTCCAGGACGGCCGCCAGGGCGGCGACGGAACCCTCCGTGATCGGGTCCACGACCAGCTGCACGTGCCCGATCCCCTCGCGCGCGTAGGCAAGCAGCTCCTCGGCGATGTGCTCCGGCGAGCCCTCCAACGGCGGCACGGCCATGCGGGCGTCCGTGTCGCCCATCACGCGGCCCGTGCCGCCCGGCATGCGGACCTGGACGGCAACGGTCCGCTCGATGTCCGCCGGGTCACGGCCGGCGTTGCGGGCGGCCTCGTCCACGAGGTCGCGCAGCGCCGGCACGCCAGCGGGCGAGTTGCGGGTGTCCGCGTACCACGCGTTCCACGCGTGCGCGTGGGGCAGCGTCGCGGCCAGCATCCGCGGACCAGTCGATCCGACCAGGATCCCGGGCCCGCCGGGCCGCGCAGGGCGGGGCAGCAGCTCCGCCTCGCGGGCCGAGAAGAACGCGCCCTCGAAGTCGATGAAGCCGTCGCGCAGGAGGGTGCGCACGATCGTGAACGCCTCCTCGAACCGGCCGATCCGATGATCGAAGGGGGCGCCCAGCGCCGCGAACTCGACCGGGTTCCACCCCGCCCCCACGCCCAGCACGAGGCGGCCGCCGGAGATCTCGTCGACGGTGGCCGCGAGCTTCGCGAGCATGAACGGCGCGTGGAACGCGGTTGCCGCCACCAGCGGACCGATCGCGACCCGTTCCGTGGCCTCCGCCAGACCCGCGAGCGTGGTCCACGCCTCCCACGGGCCGCGGGTCGCTCCATTCTCGTACCGGTACAGCAGGTGGTCGCCCACCCAGATCGAGTCGAAGCCCGCCTGCTCGGCGGTGCGAGCGATGGCACGCAGCTCCGGCCACCGGACCTCCCGTTCCACCTCGGGCAGCTGGATGCCGACCCCAAGGGGCCGGCCCGGTCGTCGGGGGATCATCGCGGGAACCCCGGGGCTCGGTGATGACATCGCCGCAACTACCCCCCGACCTGCCCGTTGCCCAGGATCTGGGTGAGGATCACGTCCACGTCCGCGGTTCCCACGATCCCGATGTACTTCGCCTGAACAACGCCCTGGGCATCCACGACGAACACCCACGGCATCTTGACGCCGGGCCACGGTTCCTCACCGATACCGAACGCCGTCGCGTACGGGTTGAGCGGCGGATCGGTGAGCGATCCGGACAGCACCGGCTCCTCGGTGATGACCTGGTACTCGAACGGCTCGAGGTGGATGAACACGGCCCTGTCACCCCAGCGGTCCAGCAGATACCGGATCATCGACAGGGCTCGCCCGCACTCCGGCGAGACCTTGAAGCGCGCGGAGTCGATGACGATCACGTACGGCTTGCCCATCGCGAGCGCATCGGCGGTGGAGGTCTGCGACAGCCGCAGGTCCGGCTGTGGCTGCGTGGTCACGGCGCGCACGACCCCACCGACATCGGCCAGCGTCGGGGTGTCGATGTCGGGTGCCGGACCGCCGATGGGACGCGTGCTCCCGGGATCCTGCGCGTTGATGGCGATGCTCCCAGCTGCGTCACCGGTCGAGAGGAGCAGCCGCCACGCCCCGGGCGTGGGGAAGGAGATCGGGGCGACGAAGTAGGGCTGCTTCTCACCTTCGGGAAGGACTGGGATCGCGATCACGGGGGCGCCCTGCGGCACGCCCTCGAACGTGGCCAGCTGGACGCTCAGCGGTGTTGCTCCGTCAAGCGCGAAGCCCTCGCTGTCGGAGGCGCGCAGGATGACCGGATTGGTCTCCCCGGCCCAGGTGCTCGTCGAGATGACCTCCGGGTACAGGGTGACGAGCGGCGTCGAGGCGGTGCCGGCCGGCGGCGTCGGCGTCGAGCCTGGGGGCGCGGCAGGAGAGGCCGGCACGCCCGAAGCGGACGCCGTCTCGGCGATCAACCCCCGCACGGCATCGATCATCGGACCGGCCGTGATCCCGAACGGGAAGTGGGCGCGGAGGTTGCCCTGTCCATCGACGAGGAAGATGTCGGCCGTGTGGGCCATTGCGTAGCCGGCCGCGGAGTCCTGGTCGATCCGCGCGTACTGCACCCCCCATGCCGCAGCGTTCTCCGCGACGGCCTGCGGCGTGCCGGACAGGCCGGAGTACGCGGCCGGCAGGTAGGTCAGGTACGACTTCATCGCCGCGACATCGTCACGCTCGGGGTCGATCGAGGTGAACACGGCCCGCGGGCCATCGCCCACCTCCGCCAGCACCTCGTTGACGATCCCCACGGTCGCCGGGCACACGTCCGGGCAGTGGGTGTAGCCGAAGAACACGAGCACCGGCCGACCCCGGAGCGAGGCGAGGTCGAACGGCTGCCCGTCCTGGTCGGTCAGCCGCAGGGGCGGAGCCGGCCGGATCTCGGCGTAGGCATAGGCGGCGGCGTCGGGCGACTGGGTGGCCGCGGAGCCGAAGCCGCCATTCGGGTCAGCGCGGGCGAGGAGTGACAGCGCGATCAGGCCGGCGGCCACGAGCCCGAAGATGGCCGTGAGGAGGACGCCGGCCAGGACGGCGCGCCGGTCCGGCCGGCCAGGACGGACGGCGGAGCGAGCAGGCGCGGGGCTGGCGAGAGGGTCGTTCGGCATGGACACGACCTAGTGTGCGGCGAGCGCGGCGTTCGTGCTCGGATGGCCGCCACGGCGGTGACGCAGGTGACGCACGCGACACCGGCGCTCGCCACAATGGCGCCATGCAGCAGGGGATCATCCTGACGACCGGGGACGCACGCACGTCGGTCGACCTCGCCGTGGAGGCCGAGAGCGCGGGCTGGGACGGCGTGTTCACCTGGGACGCGATCGCCATCGGCCACACGGACATCCACGACCCGTGGGCCCTGCTGGCAGCGATCGCCGTCCGGACGGAACGGGTGCGCCTGGGAGCGATGGTGTTCGCCCCGGCCCGGCGCCGCCCGTGGACGATGCTCAAGGCAGCTGTAACGATCGACCACCTCTCACGTGGCCGGCTGGTGCTGCCCGTCGGCCTCGGCGTCCTCGACGATGCGGGCTTTGGCAACGTGGGCGAGCCGACGGAGGCCCGTGTGCGAGCCTCCCGCCTCGACGAGGCGCTCGCGGTCATCGATGGCCTCCAGCACGACGAGCCGTTTGGCTTCACGGGCGAGCACCACGCGTTCGGCGCGATGTCCCTCCGGCCGCTGCCCGTCCAGCGCCCACGGATTCCCGTCTGGGTCATCGGCGCCTGGCCACACGAGCGGTCGATGCGCCGCGCCGCGCGATGGGACGGACTGGTGGTCCAGGGGCCGGGCGCCGACGGTGCGCCCAGCAACAACCCGCCCGCGCTGGCCGAGATCACGGCGTGGATCCGGCGCCAACGGCGCGCATCCGGGCTCGAAGGCCCGTACGACGTGGTCGTCAGCGGATCGACCGGCCCGGACGACCGCGACGCGGCCACCATCCTGCGAGCAGCCGAGGACGCCGGCGCGACGTGGTGGGTGGAGGCGGACTGGGCGGCGACCTCCGTCGAGGCGCTCCGGGCGCGGATCGCGGCCGGCCCGATCCGCGTGTAACGCCGGGGCCCGGGGGGCCTGACGCCTAGGAGCGGAGCCGCGCTGACAGCCGCCCGCGGCGAAGCCAGATCGCCATCGCGACGAAGAACCTGGCGATCAGCGACACGCCGTAGAGCGTGCACCAGATGCAGACGGCGCGGATCACGAAGACCTGGAGCGTGAGGAAGTACACCTCGAAGATCACGCCGATCAGCGACAGGCCGTAGTGCACGTCGAGCAGGGCGGGCTTGTCCGTCCGGACCCAGATCAGCGCCAGGGTCAGCAGGAGCAGCGACAGGAACACCCCGTACACGGCGACCGGCAACGGCCCCACCCACGCGAACTCGCTCGCCGCGACGGTCTCGCAGCCGTGAAGCGGCCCGCAGTAGGGCACCCCCCCGCCAAGCTCGACGACGGAGAGATAGCTCGCGATAGCGAGTCCGGCCACGTCCAGGACGACCAGGATCCAGCCGGGATGCAAGCGGCGGAGCCGCGCGACGGTGGTGCTCATGAGCCCTTGCGCTGCATGGGATGCGGGATGCGTCAGCAGTCTAGCCCGTTCTCCCCTCCCTCCTCACTGGCGGCACCCTCGCGGGGCCGCACCCAGTGGGCACGCACACCTCGGGCCAATGGCCCCCGTGACGACGGGCGAATGGGGTACACGGGTGGCCGAGTGGCCCGTTGCGTCCGACGCGGATCGGAGCGACGCTAGTCACGATCATCCCGCGCATCCGCCTGTCCGCGACCCGAACCCCAATTCGAGGATCCCCATGACCGCCCCGTCCGAGGCGCCCGGCGCCGCTGAGCCGCAGGAGCGCGAGCCGCTCGACGCGATCTTCCACCCCCGCTCGATCGCCGTGGTTGGCGCGACCGAGAAGGAGGGCTCGGTCGGCCGCACCATCCTGTGGAACCTGTTGTCGTCACCGTTCGGCGGCACCGTCTACCCGGTGAACCCGACCCGCCCGGCAATCCTGGGCGTCAAGGCCTACCCGTCGATCGGCGCGATCGGCGAGCCGGTCGATCTCGCGGTCATCGTCACGCCGGCCAAGACGGCTCCGGGGCTTGTCGACGAGTGCGGCCAGGCCGGGATCAAGGGCGTGATCATCATCAGCGCCGGGTTCAAGGAGATCGGCCCGGAGGGCGTGGAGCTCGAGCGCCAGGTCCTTGCAGCCGCCCGGAAGTGGGGGATCCGCGTCGTCGGCCCGAACTGCCTGGGGGTGATGAACCCGGTCGGCCGGATGAATGCGACCTTCGCTGCCGGCATCGCCAACCCGGGCCGGGTCGGCTTCGTGAGCCAGTCGGGCGCGCTGCTGACGGCGATCCTGGACTGGGCGGCCCACGAGGATGTCGGCTTCAGCTCGATCGTGTCCCTGGGCTCGATGCTCGACGTGGGCTGGGGCGACGTCATCGACTACCTGGGCAACGACCCGCACACCGACTCCATCGTGATCTACATGGAGACCATCGGCGACGCCCGCGCGTTCGTGTCGGCGGCCCGCGAGGTGGCCCTGACCAAGCCGATCATCGTCATCAAGCCGGGACGCACCGCCCAGGCGGCCAAGGCCGCGGCCTCGCACACCGGCTCGCTCACCGGCTCCGACGACGTCCTGGACGCCGCCTTCCGTCGTGCCGGCGTCCTGCGGGTCGAGAAGATCAGCGAGCTGTTCCAGATCTCGGAGATCCTGGCCAAGCAGCCCCGGCCCAAGGGACGCCGGCTGTCCATCGTGACCAACGCGGGCGGGCCGGGGGTCATCGCAACGGACGCCCTGATCGGGGGCGGTGGCGCGCTGTCGGACATCAGCCCCGAGACCATGGAGGCGCTCAACGCCGTCCTGCCTTCCGTCTGGAGCCACAACAACCCGATCGACATCATCGGCGACGCCCCGCCGGATCGGTACGCGAAGGCCCTTGAGATCGCGGCCGCGGATCCGGAGACGGATGGCCTGCTGGTGGTCCTCACGCCGCAGGCGATGACGGATCCGACCGAGACGGCGAAGGCGCTCGTCAAGCACGCCCACATCGAGGGCAAGCCCGTGCTTGCCTCCTGGATGGGTGGGGCGGAGGTCGAGGAGGGCGCCCGAATTCTTCGCGAGGCGGGTATCCCCACCTTCGCGTACCCGGACACGGCCTGCATCCTGTTCAACCACCTGTGGCGGCACGACACGTACCTCCAGGCGTTGTATGAGACGCCGCGCCTGCCGGTCGCGCCGGAGCGTGGCGAGTTCCGCGAGGAGGTGGACCGGATCATCGCCGACGTCACCGCCGAGGGCCGGACGCTGCTCACCGAATACGAGTCCAAGAAGGTCCTGGCCGCCTACGGCATCCCGATCACGGACACCGAGCTCGCCCAGACCGAGGACGAGGCGGTCGCCGCCGCCGACGACATCGGCTACCCGGTCGTCGCCAAGCTCCTGTCCCGGACGGTCACGCACAAGACCGACGTCGGTGGCGTGATCCTCAACCTGCGCACCCCCGAGGCGGTCCGTGAGGCCTTCGGCAAGATCCGTGACTCCGTCGCCGAGAAGGTCGGGCCGGAGCACTTCGAGGGCGTCACGGTCCAGCCGATGATCAACTGGTCCGGCTACGAGCTGATCGTCGGCACCTCTCCGGACCCGCAGTTCGGGCCGGTGCTGCTGTTCGGGATGGGCGGCCAGCTGGTCGAGGTCTTCCGGGACCGCGCCCTTGCGCTGCCGCCGCTGAACACCACCCTCGCGCTGGGCCTCATCAACGAGACGATGATCGCCCAGGCGCTCAAGGGCGTCCGCGGGCGCCAGCCGATCGACGAGGAGGTCCTCGCCGCCCTCCTCGTGCGCTTCAGCGAGCTCGTCGCGGAGCAGCCGCGGATCGCCGAGATCGACATCAACCCGCTGCTGGCGTCACCGGAGCGGATCATCGCCCTCGACGCCCGGGTGATGCTCCACCCGTCGACGATCCCGGATGCGGATCTGCCGCGGTTTGCCATCCGCCCGTACCCGCACGAGTACGAGCGCAAGGCCGTCACCGACGATGGTGTCCGACTCCTGGTGCGACCGATCCGCCCGAGGACGAGCCGACGGCCGCCCAGTTCCACGCCGGCCTGTCCGATGCCACGGTCTTCGCCCGCTACGGCGTGCACCGGCCGCTCGCGGAACGTGCCGCACACGAGCGCCTCAAGAAGATCTGTTTCGCGGACTATGACCGCCAGTTCGCGATCGTGGCCGAGGTCGAGGGCATCGAGCCGCCGGAGTTCGCCGGCATCGCACGGGTCACCCGCAAGCATGCATCCCCGGATCGCAAGCTGACGATGACGGTGGCCGACGCGTGGCAGCGGCGCGGCGTGGGCGCGCACCTGCTGCGAGCGGCGGTGGACGTCGCGCGCGGCGAGGGCGTCGGGCACCTGATCGCAGAGCTCAGCCCGGCAAACCAGGGCATGCGGGAACTGCTGGAGGACGAAGGCTTCACGTTCAGGGAGACCGACGGCCTCCTGGTGGCGAGCCTGCCCTGCACCTAGCGTCCTGACCCGCCGCAGGGTCCCTGGCTGTCTGACCCGCCGCAGGGTCCCTGGCTGTCTGACCCGCCGCAGGGTCCCTGGCTGTCTGACCCGCCGCAGGGTCCCTGGCTGTCTGACCCGCCGCAGGGTCAGAAGCGGGGTCCCTGGCTGTCTGACCCGCCGCAGGGTCAGAAGCGGGACCGGCAAGCGTGGCTCGCACCCCCAAATCAGCAGTTCGTGATCGCACCCCTGCACGCCGGATCACGTGCTGACTCCTGGGTGAGTCGCGGGCCGGGCGCAGGAGCGGGGTCACGAGGCTCGGCAACCAGCGAGCGACGTGCGAGCCAGGACCCTGGCAAACCACAAAGGGCGACCCGGCCGGCGCAGACGCCCGGTGCAGCCGCCGGGTGACCCGGCCGGCGCAGACGCCCGGTGCAACCGCCGGGTGACCCGTCCGGCGCAGACGCCCGGTGCAGCCGCCGGGTGACCCGTCCGGCGCAGCCGCCCGGCGCAGCCGCCGGGTGAGGTGGCGCCCGGGGTCATGCCCGGATCGGACGTCTGGTGGGTTCCACCGCAGCGGCGGATCGGCGATGATGGCTCCGCTCCAGCCGCGCCCACGGCGGACAACGAACGCAGGAACGCATGCCCAGACAACCCACGCCCAGGGTCGCCCTTCTCGCGCTGCTGATCGCCGCACTCGTCGCCGGAACGCTGGCGTCCGCGCCGGTTGGCCCTGCCCGCGCAGCTGCCGCCGGGCCGGCGCCGGCCGCGGTGCCCAGGTTCGCGTCGGACCCCACGACCGCGCCCGATGCCACGCTCGACGTCGATGCCACGCTCGACGTCGATGCCACGCCTGCGCCGACCGCGACGCCGGCCGCCACCCCCGAGCCCACGCCGTCGGACGGCCCGACCCCGACCCCGGTGCCCACCCCGACCGCCTCGCCGACCCCTGCCCCCACCCCAACCGCCGGCCCGACCGCCCCGCGGTCGGACTCCCTGCGCCTGCGCCGCCTGCCGGTGATCCGCGGCAACATCTCGCCCAAGTCCGTGGTCGCCACCGGGACGGGGCTGTTCTTCGCCCAGAACATGATGTATCGGCACACGATGACCGTGTACAACCGCAAGGGCGAGCTCGTGAGAACGATCTCGGACCGGGTCAACCTCTCGCGCTTCGGCTTCGACCGCTGGCCAAGCCCGGTGCGTGGGGCGCCCGTTGAAGCTGCCGTCGCCCCGGATCACAAGCACATCTATGTCTCCCAGTACTCGATGTACGGACCGGGCTTCAACCACCCGGGCTGGGACACGGGCTGGGTGGACGACCAGATCGACCGGTCGTTCGTATACGAGATCAGCCTGTCCACTTTCCGCAAGACGCGGGTCTTCCGGGTGGGGCCCGTTCCCAAGGCGGTGGGGGTCAGCCCGGACGGCCGATGGCTCCTGGCCGCCAACTGGACGCACCGTGACGTCTCGCTGGTGAACCTCCGGAACGGCCGCGAGGTGGAACAAATCGTCGTGGGTGGCAACCCTCGCGGCATCGCCTTCGCGCCCGACTCCTCGAAGGTCTACCTGTCCGCCGAGTCCGGCCAGCGCGTCCTCGTCTACACCTTCGCCACGGGCAAGCTCCGGACCCTCATTCCGTATCTCAACGGCGAGCCCCGGCACCTGGTCATCGACCCCACCGGCACCTACCTGTACGCGTCGCTCAACACCGGCAGCCAGGTCGTGAAGATCGACATCCGGGCAAAGCGGGTCGTGGACCGGGTGACGACGGGCCGGAACCCGCGGACGATCGTGCTGGCGCCGGACGGACGGAGCCTGTACGTCGTGAACTACGAGAGCCAGACGCTCGTCAAGGTGCGCACCAAGGACATGGTCGTGCTCCAGCGGCTCGTGACCAGGGGCGTGCACCCGGTCGGGGTGGACTACGACGCCGCCTCCCGGACGGTCTGGGTGTCCTGCTACCGGGGCACCATCGAGCGCTTCGCGGACCGCGCTCCGTAGGCTGCGGGCAGGGCGCAGGTGCATGGGGCAGAATCATCCCGCGCCCCGCCGATCGCCCGACCCCCCTGAGCTGCGACCCTGAACAGGAGATCCCGATGCCGAGCCTTCCCCGCCGGATCACGCTCATCCCCGGAGACGGGGTGGGCCCGGAGATCGTCCGGTCCGCCCAGCGGATCATCGACGCGGCCGGCGTCGCGATCGAGTGGGAGGAGGCCGAGGCCGGGGCCGAGGTGTTCAAGAAGGGAGACCCGTCGGGCGTCCCGCAGGCGACCCGCAAATCGATCGAGCGCACGCGGGTCGTGCTCAAGGGGCCCCTCGAGACGCCGGTCGGCTTCGGCGAGAAGAGCGCCAACGTCACCCTGCGCAAGCTGTTCGAGACCTATGCCAACATCCGGCCGGCGCGGCAGCTGCCCGGCGTGCCCACCCGCTATGCCGGCGAGGGGATCGACTTCGTGCTGGTCCGCGAGAACATCGAGGACCTGTACGCGGGCATCGAGCACATGCAGACGCCCGACGTGGCCCAGGCGCTCAAGGTCATCAGCCGCAAGGGGTCGGAGAAGGTCATCCGGTACGCCTTCGAGCTCGCCCTGCGCGAAGGCCGGCAGACCGTCACCTGCGCGACCAAGGCGAACATCCTCAAGCTCACCGAGGGCATGTTCAAGCGGGTGTTCGAGGAGGTCAGCAGCGACTACCCGGACATCACCGCCCAGCATGTCATCGTGGACAACGCGGCCCACCAGCTGGCCAAGGACCCCGCCCAGTTCGACGTCCTGGTCATGACCAACATGAACGGCGACATCCTGAGCGACCTCGCCTCGGGTCTGGTCGGCGGGCTCGGCTTTGCCGCGTCGGGCAACTTCGGCGACGACGTGGCGATCTTCGAGGCCGTCCATGGCTCGGCGCCCAAGTACGCGGGCAAGGACGTCATCAACCCGACCGCCCTCATCCTGTCGGCGGTGATGATGCTGCGCCACATCGGCGAGGCCCATGCCGCGGACACCGTCGAGAACGCCGTGTTCGCCACGCTGGCCTCGGGAGCCGTGATGACCCAGGATCTCGCCCGGCAGACCGGTGGCGACGCCGCGCATGCGGCCTCGACGACGGCGTTCACCGACGCCGTGATCGCAAGCCTGGGCAGCCACGGACCGAGCATCCCGGGCCGGCCGCGGCGTGCTCCGTCGAGCGCAGCGCCGCTGCCTCGCTGGTCCTACGAGCCCGCGCGGTACGAGGCGATCGATCGCGTCCTGGTGGGCATGGACGTCATGCTCGAGGACGACCGGGACGCGGCGGTTCTCGGGCCCGCGATGGAGGCGCTCTCCGGTGATCGGCTGACCCTCAAGCTGATCAGCTCCCGCGGGCACGAAGGTCTACCCCGCCGATGACATCGCCGCGAGCGACCACGTGCGCTGGTGGCGGCTGCGCTTCGTCGCCCGCGAGGGCGCCGAGGTCCAGGACACGGACCTCGTGGACCTCCTCGGACGGATCACGGGGCGGGGTACCGCTGGAACCACGTGGAGCGGCTGCAGTCCTTCGACGGCGAGCCCGGCTACACCAAGGCCCAGGGGGAGTAGCCCTCGGCCTGCCGGCAGCGCGTCACCCGGCCGGCGGCTCGTCAGGCGGCCGGCAGCTCCACCAGGAACGTCGCGCCGCGGCCCGGGCCATCGCTCTCCGCCCAGGCCACGCCGTCCATCGCGGCGGCCAGCGCCCGCACGATCGCCAGCCCGATCCCGGATCCGCCGGCCGCGCGGCTCCGTGCCGCGTCCACCCGGTAGAAGCGCTCGAAGACGGCCTCGAGCTGGTCCGCCTGGAGGCCGGGCCCTTCGTCGGCGACCGAGGCTCGGACCCAGCCCCCGCTGCGGCCGGCGGACACCATCACCCGGGAGCCGTCCGGCGCGTGGCGCAGGGCATTGGACAGGAAGTTCGCGATGACCTGGGCGACTCGATCCCGGTCCGCTCTCGCCAGCGCGGGCGCAGCCGGCAGCTCGATCGTGATCGCGCGGGCTGCCGCCTGTGGTGCGAACCGCTCCCCCACCTCGCGGGCCACCTCGGCGACGTCCACCACGGCGATCTGGAGCGGGAGCTGGTGCGCCTCGGCGCGCCACAGCTCCGAGAGCTCGTTCACCATCCGGGTGAGCCGCAGCGTCTCGGCCCGCAGCAGGTGCCACGTCTGGGCCGATGGGGTGATGACGCCATCCTCGAGACCTTCGAGGTAGCCGTCCAGCGTCGTCAGCGGCGTCCGCAGCTCGTGGGCCACGTCGCCGACCAGTTGCAGGCGGCGGCGCTCGGTCGCCTCCAGCGAGCCCGCCATGTCGTTGAACGACGCGGCGAGCTGACCGAGCTCCCCGGGCTCGCTGACCCGCACGCGGTCCCGGTAGTCGCCGCCGGCGATCCGGCGGGTCGCCCGTGCCAGCGCACCAACCGGGCGGGCGATCCGCCCCGCCACCACGATGCTCACGACGGTCGCCGTCACCACCGCGATGATCGTGGCGGCGATCAGCGCCTGGCGCATCGCGTCCGTGAAGGCGACCTGGGTCGATTTCGGCCATCGCGTCGCCCATCGGGTCGCCGGGCAGGTGCCCCATCGCGTCGGCAAAGTAGCCGGGCCCCACGAGCAGCACGGCAATCCCCACCGTCCCGAGCGCCGCGGCGACCACGACCAGGAAAGCGAGCAGGAGCCGGGCACGCAGGCTGCGCGGCATCAGGACGACTCCCGCACCCGGTACCCCACGCCGCGCACGGTCTCCACGAACCGTGGGCTGGCCGGTTCGTCGCCCAGCTTGCGCCGGAGGTTGGCGATGTGGACATCGACGAGGTGGTCGTCGCCGACGAACTCCGGCCCCCAGAGGGTGTCCAGGAGCGCCTGCCGGGCGACCACGATCCCCGGCTCCCGGGCGAGCAACGCGAGGAGGTTGAACTCGAGGGCCGTGAGCTCCACGACGCTGCCGTCAACGCGGACGAGACGACGCCCCTCGTCGATCTCCAGGCCCGCGGGGACGGACGGCGCCGATGGTGCGGCGCTCGCACTCGCCGCGGTCGGCACGCGCGCGCGCCGGAGCATGGCCTTGATCCTCGCCACGACCTCGCGGGGCGAGAACGGCTTCACCAGGTAGTCGTCCGCTCCGACCGTGAGGCCCATGATCCGGTCGATCTCCTCGCCGCGGGCCGTGAGCATCAGCACGTACGCGTCGGAGAACGCCCGAAGCCGGCGGCAGACCTCGACGCCGTCGAGGCCGGGGAGCATGACGTCGAGGACGATCACGTCCGGGCTCGAAGGCCCGCACCTCCTCGAGCCCCGCCGGGCCGTCAGGGGCGCTCCGCACGAGCCAGCCCTCGCGCTCGAGGTAGCCGGTCAGCAGCTCGACGATGGGCGGCTCGTCGTCCACGACGAGGATCCGGTGGGGACGCAGCTCCATCCGCGCAGTGTGCCATCAACATGGAGTGGGTCCTCCACGCGTGCCACGCAGACGATCCGACCTCCGGGTCGATGCTACATCGAGGGCTTGTAGTCGGCCTTGAGGAACGCCTCGGGGTCGTCGCCGAACTCCAGGAAGCAGCCCTTGCCGCAGAACCCGTACTCGCGGCCGCCGTGCTCGCGGACGAGGCCCTTGGCCCGGGCCTGCTCGAGGTCGACGGTCATGCCGCAGACGGGGTCCTCGTCGGGGGCGACGGTGCGCTGCTCGGTCATCGGGGCTCCTCCAAGTCGGGCGGGACGCGTCTCAGGCGGCCCTGGGCCTGTGTTCGGTCGTGATCGTAGCCGTCATCCGTCCTGGCCGGCCGAGCCTGCCGGCGGGTCCACGATCGTGATCTTCCCGCCGTACATGCCCATCGCGCACGTGTAGTTGAGGGTGCCAGCCTTCATCGGCGGCAGCTCGAAGGTGTTGGCCCCCTTCTCCAGCCGGACCCGGAGGTCCACCGCGGGCGCCCACAGGGACGCCGCGCAGCTCGCGGTCGTCGAGGACTCGATCGTCCACCGGGTGGGATAGCCCGCGTAGATCACGATGTTGGCGGGGCTGTAGCCGTCGACGTGCTGGTAGGTGGTGATGGCCTGGACGCCGTCCGCGGTGAGCGTCCCCGGCAGCGGGGCCGCATTCGCGATCCCGGCGAACGACGGCAGCCCGATTCCCGACAAGCGCAGCCCCGAGCTCAGATTGAGGAGCGCGAAGCCGAGCACCACGACACCGACGAGCCGGAGCAGTGTGGGCCGGAACGTGCCGGGCACGAGGACAGGCAGGCCGGCGAGCGCGAGCAGCCCGGGCGCGGTTCCAACCGCGAAGATGCCGAGGAGCGCGGCGGCGAACACCGGCGAGCCGGTCGAGAGGGCGTAGATCTGGACGGCCTGCGTGAACCCGCAGGGGAGGAAGAAGGTCAGGGCACCGAGCGTCGCGGCGCGGGTGTCGGAGTACGCCGCCCCGCCCGCAGCCGCACCGTCGCCCGCCAGCCCCAGCCGCCTGCCAAGGCCCATGGGCAGCGTGGGCGACCAGCCCGCGATCCGGGGGGATAGCCCCGTGAGCCGCGTGCCCAGGATCGTCATCACCAGCGCCACGCCGATCATCAGGACGGCGGTCAGCAGCGGCGGCATGCTGAGGGTTGCGCCGACGGCACCGAGGGCCGCGCCGAACATCGCGTAGCCGGCGATCCGACCCCCGACCAGCATGAATGCCGGGCGGAGCGCGACGGCGGCTCCCACCACCTCGCCGCGCTCGGCGCGCTGTGCGGCAAACGAGGCGGACAGGCCCAGCACCAGGCCACCGACCATGGCCATGCAGGTCGAGACGCCGGCGGCGAGGCCCAGCAGGAGCGCGACCAGGAGCCCGCCGCTGGAGAGGTCGCCGGCACCCGAGGCAAGCTCCCCGAGACCGGTGACCTGGGCGACCACGGCGACGGCAGCGACGAGCAGCAATCCTGCTCCTGCCGTTCCCCACACCTGCGCGTCCCTTGCGAGCCACGGCGTCCGCCCGATCTCGTAGCCTGCCTTGTTGATCGCCTGCTCGATGGCAGTCGCAGAGACCGGGACGGCGCATTCGACGGTGACCTCGCCGCGGACGGCTGAGGCCGTGACGCGCTCGACGTTCGGCAGCCGTCCGACATGCTTCGCGATCCGGACCTCGCAGGAACGGCAGGTCATGCCCAGCACCGGGAAGGTGACCGCAATCGAGCCGGCGTCGGTGGTTCGCGCGACCGGCGCCTCGAACCCGGCCGGCCGGGCTCCGCGACCCATCCGGTATTCGCGCAGCTCGATGGCGCGGCGATGCAGCGCGTCGGCGTCGGTCTGGGCGGCAGGAGTCGCCACCGCCGCGGGGGGAACGGCGGTGGCTGTCGGATGGGTTCGTGCCCGTTTCGAGCGGGACATCGGGACGCTGGCTCCTCTTCCGACACACGCCGGTCGGGGAACCGGGTGCTGGGAACAGGGTGCACGATCCGGAGCGCCGGGCCAATGCAGCGCGGGGCAAGCGTTCCTCAAGAACGGCTCAAGCGCGATCTGTGTTCAGCGGCAGGGCGCGTCCGCCGACCCGGAGCGGCACACTTGCGGCATGCCACCGCTGGGTCGTGATGCGCGCCTCCTGTTCGGCACGCGCTCGCTGCGCATGTTCGGGTATGGGCTCGTGTCCGTGGTCCTGGTGCTGTACCTCGCCGCGCTCGGGCTGGACAACGCGGCCATCGGGCTGCTGCTGGGCCTGACGCTCGCCGGCGATGCGGTGATCTCGCTGTGGCTGACCACCCATGCCGACCGGGTCGGCCGACGCCGGGTCCTGCTGGTGGGGGCACTGCTGATGGTCGGCGCGGGGCTCGTGTTCTCGGTCACGGACGTGTTCGCCGTGCTGGCCGTCGCCGCGACCATCGGCGTCATCAGCCCCAGCGGCAACGAGGTCGGGCCGTTCCTCGCCGTGGAGCAGGCGGCGCTCGCGCAGACCGTCGAGGACCGGCAGCGGACGCGGGTGTTCGCCTGGTTCAACCTCGTCGCGTCGTTCTCCACCGCGACCGGCGCGCTCGGGGGCGGCTCGCTCGCGGCCGTCCTGATCGCCGCGGGCCAGGGCCCGGCCGACGCCTATCGCGGGGTGATCGTCGGCTACGCGCTCGTCGGCCTCGCGCTCGGGGCGTCCTGTTCACCCGGGTATCGGGCGCCGTCGAGGTCCGCGACGCCCCCGACGTCTCGGTCGCCCGCCGCCTCGGCCTGCATCGCTCGCAGCGGACGGTCGCCCGCCTGTCCGCCCTGTTCGCGCTCGACGCCTTCGGCGGCGGCTTCATCGTCCAGAGCCTGATCGCCTACTGGTTCCACGTCCGGTTCGGGGCCAGCCCGGCGCTGATCGGCGGCATCCTGTTCGGCGCCAACCTGCTGGCCGGGGTCTCGGCCCTGCTCGCGGCGAGGATCGCGGCCCGGATCGGCCTCGTGCGGACGATGGTGTTCACCCACCTGCCCTCGAACGTGCTGCTGATCCTGGTGCCGCTGATGCCCACCCTGCCGCTGGCCGCCGGGGTGCTGCTGGTGCGGTACTCGATCAGCCAGATGGACGTCCCCACCCGCCAGTCCTACACGATGGCCGTGGTGGACCCCGACGAGCGCTCCGCGGCCGCCGGCGTCACCGGGATCGCGCGCAGCGTGGGGGCAGCCGTCGCGCCGCTCCTGTCGGCCCCGCTGATGGGCAGCGCGGCCCTCGCCGGCCTGCCGTTCATCATCGGCGGCGGCCTCAAGATCGCGTACGACCTGCTGCTGTATCGGGGCTTCCGGTCGATGCCGGCCCCCGAGGAGGTTGGGCCGCCGGCGTGAGGCCGCCCCGCGGGGACACCTGCCCGCGGGGCCCGGGCCAGGTCAGGCGGGCGGCATCGGCGTGTCGGTGCCCGGCGCCGCGCCACCGCTGAACGTCGAATCCACGGCATTCCGGATCTGCACGATCGTCTTGCCCTGCTGGAGCATGTCGCTCGCCATGTTCGCGGTCCGGACGCAGATGTCGCAGTACGAGGCGTGCTCCTCGTACACGTAGGTGCCCTTGACCTCGCGGCGCTGGAAGAAGCAGTCCAGGTTGCTCCGGTGCGAGATGCCGTCACAGCCGCAGTAGCACGGCAGCCACTGGAGGACATCCGGCCGTGCCAGCGCAAAGGCATAGGCCGCCTGCCAGTCGGCAGGCAGGGCGTTGACATAGGCCGGTCGGGCGTCCCAGGTCGCGGCGATCTCGTCGGCGGTGGGCATCGTCATCGAGCCCATCGGCACCTCGGCGACCGGTGTCACCCAATCGCCGGTCGTGGCCATCGGCTCGGCCATCGAGCCGGCGTCGCTCGAACAACCGGCAGCAGCACCGCCCATCGAGAGCGAGACGACCAGCACCGGGATGAGGGCGTTGAGCCGGAAGCCCCGGGTGCGAGAGGCGGAGACGCGAGACTTGGCCACCAGGAGCTCCAGTGCGTGCTGCAGGCGGGCGTCGCGCCCGAGGATCCGTCGCCCACGGGCGACACCCTCATCCTGCCCTCGCGTGGACCGCTCGTCGATACAGCCCGGATCAGGCGTTCCTCAAGGTCGCCTCAAGCGTCACCCTGGCCGGGCGCACGCGGAGCCTCCGCAGGAGCCGGACGTCCACGCCGACCGCGCGAAGGGCGTGCCGCTGGTCGCAGAATGGCCCTTCGCGTGGTGGAACTGCCGAGATGATGAAGGGAGCGATGTGAACCAACCGCCCGGCGTCGGCGTCATCGGGTGCGGCAACGTCGCCACCCGGTTCCACATCCCCGCCTATGCCCAACGTCCCGACCGGGTCCGCATCGCGGCGATCGCCGACCCGTCCGCCGAGCGGCTGGCCGAGGCCGGAACGGTCGCCGGGCTCACTGCGGACCAGCTCCACGCGGACCATCGCCGGCTGCTCGAGCGAGCGGACGTGGACTTCGTCGACATCTGTGCCCCGCAGCAGTTCCACGCGGCGATCGCGGCCGAGGCCGCAGCCGCCGGCAAGCACATCCTGTGCGAGAAGCCGATCACCACCGTCCCCGCCGACGCGCAGGCCATGCTCGCGCGCGGCCGATGCGGCCGGCGTCCGCGTCGGCATCATGCACAACTACCTCCACTACCCCGAGTTCGTCGCAGCGCGGCGGGCGATCGCCGCCGGCGAGATCGGCGCCGTGCGGCTGGCGATCGTGAACTACCTGGGCGTGCCCGACCTGCCCGGGGCGGCGGACGGCCCGCGCTCATGGCGTCACGACCCGGTCGCCGCCGGCGGCGGGGTCCTGATGGACATGCTCCACGCGCTGTACGTCGCCGAGCACCTGGTCGGCGAACGGGCTCGCCGCGTCTCCGCGTTCGTGGCCGGCAACGCGGGCCACCGCCAGGTCGAGGCCACGGCGCTGTGCCGCCTGGAGACGGACGGGCCCCCGGTGCTGGTGAACGTCGGCTGGGGGATCGGGCCGGGCGGGGTGTTCGTCGAGGGCGAGGAGGGCTCGCTCGAGATCCGGTGGCGCGACGGGGGCACCAACCCGTTCGTGCCGGTGGAGTCGGTCGAGGTCCGGACCGCGGCGGGCGCTCGCCGGCTCGACGTTCCCAGGCTCGAGCTGGTCCCCCAGGTGCTCGCCGGGATCGGGGGCGTCATCGATGACTTCGTCGAGGCGATCGCCTCCGGCCGGTCTCCGCGCGCCTCGGGCGAGGACGGCCTCCATGCGCTGGAGCTGACGCTGGCTGCCTACGAATTGGCCGCGCTCGGGCGAACCGTCGAGGTGCCCCTCGACCGCACGGACCCGGTGTTCCTCCAGGGCGTCGCCGCGGTGCCGACGCTCGCGGGCCCCGACTGGTCAACGGTTCGCCGGCAGGCCCTGTTCACCACCGACCCCGGTTCCTGACGAAGCGAGAGGAGCGCACGTGGACGTTGGGCTGTACACCGACTCACTGAGCTCGTTCCCGTTCGAGCAGGCGCTCGACATCGCGGCCGACGCCGGCGTGACGTCGATCGAGATCGCCGTCGGTGGTCAGTCGCGAGCGCCGCACCTCCGCGTCGACGAGCTCCTGGGCGACCGCCAGCGCCTGGCCGCGTTCCGGGGCGCGTTCGCGAGCCGGGGGCTGCGGATCGCCGCGCTGAACTGCTCCGCCTGGCCGCTCCACCCGGTCGACGGTGCCGCGCACGAGGCGGTCATCGACAAGACGCTCCGTCTCGCGTCGGAGCTCGGGGTGCACAAGGTCGTGTCCATGTCGGGCTGTGCCGGCGACGGCCCATCGGCCACGACCATCAACTGGGTCTGGTACCCGTGGCCCGATGACGCCGTCGCCTTCGCCGGGCGCGCCTGGGACGGCGCCGTCGACTTCTGGCAGCGAAAGGTCCGGCTCGCCGAGCAGACCGGTGTCGAGCGGATCGCATTCGAGCTGCATCCGCTGCACGTCGTCTACAACGTTCCGACCCTGCTCACCTTCCGCGACGCCGTCGGCCCGCGGATCGGCGTCAACATGGACCCCTCGCACCTCATCTGGCAGCAGATGGACCCCGTCGCGTGCGTGCGTGCGCTCGGCGACGCCACCTTCCACGTGCACATGAAGGACACACGCGTCGACCCGGACCAGGTCGCCATCGCCGGCGTCCTCGACAGCCGCCCGTTCGACGACCCGGCGAAGCGGGCCTGGGTGTTCCGGACGGTCGGCCGCGCCCACGACGCCGCCTGGTGGGGCACGTTCCTCGACGCGCTCGAGGCCGCCGGCTACGACGACTCGCTCTCGATCGAGCAGGAGGACCCGTACGCGCCCCAGGAAGCGGGCGTGCGCGAGGCGGCGGGCTTCATCGCGGGCCTCCTGGAGGCGCGAGACACCTCGGCGCCGGCCTAGGCGGCGGCGGCGAACGGACAAGATTGGTCGGGGCGGTGGGATTCGAACCCACATCCTCGTGCTCCCAAAGCACGTGCGCCACCGTTGCGCCACGCCCCGACAGGTTTTGTGCTCAGGAAGCGCATATGCTTCGACGATCGTACGCTTTCGACTGGCCTCCACCGCTCCTAGCGCATATGCTGTCCCACGAGGTACGCGGAGCAGGTCACGAGGAACGACGGATGTCTGTCACCCAAGCCAGCGACCATGATACGTCGGCGGTGGGCGCCGACGAGCTTGAGGAGCTGGTCGCGTCCTGGCGCCGCCACCTGCGCGCCCAGCGGATGAGCCCAGCGACCATCAGCACCTACACCGTGGCCGTGCGTCAGCTCGCCGCCTACCTGCGGACGCAGGGCATGCCGGTAGCCCCCGCCACGATCCACCGCGAGCACGTGGAGGCCTGGATTACCGACCTCCTCGAGCGCTGGAAGCCGTCCACCGCCCACAACCGCTACCGGGGCGCCCATGCGTTCTTCCGGTGGCTGGTCGAGGAAGGCGAGATCCGGGACAGCCCGATGGACCGCATGAAGCCACCGCGGCTGCCGGAGGAACCACCGCCCGTCCTCCGGGAGGCTGAGCTCGGCGCCCTGTTCGCCGTCTGCGAGCGCGACCGGAGCTTCGTCGGCCGCCGCGACGAGGCCATCGTGCGGACGCTCGCCGACACCGGGATCCGCCGGAGCGAGCTCCTGGGGCTCGAGCTCGCCCATGTCGACCTCGAGCGCGGCGTGCTGCGCGTCACCGGCAAGGGATCACGCACGCGCGAGGTCGCGATTGGCGACCAGACCGTCCGATCGATCGACCGCTACCTGCGGCTCCGGGCCAGACACCCAGCCGCCGAGGTGTCGTGGCTGTGGCTGGGACGATATGGCCGGCTGCGGGAGTCGGGACTCGGCGACCTGATCCACGCCCGTGGCACCGA
Source organism: uncultured Chloroflexia bacterium (assembly GCA_963716025.1). Classification (GTDB taxonomy): domain Bacteria; phylum Chloroflexota; class Limnocylindria; order Limnocylindrales; family CSP1-4; genus CAIXZV01. The sequence continues at coordinate 24,410 of CAVQSY010000030.1, forward strand.
AGCCGGAATCGCGCGCCGGGTCCACCCCCACGACTTCCGTCACGCCTACGCCCACCACTGGCTGGCAGCCGGCGGACAGGAGTCGGACCTGATGGCGATTGCGGGATGGCGCACGACCGAGATGGTCCGCCGCTACGCGGCATCGACACGGCAGGAGCGGGCGCTCGCCGCCGCCCACAAGCTATCGCCGGTGGATCGGATCTCGGGCGGCCGTTGATTCGGGCATCGAGCCCAGACGCTCGGGCTCCGGGGTACGCGGCGCCCGATCACGCCGGCCCGCGCGTGCCGCCGCGCTCCGCTCCGCCAGACGCAGCATGTGCACGCGCATCGCGGCCTCCGCTCGCCGCGCCCGTTCCGCGCGAGTGAGGACGCCCATCGGATCGACCTGGCGCTCGAAGCGGACGAGGAAGCCCCTGCGGGCTGCTCTCGTCATCGCGTCGCCACTGAGCCGGGAGCGCGTGGTGAGGCCACCCACCCGGCCCCACGCCGAGCGACGTCGTTGAGTCTCAGGGCTCTCGCGGCTCAATCGATTGGTCCGGCGGCCTGCAGCGTCATGGGCACCTCCCCTTGTGGGCGCAGTGGTCTCCAGACCAGTCTCCCCTTCTGCCTGGCTCCTCACAAGAGACCCGTGTACGGCGTGGTGTACGGCGTGGCGCAGCCCGCGGGTGTGGCGTGTGCCCCGGTATCAGGGAGCATCAAGCCAAGAGTCGCCAATACCGTTTCGCTGGGAAACGCTCTCCACACTTACGGCTCTCGGCATTGCCAATAGCGTTTCATGGTGATACGGTTTCGGCATGTCCGAGCCGCTCTTTCCCCAACTCCTTGAGCGAGCCCTTGATCAGCACGGCCTGCTGACGCCCGACGACGCCCGAGCGATCGGCGCCAACGACGCCGCGTTGCGCCTGATGGTCCACCGCGGAACGCTCGAGCGCATGGGCCGCGGCATCTACCGGGTCCCGCAGCTGGCAGGGGATCGCCTCGAGCAATACCAGGAGGCGCTCCTGCGGGTCCGCAACGACGGGGCGCTCACCCACGACACGGCGCTCGACCTCCATGACCTCTGCGACATCAACCCCGTCAAGGTCCACGTGACGGTCGTGCCGGGTACGCGGCTCCGCCGCAGGCTGCCCGAGTGGCTCGTGGCCCACCGGGGCCGGCTCGATGATCACGATCTGACCTGGTACGAGGGCCTCCGTATCGCGACGCCGGCCCGTGCCATCCTCGACGGCATCGCCACCCACATCGGTGACCGGTTCGTCGACCAGGCCGTCGAGGCCGGCCGGGCGCGGGAACTCCTGGGGACCACCGATCTCCGGCGGATCAGATCGCCCGGGCGAAGGCCAGATTGGCCGCGCTCGAGGCAGCGCACTAGCGATGCCAGGATTCCCCAAGCCGAAGCCGCCCGCGAACCGCGCCGCCCTGGAGCGGTGGATCGGCCAGAAGCCACAGGAGGACGGCATCGCCGTGGCACCGCTTCGCGGGTAGCCCAACTGGCTGAGTCAGCCGGCCGCCTCAGCCCCACCCGAGCCCAGGAGCTCCAGCCAGCGCTGCGATCCGACCGCAGGTCCGGCCAGCGGCGATGGCCCGGCAGCAAGGCCGCCCAGCAACATCGGCGCAGCTGACGGCCCGGGCACCGGGGCGAGTCGAGCCTCAAGGCCACGCCCGCGGAGCTCGTCGAGGGTGGTGACCCATGCGGAGGAGCCGTCGACGCCGCGCGCAACTCGCTGGAGCCAGCCGGCGCGTTCGGCCGTCTGGACGACGAACAGGAGGTGCCAGCCCGAGCGGCCACCGAGGACCCGACCGTACGCACGGAGCTTGTCGCGGATCGGGACGATGTGCTGGTTGCCCTCGTCGATCTCCAGGCACACGGTGGCGGGGCCGCCATCTGCGGCGAGGATGACAACCGTGTCGGCGACGGGGCCCGCTGGCAGGGCATCTTCGACGATCGACTCAGGCAGCCAGCGCAGCACGGTGGGCCGGTCTTCCGGATCGCTCGAGCGGACCAGCGCGCAGACGGCCTCGACCGCGTGGAGGGTGTGGGCAATGTAGCCAGGACCGCGCCAGCGTCGGGGGGCGTAGCCGAGGCGGGCGATGGCAGCCGGGGCGAGGCGGTACACGTAGGGCGAGCCGCCGATGCCAGAGGGCGGCGGCAGGCCGGCACGCTCGAGGTAGCCGAGGTTCCACAGCCGGCGGAGGCGGATCTGCGCGTAGTGGCGGTTGCGGTACACGAGGATGCCGAGCTGCTCGGCGTTGGCGAGCCGGGCGCGATTGAGGATGCGCAGGACCGCGCGGTCGCGGATGGGCAGCAGCCCGGGATCGAGCCGGAGCGTGGCCACTGCCGCGCGGAAGCCGGAGGTCAATGTTGTCCCTCGGCGCGTTCGCCGATTCGTGCGGCGGACCCATGCGTTGGGTCGTCGCCCGAATGCATGCCGCCGCGCATGCCGCCGCGCATGGTCGCCAGCCGGCGAGGTGCTCGGCGGGGTCACGCTCGGCCGGGACCGGCAGGATCTGGGCCGAGCCGCCCGATGCCGTCGCAGAGACCGGCGATTGCATCGAGGAGGGCGTCACACTCGACGCCCCCTTCGGCTCGAGGCTCAGGGGCGCGACTTGAACCACGTTGCTGTCCGGTGCTCGCTGGATGTCCATGTCGTGACGATCGGACACCGGCGCATCGGCATCAACCGAGTAGTGTGCGCCGTGGTGTGCGTGATGGTGTGCGCTCGCTCGCGCCGGTACGCGTTCGCGTGGGAGCATTGGAGCCGGTCGGCGCAGCGAGACGGAGATGTCGGGCACCTTGCCGTCGTGAAGGATGACGGCGGCGATGGCCCCGGCCAGCCTGGCAACGCGGCAAGGGAGCACGAGGCCGCGCGATCTATGTGCCTGGGCAGAGAGGCTGATCGAGCCCGCTCCTTCTATGCGGGTCTCGCCGTTCCCGAGGAGCATTGTGCTGGAGAGCACCCACCACGGGGTGCAGTGGACAGCGCCATCGCCCAGACGGCCAACGGCCTCGACAAGGACGAGCTGATCATCCGAGACGGGCCTTGACCCTCGTTCGCGCGGGTGGATCTCGCCACGGCCGAGAGGGTGGCTTGGTGGAACGCCGACCGGCTACACGAAGGCCACAGCCACCTGCCCCCGGCAGAGCTCGAGCAGGCAAACCATCAGCGTAAGGCGACCAGTGAGGCAGCCTGAATCCAATCAGCCGAGTCTCCACGGAACCCAGTACGGTTCAGGGTGCCCGAGAGGACCTGGCCAGCGGTGCCGTAGGTCCACGTCCAGCCCGACGCGCTCGCCGGGTCGGTGAGCGCGACCGCCCGGTCGAATTTGTCCAACGTGGCGGCGTAGCTTCCGGTGGGGTCGGTCCAGGACGGGCTCGTGAGGCTGTAGGTGTAGGTCGTGTCCGCGGTCGTGCCCGCGTCCTCGTCGTCGACCGTGAGCACGCGGGTCTGGGGCGGACCTATGGTAGCCACGCAACGCCCGCGAATTCCGGCTGCTGGCGTGCCGGCGTTGCCGCTACCTCGTTCCAGCCGCTCGCAGTCTGTATAGATGTGCTCCGAGACCTGTGTCGAACTGCTCGTGGCATCCAGCCACGCGATGGCCACGCGGGTCCCGGTCTGATCGAACGCGCTGCCGAGGTACCCTCCCGCCTCGGTTGGCGGGGCGAGATCGCCCATTGTGGCCTGGTCGCCCGCCAGCCACCTGTCGGTAGTCTGGACGGAATAGGGGCCGCTGGCGGCCAGCGTGGTTGTCAGCACCAGTCCGCCGTCCGGCGACGAGAACCATGCCCCGCGCTCCGGCCCGGCCGTGATCTCCCCGGAGGTCGCGTCGACGAGCACGTTGCGGCGCGGCGAGGACGCGGATGTTCCATCGGCCCACAATTGCAGAGACAGCCGGTCGGCCCCAACCCACGTCGGCGACGTCGGTTGCTCGGGACCCTGGAGCAGCACCGACAGGACGACCCCGCCGCTGGAAACGTCCGCGACCACGAGCCACGGCTGACCGTCCTCGGGCACCGCCAGGAACGCCAGGCGGGAGCCGCTCGGATCCCACGTCGGGAAGGAGTAGGGTCCGGGGACCCGGTGACCCGCCGCGTCCGTGATCTCGATGGTCCGCCAGTCCGGCAGCGGGTTCGTCGTGTTCGCGGAGAGCTCGTCCGAGACGCTGATCCCGGTGTCGCCCGACAGGGCGACCAGCCGGCCGTTGCTGCTCGCTGCGATCCAGGCACTGTCCGCCACAGCGGGAAACTCGACGGCAGCCGGCCGCTTGGAGTCGGACCCCAGCCAGCCACGCAGCATCCCGCCGTCAAGCACGACGAGGCCGTGCGCGTCCGGCAGTGGCGGGGTCGACGTGCCGCAGGCCGCCGACACAATTGCCAAGCCGAGGGCGCAGGCCAGGCCCGTGGTGCGGCCCCACTTCGCAATCATGTGCACCTCGTTTCGGGCCTACAGCAAGGATGCGGTCGAAGCGAATGACGTTGAGGACGCGAGTTCACCGGCTTGGGCGCGCGGGATACTGGAACTCGTCCCAGACCGACCACAACTGGAGATCGCCATCGCCTCCACGAGGCGGTGAGAATTGCGGCCAGTACCGGGAAGTGTAGGCGTCGACTGTCGTGGTATGGGCCCAGGGCTGTCGCCAGATCCACCTCTTCATGCTTGTGGCAGTGAGGTAGTCGTACGGCCGGTAGGTCGAACACGCCGGAATGCCTTCTTGTCTGGCCGCACCCCACTGCTCCAGCTTGTTCTTGCACTTCCTCCAAGACCTCTCGGCGGAAGGTCCGAATCTTGAAGGCTCGCCCCTCCGTGGGATGGGGGTCCCACACATCGACCGCGTCCCTGGTTTCCTGGTGCCTCTCATCCCAATACCTGATGAATTCTCGTCTTCGACCACAAACCCAAAGTCCCGGCTCTCGCCCTCCATGGATAACGAAGTTGAAGAATGTCCGCACGACAAGATTTGTCCGTGGCGCGATGAGAGCGATGAATGACTGACCAAGACAGAAGGCAGCGGCCGCCGCGGCGGTGGTACCGGCGGACACCGGGACAGCGAAGATGCTCAGGCCGATACATAGCGCCGTGAGTGTCTTGGCCCAGAAGGTCTGGTCATGATCATCGTAGTCCCTGAACCACCGTCGTCCATCCGGGTCCCATGCCCCGACCGGCTCCCCGGCCGCATAGGCGTAGAGGTGGCGGGTCGGGCTCGCGGGGCTCGCCCAGGAGGGTGTCCTCGGAGATGAACCGCCCGAGGCTCTCGGCATACCACCTTGTGACCACCCAGGACGAGATCGGTGGTGGCGTCGTACCAGGTAGCCCTGGAAGCGGAACGGGGTGTAGCCCGATGGTGGGGTGGAGCGCGGGGTGCCCCAGGGGTCGTAGCGGAGGGACGCGCTGACGGCGCCCGTGCTGTCGGCGAGCCAGGTGACATCGTGATGGGCGTTGGTGCCGTAGGTGCGGCGGTTGGAGCCCGTGCCGGTCCAGTCGAGGAGGCGCTCGCCCGTCCAGCCGTTGCCGATGCTGCGGGTGACGGTGCCCGCCACGTCGTCGAGCCACTGGGCGGCCGACGTGGTCAGCCCGACATAGCGGAACCGGATCCGGTTGCCACCGCCATAGTCGACGACGCGCAGCCGGTCGAGCGGGTCATAGGTGGTGGCGGCGAGGTCGGTGCCCGCGGCATCCTTGACCGCGGTCAGCCTGCCGAGGTGGTCCCAGGTCATCGTCTGATTGGGTCTCGCGGTGAGGCGGCCGTCGGCGTCGCTGGTGTAGGTCGCGGTCGGGTTGGCGCCACTGGTCGGGCGGTTGGCGGCGTCGTAACTGGTCGTGGCCGGGGTCCCGCCGCCGACCTGGACGCTGGTGCGGTTGGTGGTCGTGTCCCAGCCGTACGCCGTGGTGGTGCCCAGAAGGGTGGAGCCCGTGAGCTGGCTCAGGGGATCGTAGCCGTAGGCGACGGTGCCGTTGGCGGGGTCGCCGGTGATCGTGCTGGCCTCGGACAGGATCATCCCCGCCCGGTTGTAGGTGTAGACGTAGTGGGCGCGGCTGGTCCCGCCGGTCTTGGTGTTGCGGTCGAGGTGGCCCGCGGCGTCGAACGCCTGGGCGATCGTGTTGCCGTTGCCCGCGTGCCCGAGAGGACCTGGCCAGCGGTGCCGTAGGTCCAGGTCCAGTTGGAGGTGCCGGTGTCCGCAGGGTCGTCGAGGACCGTGGCCCGGTCGAACGGATCGAGGGTCGCGGTATAGCTGCCGGTGGGGTCGGTCCAGGCGGGGCTCGTGAGCGAGTAGGTGTAGGTCGTGTCCGCGGTGGTGCCCGCGTCCTCGTCGTCGACGGTCAGGACTCGGTCGAGCCGGTCGTAAGTGGCGGTGATGGTGAGGGTGCCATCGGACGCCGTGAGCTTGTTGCCGCGGGATCGTAGGTGTAGGTCGTGGTCGCGCTGATCCGCACCCCGGGTGAGGATCCGCCCGGCGGGGTCGTGGGTCCAGGCGACGCTGTTGGTCAGGATCGGATCGGTGCGGTTGCGCTGGTAGATCTGGTTGCCGATGTCGTCGTAGGTCCAGATGAGCGAGGCCCCGAGGGCGTCGGTCCGTCCGGTCGGATGGCCGACCGCGTCATACGCATAGGTGGTCGTGTTGCCGGCGGCGTCGATCATGGACGCGAGATTCCCGGCGCCGTCGTACACGTAGCGGGTGGACAGGTTGGCGCTGACGGTGCCCGTGCCCTGGGTGGCGTCGGTGCAGGGATGGGCCAGGGCGGCGAGGTCCGTGGAGGTCGACACGCCTGACGGCTACTCCACAGCATCGCTGAAGCAGGGGGTAATCAGAAACCAGCCACCCTCCAGCGGCACGATCGTCTCGAGTGCCCCTTCCTCTTGGGCCTTCCTCCCCAGGGGCGCATAGTCATACACGCTGCATGCATCGAGCGCGAACTTCGTTGAGGGACCGTTTGTTGGTATCCCGACCTCGCGGCTGATGTGCGTGGGTCGGAGCCCACTTGCGTCGAATGCATCGACGATCGAGCGGATGTCGGCGGCGGCCTGCTTGACCATGAGACGGTCCGAGCCAAAGCCGAGGACCCTGCAAAGAGGGCTGCTCGGGTCACGATTGAAGACCCCGCGGCCGTAGGCGATGTACTCGCAATCGGAGTCGTTCCAGTAGACGTCGACGCCCAGCTCGTCGAGCAGCCCGAGATGCTGCGCCAGGCGCTCCGTCACGGGTGTTTCGGGTGTCGCCGTGCATGCGGTCACCAGTAGGACGAGGGCGGCGGCGAGAAGAGCACCCAGCCCCCGCGGCGACAGCCGGCGACGCATGGCCCGACCGCCCATCATGCGGGCTTCACCGCATTGGGGTAGCCGCGATACAGCGGCATCACCCTCACGATCCATCCATGAAGGTGCTCTGCCGTGAGTGACCGTCCGTAGAGCCTCCACAGCAGGAACCCGAGACTGACGCTCAAGTTGTCCGCCTGCTTGCCATTGCGCCTGTGCCGATAGAGGAGTGCCTGCGGGATGCCGTGTGACAGACCGACATACCCGTAATGGATGTTGCCCAGATATCGAAACGAATCCGCTCCTTGCGCCCGGTTCCCGGGATCCGTGACCAGACGTCTCCCCGATGTGGCCTGTCATCGACTGCAACTTGGGTTTGTGGTCCCACGGGCCAGGGCGATGGTCAACGGCAGCGGGCACTTTGCATTCCGACCTCGCTGAACATATGCAGACTTGCCGGGACAGAGGCTTTAGGGGGATGATGCCGTGGACCTTGAGGAACCACTGGCCAGTTACGATCCATTGGCGTCGACGCAGCCCACGAAGCGGGCCATGTGTGTATCGGCCACCAGTAGCCGAAGTCGTTGCTTTTTGAGTTCGTTCGCATCTCGCGGGTCATGTAAGAGAGGATCTCCGAATACTCTCCGAATTCGTCCATCGGCATCGGCCGCTGGCCGTCGGGTACGCCCCCACCGGCTCGCCTGCAGCATGGGCGTACAGGTGCCGGGAGTCGGTCTCCCGTGGCTCGCCCAGGAGGCTGTCCTCGCTCACGAACCGCCCGAGGCTCGGGCAGACCCCGGGTGACGACCCACGAGAGATCGGTCGTGACGTCATACGCAGGAGCCCTGGAAGCGGAACGGGGTGTAGCCCGACGGGACCGTTGAGCGCGGGGTGCCCCAGGGGTCGTAGCGCAGGGACTGGCTGACGGTGCCCGAGCTGTCGGCGAGCCAGGTGACGTCGTGGTGGGCGTTGGTGCCGTAGTAGCGACGGTTGCTGCCCGTGCCGGTCCAGTCCATCAGGCGCTCGCCGGTCCAGCCGTTGCCGATGCTCCGGGTGACGGTGCCCGCGACGTCGTCCCACCACTGGCAGCCGACGTGGTCAGTCCCACATAGCGGAACCGGATCCGGTTGCTCCCGCCATAGTCGACGGTGCGCAGCCGGTCGAGCGGGTCGTAGGTGTAGGCGGCGAGGGTCGTGGTGCCCGCGGCGTCCTTGACCGCCGTCAGCCTCCCCAGGTGGTCCCAGGTCATCGTCTGGTTCGGGCGAGCCGTGAGGCGGCCGTCGGCGTCGCTGGTGTAGGCGGCGGTGGGGGTGGTCCCTGCCGTCGGGCGGTTGGCGGCGTCGTAGGCGGTGGTGGCCGCGGTCCCGCCGCCGACCTGGACGCTGGTCCGATTGGTGACGGCGTCCCAGGCATAGGCGGTGGTGGTGCCCGAGAAGGTCGAGCCCGTCAGCTGGCCCAGGGGGTCGTAGCCGTAGGTCACGGTGCCGTTGGCGGCGTCGCCGGTGATCGTGCTGGCCTCGGACAGGATCATCCCGGCCCGGTTGTAGGTGTAGACGTAGTGGGCGCGGCTGGTCCCGCCGGTTTTGGTCTCGCGGTCGAGCAGGTGACCCGGCGGCGTCGAACGCCTGGGCGATCGCGTTGGCGTTGCCCTGGGTGCCCGAAAGGATCTGGCCAGCGGTGCCGTAGGTCCAGGTCCAGTTGGAGGTGCCGGTGTCGGCGGGGTCGTCGAGGACCGTGGCCCGGTCGAACGGATCGAGGGTGGCGGCGTTGCTCCCGGTGGGGTCGGACCAGGTGGGACTCGTGAGCGAGTACGTGTAGGTCGTGTCCGCGGTCGTGCCCGCGTCCTCGTCGTTGACCGTGAGCACCCGGTTGAGGCGGTCGTAGGCCGCGGTGATGGTGAGAGTGCCATCGGACGCGGTGAGCTTGTTGCCCGCGAGATCGTAGGTGTAGAGGTCGTGGTCGCGCTGTCGGCGGTGCGGGTCAGGATCCGGCCGGCGGGGTCGTGGGTCCAGACGACGCTGTTGGTCATCACCGAGTCGGTGCGGTTGCGCTGGTAGATCTGGTTGCCGATGTCGTCGTAGGTCCAGATGAGCGAGGCGTCGAGGGCGTCGGTCCGTCCGGTGGGATGCCGACAGCGTCATAGGCATAGGTCGTGGTGTTGGCGGCGGCGTCGATCATGGACGCGAGGTTGCCGGCGCCGTCATAGGTGTAGCGGGTCTACACGTTGGCCGTGGCCGTGCCGGCGGTCTGGCTGCGTTGGTACAGGGGCGGGTAAGCGTCCCGAGGTTGGTTGACCCGGTGGCGTTCTCGACGACCCGGCACAGGCGCCCGGCGTCGTCGTGGGCGTACTGGGTGGTGACCGTCCCGGTCCCGCCCCCGGTGGTGGCCGAGGGGTCGGGGGCCTGGACCTGTACCAGCTGGCCCGCCGGGTCGTAGGTGTTGGTGGTGATGAGGTTGGCATCCGCGGTCTTGGTGCCCGAGCCCGTGCACGCGATCGCATCGTCGCTGGTCGCCGGCGGCGCGGGCGGGGTGGCCGTATCGTCGGAGCAGTTCACGATCACCTGCGCGATGGTGCCGTCGTCGTTGTAGGTCGTGACCGTCGCCGACTGGCGAGTCCCGTTGGCGTTCCACGTCCAGGTGACGGCCTGGCGGCCCGCGTCGTCGTAGGCGATCTCGGT
>CAVQSY010000031.1:0-3405 GCA_963716025.1 uncultured Chloroflexia bacterium
CGACCGGGGCGTAAACGGGGCGAGTCTATGGGACTCCACGAAGAGCGGATGATCCAGGTAGGGTTCCGCCGCCCGGATCGCCTGGTTGAAGCGCTCCACGTGTCCGATCTGCACGAGCGCGCCGGTCGCCTCGGCGGCAGCCAGGATCCGATCGGCTGCCGCGAGATCCGGGGCCATCGGCTTTTCGATCAGCGTGTGGATTCCCCGGGCGAGGGCGGCGAGGGCCACTTCTTCGTGGGCGATCGTGGGAACCGCCACCACGATCGCGTCACACTGGTCGAGGAGCGCCTCGAGTGAGGTGTGACCCGTGACCCCGAGTTCGGCCGCCACCTCCTGACAGCGCGGCCCACGGGCATCGTGGATCCCCACCATCTCGACACCCTCGACATCGCGCAGGATGCGCGCGTGGTGGAACCCGAGCGACCCGGTGCCCACCACCCCGATACGGACCCGGTCGGTCATCCGACGGTGATCCCCCGCTCCGAATTCTTGATGAAGTTGAGAAAGTGGCGCACTTCGGGGATCAGACTCGCTCGCTTCTTCGGCGCGGGCCACACCCTGGCTCACATTGAGTCCCGACATGAACACGTGGCGGTACGCCTGCTTGAGAGCCTTGCGCGTCTCGGACGAGAACCCACGCCGCTCGAGCCCGACCGAATTCAGGCCGTACAGCTTCGGCGGGTTGCCCGCCACGCGGCAGTAGGGCGGGATGTCCTGCGGAATCCGGGAGCCACCGCCGACGAACGAATGGGCACCGATACGCACGAACTGGTGGATCGGGGTGATGCCCCCGACGATCACCCAGTCTTCGATGACCACGTGGCCGGCCATGTTGACCGAGTTCGCGAGGATCACATGATTGCCGAGCTCACAGTCGTGGGCGACGTGGACGTACGCCATCAGGAGGCAGTCGCTGCCCACGACGGTGCGCCCGCGTGCGGTCGTGCCCCGATTGAGCGTGGCATACTCGCGGATCACGGTGCGATCGCCGACCTCGAGAACCGTACGCTCGCCCTGGAACTTCAGATCCTGGGGATCGGTTCCGAGCACGGCGCCCTTGAAGAGACGGCAGTCCTCACCGACCTGCGTGTCGCGCTCGATGTAGACGTGCGGCCCGATCTCCGTGCCCGCACCCACCGTCGACCCCCGGGCCGAGCACCGCGTAGGGGCCCACCACCACGCCCGCGCCCAGTTCGGTCTCGGGATCGACCAGGGCCGTCTCGTGGATCCGCACTTCGCCCCGCGCTTCCGCATCTACGTGAGAATCACTCATCGGTCCATGATCCGTGCCATGAGTTCGGCCTCGGCGACCACCTGCCCCGCCACGCGTCCAACCCCCTTCATGCGGCAGACGTGCCGCCGAAATTGGACCAGTTCCAGCTCGAAGACGATCTGATCGCCCGGCGTCACGGGGCGCCGCCACTTCACGTTGTCGAGCGACATGAAGTAGACCACCTTGTTGTCCGGATCGTCGACCTGGTCCATCAGGAGGAGCCCGCCCACCTGCGCCATCGCCTCGATGATGAGCACGCCCGGCATGATCGGGTGCCCCGGGTAGTGGCCCTGGAAGAACGGCTCGTTGATCGTGACGTTCTTGATGCCGACGATCCGCTTGCCCTTCTCGTAGCCCGTGATCCGGTCGACCAGCAGCATCGGGTACCGGTGCGGAAGGTGCTGCATGATCCGCGCGGTGTCGACGATGGGCTGTCCCCCGTTGTAGAGGGCGTGATCGGCCAGGGTACGCGCAAGCACCATGTTGCCGGCGTGACTCGGGCGCTCGGCCACGATGTGCCCCTGGATCCGCGCCCCCGGTGAGGGCGAGATCGCCGATCACGTCGCCGACCTTGTGGCGCAGGAACTCGTCGGGATATCGCAGCCCGCCCTCGTTCATGACCCCGTCGTCGTCGAGGATCACCGCATTGTCGAGCGAGGAGCCGAGGGCGAGCCCGCGCTCCCGTAGCGCTTCGGCGTCGGCCCGGAAGCCGAAGGTGCGCGCCGAGGCCGATCTCGGCCACGAAGTCGTCGCCGTGGGTCGAGGTAGCTGCCGAAGAGGCGACCGATGGCCGGGTGGGCGAAGTCGATGGTGGCCGACACGCGCAGCGCGTCCGACGGGGGTCGCCACGTACGCCGGACCGTTCTTGATCGACGTCTGCACCGGCCCCAGGACCTCGATCACCCGGGCGTCGTGCTCCTGCTCGACGACTCCCGCCGGCGCATCGCCTCGATGAACGGCAGGAACGAGCCGTCCATGATCGGCGTCTCGGGGCCGTCGAGGTCGAGCACCACGTTGTCGACGTCCATGGCCGCCAGACGCCGCCAGGACGTGCTCCACCGTCGACACCCGCACGTCGCCGACGCCGAGCGTCGTGCCGTGGTCGGTGCCGACGACCTGATCCAGGTGCGCCGGCACCTCCGGGGCGCCCGTCGAGGTCGACTCGCCGGAAGCGCCGACCTGTGTCCGGCTCCGCAGGACGAAGGGTCAGTCGGGCGGTTTGTCCCGAATGGGTCCCCACCCCGTCGAGGGTCACGGGCGCCGCAAGCGTCTGCTGCCGGGGTTCGTTCATCCGGCTAATGTAATCCGTGCGTCACGCGACCGCGAACCTGCGACCCGGCCGCTTCGAGCGCGTCCAACCGCGCCTCGAGCTCCGCGACCCTCGCCACGAGCTTCGGAAGCCGTTCGAGCGTCGCACGGGACGCAGGAACTCGCGGTTGGGACGCGCCGGCACGCCCGACACGGTCTCGCCGGCCGGGCACGTCTCGATAGACGGCGGCAGCGGCCGCGATCTTCGCGCCGTCGCCCGATGTCGAGATGGCCGATCAGCGCCGGCCTGACCTCCGAGGAACACCCCCGTGCCGAGACGGGTCGATCCGGCCACGCCCACGAGCGCCGCGGCCGCGCAGTGGGGCCCCGTGCGCACGTTGTGGGCCAGGTGCACGAGGTTGTCGAGTTTGGTGCCCGTTCCCGACCCGGGTGTCGCCGATGCTGCCGCGGTCGATCGTGGAGTTCGCTCCGATCTCGACGTCGTCTTCGACGATACAGCGCCCGACCTGTGGCACCTTCAGGTGGCCCTCGGGCGCTCCAGGCGTATCCGAAGCCGTCCACGCCGAGGCGGGCGCCGGCATGTAGGATCACCCGCGCCCCGATCTCGGTGCCCGGGATAGAGCACGACGTGGGGATGAAGCACCGTGTCGTCGCCGATGGCGGCGTGAGCGCCCACGACCGACATGGGCGCCGATCCGGACCCGGTCGCCCAGCACCGCTCCGCTCCCGAGCACCGCATAGGGGCCGATCTCGACGTCTTCACCCAGCTCCACGCCCCGCTCCAGAACCGCCGTGGGGTGGATGCCGGGTACCGGCGGCTCCGGGGGATGGAGTTCGGCGAGGAGCGCCTGGAGCGCCGCGTG
>CAVQSY010000032.1:0-4636 GCA_963716025.1 uncultured Chloroflexia bacterium
TCACGGTAAAGGGCGGGGCCAAGGAGATCACGGTCACGATTCCGGTCAAGCTCGCCGACATCCCCGAGGGCGTGCTCGACCTGCCGATCGACGCCGTCACGGTGCGCTGGTTCGGGCTCGAGAAAGGCGTTCCCGAGGTGGTCGTGTCGGGGGGTCCTCGACATTCGCGACCGGGCCATGGTGTCGGTGCGCGAGGACGACCTGCGCACCTATTTTGCCCGCCTCGGGCCGGTGGGGATCACACCCGGTCTTTCCGCGGTTGGCGTGCGCGTGCTCCTCAACGTCTACAACCCCTCCGCTCGAACCTCATCGCAACGGGACTCGAGTACAGGCTGGTGGTGGGCGAGCGCCAACTCGTCGACAGCAGGCGAGCCGGTTTCCGGCTGCGCGCGGGGCAGCGGAGCGACATCCTGCTCGAGGAGACGATGGCGCTCACCGACGCGGTCGGCGGCGCCGCAGGGCTCCTCGGCCAGCAGCCGGCGAGCCTGGCCGGCACCCTGGTCCTTCGCACCCCCAAGGGCGAGCGCCGTTTCCCGATATACCTCGCCTCGGGCAGCTAGGTCGAAAGCTCCCCGCTGTCCGCCGTCCGCTAGTCGTGCTGGCCGTCCGGCTTCGGCAGGATTGCCCACTCCAGGGACCTTTCCATGTCGAGCCCGAACGCCTGCGGATCCAGATAGGTGCCCTGCTCGCCGGGCGGCTTGTCCTCCTCGACCGGGATGCGGTTGGCGTCGGCCCAGGCGTCCTGGCGGATGCCGGTCACCTGCCACGAGACCTCGACGCCGCGGCGGCCGCCGTGCGATCGTGAAGCGGTTGTCGGCGATCTCCTCGGCGACGATGGCCTGGGCGAAGCGCGCCGATGCACCGTGAGCTGGTAGCGGAAGTCGCGGTTGAGCGCCTCGAACCACTCCGGGCAGCTCGACCCACGCCGCGCCCTCGCCGTCGGTGACGACGACGCCGTCGTAGACGTTCTTCATGTCCGGGGACTCGACGAACGAGTGGGACAGGTACTTGTCGGCGGGGTCGAGGGGGTGGTCGATCTTGAAGCCGCCGCCGCGCTTGGTGATGGGTGCCGGTGACCGCGACCTTGCCGAAGAAGTAGCCCGCGTAGCCGGTGGAGCTGGTGGCGCTGAGGCCGTTGCCGCTGGTGCTGCGGGCGTCGATGCCGACACCGCTGGTGCTCAGGGCCCACAGCGCGGTGTCGGTCGTCGCCCTCACGGTGAAGCCGCGGCCGGCGCCGGTGTTGACGGCGGTGAAGATGTCGGTGTCAGCAGGGCTGGACGCCGAAATCCGCACCTTGCCGTCGAAGCGTCCTGCGTAGCCCCCAGGGCTCTCGCCGTGAATCCCGTTGCCTGTCGTCGCGAACCCGTGGACCCCGTCGCCGCTCAGGGTATTGCCCGCGACACCGGCGAGTTTGCCTCCGCCGGTCACTCCGGTGTCGTTTTCGCTGTAGCCAGCGGTCCCAACCTCATTGACGCTGTAGCCGACGACGCCGCTGCTCTCGTCGCTGGTCCCCAGGACGCCGTTGCCGACCTGAGAGTCGCCCCACACACCGATCGGTGTCGCCACGCCCTGGCTGATCGTGCTGGCAGCCCCAGACTGACCGACCACGGCTGGTCGGAGAGAGTTCGGCGTCGATGCCTGGGACCGACCCTGGATCGCGGCGTTGCCGCTGGTGTTGGTCACCGAGATCAGCGGACCGCCGTTGGCGGCTGACGCCGAGTAGGGCAGCGAGAGGCCTGCGGTCTGCCAGAGCAGGAAGGTGCCGTCGGTGGTGAGCACCTGGCCGCTGGTGCCGCCGCTCGCCTGGAGCTTGGCCTTGGAGATTGAGAAGTCGGAGACGCCGAGCGGGCTCAAACCGGTGCCGTCACCGGTAAGCGTCGCATCATGAACGACCGCGCCGCCGCCGAGCAGGGCCTCGTTGAAGCGCATCTCGAAGGTCGTCGGGTCTTGTGACAGGTTGGCGATCGAGGAGCCGAACGCGATCACCCGCCCGGTCCCCGAAGTCACCTGCACCTGCAGGCGCGCGTTGCTGGTGGAGACCGAGGGAAACTCGCCGGACAGCTGGTACTGCTTCTGCTCGAACGCCCGCATCGTGTAGGTCTTCGCGGCCGCAATCGCGGCCCCGGTCGCGTCGATCGGCACGACCTGGACCGTGCAGTCGTGCCCGGCGGCCTCGACGAACCCGTAGTTCGTGCGGTAGCTGGAGGCGCTGGCGGGCTGGGTCTGGTAGACGCCGAGGATCTCGGTGCGCTGCCCGGCGCCGATCGCCAGTGCCGCCGGAACCCCGACCAGATCCTGCCCCTTGGAAGCGCTCTCGTCCTCACCCGGCGCCCGCGAGTAGATCCGTGCGGACACCAGGACCGAGCGGTCGGAAACCACCCGCAAGGCGCCGAACCCCTGGGTGGCGAGAAGCTCCGCGAGGACATCCGCGTAGCGTACGGTGTCGCCGGCCGGTACCGTGACGGTTGCCGGTACGGCCGACGTGTTCGCCTGGTCGCGCTTGAGGAAGTAGAACTGGACGACGGCGGGCGAGGAGTTCGGGTTGTGCACCCAGACAGTCGTGTACCAGTCGGCGACACCCTGGGCTCTGCCGACGGAGGAACCAGCAAGATCCGTGGCGCTGAAGCCGGCGTCGGCAGCGGAGGGCCCGACCAGGACTGCGAAGGCGACGAGGAGCGTAGGGAGAGGCGCGGTCCGATGCATGATGTCCTCCTGAACTCCGAACCGAGCCAGACGGCTCATCTGCACGCCCCCGAGGGCGCTGACGCGCCCCGGAAGGCGGAAGAGGCCAGTCTGATCTCGTACCGGCATGATCGACCCACCCATGAGGAGATGTGGGATTGCGGTGCCACGAGCTGAAAAGGGAGGGTCCTTAGACAGCCTCGCTGCCGCCTGCTCCTCGTTGCGTGGCAGGGACTCGATGCAGGGTTGGTCGATGAGGTCGACTACTCGGCTTGGGCCTGACGGAGGGCGGCGAGCACGCGGCGGGCGCCTTCGTCGACCTCGGCCTCGGTGGTGAAGCGCCCCACCGAGAAGCGCACCGTGCGAGCGAGCCGTCGCCGACTCGACGCCCATCGCCGCGAGGACGTGCGAGACGGCGACGGCGTCGGTGTGGCACGCGGCGCCGGCCGAGGCGGCGACATCGTCGCCGAGCCGGGCCAGCAGCATGTTGGCGTCGTCCCCGGGAAGGCGCACGCTCGAGGTGTTGGGCAGGCGGAGCTCGCGGTGACCGTGGACGAACCAATCCCGGGAGAGCCTGCGGCGAGCCGCTGCTCGAGCCGGTCGCGCAGCAGCGGCGAGCCGGGGCGCCTCGGCGGCGACCTCGGCGGCGGCCAGCTCGCAGGCGACACCGAGGCCGACGATCGACGCGACGTTCTCGGTCCCGGCGCGCAGGCCCCGCTCGTGCCCGGCGCCGCGGATCAGCGGCTCGAGGGCGACGCCGCTGCGCACGTAGAGCGCGCCGACGCCCTT
The DNA here is from genome assembly GCA_963716025.1 of uncultured Chloroflexia bacterium. GTDB lineage: Bacteria > Chloroflexota > Limnocylindria > Limnocylindrales > CSP1-4 > CAIXZV01. Next base: position 3,472 of record CAVQSY010000032.1, read on the forward strand.
GGGCGCGTACAGCTTGTGCCCGGCGACGGTGAGCAGGTCGACGCCGAGCGCGTCGACGTCGACCGGGATCTTGCCGACCGCCTGGGCGGCGTCGCTGTGGACGAGGACGCCCCGCGCGCGCGGCACAGCGCGGCGATCTCGGCGATCGGCTGCAGGGTGCCGACCTCGTTGTTGGCGAGCATGACGCGAGACCAGCACGGTGTCGCCGGCGAGCGCCTGCTGCGACCGCGTCGGGATCGACCCGCGCCGCGGCGGTCGACGCCGACGACGGTGAGGCGGATCCGGCCCTCGCGCTCGAGCGCCCGCACGCACCTCGAGCACGGCAGGGTGCTCGACCGCCGAGGTGACGACGTGGCCGCCGCCGCGCGCGCGCCAGCGACGCCGCGGATCGCCCAGTTGTTGGACTCGGAGCCGCCGCTGGTGAAGACGATCTCGTCGGCCCGGCAGCCGAGGCAGGCCGCCACCTGCGCCCGCGCCGCCTCGACCGCGGCGCCGCGCCTCGCGCCCCAGGCGCGTGCCGCGACGACGGGTTGCCGCACAGCCGCGGTCAGCGCTCCGGCATCACCGCCTCCGCGACCCGCGGGTCGACCGGCGTGGTGGCGTTGTAGTCGAGGTAGATCAGGTCGTCGCCTGGGCCCGGCATGGGCTCAGTGTATCGGACCAGCCTCTGGGCGAGGCTGCGCGCTGTCGCCGCGGAACTCGAGGTCAGTTGGGCGTGACCAGCTCGATGGGGACGTACTTCATGACCTTTAGCACCGCGCGGCGTTCGTGCGCGTCACGGTGACGAGGGTCTCGCGGCGGTCGTCGTCGCGCTTGACGTCGGCGATCTGCCAGGAGGTGCCGCCGGCGAGACCCGAGGCCTCGACGAAGCGCTGGTACTCGTCGGCGTAACGCTTGAGGCCCTCGAAGTCGAGCATGTTCCTGCCCTCGGCCCACAGCGACAGCGCTTTCTGCTCGTCGTTTTCGCGCACGGCCTGGAGCAGGTCGGCGACGCGGTTGCGGTCCACAGTTACGACGTGGCCCTTGTCCCAGTAGCGGAAAGCGACGACGGCCGCGACGGCGAGCACCGCGAGGATCAGCAGCTTCTTCATCGCGAGGACCTCCCCTCGAACCAGCGTACGGCTCCCGTGATCGTAGCAGCGCCCGACGCCGCCGCTCACTCGGT
>CAVQSY010000033.1:0-58394 GCA_963716025.1 uncultured Chloroflexia bacterium
AGTCGATGACGGGCTGGGGGATCCGGCTGGGGCTGCACCTGGTCAAGGGGATCGGCGAGGAGCAGCAGGCGCGCCTGGACGCGGAGCTTGCCCGCGGGGCCCGTACGCGGAGCCTGGCGGACGTCGGTGGAGCGGACCGGCCTGGCCGAGGAGGTGGTGGAGCGGCTGATCCGGGGGCTGGGGCGCTCGATTTGCTCGGGCGGCCGCGCCGCGAGCTGCTCTGGCAGTTGCGCGAGGTGGCGGGGGCGTCGAAGGGCCGGGTCAACGGGAGGACGCGTGGCGCGAAGGGGATCACCCGGGCCGCTGGACGGCCGCTGGACCTGCGGCTGCCCGCGACGGAAGCACCGTCGCTGCCGCCGATCACGGAGCCGGAGCGCCTCGGCGACGCCTATGCCGTGATCGGGCTGGACGCCCGGCTCCAGGCCGTGGCGCTGTTCCGGGAGCTCTCAGCGGCCGGTGCGGTGTCGAACGCGGCGCTGGCCGGCGTGCGGGCGGGCCCGGTGCGCATCGGCGGCCTGGTGGTCACGCGCCAGCACCCGATGACCGCGCGCGGGACGGTGTTCCTCGCGCTGGAGGACGAGACCGGCATGGTCAACGTGACCCTCTGGCCGGACACCTGCAGCGGCTGCGGTTGATCGTGCGCCGGCACGCGCTGCTGCTGGTGGAAGGGGACCTCCAGCGGGAGGGCGAGGTCGTGAACGTCATCGCTCGCGAGGTCAGCCCCCTGGTGGAGGCCACGTCGGCGGCGGGCGGTCCCGACACGCCCGCGGGGGTGCGACAGATGGGCCAGGCGGGGATGCGGCGGCTCTAGGTCTCGGTGCGACGTTGCTCGTCGCGTGGCGCCGAGTCAGGCGATTGCGGATCGGCGCGGGCGCACGGTGACCCGGGGGTCACCGCGGGAGGAGGAGGGTGTGGGCGACAGCGGCGGGAGAGAGGAGGGAGGGCCGCTGCCGCCGGACACCGGCTCGCCCCGGAGGGCGGCGACCCCGGTCCGGCCCGAGCTTCCGTCGCGGGGCCGCCGACTCCGGGGCGAGACGTGTCTGCCCACTTGTTCGGGGCACGGCGGCCGATGACGGATTGGGTGCGCGGCTGTGGGCCGCGTCGTGGATCTCGCGGCGGATCGGGCCGGCACGCGCGACCAGCGAGCGGGCGCCTGCTGCGCCTGGCGAGCCTGCAGCTGGGCCTGACGGTTCGGGTTGGACGAGGTCCAGGAACCGGCGGTACCAGGCGGCGGCCGATGCGAACAGCGCGGCGCCGAGCGGCGACCAGGCGGCGTGGCCGACGAGCACCGCGTCGGCGGGGCCGTCGCCGGTGAGCAGGCGGCCCGGCCGGCAGTCTGGAGGATCGGACGATCGCGACGATCGGTGACGACGATGCCGTAGACCAGGCCGCCGAGCCAGCTGGCGCGCTTGGCCGCGAACCCGATCAGGAACGCGCCGATGGCGGGCGGCGGCTGGATGCGCCATCGTGGCCAGGAAGTAGGGGATGCGTGCTGGCGCCGACGAGCTGCTCGAGCTGGCTGCCAGGGGCCGCGGTGCCGACCGGGACGGCGGCCATCGCGTCGGTGTAGGCGAGGACGAACACGGCCGGCGGCGCCGGCGGTGACGCGCCAGCGCGGCGAGGAAGCCCCAGTTGGTCGAGGACCTGCGGCAGGGCACGCGCAGGTCGCCGCGGAGGTCGAGCGGGCGCATGGCCCCCCGGAACGCGGCGGTGATGCTCGGCCGCGGGAGCGGGGCAGCCTGCGCCGCCGACTTCGAGCCCGACCTCTCCGAGGACGCCGAGGTCGGTTCGGTCGTCGACTCGGAGTCGTCCAGCCCGGCCAGCTGCGCGCGGTGGCGGCGGCATCTGTGCGATGACCTCTGCGCGGCCAACGTCGGGCGGGTGGTTCGGGTCGGGGGCCTGGTCACGGGGGTCGAGGCGGGGGCCGTGAGGATCGAAGACGGCACCGGGACGGGCACCATCGTCCTCGAGGGTGCAGCCTCCGATCTCGCCACCGATCCGGCCGGGGGACACGCTCAACGCGACGGGAACGCCCGACGATCGGTGTCGAGACCGCTCCTGTGCTGTTCCAACCCGGCCCGACGTGGTGCTGCTCGCGGACCCGGGCGGCTCCAGCACGGACGCGGCAGGCCATTCCTTCACCGCCAGCGTCGCCTGCATGGTCCCGCGCCGAGGTCGGTGGTAGCCGCCGCCGACGCTGCCACCGCGCTCACCCTGGATCGCCGTCCGACCGCCCGGTACCGCGTTGCTGGCCATCGCCACGCCGCTGGCGACCGGGCTGCTCGCGGCCTGCATGGCGGCCTACCCGGATCACCCGATCCCGGCGCACGACCCGGGCGAGAATCCAGCCCGCCTTGACGCCTTCAGGGTGCCCGCAGACCCACGAACCTGACCGGACTCGGCGACGACCGCGACATCCACGCTTGACGCTGGTGATCGGCGCCCGACTTCTCGCGCGAACCTCGCGCCGTTCGAGCGTGGGTGAACAGGGGAGCGAGCATTTGCCGAACGCGGAGACACGCGTCGCGGTCCCTTCCGGCGAACGGCAGTACCACATCGGGCTCGGCCCGGGTGAGCTTGCCGACTACATCCTCCTCCCCGGCGACCAGGATCGTGTCGAGCGAGTCGCGTCGCGCTTCGACTCCGTCGAGCGCACCCATCGCCACCGCGAGTTCGCGAGCGCGACCGGCCTCTACAAGGGCCTGCGGGTCTCGTGTGTGTCCACCGGCATCGGGACGGACAACGTCGAGATCGTGATCAGCGAGATCCTGGCCCTCGTCGAGCGTCCCACCTTCATCCGCATCGGCTCCTGCGGCGCCCTCCAGCCCGGCATGGAGCTCGGCGACCTCGTGATCTCGACGGGCTCCGTCCGACTCGAGACGACGACGAACTGGTTCGTGCACGAGGGATACCCGGCACTCGCCCACCACGAGGCGGTCCTCGCCCTGGTGGAGGCGGCGGAAGGGCTCGGGCTGCGCTATCACACGGGGATCACGGCCACGGCGCCCGGTTTCTACGGTGCGCAGGGTCGCCCGATCGCACAGCTTCCCATCCGCTACCCTGACTTCGCGGATGAGATGACCCGACAGGGGATTCTCAACTTCGAGATGGAGGCCTCGGCGGTGCTCGTGCTTGCCGGGCTTGGTGGTTGCCGTGCCGGTGTCGGTGTGCGCCGTGCGACGCGCAATCGCCGCACCGGGCAGTTCGTCGAAGGCGACATCAAGGACAGGGCGGAAGCCGCAGCGATGGACACGGGGCTCGAGAGCCTTCTCGTCCTCGCAGAGCTCGACCGCCAGACAGCAACGGCCGGAGCGACGCGATGGCGCCCGTCGCTGGGCTCCGACATGAGCGCCATGACCAAGCGGATGCGCGGATGCGAGAGGCGTGCTCTCGTGACGCGGCTCTCGTGAGGAGGAGCGACCCATGGCCACGGCCTACTGCGTCAAGGACAAGCAGAAGGTGGAAGTCCAGAACCCCCAGCAGATCACGATGAAGAACGGCAAGCCGGCCCTCCAGGGCACCTGCCCGATCTGCGGCGGCAAGGTGTTCAAGATCGGCGGTGACCGCCAGCATCGTTCGCGATGACCGTGAGCCCCCTCCGGCCCAGCCGGTGGGGGCTCAATGGTTGTTCCGGCAGGGTCTCACTGGCCCGCCCGCACCGGGCCGCCCGTCGGCTGAGGCTCGATTTGAGGTTTGCTAGGATTCAGGCGAACGCTTGCATCGCTACCGCCGAGGTCACGCCCTGTCCGCTCATCCGGTCATCGCTTTCGGTCTCGGTCAAGTAGCCGGGCAAGTGGAGACGAACTGCCACGGCCCTCGGTCGATCGCCGACGCGCCTGCGCCGGTGCGCATCCGATCTTCGGGGTTGCCGCCGATGTCGCCCGACCGGCGCCATCGGCCGCGCTCCCGACGACCCGGCTATTTCCAGTCCTGCACCCTCAACCCTGCAAGGAGGTCACCCGATGACCGTTCGTGTCGGCATCAACGGCTTCGGCCGCATCGGCCGCCAGTCCCTCAAGGCGCTCATCGAGCGCACGCCGGAGGTAGAGGTCGTCGCCGTCAACGACCTCGTCGACGTCAAGACCAACGCCCTGCTGTTCAAGCACGACTCGACCTACGGCGCCTACCCGGGCGAGGTCACCACACCGACGACGCCATCGTCATCGACGGCAAGGCGATCAAGGTTCTCCAGGTCAAGGATCCCGGCGACGCTGCCGTGGGGCGACCTGGGCGTGGACGTCGTCATCGAGTCCACCGGCGTGTTCACGGACGCGCGAGAAGGCCGCGCCCACATCACAGGCCGGGGCGAAGAAGGTCATCCTCAGCGGCTGCCCGCCAAGAAGGAGGGACGTCACGATCGTGCTCGGCGTGAACGACGACAAGCTCGACCGGCGGACCACCAGATCGTCTCGCAACGCGTCGTGCACGACCAACTGCCTGGCGCCCGCTCGCCAAGGTGCTCCACGACAAGTTCGGCATCATCAAGCGCGGCCTGATGACCACGATCCACAGCTACACGAACGACCAGCGCATCCTCGACGTCGCCCACAAGGATCCGCGCCGAGCCCGCGCCGCGGCCCTCAACATCATCCCGACCACGACCGGTGCCGCGAAGGCGCTTGCGCTCGTGATCCCCGACCTCAAGGGCAAGTTCGACGGGTTCAGCCCTCCGGGTGCCTACCCCGACCGTCTCGGTGGTGGACTTCACCGCGGAGCTCGAGAAGGACGTCACCGCTCGAGGAGCTCAACCAGGCCTTCCGCGACGCGGCCGCGGGGCCGCTCAAGGGCATCCTGGGCGCCAGCGACGAGCCGCTCGTCTCCTCCGACTTCCGCGGCGACGAGCGCTCCTCGATCGTAGACCTGCCGTCGAACATGGTCCTGGGCGGCAACTTCGTCAAGGTCATCGCCTGGTACGACAACGAGTGGGGCTACAGCTGCCGCGTGGCCGACCTCGTGAAGTTCGTCGCCGGGAAGATGTGATCCGGAGCCCTGGGCGGCTCCCGGAAGGAACGTGAACATGGACAAGCTCACCGTCCGTGACCTGGACGCAGCCGGCAAGCGCGTCTTCGTGCGCGTGGACTTCAACGTCCCGCTGCAGGATGGCAAGGTCACCGATGACTCCCGCATCCGGGCGGCGCTGCCGACCATCCGCCACCTGCAGCAGCAGGGTGCACGGGTCATTCTCGCGAGCCATCTCGGCCGGCCCGAAGGGCAAGGTCGACCGACAGCCTCCGGCTGCGCCCCGTCGGCGGAGCGCCTGGGCCAGCTGCTGGGCAAGACCGTGCCGGTCACCGGCGACTGCCCTTGGCGCGGGCACGGAGGACGCGATCCGGCGCCTTCGCAACGGCGAGGTGCTGCTGCTCGAGAACCTCCGCTTTCACGTCGAGGAGGAGAAGAACGACGCGGCGTTCGCCGAGGCGCTCGCGGCGTACTGCGACGTCTACGTGAACGACGCGTTCGGGACGGCGCACCGGGCGCATGCCTCGACCGTGGGCATCGCAAAGCTCCGCCCCGCCTATGCCGGGCTGCTGATGGAGAAGGAGATCGCGAACCTGGGCATGCTCGCTCAACAACCCGGAGCACCCGTTCGCGGCGATCATCGGCGGCGCCAAGGTCAGTGACAAGATCAAGGTCCTCAAGAACCTCCTCGCCAAGGTCGACCTCATGGTGATCGGCGGCGGGATGGCCAACACCTTCCTGCTCGCCCAGGGCAAGGCCATTGGCAAGAGCCTCGCCGAGCCCGACCGCCTGGATGACGCCCGCGCGATCCTCGCCGCTGCCGAGGAGACTGGCGTCAGGATCGTGCTCCCGGTCGACGTGATCGTGGCCAAGGAGGTCACCCGCGGGACGGAGCACAAGACGCTGTCCGCGGACAAGGTTCCGGCCAGCTGGCACATCGTGGACGTCGGCAAGCAGAGCCTCGCGGATATCGAGGAGGCTCTGGCCGACGTGAAGACGGTGCTCTGGAACGGGCCCCTGGGCGTGTTCGAGATCCCGTCCTTCGCCCACGGCACCAAGGCGATCGCGCGGTTCCTGGCCGACCGCGCCGCACACGGCACCAAGGTCGTGATCGGCGGTGGCGACTCCGTCGCGGCGATCACCCAGCAGGGCCTGGCCGACAAGATGACCCATATCTCCACCGGCGGTGGCGCCAGCCTCGAGTTCCTCGAGGGCCGCGAGCTGCCGGGCGTGACGGTCCTCCTGGACCGGGAAGGTGCCAAGTGAGCGATACCACCATCGGCTGGGTCGACGCCCGGGAGATCCTCGATTCGCGCGGCAACCCGACCATCGAGGTCGATGTCGTCACCGAGGACGGCAGCCTCGGCCGCGCGGCGGTCCCGTCCGGCGCCTCCACCGGCGCCCACGAGGCGGTCGAGCTGCGCGACGGCGACAGGGCGCGCTACGGGGGCAAGGGTGTCCTTACCGCGGTCGCCAACGTCACCGAGCGCATCGGCCCGTCGATCCTCGGCTTCGACGCCGCGGACCAGTCCGGGATCGACGACGTCCTGATCGAGCTCGACGGCACGCCCAACAAGGCCGAGCTCGGCGCGAACGCGATCCTGGGCGTCTCGCTCGCCTGTGCCCACGCGGCGGCCTCGTCCCACGAGATGCCGCTCTACCGCTGGCTGGGCGGTGTCGGCGCACGGATCCTGCCGGTCCCGATGTTCAACATCCTCAACGGTGGCAAGCACGCCCAGGACTCCACGGACTTCCAGGAGTTCATGGTCATGCCCGTCGGCATGCCCACGTTCGGCGAGGCGCTGCGCGCCGGGGCCGAGGTGTTCGCCGCCCTGCGCACGATCCTCCACGACGAGGGGCACGCCACGGGCCAGGGCGACGAGGGCGGCTTCGCCCCCTCCCTGCCCACCAACCAGGCGGCCATCGAGGTCGTCCTGCGGGCGATCGAGAAGGCCGGCTACAAGCCCGGCGACGAGGTCGCGATCGCGCTCGACCCGGCGATCACCGAGCTGGTCGAGGCGGGCTCCGGTGTCGACGGCAGGCCGACCCGCTATGTCCTCGCCCGCGAGGGTCGGACGCTCGAGTCGGGTGAGGTCGTGGACCTGTGGGCCGACTGGATCGCCCGCTACCCGATCGTGTCGCTTGAGGACGGCCTCGCCGAGGACGACTGGGCGGGCTGGACGATGCTGGTCGAGCGGCTTGGGTCCAAGGTGCAGCTGGTCGGCGACGACCTGCTCGTGACCAACGTCTCGCGGATCCAGCGCGCGATCACCGAGAAGGCCGCCAACTCGGTCCTGATCAAGCTCAATCAGATCGGGACGCTGACCGAGACGATCGACGCGATCGAGCTCGCGCGGCGGGCCGGCTGGTCCGCGGTGGTCAGCCACCGCTCGGGCGAGACCGAGGACACCACGATCAGCGACCTGGTCGTCGCGATGGGCAGCGGTCAGATCAAGACCGGCGCTCCGTCACGCTCGGAGCGGGTCGCCAAGTACAACCGGCTGCTCCGGATCGCCGACGAGCTCGGCGACGACGCCCGGTATCTCGGACGCGCAGCGCTTGCGGGTGCGGCCGGCCGCGGGGTGCTGTGATCCCCAGCGTCCAGCGATCCTTCATTTGGCGCGTCCCCATCGGGGACGCGCCGTGACGCGCTTCATCGACCGGGGCGCCATCACCGCTGCCTGGGTCGGCGTCGGCATGGCGGTCACGATCGGGGTCTCGTTCCTGCTCGTGATCCCGATCGAGTTCCTCGTCATCCCGACGGCGCTGTTCGGCGGGATGATGATCGGCTACTACGCGAACGCGCGATCGGACCGGCGTGGCGGGCCGTGGAGCCGCGTGATCCTCAATGCCGTGTTCGCCGGGCTGGTGATGGGGCTGACCCTCGCGGTCCTGTACCTCGGCGTCAAAGCCCTCTTCTTCACCGCCGACAACGGGTTCCGGGACGCCTCGTCCGGGGGGCCGCTGATCTGTGAGTCCGGCGCCGATTGCGTCTACCAGCGGTACCTGGCGATCGGCCGCGGGCCGCAGTTCGAGGCGGCCGGGATCACGGACGTCGGCTCGTTCTCGACCTTCTACTGGGGCGACCAGCTCAACAGCGCCGGGGCCTTCCTGGCGCTGGCCATCGGCGGGTCGCTGGTGGGCGGGCTGATGTACGGCGCGACGAATCGCCGACGGCCCGACGACGCGAGGTCGCGCGCCCGGTAGCTGGTTCCGTCGCCCGCCAGCCGTCCGGCGAGTCAACGGTGCGGCCCTGTTTGAATCCGCTCGCGATGCGAGCGGGATCCGGGGGTCATCCGGCGGCCCCTGCCGGAGTTGCGCCGCCCAGCGAGGCGATCTTGACGGGAGCGCACGGTTCACCCGCCCAGCGAGTGGCCGCCCAGCGAGTCACCCGCCCAGCGAGTGGCCGGGCGCGAGTGGCCGGGCGCGAGTGGCCGGGCGCGGGTGCAAACGGCCGGACGCGGGTGCAAACGGCCGGACGCGGGTGCAAACGGCCGGGCGCGGGTGGCCGGGTGCAAACGGTCGGGCTCGGGCGCTGGCTCCGTCACCCGGCCGCCGGGAATCGAAACGCCCCGGCCGTGGGTCGGGGCGTTCTGGTTGATCGCCGGCGGGCGGCGGGCGCTACTCGGCCTTCTTGGCCTTCGGGGCAGCCTTGGAGGCGGTTGCCTTGGCCGCGGTCGCCTTCGTGGCGGCCTTGGCCTTGGGCGCAGCCTTGGGAGCCGCCTTCGCTGCGGTGCTCTTGGTCGTCACCTTCGGCGCGGCCTTCGTTGCGGCGGCCTTGGCCGTGGTCGCCTTTGCCGCGGGCTTGGCCGTCGCCTTGGGAGCAGCCTTGGCGGCCGACTTCGACGCGCCGGCCCGGGCCGTCTTCGCGGCCGGGGTGGCCTCGACGACCGGGGCCGCGGCCGGAGTGGTCTCCGAGCGCGTGGTCTTGGACAGGGCGGCGCGCGCCTTGCCGGCGGCGGTCTGGGCGCCCTTGGCCTTGACGGCCCTGCCGGCCGCGATGCGGGCCTTGGCGGCCTTGGCGGCGGCGGCCTTGCCGGTGCTCTTCGCGACGTGCGCGCTGCTCACGACGGCCGTGCCGGTGATGGCGGCGTTGACCTTCTTCGCGAGGCGGCTCTTGCGCCGGGCGGCGGCGTTCGGGTGGATGGCGCCTGACTTCGCGGCGCGGTCGAGGGCCGAGACGGCCTCGCTCAGCGTGGCGGCGACATCGACGCCCTCGGGCTGGGCGGTGGCGACCGAGACGGCCTTGGCAACGAGGGTCTTCGCCGCGGACCGCCGGGGCTGCAGGATCGCGTGCCGGCGCTCTGCCTGGCGGACGCGCTTCAGCCCGGACGGGTTGCGAGCGCCCTGCCATTTCCGGGGCGTTCTAGCCAAGGTGGCTGATCTCCGTTCCGTGTGTGTGCGGGTGATTCACGACGCGCGCGGGCGTAGCCTGCCCAAGGCGCGACGGCGAATGGTAGCAGAGCCCCGCGCAAATCGGCCAGCGGCGAACCGGCCAGCGGCGAATCGGCCAGCGGCCGCCAGGATCCGTCCCCGGTGCGCCGCCGCCGCTAGCTCCCGGGTCGCATCCGTCGCGCGCGATACCGCCGGATCAGGGCGGCGGTCGACGCGTCGTGAGTCGCGGACGGGTCCTCGACCGGGCTCGTCAGCTCGCCGGCGATCCGGGTCGCCAGGATCTTGCCCAGCTCCACGCCCCATTGGTCGAATGACCCGACGCCCCAGATCACGCCCTGCGTGAACACCTTGTGCTCATAGAGCGCCACGAGCGAGCCCAGGATCCACGGCGTGAGCCGGTCCGCCAGGATCACGGAGGTCGGCCGGTTGCCCTCGAACACTCGGGCCTCCACCTGGTGCGCCGGCACGCCATCGGCGACCACCTCCTCGCGCGTCTTGCCGAAGGCCATCGCCTCCGCCTGTGCGAACAGGTTCGCCATCAGGAGATCCTGGTGGTCGCCGATCTCGGTGGTGGGGTTGACGAAGCCGATGAGATCGGCGGGCACGATGCGGGTGCCCTGGTGCAGCAGCTGGAAGTAGGCGTGCTGCCCGTTGGTGCCGGCCGTCCCCCACACGATGGGTCCCGTGTCATAGGTCACCCGCGTGCCGTCGAGGCGGACGGACTTGCCGTTGGACTCCATGTCCAGCTGCTGGAGGTACGCGGGAAACCGGCTGAGCTCCTGCGAGTACGGCAGGACGGCATGGGTCTCGAACCCGAAGGCGTTCCCGTACCAGGTCCCCAGCAGCGCCATCAGCACCGGCAGGTTGCGCTCGAGCGGGGTGTCCAGGAAGTGCTCGTCCATGGCCCGGAACCCGGCCAGCATCTCGCGGAAGTCGTCGGGGCCGATGGCCACCATCAGCGACAGGCCGATCGCGCTGTCCATGGAATACCGGCCGCCCACCCAGTCCCAGAACCCGAACATGTTGGCGGTGTCGATCCCGAACTCGGCAACCTTGGCGGCGTTGGTGGATACGGCCACGAAGTGGCTCGCGACCGCCGCATCGTCGCCCAGCGACGACAGCAGCCAGGCGCGTGCCGTGCGGGCGTTGGTGAGGGTCTCCAGGGTGGTGAAGGTCTTGGAGGCGACGATGAACAGCGTCTCCGCCGGGTCCAGGTCCAGCGTGGCGTCGTGGATGTCCGTGCCGTCGACATTGGACACGAAGCGGAACCGCATCGAGCGCTCGCTGTAGGCACGCAGCGACTCCGCGGCCATGGCTGGGCCCAGGTCGGATCCGCCGATGCCGATGTTGACGACGTTGCGAATGGGCCTGCCCGTGAACCCCTTCCACTCCCCGAGGCGCACCCGCAGCGCGAAGGCGGCCATCCGGTCAAGGGTCTCGTGCACGCCTGCGACCACCTCGCGGCCGTCAACCTCGAGCCGGTCGCCGGCCGGCCTGCGCAGCGCGGTGTGGAGGACGGCGCGGTCCTCCGTCCGGTTGACGTGGACACCGGCGAACATGTCGGCTCGCCGTTCCTCGACGTGGACGGCCTTCGCCACCTCGAGCAGCAGGGCCATCGTCTGGTCGGTGATCCGGTGCTTGCTGTAGTCGAGGAACAGGCCGGCGCCCTCGGCGGTCAGCCGGCTCGCCCGGCCGGGGTCGTCCGCGAACAGGTCGCGCAGGTGCCGGTCGCGCATCGCCGCGTGGTGGTCCAGGACGGCCTGCCACTCGGGCAGGCGGTCGAGGGGGGCAGCCAGGGTCGCATCGTCCGCACGCATGTTCCGCATCGTAGTCCAGCCGGCCGGTCAGGACGGCCGCTGGCGTTCCGCGGCACGCCGCCGAAGGGCATCGGCGGCGGCGAGGACGCGGTCGCGCATCTCGGCCCGCCGCTCCGGCGTGCGAACCGTGGCCAGCCCGTCGAGCCACGCGGCCGTCCCCTCGATGATGGTGGCGATCGCGGCCGCGTCGTCGGGCACGAACAGGGGGCGATCGGGGACCTCGACATAGACCGGAGACGTGTGCGCGGCCATGCTGCTGGTGAACGCCGACTGGAGCTCGTGCCGGCTGCGGGAGCGGGCCGCGACCCACGCCCCGCCGTCCACCGCCACGAGCTCAGCGACGGCCAGCTCCGTCGTCCCGGCCGGCGCCTCCGTCGCCGCGACGACCCGGCCGTTGACGATGACCTCCAGCGCGCTGATCACGGGTTGCGCCGCGCGGACGGTGGCCCGCACCTCGAGTCGTCCACCGCCGGCGGGCAGGGTGATGACGCCGCCCGGCTCGGCCCCTTCGACCTCGAGCCGGATCAGTGGGCCGGAGGTCGCGAACGTGCGTCCCGCCCGCACCGCCGCCGCCCAAGCCTCAGGAGAGGGTCCTTCACCGGGGGAGACCCGCGCGTACGTGCGAACGGCACCGACGGGCACCTCGGAGGTCATCTTGTCGGTCCCGCCGAGGACCGGCAGCCGGTGGCCGGTGTTGAGGAAGCGATACCACTCGAGGATGGGCGGCGAGTCGAGGCCGGGCGCGAAGGTCTGCATCTCCACGCCGTCGATGAGCCCCTCCACGATGGCGGAGGCGATCTCGGCGTACGGCAGCGGGAAGTGCGCGCCGATGGTGAGCCCGCCGGCGGCCCGGCAGCGCTCGGCCCACTCCGAGAGCAGGCTGTCGACCGCTCCGCCAAGCCCCCCTTCGGGGCCGCCGCCGGAGGCCGGGGGCAGGACGGCGTGGCGGGCCCCGAGCAGCGCCAGGTGGCCCAGGACGTTCTCCCGGTTCTCGGTCCCGAGCACCACGTGGTGGCCGCCGTCCGGGCTCGCCATCGAGCCCCAGGGCAGGTCGGTGATGCCGGTGAACGCGTCGGCCCACTGGGTCGCGAGCAGATGGACGACGTTGATTCCCTCCGCGGCCGCCTGGAGGAGCGCCGTGGACGGCGCCAGGAAGTGGACATGAGAGTCCGAGGCGACCCACCGCTCGGCGGCGGGATCCAGGGCGCGCTCGAGCGCCAGCTCGATGGGGCGCTCGTGACCATCGCCGGCCACCACCAGGTGACGTCGGAGCGGCACGCAGTCGAAGCCCCGCACGACCTCCAGGTCGACGGGCCCGGGCGGCAGGTCGATGTCGAAGGTGCCCGGGACATAGGCGTAGATGTCCCCGGCAAGGGCGAGGTCGGCGCCGGTGTCCTCGTACAGTCCCGGGTTGACCACGTCCCGGTGGGCGACCGGCGGCAGGTACCGGCCATCGGCCGCCACGAAACGGACGCGGGCCGGCGTCTCCGCGCCGTCGAGCGTGACCCGGACCCGGGTTCGAATGTTCCGGGGTGGCAGGGGGCGGATGGTGACCCCGGCGACCGTGGCCTCCGCTCCCACGTCGCGAGCTCGAAACACCGCACCGCCAAAGCGCATCCGGGCATCCGGGCTGACCGCGACATCGACGATCCGGGTGCCGTCGTCCGTGGCCGCTGGGTGGGCGGGTCCCCAGCCGACCGGGTGGCCGGGATCGGACGGCCCCACCTCGCTGTCCACGGTGCGAACCGGGTGGCGGCTCCGGATCGCCACGCCCAGGTCCACGTCCGGCAACCGGTCCGGAGCACCGGTGACCAGGAGCTCGAGCCGGGGCGCGAGCGCGAGAGGGTCAGCCGTTCCGGAGAACAGCGTCATCCCCGCGATGACGACCACGCGGCCGGACGACGCGTCGGCCGCGGGACGGAGCTTCAGGCGCTGCACGCTCCCGGTGCCGTGGAGCGGGATGGCGTGGAGCCAGATGGTGAGGTCGTCGTCGGGCATCGGCAGGACATCCGTCACGCCCGTCTGGGCCGCTCCCCATGCGCCCGGCAGCGTTGTCAGCGGGCCGGCATGGCCCGCGGGCGCGTACCGGCCCGGCTCCAGCCGGGGATGGGGCCCGAGGAAGTCGAGCGGCTCGTTGCCGCGGTGGCCGACCGCGCGGAACGGCAGGTAGCCCCAGCCGGTGATCCCGTCCCCGATCTCGAACCGGCGCCGGATCCCGACCTCCAGCGCCCCCTCGTCGCCCTCCGCCCGGTAGACCGCAAGGTCCTCCCCGATCCCGTCGACCCAGCCGACGGGCAGCCCGGCGGGTCGCCCGCCGGACGCGTCGCGGCGGCTGTCGCAGAAGTGCGCGACGACCAGCCAGGTGGCTCCCGCGAACGGCGGCAGGTCCACGTCGATGCCGGCATCGACCACCAGCCAGCGCCGCGACCCGCCCGTCCCCAGGCTGAACGGGAGCCCTCGCCACATGACGGCGCCGACCGGGGCACGGCGAACCGCGCGTGCGTACAGGGGATGCAGGAGGGTGCCGAGCGCCTCGTCGTCGGCGTTCCACCAACCGCCCATGTCGACGGGTTGCGCGAGGTCGGTGGCCTGTCCGCCGAAGAGGTCCACGGGCCGTTCTCCCGTATTGACGCTGCTGGCCACCGAATGGTACGGTCCCGCGGTCAGCGAGCGCAAGCGCTTGCATGCATCGAGGAGCGAGCGATGCCCGGACCCGGGATCGAGCTGGTCGGCGCCGAGGAGATGGCCGAAGTCCTGGAGGTCATGCAGAGCGGCTTCCTGAGCCGCTACGGTCCGTCCGACAACCCCGCGTTCCTCGCCAAGACCCACCGGCTCGAGGTGGAGATGGCGGACTACCTGGGCACGAAGCACGCCCTCACGCTCTCGGGAGGCGGGTCGGCCGCGCTGCTGATCGCCATGCTCGCGCTGGGCATCGGGGCCGGCGACGAGGTCATCGTCCCGGGCTTCACCTACGTCGCCTCCATCTCGTCGATCGTGTACGCGGGCGCGACGCCCGTGCTCGCCGAGATCGACGACACGTTCACCCTCAACCCGTCCGACGTCGAGGCCCGCATCACCCCTCGCACGAAGGCCATCATCGTGGTCCACATGCTCGGCGGCATCGCCCAGCTCGACGAGCTCGTTGCCATCGCCGAACGGCACGGCATCGCCCTGATCGAGGACTGCGCGCAGGCGTTCGGCGGGACGTACCAGGGCCAGCGCGTCGGCGGCATCGGCACCATCGGCACGTTCAGCTTCAACGAGTACAAGACGATCACGTGTGGCGACGGCGGCATGATCGCCACCAACGACACCGAGCTCTACGAGCGGGCGTTCGCGATGCACGACCAGGGCCACGCGCCGTACCGCCTCGAGGCGAAGTACGCTCCGCGCCCGTTCCTGGGTCTCAACTTCCGCACGACGGAGCTGTCCTCGGCGGTCCTGCTCGCCCAGCTCCCCAAGTCGGAGCGGATCGTGACGCACCTGCGCGCGAACAAGGCGATCGTCAAGGATGCCCTTGCGGACATCCCGGGGATCGCCTTCCGCCGGCTCGTGGACCGGGAGGGGGATATCGCCACCCACCTGGTGGTCACCTTCCCGACGGCCGAGGTCGCCCTCGGGGTGGCTGGCGAGCTCGGGTCATGCCAGCTCTCGGAGTCGGGCTGGCACACGTACAGCCACATGAACCACCTGCTGGACCAGCGGACAGCCTCGAACAAGGGATGCCCGTTCCACTGCGAACACACGGACCACGCGCGCCCCAGCTACGAGGCGGGCATGCTGCCCGAGTCCGACGATCTGCTCGAGCGCTCGCTCAGCATCGGGATCGGCGTGCGCGACTCCAACCTTGCGCCGTACGGGCTGCGGATGCGGAACACCGCGGAGGATGCCGCGGAGCTCGCGATGCACGCTCGGGAGGTGATCGCGCGGCACATGGGCGTGGCCGGCTCGAACGCCGGCCCGACCCCGGTGGTGCCCCGTTGACGGACCCGGTGCCGGCGATCCAGCTGCTCGACGCCACCAAGCGCTACGGGGAGGCGGTCGCCCTCGACCATGTGTCACTCGAGATCGGGCAGGGGGAGTTCTTCTGCCTGTTGGGCCCGTCCGGCTGCGGCAAGACGACGACGCTCAACCTGATCGGCGGGTTCATCCCGCTCACCTCGGGCGAGCTGCGCATCGAGGGCGTGCCGGTGGGGGACCTCCCACCACACAAGCGGAACGTCAACACCGTGTTCCAGAGCTACGCCCTGTTCCCGCACATGACGGTCGCCCAGAACGTGGCGTTCGGCCTGCGCATGGAGGGCCTGCCCGCGGACGAGGTCGCCAGCCGGATCGACCAGTACCTGGAGCTGGTGGGCCTGGCCGGGTTTGGCGCTCGCCTGCCAGCCCAGCTGTCCGGCGGCCAGCAGCAGCGGGTCGCCCTGGCGCGGGCGTTGGCCAAGCGCCCCGCCGTCCTGCTGCTCGACGAGCCACTCGGCGCCCTGGACCTCAAGCTCCGCAAGCAGATGCAGTCGGAGTTGGCGCGCATCCATCGCCAGGTCGGGACGACATTCGTGTTCGTCACCCACGATCAGGAGGAAGCCCTGTCCATGGCGACCCGGGTGGCCATCATGGCCGAGGGCCGGGTCGCCCAGGTCGGCACCCCGCGTGAGATCTACGAGCTGCCGGTCAACCGGTTCGTGGCGGACTTCGTGGGCGAGACCAACTTCCTCGACGGCAGCGTGAGGGCGTCGGACGGCTCCCTGGTCTTCGAGCCCGCCGTCGGCGGAGCGGCTGTGGCTGCGCCCGGTGGGGCGGCGGCCGGCCCGGCCACCCTGATGATCCGTCCCGAGTTCCTGCGCGTCGATGCCGCGGGTGTGGGGCCACAGGAAGCCGGCCTGAACGGGCGTGTGGTGGACGTCGCCTTCCTGGGCGCGTACTCGCGCGTCTCGATCACGACGGCGGCCGGGGAGCTGGTTGCCGTGCAGTCACACGATGGCGGGACGGACCCCGAGCTGGCAGTTGGAGAGGAGGTGTGCGTGTGGTGGCCGCCCGATCGTGCGGCAGTCCTCAGTCCATGAGGTGACGAGAAGGGTTTCTGGAGGAGGAGGTTGACATGGCAGAAGCGAACGGAATCTCCCGGCGTCAGTTCCTTGCGGCGGCCGGTGCGGCAGGTGCGGTGGTCGGCCTGGGAGGGGTGCTCGCCGCCTGCGGCGGCGGAGGGACGGCGACGGCAGCCCCGAGCGCCAGTGGCGGCGGTGGCACCGCCACCGGCACGTTCAACTGGATGACCTGGAGCGATCACTGGTACCAGGAGCAGCTGGACGCCATCACCGCGGCCATCAAGATCACGCCCAAGACCACCGACCTGTCCGACAACGCCGACGGGTTCTCGAAGCTCAAGGAGGGCGGCTCGTCGCTGGACCTGATCTCCGGTGACGCGCTGTGGGTGCCCCGCTACTACGAGGACGGGCTCATCGAGGCCTGGGACATCAACGAGCTCGCGGTGTCCAAGCAGCTCTACTCCATCGCGCGCGAGTTCGACATCTGGACGACGCCCGCGGGCTACCTGGGCTACCCGTTCGGCTGGTCGCCGGTCCAGATCTACTACGACCCGGCCAAGGTCAGCCCCGCCCCCGACTCGTGGGAGGTGCTGTTCGATCCGAAGTACGCGAAGAAGGTCATCGTCGAGGACCAGCCGGTCGAGATCATGGCCTACATGGGCAAGGCGACCGGCGCCAAGGATCCCTACAACATGACCGAGGCCGAGCTCTCGACCGCGAAGGACGCGGCCATGAAGCTCAAGCCCAACGTCGTGAAGCTCGCACCCCAGAACAACGACACGATCGCAGCGCTGGTCAGCGGCGAGGCCTGGCTCGGCACGTCCAACCTGGGGACCGAGGAGCGGGTCAAGGAGGCCGGCGGCCCCGAGCTCAAGGTGTTCACCCCCAAGGAGGGGACCATCGGCTGGATGGACGCCGAGATGATCATCACGGGCGGACCCGGCAACGCCCTCATCATGCCGTTCCTCGAGGCGGCCGAGGTGGCCGAGCACATCGCGGAGAACTTCGTGCGCTACGGCCGCCCGCTGTTCAACGAGGCCGCCTACAAGGTGCTCGTGGATAGCGGCCAGCAGGACCGCGCCGACCGGTTCCTGTACAACAAGCCCGAGACGGTGCTGACGATGACCCTCAAGGGTCCCGGCAGCTCCACCGAAGGCGCCATCGAAGCGTTCAACGAGGTGTTCGGGAGCTAGGCGCCCCCGACCCCGGGAGACCAGGTCATGACCGCCGAACCCGCCGCCGGCCGGAGCCCCATGCCGGCGGCGGGTGGGCGCGTTCGTCGCCGGGACGTGCTGCACCGCGGCTGGCCGATGCTGCCCGCGCTGCTCATGCTCGGCCTGCTGTTCATCCTCCCGATGCTGGTCATGTTCATGTTCAGCCTCTGGGACACCCAGGACTTCAACCTGGTCCCGGTCTGGAACCTGGACAACTACGTCCGCTTCTTCACGGTTGGGACGTACATCCGGACGTTCATCAAGACGTTCCTGATGGCGGGCCTGGTCATGGTGGTGGGCATCAGCCTCGCGCTGCCGTTCGCCTTCTTCCTGGTTCGCTACACCACCCGCCGATGGCAGCGCATCGCGCTGCTCCTCGTCATCGTGCCGTTCTGGACGAGCTACCTGCTGCGCGTCTATGCCTGGACCGCGATCCTCGGCGAGCAGGGTGCCCTCAACCAGGGCCTGCAGATGCTCGGGATCATCAGGGAGCCGCTGCAGATCTTCGTCTACAGCGACGCAAGCGTGTTCATCGTCCTGCTCTACCTGTACTTCCCGTTCGCCGCCCTGGCGCTCTACTCGGCGCTCGAGAAGTTCGACTTCACCCAGATCTATGCCGCGCAGGACCTGGGAGCCTCCACGTGGCGCGGCTACCGGTACATCCTGCTGCCCCAGATCCGGCCCGGCCTGATCACGGCCTGCATCTTCGTGTTCATCCCGATCATGGGCGAGTTCCTCGCGCCGACCCTGGTGGGCGGGGCGGAGGGTGGGCTGATCGCCAACCTGATCGTCCGCTTCTTCAAGGGCGCGCAGTTCGCCGAGGGCGCCGCCCTGGCGATGGTGGTGGCCGCGTTCGTGATCACGGTGCTGGTGCTCCTCCGGAAGTCGCTGCGGGTGGAGGACGTCGTCGCCCGTGGATAGCCGCATCAACCCGATCGAGCTGATGCCCGTCAGCCGCCACGCGCGGCTGACCCGCAACCTGCTCATGGTGCTCGCGTTCGTGCTGCTGGTGTTCCTCTACGTCCCGATCGCGTTCATGATCCTGTTCTCGTTCGAGACCTCCCGCACGCCGGGCCTCCCGATCACGGGGTTGACGCTCCACTGGTACGAGGTGATGGTGGGCGACCGCCTGATCCACGAGGCGGTCTTCAACTCGGTGCTCGTGGCGATCGTGGTCGCCACCCTGGCGACCGTCATCGGGACCATGGCCGCGTTTCCGCTGGTCCGGGGCCGCCTGCGGTTCGCGGACGGGTTCCGGCTCGTGTCCACGATGCCGATGATGATCCCGGGGTTCCTGCTCGGGATCGGCCTGCTGCTGTTCTTCCGGCGGGTGCTCAACGTGGAGCTGTCGCTGGTCACGGTCACCGCAGGCCACCTGGTGTTCACCACGCCGTTCGTGGTCCTGCTGGTCGCCGCACGGCTGCAGGGGTTCGACCGGAGGCTCGAGTGGGCGGCAGCCGACCTTGGGGCGGATGGACCACGTACCCTTCGCCACATCGTGCTGCCCCTGCTGTTCCCGGCGATCATGGCCGGCTTCCTGCTGTCGGTCACGCTCTCGATCGACGAGTTCGTGGTCACCTACTTCACCATCGGCTCCGAGCGGACCCTGCCGCTGTTCATCTACACCCAGGTGAAGTTCGGAGTCACCCCGGAGGTCAATGCGGTTGCCACGTCCATCCTGGTCGCAAGCCTGCTCGTGTTCGGCCTGGGGGGCCTGATCCTCGCCGGCTGGCAGCGGCTCGGCCGCCGCCGCTGAGGTGTCGCTCCGGGTCGGGTTCCAGGTGTGGGGCCAGCACGTCACCTGGGACGAGCTCATGGCGGAGGCGCGATCGATCGAGGCGCTGGGGTTCGCCAGCCTGTGGTCCAACGACCACTTCTGGCCGGCGGCGGGCGCCGCGGCGCCATCGCCGGAGGGCGTCCCGGGCGGGTTCCTGGAGGGCTGGATCACCCTGGCCGGTTTCGCGGCCAGCACCCGGCGGATCCCGCTCGGGATCATGGTCTCCTGTGCGGGCTACCGCAATGTCGGGCTGCTGGTGAAGCAGGCGACGGCCCTCGACCACATGTCCGGTGGCCGCATGACGCTGGGTATCGGCGCGGGCTGGCATGAGCGTGAGCACCGGGCATTCGGGTTCGAGTTCCCGGGGATCGGGGAGCGCATCTCGCGACTGGAGGAGCAGGCGTCCGTCATCCGCCCGCTGCTCGACGGCGAGACGGTCACCCGGCACGGCGCATGGATCCACCTCGAGGGCGCCCGCAACGAGCCGGGACCCGTGGGCCCGTTGCCCCTGCTCATCGCCGGCAGCGGCGAGAAGCGGACGATCCCCGCGGTCGCCCGCTACGCCGACGCCTGGAACGGTGAAGGCGACCCGTCCGCGTACCGCCGCCGGAACGCCCTGCTGACCGATCGTTGTGAGGCGGCCGGCCGCGACCCGGCGTCGGTCACCCGGACCGTGGGGCTGCCACCGCTGTGCATCCGCGACACGCGCGCTGAGGCGGTGCGGGTCCTGGCCGCGATCCTGGAGCGCAACGCGCTGTCGCCGGAGGAGGCTCGCCTGATGGCCGAAGCCTCGCCGCTCGCGGGCACGGAATCGGACGTCCTCGAGGCGCTCGATGCCTGGTCCGGAGCCGGAGCCGCCGAAGCGGTCATCGACCGGCCTGCCCCATTCGACGCCGAGTCCCTGCGACGGCTGGCGGCAGCCTGTGCGCTGCCTGCGACGCCGTGACGACCGACGAGCCCGGCGCTTCCTCCCGCCGTGCCACCCTGCGCGAGGTTGCCGCCGCGGCGGGGGTCGCCACGTCGACGGTGTCGCGCTCGCTGCGGGATGACCCGCAGATCAGCGAGCGCACGCGCGAGGTGATCAAGCGGATCGCGGCCGATTTCCAGTACATCCCGAACGCGTCCGCACGGACGCTCGCGGGCAGCTCGAGCCGGATGCTGGGCCTGGTCGTCCCCGACGTCACGGACCCGGTCCACGGCCAGATCGTCCACGGGTTCGAGGCGGCTGCCCGCAGCCACGACTACACGGTGATCGTCGCCAGCTCCGCGTACGACGCGGCCCTGGAGCTGGTCGCGCTCCGCGCCTTCACGGCCAACCAGGTCGAGGGCATGGCGACGTTCGGCGGCACGCTCAGCCCGGCCGCGGTTCGGGCGCAGCCGATCGGGAACATCGTGTTCGTGAACCCCGAGAACGTCGACGACGCGGGTCCGGCGGAGGAGCGAGCCCTCATCACCCTCGATGACGAGGGTGGCCTGGAGGAGGCCGTGCGGGCCGCGGTGTCGATGGGAAACCGCCGCCTGGGGTTCCTGGTCGGCCCCGCCCGCGCCAGCAGCGCCCGGCGGCAGGGGGCCGTGCTGCGCGCGGCGGCGGAGCTCGGGCTGCCGCCGGTCCGGCTGATCGAGGGCGCGGATGCCCGCCCCGACGCGGCGGGCCGACGGATCCGGCGCGAACGGCTGGACGTGGTGCTCTGCTACGACGACCAGCGGGCCCTCGTCCTGCTCGACGCCCTGCGGAAGGCCGGCATCCGGGTCCCCGATGATGTCGGCGTGATCGGGTTCGACGACATCCCGCAGGCGGCGATCAGCAACCCGCGGCTGACCACCGTGTCCGTGCCGCATGCCGACATGGGCAGGCTGGCGGCGGAAGCACTGATCGAGGGTCGGGGCGTCCTGCTGCCGACGTCCACCCGCGTTGCAGCCCGCCTCGTGGTGCGGGAGTCGCTGGGGAGAGGCTCCCAGACCGAGACGCGCTAGGACTGCCGCATCTTGACGGGATCGTCGTCGCCCGCCGGCGGCGCGACTGCGAACACGCGCGCTTCCAGCCGCTCCCGGTCCTCGAGGATCGTCGTGCTCTGGACCTCGTACCGGGCGAGCTCGGCGAGGCCACCGGTCGCCGGGTCGGGAAGGTACCGGCGTCCCGGGTCGCCGACCAGGACGCGGGCCCCGGCCGCCGCGGCTGCGCCCAGCCACGGTGTGATCCGTGCCGCCAGCGGTCCCTCGTACCAGGCGTCGGCGCACAGGATGACGTCGGCTGTCGGTGGCGCCTCCTCGAGCAGGTCGCGCCGCGTGAACGCGAGGTTCACGCCATTGGCGCGGGCATTGAGACGGACGGCCGCCTCGGCGAACGGATCGATGTCCGCCGCCGACACCGTCGCCGCGCCCAGCCGGGCGGCCACGATCGCGACCAGCCCGCTGCCGGTGGCGACGTCGAGCACGTGTCGCCCGCGGACCTCGTCGGGATGCTCCTCCAGGTACCGGGCGAGGGCGAGGCCGCCCGCCCACGCGAACGCCCAGAACGGGATCGGGGCGCCGTCGATCCCGAGGATGCGCTCGACGGCCGGCCACAGGGTCTCCACCTCGTCGGCAAGGTGGAGACGCACGCCGTTCAGTCCACCGACGGGGCGCAGCCGCGTGTGGCGGGCCACGAACGATCGCCGGTGCGCCGACGAGAGCACGCGCGGCGTGTCGCGCACGGGCGTCAGGACGCCCGCTCGCGAACGATCCTGCCCAGCTCGAGGTGGCGGACCGCCCGCATCGCCGGGACCTGGGACAGCAGCCCGGTGACGATGATCGCGAGCGAGGTGAACAGGATCGTCGTGGGCTGGATCTCGAGGTCGAACCGGAACATGTCCGACGAGAACGAGGCCATGAACACCGCCGACACCGCATAGCCGATCACCAGCCCGGGCACGAGCCCGATGGCCGTGAGCAGCAGGTTCTCGCCGGTGATCAGCCGCGAGATCGTGCTGGTCGGCATCCCCAGCGTCCGGAGGACGGCGATCTCCGTGGCCCGTTCCGAGATGCTCGCGACGAGCGTGTTGTAGATCAGCGCGAAGGCGAGGATCCCGCCCAGCACCACCATCACCCCGATGAACACGTAGAACAGGCCGAGGAACTGGTTCATCAGGTCGAACAGGCCGCGGTTGTCGATCACCGCGGCGACGCCAGCCACGCCGCGCAGGCCGGTGGCGACGGTCTCGTGCGCTGCACCCGGCGTGAACCGCACGTAGGCCACGTTGCGAAGGGCCGGCGTGAGCGGGGGACCGACGACGCTCTCCAGGTATGGCAGCGACGCATAGGCCGACGTCCCCAGCGGCTCCTTGACGAACCCGGCGACGCGGACCTCGAGCGAGACCGCCTGTCCGGCCGCGGAGGCCGCCTGCCCGGGCTGGGTGGCCAGGCTGAGGCGGACGGTGTCTCCGGCGGACACGCCGAGGCGGTCGCGCAGCGCCACCCCTAGCAGGACGCCCGAGTCGGGCAGCGCGACCGCACCTCCATCGGGGCCGTAGAACCCGTGCATGGTCGTGTCGCGCTCGAACCCGACGACCTGGGTGAGATAGCTGCCCGTGGAGGACGCGACCGCCACGCTCCACTCCGCGGCCGGCTCGGCGGCGGCGACGCCCTCCACCTCCCGGATCTGGGCCAGCTGGGCGTCGGTCAGGGGCGCTGACGGGTAGACCGAAGCGTCCTGGCGCGAAACGTCCACGAACTGGCGGTTGAGGAGGATGTTGACGGTGTCGATCATCCCCCACGAGGCGAGGATCAACGTGGAGGCCATGACGACGCCCGCGATCGTCGCGAGGCTGCGCCGCGGATGCCGGCTGATGCCACGAAGCGCTACCCGCCAGCGGACCGGCAGGCGTCGCACGGGGGGCACCAGGCGCTCGAGCACGCTCTCGCGGCCGGTGCCGGTGGGCGCGATGCCGCGCATCGCGGCTGCGGGGCCGATCGAGGTGGCGTGACGTGCCGGGAAGAACGCTGCGGCAACCGAGGCCAGCATGCCGATCGCGACCCCCACGGCGATGGTCGTGGGACGGACATCCGTGACCCGGCTGGGAATGCCCAGCTCGCCGGTGTAGAGGGTGCTGATGACGCCGGCCAGGATCGCTCCCAGCAGCGCGCCCAGCACCGACCCCACGAGCCCGACCACCACGCCGTAGCCGGTGTAGTGCGCGACCACCGCCCGGCGGCCCATGCCGTTGGCGCGCAGCGTCCCGATCACGGCCCGCTGCGATGCGATCATCCGACCCAGCAGGACGAAGGTCGCGAACGCGGCGGCTCCCAGGAACATCGCCGGGAATGCGAGCGACAGCTCGCCGAACCCGCTGACGTCCGCCTGGAGGCTCGCATTGGACGGCTGCTCGGCCTGGGTCATGACATCCAGGGCGCCGGCTCCCAGCATCGCCGCGCGGGCGGGGCCCGTGACTGCCGGGGCCGCCTCGGGCGGGGCGTACGCGAGAGCCTGGCCCTGGACGGCGGCGGGCGACAGGCCCGCGACCAGCGGCTCAGGGGCGAACACCACGCCGAAGTCATCCGGCAGGATGAACACCTCCTGGCGGCTGCGAGCCGGCCAGATGTACTCCGGCGAGAAGACCGTGCCGAGCACCTGGAGGGGCTGCCACCCGCCATCGCCGAGGATCTCGATGGTGTCGCCGGCCTCGAGACCGAAGTGGTCGGCCATGTGTCGCTCCACCAGGACCCCGTTGGGCACGGCAGGATCGAGCCGCCCGCCGCTCAGCACCAGCACGTCGTCCACGGGCGCAGCGCCGCCGTCGGCGGGCAAGCCGATCGCGCGGCCGAGCAGCTGGTGGCTCCCGACCCGGATCGGGGTGTCCGCCACGGACCGCGTGGCGGTCGAGGTCACGCCGGGGATTCCTGCCACAGACCGGGAGACAGCGGCGACATCACCACCGACCGCAGTGACCGTGGCGAACCGCGTCTCCGCGTAGAGCTGCTCGTACGAGGACGTCAGGTTGAGGAACGCGTCGTAGGACGCCCCGAACAGGGCAACCCCGAGCACGACGGTCACGATCACCGCCAGGAACGGTCCCCGGCGGGCCCGGAGCTCCCGGAGCATGGATCGCCGCAGGAGGGTCACCAGGTCACCTCCTCCGGTCTGGCCGGCCGAGCCTGGCGGACGTCATCCACGATCGCGCCCGAGCGCAGACGAAGCACGCGATCGGCCATGGCGGCGATCGCGGTGTTGTGAGTGGCCAGCAGGACCGTTCGCCCGTTGGCCCTCGCCAGCGCGTGGACGACGCCCAGGACCACCCGCCCGACATCCGCGTCGAGCGAGCCGGTCGGCTCGTCGCAGAGCAGGATCTCGGGCGCCTTGACCAAGGCCCGCGCGATCGCCACCCGCTGCTGCTCGCCGCCCGACAGGGCGCTCGGGAAGTGATCCACCCGATCGCCCAGACCGACAGCCTCGAGCGCAGCGATGGCCTCGGGCTCGCCCTTTCCGACCAGCTCGGCCACCAGTGCCACGTTCTCGAGCGCGGTGAGCGTGGGCACGAGGTTGAAGAACTGGAAGATGAAGCCGACGTCCTCGCGGCGGTAGCCCGTCAGTGCCCGATCGTCGAGGCCGGCGAGGTCCCTGTCGCCGATGAGGACCCTGCCCGTGGTCGCCGTCTCGATCCCGCCGATGATGTTCATGAGCGTCGTCTTGCCCGACCCGCTCGGGCCCAGCACCACGACGAACTCCCCGGGTGCGACCTCGAGATCGAGGCCCCGGAGCGCCTGGACCGCGACGTCTCCCACGCCATAGGTCTTGGTCATCCGCTCGAGCCGGACGCGCGCCCCGCCCGGTGCCGGCTCGCCCGGACCCGGCGGTGCCGGCACGGTCGCCGGCGCGAGCGTTCGTTCGGGTTCCTGGGTCATGACGGGCCTCCCTGGGCGTTGGGCGCGGGCTCCCGGACGAGCCGCAGCAGCAGCGTGCGGACGCCCACCGCGTCGGTGGACGGATCGACGATGCGCTGGAAGAGCAACCCGTCCAGCGTTGCGGCGACCAGGGTTCCGGCCGCCTCCGGCGGCACGTCGGGCGCGATCTCCCCGGTGACCTGGGCGGCGCGCACGCGGCCGGCCAGGAAGCGGCGGAACTCATGCAGCGGCTCGACGATGGCCTCCGCGATGGCCGGATCCCGCATCGCCCGGGCCATGGCCTCGACCAGCAGGACCGCGGACGGCGAGCCGGCATCGAAGCATCCGACGGCGTCGATCGCACCCTCGAGCCCCGACGCGAACGTTCCCTTGGCGAACGGCCTGGCGGCATCCGCCGTCTCCGACCCGAGGGCAGCGACGACCGCAGCACGGAGGAGCGCGTCCATGGACTCGTAGTGGTAGTGGATCAGCGCGGGATTGACACCCGCGCGCATCGCGACCGCGCGGGTCGTGACCGCGTCCCAGCCGAGCTCGACGACCAGCGCTGCGGCTGCCGTGGTGATGCGGAGGCGGGTGGCGGTCCCACGGCCGGGGCTGCCGTTCCGGTCGATCTTGGGCATTTGCCCAATATTCTGCCACGGCGGCCGTCCGGTGGTGAGGGCAAGGGTGCCTTGCAGGCGACCCGCTACACTCCCGCCTCGTGATCATCCCCCAGTCCCGCGTGCGCAACTTCTCGATCATCGCCCATATCGATCACGGCAAGTCCACGCTCGCCGACCGGCTGCTGGAGATGACCCACACGATCGAGGGCCGGCAGATGATGAGCCAGGTCCTGGACTCCATGGACCTCGAGCGCGAGAAGGGGATCACGATCAAGGCCCGGGCGGTGCGCCTCGAGCACACCGCCGAGGATGGCCTCGTGTACGCCCTCAACCTGATCGACACCCCCGGCCACGTCGACTTCAGCTACGAGGTCAGCCGCAGCCTCCAGGCGTGCGAGGGTGCCATCCTCGTGGTCGATGCTGCGCAGGGGATCGAGGCCCAGACGCTCGCCAACGTCCACCTCGCGCTGCGCGAGGGGCTCACGATCATCCCGGTGCTCAACAAGATCGACCTGCCGTCGGCGCAGCCGGACGTCGTGATCGAGGAGCTGGAGAACGTGCTCGCCATCCCGCGCGAGGAGGTGATCCTCGCCTCGGCCAAGGAGGGCACCGGCGTGCTGGAGATCCTCCAGGCGATCGTGGACCGGGTGCCGCCGCCGAAGGGCGACCCCGCTGCACCGCTCCGCGCCCTCGTGTTCGACTCGCACTACGACGCGTACAAGGGCGTGGTCTGCTACGTCCGCCTCGCCGAGGGCACGCTCCACGACCACGACGTGATCCGGCTGATGGCCAGCGGTGCCGAGACGGAGCTCCTCGAGCTCGGGGTCTTCCGGCCCCAGCTGGTGCCGGTCCAGCGGCTCGTGGCGGGCGAGGTGGGCTACGTGGCCACCGGCCTCAAGAACGTCCGCCAGGCGCAGGTCGGCGACACGGTGACGACCGTTGCCAAGCCCGCGACCGTCCCCGTGCCCGGGTACCAGGAGGCGAAGAGCCTCGTCTTCGCTGGGCTCTATCCGCTCAGCGGTCCCGACTACCCGCTCCTTCGCGAGGCGCTCGAGAAGCTCCACCTCAACGACGCGAGCCTGACCTACGAGCCCGAGAGCTCCGTGGCGCTCGGCTTCGGGTTCCGGTGCGGGTTCCTCGGCCTGCTGCACATGGAGATCGTCCAGGAGCGCCTCGAGCGCGAGTTCGATCTCGACCTGATCGCCAGCGCCCCGTCCGTGGAGTACCGGGTGGAGCTGACCATGAACCGCGGGGTCCTCACCGTGGACAACCCGGCCAGGTTCCCGGACGTCGGCGAGATCGAGTCCATCGAAGAGCCGTGGGTCGACCTGGGCATCGTGACTCCTGACCGCTACATCGGCAGCCTCATGGAGCTCACCACCGGCCGCCGCGGCACGTTCAGGAACATGGAGTACCTGGACCCGCAGCGCGTCCACATGCACTTCGAGCTGCCGCTTGCCGAGCTGATCGTGGACTACTACGACCAGCTCAAGAGCCGGACCCAGGGCTACGCATCGATGGACTACGAGGAGACGGGGTATCGCGCCGCGGACCTGGTCAAGCTCGACGTCCTGGTCAACGGCGAGCCCGTCGACGCCCTCAGCCTCATCGTCCATCGCGACCGCGCGCAGACGACGGGCCGGCTGCTGACCGACAAGCTCAAGCAGCTCATCCCGCGCCAGATGTTCGAGGTCCCCGTCCAGGCGGCCATCGGCAGTCACGTCGTCGCGCGCGAGACCATCCGGGCCATGCGCAAGAACGTGCTCGCGAAGTGTTACGGTGGCGACATCAGCCGCAAGCGCAAGCTGCTCGAGAAGCAGAAGGAGGGCAAGCAGCGGATGAAGCGCGTGGGATCGGTCGAGATCCCGCAGGAGGCATTCCTCGCGATCCTCCGCATGGGCGAGGAATGACGCCATCGACGCCTCGCTGACGCACGCCTGATGCCGGACCTGCCCATCCCCGATCTCCTCGAGCTGCTGGACAAGGTCCCGGACACCCTCCGGGTCCTCATGGTGCTCGGGCTGGTGGGGATCCTCGTCATCCTCCGCTTCGACGCGGAGCGGTTCAACGCGGCCGAGTACGACGATGTCGACCGCTGGGGCCGCCCGCCGTCGCTCCTCCGCCGGCTGGCCTGGTACCTCCTCGGGATCGGCGGGATCCTGCTCCTGCTCAAGGTTCACCCGGCGCCGGCCGTGGAGCTCTACCTCTCACTGGGAGACCGCCTCGGGACGGTGATCCTGGGGTTGGCCTATGGCTCGATCGGGGTGGCCGTGGCCGTCGGGATCGCGCTCTACCGGTACCGGCGCGTGCGGTTTCCGCCCGTGTCGCTGTACCCGGCCAAGCTGACCAACGCGATCGCGACGGCGTTCATCGACGAGGCGGTGTTCCGGGGGGCGGTGTTCGGGTTCCTGGTGCTGACCTCCATGGACGCGAACCTTGCGAACGTGACCCAGGCGCTGCTGTACGCGCTCGCGACGCGGCTCGGGGCGCCCGGCCGGCCCTGGTACATGCTCGTGACCGTCCTGGTGATCGGCCTCGCCGGGGGCTGGCTGACGGGGATCACGGGCGGGATCGGAGCGGGGTTCCTGGGCCACGCCATCACCAGGATCGCGATCTTCCTGACCACCGGTCACGCGGCCATCCCCAAGGCTCGCGGGACGGAGGAGGAGGAGGTCGAGCGACGGCGCCAGACCCCCGAGGGCTGGCAGGTCCTGGGTCCGGGCGAAGCGGGCGACCGCTGACGCGCGCGCGGCCGGGGGCGATCATCGGGCTGCAAGCCGACGCCGCGAGCCCGGCCTCTCCCGAGCTGGAGCCAGTGGCCCGGCCACCCGTCGCTCTCTATGTCCACGTCCCGTTCTGCGTGTCGCTCTGCCCGTACTGCGACTTCGTGGTCTACGCGGGCGCTGCCGCACGCGGGCCGGCATCGCGGGTCGGGGCCTTCACCGAGGCCGTGCTGGCGGAGCTCTCGCTCCGGGCTGATGCCGTCGAGGCGGCGTTCGGCTCCCGCCGGGCACCGCTCCAGACCGTGTATCTCGGGGGCGGAACCCCGACCCTGCTGCCGCCGGCGTCCATCACGGCGGTCCTCGACCTCGTCCGAGCCCGGTTTGGCCTCGCCGAAGGAGCCGAGGTGACGATCGAGGCGAATCCGGGGCGCGATGAACGTGGCGATGCCGCCGGGCTCGCCGCGGCGGGGGTCAACCGGATCTCGCTCGGCGCCCAGTCGTTCGAGCCGGCGCTGCTCCGCCGCCTGGGTCGGCGTCATCGTCCGGCCGACATCGCCGACGCGGTCGGCGAGGCGCGGGCGGCAGGGATCGCATCGGTCTCGGTCGATCTCCTGTACGACATCCCGGGGCAGGTCGAGGCGACCTGGACCGCGAGCCTCGACGCGGCCATCGACCTCGGTGTCGATCACGTGTCGGCGTACGCGCTGACGCTCGATGATCCCGACGAGGAGGGCCTCACCGGCCCCGCGGGCGACCACCTGCCAACCAGCGCGGGTGCCCGGCGATGGCGCGCCGCCGCGAGCGGGGCGCAGGACGACGACCGGGCGGCGGCGCAGTACCGGACGGCCACGGACCGTCTTGCGGCCGCCGGCTATCGCGGCTATGAGATCTCCAACTGGGCGCGGCCAGGGCACGAGAGCCGGCACAACCTCGCCTACTGGCGCCGCGCGCCGTACGAGGCGGCGGGCCCCGGAGCGCACGCGTTCGATGGGGTCACGCGACGGTGGAATGCGGCCCGGCTGGACGGGTATCTGGCCGCCCTCGTCCCGGCCAACGGGCAGTCGCCGGCCCTGCCCCGGGAGGGTTCGAGGAGGTGGACGCTGCGGGCGCCACCGTCGAGAAGGTCATCCTGGCGCTGCGGCTCGACGAGGGGATCGCGCGCCCCGAGGCCGAGGCCGGCCCGTTGGCGCCGCACGTGGCCTGGGCGATCGAAGCCGGCATCCTCGAGCCTGATGACCGACCCGGATGCGACCGGCTGCGCCTGACCACCCGTGGGAGACTGCTATCCAACGAGCTGTTCGCCCGGCTCGTCTGAGGAGGTCGACATGCCGACCGGATCGATCGCCGCCCTGCTGTTCGCCCTCGCGACGCTGGTCGTGATCGGATTCCAGGTGGCGCTTGCGGCCGGCGCCCCGTGGGGCTCGTACGCCATGGGCGGCCGGCGGGCCGGCCAGTATCCGCCGGCGATGCGCGCAGCGGCCCTCGTCCAGGCGTTCCTGCTCGTGCTGCTCGCCGTCATCGTGCTCGATGCGGGCGGTGTCCTCGCGCTCGGCTGGGCGGTGGCGGCTCCGTGGCTCGCGTGGATCCCGGTGATCGCCTCGCTCGCGAGCGCCATCGCGAACGCCGCGACGAGGAGCGCGGTGGAGCGCCGGCTGTGGCTGCCCGTGGCGATCGTGATGCTGCTCTCGAGCGTCACGGTCGCGGCGCGCCTGGCGACCGGCTAGGCGGGGACGGGTGGCGGGCCGCCTCGCCTCCCGGCGGGCGTTGACACTCCCGACGGGCGATTGCTAGACTGCCAGCAACGCAGTTAGCACTCTCAAGGTGTGAGTGCTAACCAACGCAGGAGAGCCCTATGGCGCGTCGCGTGCGTCGCTCCAGCGGCCCCCTTGATTTTCGCTCCCAGGCGATCCTTCGGGCCGTCATCGAGGAATACGTCACCACCGCCCAGCCCGTGGGCAGCCATGCCCTCGTGGAGCGCTACCCGTTGGGCGTGTCCAGCGCAACGGTCCGGGCCGTGCTCGCCGAGCTCGAAGCCGCCGGCCTCCTCATGCACCCGCACACCTCGGCCGGCCGCGTCCCGACCGAGCACGGGTACCGGTACTACGTCGAGTCGATCGTGGAGTCCGTGCCGCTCCCCTCGGTGGAGCAGCTCATGATCCGGCACCAGTTCGGGCAGGTGGAGTACGCGAGCGAGCACTGGTTCCGCCTGGCGGCCACCACCCTCGCCTCCGTGACCCGGGCCGCCGGCCTCGCGACGCCCGCCAAGCCCAGCGCCGCCCACCTGCGGCGCCTCGACCTGGTGAGCATCTCCGACCGTCTCGCCAGCCTGATCCTGGTGCTCCGCGAGGGGGCACTCAGGCAGGTCCTGGTGACCCTGGATCGTCCCGTCGACCAGGACCAGCTGTCGGCGGTTGCCAACCAGCTCAACGCGCTCCTCGACGATCACACCGCCGACGAGGCCGTGCGGGCCCTCGCCTTCCTCAATCCGGAGGATCCCGCCACCGATCTGCCACGGCGCGTCGGCGAGCGTGTCGCCCGGGCCCTCCAGGAGTTCGACGGAGCCGCGATCGAGGAGCTGTTCAGCGACGGCCTGCTCAACGTGATGGCTGCGCCCGAGTTCGCCCAGAGCGAGAAGCTGCGCCGCGTGTTCGCGGCCCTCGAGAACCGCGTCTACCTCGCGGAGCTCATCGGCGACGTGGCCGGCAGGGGCAGGGTGTGCGTCTTCATCGGCTCCGAGAATCCGGCCGAGGAGATGGCGGACGTCTCCCTGGTGCTTGCCCCGTACGGACGGCCCGGCCGTGCCGTGGGCGTCGTCGGCGTGCTGGGTCCAACCCGGATGGCCTATCCGCACGCGATCGGAACGGTCCGCTTCGTGTCCGGCCTCATGAACGAGCTCATCGACCATCTCTATGCCTGACCGCCACGTCCCTTCGACCCGGAGACCCATGAACCGCAAGACCCGCGCCCAGGAGCGCATCGACGAGCTGGACACCACGCCCACCGCCTTGCTCGAACAGCTCGAGGCCCTCAAGGCCGAGAAGGACGAGGCCGCCGCCAAGGCGGACGAGTACCTCGGGGCACTCCAGCGCGAGCGTGCCGAGTTCACCAACTTCAAGCGCCGGACGGCCGAGGAGCGCCAGCGGGACCTGGGGCTTGCCGGCGTCGACCTCATCTCCAAGGTGATCAACCTGGCCGACGACTTCGACCGGGCGATCGAGACCCGACCCTCCGAGCTGGACGGCCACGCCTGGGCGGATGGCGTCGCCGCCATCGATCGCAAGCTGCGCCTGCTCCTCGAGAGCGAAGGCGTCAGCGCCGTCGAGGCCTCGCCCGGCACCGCGTTCGATCC
Organism: uncultured Chloroflexia bacterium; assembly: GCA_963716025.1. Classification (GTDB taxonomy): domain Bacteria; phylum Chloroflexota; class Limnocylindria; order Limnocylindrales; family CSP1-4; genus CAIXZV01. The sequence goes on from CAVQSY010000033.1 coordinate 31,756, forward strand.
ACGTGAGCACGAGGCCGTGGTGACGGTGCCCGGGACCGGTCTCGCCGAGGGCGAGATCGTGGACGAGATCCGACGCGGCTACCGCCTCCGCGACCGGGTGATCCGCCCCGCGCTCGTGGCGGTTGCGGCCGCCGATGACGCCACCCCGCCCGGCCCCGTCAACTAGCCAGCGCAGACCTTCGACTTCGACCCGAACCCAAGGACCAGGAGACACCCCAGAATGGGCAAGATCATCGGCATCGACCTCGGCACGACCAACAGCGTCGTCGCGGTGATGGAGGGCGGCGAGCCCACCGTCATCCCCAGCTCCGAGGGCAATCGCACCGTTCCGTCCGTCGTCGGCTTCCCCAAGACGGGCGAGCGCGTCGTCGGCCAGCTGGCCAAGCGCCAGGCGGTCACCAACCCGACCAACACCGTCTACTCGATCAAGCGCTTCATGGGCCGCCGCTGGGACGACCCGGAGGTCCAGCGCTCGAAGGGCTTCGTCCCGTACAACGTCGAGAAGGACCCCAAGAGCGACGGCATCCGCGTCGTGGCCGGCGAGCACCACTACACGCCGCCCGAAGTCAGCGCCATGGTCCTCCAGAAGCTCAAGGCCGATGCCGAGGCGTACCTGGGCGAGAAGGTCACCGAGGCGGTGATCACCGTCCCTGCCTACTTCGACGACACCCAGCGCCAGGCCACCAAGGACGCCGGCCGGATCGCCGGGCTCGAGGTCAAGCGGATCATCAACGAGCCCACGGCGTCGGCGCTCGCGTATGGCCTGGACAAGAAGCACGACGAGAAGATCGCCGTCTACGACCTGGGTGGCGGCACGTTCGATATCTCGATCCTCGAGCTGGGCGAGGGGGTGTTCGAGGTCAAGGCGACCAACGGCGACACGCATCTCGGCGGCGATGACTTCGACCAGCGGGTCATCGACTGGCTGCTGACCGAGTTCAAGCGGGACCAGGGCATGGACCTCTCGAAGGACCAGCAGGCCCTGCAGCGGCTCAAGGAGGCTGCCGAGAAGGCGAAGATCGAGCTGTCCTCGACGTCCACAACAGAGATCAACCTCCCGTACATCACCGCGGATGCCTCGGGTCCCAGGCACCTGGTGGTCAGCCTCACCCGGGCCAAGCTCGAGGACCTCGTCCGCGATCTCATCGAGAAGACCAAGAACCCGGTCCTCGCGGCGATCAAGGATTCGGGCCTCAAGCCGGCCCAGATCGACGAGGTGATCCTCGTCGGCGGCATGACCCGCATGCCGGCGGTCCAGGAGATGGTCAAGAGCCTGTTTGGCAAGGAGCCGCATCGAGGCGTGAACCCGGACGAGGTCGTGGCCATCGGAGCCGCGATCCAGGCGGGCGTCCTGGGCGGCGAGGTCAAGGATGTCCTGCTGCTCGACGTCACGCCGCTGTCGCTGGGCATCGAGACGCTCGGTGGCGTCATGACCCGGCTCATCGATCGCAACACGACCATCCCGACCAGCAAGTCGCAGGTGTTCTCGACGGCGTCCGACAACCAGAGCCAGGTCGAGATCCACGTCCTGCAGGGCGAGCGCGACTTCGCGACCGACAACAAGACCCTCGGCAGGTTCATCCTCGACGGCATCCCGCCCGCTCCCCGTGGGATCCCGCAGGTCGAGGTCACCTTCGACATCGACGCCAACGGCATCCTCGACGTCAAGGCCAAGGATCGCGCCACCGGCAAGGAGCAGCAGGTCCGGATCACGGCCTCGTCGATGCTCAGCAAGGACGACGTGGACAAGATGGTCCGCGACGCCGAGAGCCACGCCGACGACGACAAGAAGCGGCGCGAGGAGGTCGAGCTCCGGAACCAGGCCGAGCAGCTGGGCTACCAGGCCGATCGCACGCTCACCGACCTTGGCGACAAGGTGCCCGCCGAGGACCGCACGGAGATCGAGTCCCAGGTGTCCGCCCTGCGCGAGGCGCTCAAGGGCACCGACACCGAGCTGATCTCGGCCGGCATGGCCAAGGTCATGGAGACGCTCAACCGCGTGTCCGCGGCCGCCTACCAGGCCTCGGCGTCGGAGGCACCGGCCGGCGACGGCGCCGGGCCCGGCGATGGAGCCTCGGGCGAGGGGGCAGCCGGATCGTCCGACGGCGCTGCCGACGAGACGGTGGAGGGCGAGTTCAAGGAGGTCTAGCCCTCGCGGCCCGGATCGGGAGCCGGCCCACCCGCCTCGGCGGCGGGCCGGTTCAACTCCGGGCACCCCGCTAGACTCGGGGCGTGAAGCTTCAGGGCCGCCGGCCCGGTGACCTCCGCGTCCGGGTCGAGCGCGTTCGCCCCACCTCATACCAGGCGGATCCCACGCGGATCCGCAGGCCACCGCCGTCGCCACCGGTGCTCCTGGCGACCGGCTTCGCCGTGCTGATCGCCATCGGTACGGTGCTCCTGACCCTGCCGATCTCGTCGAGGACGGGCGACTGGACGCGGCCCATCGACGCGCTGTTCACCGCCACCTCGGCCGTCTGTGTCACGGGCCTGGTGGTCATGGATACCGGGGTCTGGTGGAGCGGGTTCGGGCAGGCCGTGATCTTCGGCCTGTTCCAGCTGGGCGGCTTCGGGTTCATGGCCGGCTCGACGTTCTTCCTGCTGCTGCTCGGCGGACGGCGCGGCGGTCTCCGGGACAAGGTCGTGGCCCAGGCCACGACCGCCGTGGCCGACCTGGGATCCGTGATCACCGTCCTCCGCCGGGTCGCGGTCTTCGCCCTGGTCACGGAAGCCGCGGGCGCCCTGATCCTGTCCGCCTGGTTCCTGGGACAGGGTCACCCGCCGTTCGAGGCGGGCTGGCACGGCCTGTTCCACGCGGTCAGCGCGTTCAACAACGCGGGTTTCGACCTGTTCGGAGGGTTCCGCTCTCTGACGGCCCACGCCGATGAGCCGCTGCTGCTCGGGACCATCGGCGCCCTGATCATCCTCGGCGGCATCGGCTACCTGATCGTGTGGGACGTGGTCACCAAGCGCCACTGGGGCCGGCTGTCACTGGAAGCCAAGCTGGTGCTCCCGACGACGATCGTGCTGCTCCTGGTCGGGGCCGTTGCGATCGCCGCCTTCGAATGGGACAACCCGGCGACGCTTGGCTCGATGCCGCCGCCGCAGCGCCTGTTCAACGCGCTGTTCGAGTCCACGACGCTGCGCACGGCCGGCTTCTCCGCCCTGCCCACCGGCGAGCTGGCCGTGGCCTCGCTGTTCGTGGTGATCGTGCTGATGTTCATCGGCGGGGCATCCGGGTCCACCGCCGGGGGGATCAAGGTGAACACCTTCGCGCTGCTGCTGGTCGCGATCATCTCGACGACCCGCAGCCAGCCGTACGTCGCGGCCTTCGGGCGGCGGGTCCCAGACGTCCTCGTGTACCGGGCCCTGGCCGTGGCCCTGCTCTCCGTGGCCGGTGCGATCGTGGTCGCGCTGGGCCTGGAGGTGATGACGCAGGCAACCTTCGTCCAGGTGGTCTTCGAGTCGATCTCCGCGATCGCGACGGTCGGCGCCTCGACGGGCATCACCAACGACCTGCCGGACGCGGCTCGACTGTGGCTCGTCCCGGCGATGTTCCTGGGACGGCTCGGGCCGCTCACGCTCGTGCTCGCGCTGGCCGCGCGATCCGCCAGGGTGCGGTATCGGCCGGCCGAGGAGTCCATCCGTATCGGCTGAGCATGGAGGAGATCGATGAAGCACGCGGTCCTGGTCGTCGGCCTTGGGCGCTTCGGCTCGGCTGCAGCGCGAGAGCTGATGCTGCTTGGCCACGAGGTGCTGGCCATCGACCGCAACGAGGCGGTCGTCAACGACATCTCCCCGGACATCACGCACGCCGTCCAGGCGGACGCGACCGACGAGGATGCGCTGCGGGCGGTGGGGCGGGCGACTTCGAGCACGCCATCGTCGCCATCTCCGGCGACACGGACGCCAGCATCTTCGCCACCATGGCGCTCAAGATCCTGGGGGTCGGCAACGTGATTGCCAAGGCGGCGACACCCCTGCACGGCGCCATCCTGGAGCGCGTGGGCGCCAACCGGGTCGTCTACCCGGAGCGCGAGATGGGCCAGCGGATCAGCCACTCGTTCATGATCCCGGGCGTCATCGACTACCTCGATGTCGCCCCCAAGTTCGGGATCGTCAAGATCAAGCCGCCGGCCTCGTTCGTTGGCCGCTCGCTCAAGGACGTCGAGCTGCCCGTGCGCTACGGGCTGACGCCCATCGCGCTGCGGCGCGGTGGGGAGGTCGCCGTGAACCCGCACCGCGACGACATCATCGGGGAGACCGACGAGCTGATCCTCATCGGACGCGACGACCGCATGCAGGGCCTGGCGAATGGGATCGGGCGGCGCTGAGGCCGGGCTTCCGGTGGTCGCTACAATGGCGACAGCCGTTCAAAGGAGCAGGTGATGACCGACGCGACCTGGATGTGGGCGACCCTCGACGAGAAGGGCCTGGAGCTGGTCCAGGAGGCCGAACGGACGATCGGCGCGGACGTGGTGCTGGTCTACGCGGCCGGTGGACCGCGTACCGACAGCAGGACCCGCGAGGGGCTGCGCCCCGCGAGCCTCGACGAGAGTGCGGTCGAGTGCCTCCAGGGAATGGAGCAGCAGCTCGGCGCCGTAGCCGTCGCGTACCAGCGAGCCTGAGCCCGGCATCGGGATTGCCCGATCGGGCAGCGGGTTCTGCCTGTCGACGGGTTCCCCCTCGCCGGGGCGCGTGCCTACTCTCGGGCGTCGAGACCCCCACCAGGGACGACGATGCCCGGTCATCGATTCAGCACGAGCCTGAGGCGGATTCGCATCCGCTCCCGACGGTCAGGAGCGCGCGGCGGACGGGTTCGCCGCTCGTCGAGCTGGCTCTCGACCTCCAGCGGCGTGCCGGCAACCGCTCGGTCAGCAAGCTTGTTGGTCCCAGCGTCGGCGTTCAGCGCGAGCCGTGCACGGACTGTCCGGATGCCGACGGCCTGACGATCCCCGACGCTGCCGAGCTGCCTGAGTCAGGCAGCCAACGTTGATCGGCCCCACCGTCGAGGCACGCGCCCGACAGGACGTGCGAGCCGGATCCTCGGCCCCGGGCCGATCCTCGTCCGCCCCGGTCGAGGCTTCGGGCCCCAGCGAGGGCGCGTCGCTGCTTGCGGCGGACTTCGCGGGCCAGCGACCGGCACAGGCGGCAGCGTGGAATCCGGGATCCTCGTTCCCGCCGAGGGCGCCCGTTCGCACCGACGGCTCGGGCGCACCTCCGCTTGCGCGGGCCGGGGGTGGCGTCCGCTGGATGTCACAGCCGGCGGCCAACGCCGGGGGCCCGCTGCTCGACCTGCAGCGCCTCGCCGGCAATGCCGCGGTGGCGCAGGCGATCGGGCGCGAGGCGGCCCCGAGCCGGCCTCCCGCCATTGCTCCGCGCCGGCAGCACGCCGCGGATCCGACGCTCCAGCGCCTCGAGATCCCGGGCCTGGGAGACATCGACATCTCCGGCTACATCGGCCGAGCGCTCTCGATCCTCGGTCCCGCCGAGGAATCGCGGGACAAGGCGCGCACCGACGCGCGCAGGCAGGCCGACGATGCCGCACAGGCGACGGACGCCAGGGTGGCAGGCGGCAACCAGCAGCTCGATGCGGGCAAGGTCGCCGCCGAGCAGGCCGGCGAGACGGGGTTCTCCGACGCGCAGGCCACGACCGACGCTGCCGCGTCCGCCGGCAAGGACGACGCGGCGGCCGGCAAGGCGCACGGCGACCACGTGGCGCAGGAGATCCATGGGCTCGAGGGCTCGGTCGAGGGCCTCGTCGATCCGCTGGCCAAGGACGCCGGCTCCCCCGATGCCGATGCCGGTCACCAGGCCATCGAGCAGGCCACGGAGCATGCGACGCAGCCGGGCGGGACCGTCGAGCATGTCGTGCCCTCGGAGCCAGGGACCGAGGCCGTGCCTGGTCAGCTGGCCCCGGCACCAACCGAGCCAGCCGTCTCTCACGGACCCGGTCCGCCCGGTCCTGCACGGCCCACGCACGATGCCGGCTCGCCGGCGCCCGAGACGGAACACACGCCCGCCCGTGCCGGCGAGAGTGGGGATCACAGCGTGCCCGGAGCCGCGTCCGGCCCGACACAGGAACCGGGCCTGCCTGGCCCGGGCAAGGTCCCAGCCTCCGCTGCCCCCGGCGGCCAGCCCGCATCACCCGCGGGCGGCGGACCGCACGCCAAGCCTGCGTCGACGTCCGGTGGCGCCCAGGGACCCAGGCCCGGGTCCGACGCCGGCGGGGTCGCGGCCACCAGCGCCCCGACGTGCGCGCTGGTCGAAGCCGTCAAGACCGTGGCAGGCTGGCGCGACAAGGTGAAGAACCTCGCGAGCGGGGTCATCGCCAACGTCGGCGCAACACAGATCCCGGGTCTCGACATGACCGTGGGCGAGCTCGCCGGGGCGGCGAGGCAGGCCGCAACGTGGGTCAAAGCGGGCGTGGACCGGATCAAGGATTCGGCGGCCGACTGGGCGACGAAGAAGGCTGCCGGCATCAAGAAGGCGATCACCCGGAAGCTCGCCACGGTCAGGCAGGACATCGACACGACGGTCAACGCGGTCAAGGGAGCGATCCAGAACGCGAAGGAGGTTGTGGGTGGCCTCTGGGACGCCGCGAGGGACGGCGTCGGCACGGCGATGCACGGGATTCGGACCGGGGCAGCCCGGCTCGTCGCAGCCGCGGTCGGCCGCGTCCGCAGCTTCATTGCGGGCTTGCCCGGACCAGTCCGCGGGATGCTCGGGGCGGCGGGCAACCGGATCCGATCCCTGATCGGAGGCGACCCGCTGGGCGACGCCGCCGCGTACCTCACCTCCAAGTGGCAGGCGGCCAAGGACCGGCTGCGCGAGGCGAAGCAGGGCGCTGTCACGGTGGCGAAGGCGGTCGCGGACGGAGCCGTCAAGGTCGCGGCCCGCAAGTTCCAGGAGGCGAAGGCGACTGCCAAGGCCGTCGTCGATGCGGCCAAGAAGGTCGCCCCGTACGTCGTTGCGGCAACCGCTCCGGGCGCCGTCGCCGTTGCCGTTGCAACGAAGACCGCCGCCGGCAAGTGGGGCAAGCAGCTGCGCGACGGTGCCGACCGGGTCGGGAAGGCGATCAAGGGCGAGGCCTGCGAAGCGATCGGCGAGACGGTGGGGCCCTGCCTGGACATGTACCTCCCGAAGCCCGACAACAACCAGAAGGGGTTCGCCAAGCTCAGCGGCCAGGCGGATGTCACCGTGCCGCTCGAGGAGGTGGGCGTTCCGTGCAATGTCAAGGTCGGGCGGGGCGCCTCGGTCTCCGTCGAGCGGACGTCATCCGGATACGGCGTTGCCGTCGATGGTGAGGCGTTCATCTTCGCCAACCTGGCGGCAGGCAAGGAGGGGACCAAGACCGAGGTCAAGGTCGAGCTGCCCACGGGTGGCATGGCAACGGTCTGGGAGCACCTCAGCGGCGTGCCGGCGAGTGCGCCGGCCGGCGCACCGCCGGGCGGCCCCGCACCAGCTCCAGCGGGCGGCCCCGCGCCGGCAACGAGTGGTGGCTCACCCGCGGCCCCAGCCCCGGCCGGACCGGCCGCCGGAGCGCCCGGCGCACCCAGGCCCGGGGCACCGGCCAGGGCCCCCGGTCAGGCACCCGGCGGCGGAGGCGCGGACGTCTCGGGCGAGGTCGAGGGTGGTGTCAAGGGGTCCGCGAACCTCAAGTTCTTCTTCCCGACCGCCGGAGCCACGACCTGCGAGGGCGCCGGTGGCGTGGCCTCGCTGCTCGGGGCGCTCGGGGTGGCGGCATCGCTTCCGGCGCCGCTCGACGTGCTCGCCAAGTCGGGCGTCGTCGGAAGCTGGCAGGGCAACCTCGTTTCCAACACGGTGACGATGGGGATCGCCGCCGGCGGACAGGTCGAGGTCTCGAAGGAAGGCCTCGGCGCGCTCAAGGCCCAGGGCCAGGGCGAGGCATACGTGACCACGGGCGTCGAGCGACCCGACCCGTCGACCCTCGGCGGAACGCCGACCCCTGCCGCCGGTGCGGTCGCAGGCGCTGCTGACGGGATCGACAGGAACCTGAGCGGGCCGTACGCGAAGCCGGCCGCCGGATCCGATCCCAACGCCCTTCGCCCGGTGCTCAAGATCGGCACGGCCGTCAAGGGGGAGGCTGCCGCAGAGCTGGCCGCCTCCAAGCTGATGCCCGCAAAGGCCGGTGTCTCCGGGTCGGCCCGGATCGAGGCCCTGCTGCTCTACGACAAGCCGACCGACCGGATCATCCTGCAGTCGGTCACGGCGTCCGGTGAGCTTGGCGTGTCGGTCGGTGGCATCAACCCGGCCGTGGTGGCATCCCAGTTGGCGAGCCCGGTCGGTCCCGCGGCCGCGGCGAGGATCGCCAGCCTTGGGCTTGCGCACAGCAACGGCTCGATCAAGGCGTCGGTCAGCGGCAAGGCCGACAACCTCCAGAAGTACATCGACACCGTCGGCAGGTACCTCGGCGGTGCCCCGTCGACCGTGTCCGCATCGGGCCTGGCGTCGGCCGTCCGCGGGGTGCATGCCCCAGCCGACTTCACGACCTCGGTGCAGGTGACGGCGACGCTCAGCGACAAGCTCGCGGTCGAGGGCAAGGTCGAGCAGATCGGGAAGGCGGGCGAGAAGCTGGGCGCGAGCGGGAAGGGCTCGCTCGAGATCGGCAAGGAGTACCAGCTCTACCCCTCCTGAAACTCGATACACACAGGGCGCACGTTGTGGCCGCGTTCGGTGTAGGATGCCCATGACCGACCGACCGGTCGGTCGGTTGCCTGCGAGGACCCGCCTGTCATGTCCCGCCCCGATCCAGCCGAGCAGAGCCGCAGCCGCCGCGAGCGGATCCTGGACGCCGCATTCCACGCATTTGCGACACGCGGCTATCGGGAGACCGCGGTGGATGACATCGCGGGCGCCGCGGAGACCTCCAAGGGCGGGATCTACTTCCACTTCCCGACCAAGGAGGCGATCTTCCGTGAGCTCATGGGCTCGACGGCGGACAAGCTGGTCGCCAAGGTGGAGCGCGCGGTGGCCCAGGAGACGGAGCCCGTGGCGCGCGCCGAGGCGGCGATCCGGACGGTGCTGGCCACCTTCGCGGGACACCGGACGATGGCTCGCCTGCTGTTCCTCGATACGGTCGGGGCGGGCCGGATCTTCCAGGCCGAGGCCAACGCGCTCCATGAGCGGTTCGCGCGCCTGATCCAGGGCTATCTCGACGAGGCCGTGGCGGCCGGCGCGGCCCCCCCGATGGATACCCGGATCACCAGCATCGCGTGGTTCGGGGCGATCAACGAGGTGGTCGGGCGCTGGCTCCTCGCGGACCAGCCGGGCCGGCTCGAGGACGCCTACCCGGTGCTGCGGGCCGCCCTCCTCCGGTCGGCGGGGGTGCCGGCGGAGCGGATCGGCGACGTCCCCGAGCCGCTGGAGGGCTGGGACTTCCCGGAGCCCCAGCCGTGACGACGCTGCAGCGGCCGACGCTTCGGCCCGAGGAGGAATCCGCGGCCCTCGGTGAGCGGCTGTCCGGGCTGCTCGAGTCGCCGTCGGCCGAAGACCGGCCCTTCCTGTCCGCGACGGTTCCATCGGGCGGGGTCGATCCGATCTCGCTCGTGGCGGCCGCGATCGAGGCCGATCTCGAGGTGGCGCTCTGGCTGCGATCGTCGGAGGGCCTCGCCCTGGTGGGCATCGGGCGGGCGTGGGCCGTGGAGTCCGCTGGCGAGGACCGTTTTCCCGAGGCGGAGGCCGGCTGGCGGGACGCGCTGGCCTCGGCGGCGATCGACCGCGGTGGTGTCGACGTGCCGGCGGCGGGTCCGGCGCTCGTGGGTGCGCTCGGGTTCTCGGGACGGGTGCCGGCCGCTGACGATCCGTGGGGACCGTTCGGCGCGAGCTCGCTCGTGCTGCCGGAGCTCCTGCTCGCGGTCACGCCCGACGGGGCGTTCCTGACCGGGTCCCTGGCCGGGCCCGGCGCCGCCGCCGGCATCCGGGCGCTCGAGCGACGATGGGAGCGCGTGGCGGCGCGGGCACGGGCGCTTGCCCCCAACCCGAACGGGATGGTCGCGATGCCCGTGTTCGCCCCCCTCTCGGTCGTGGCGGAGCAGCCGACGCATGCGCACTGGCGCCGCCTGGTGGGGATGTTCTCGGGTGCGGTCGGCCGGGGACGGATCGACAAGGTCGTCCTCGCGCGGCGGGTCCACCTTCGCTCGCCGATGGCGCTTGACGTGCCGAACGCCCTGCGCCGCCTGGCGGCGAGCGCGCCGGAGAGCACCACCTATGCGTTCCGGCGCGACGGCCGGACGTTCCTCGGCGCCACCCCGGAGCGGCTGGTGGAGACGGAGGGCCGCACGTTCCGGACGGCGGCGGTCGCGGGCACGATCCGCCGCGGTGCCGACGCGGACGAGGACCAGCTGCTGGCTCGCGCGTTGCTCGCGTCCGAGAAGGACCGCGAGGAGCAGGCCATCGTGGTCGGCTCCATCCGGGAGCTGCTGCGACCGGTGGCGGACAGCCTCTCGGTGGCGCCCGAGCCAGGGGTGATGACCCTGCGGTTCGTCCAGCACCTCGTGACCGAGATCTCCGGGACCGTCCCCGAGGGACGAGGCCTGCTGGCGCTGGGGGAGCGGCTCCACCCCACCCCCGCCGTGGGTGGCGAGCCGCGGGACGTGGCGCTCGCGCTGCTCGACGAGCACGAGGGCTTCGACCGCGGCTGGTACGCGGGACCTGTTGGCTGGCTCGGGGCCGACGGGGACGGGGAGCTGTGCGTCGCCCTTCGCTGCGGGATCGTGGACCGCACCGAGGCCTGGCTGTTCGCGGGCTGTGGCATCGTCGCGGACTCGGACCCGGATCTCGAGTGGGAGGAGTCCCGGATCAAGCTGCGTGCGGTGATCAGCTCGCTGGGCATTCCCGGAGACGAGCGATGACGCGGGCTGCGGGGCTGCGGGCCTTCGCTGACGAACTGGTGGCGGCAGGCGTGCGTGACGCCGTGGTGTGCCCGGGCTCTCGCTCGACCCCGATGGCGCTCGCGCTCCGGACGGCGCCCGGGCTCCGGGTGCGCGTGCTGCACGACGAGCGGGCGGCGGGGTTCTTCGCGCTGGGCATGGCTCGCACCGCGAGGCGGCCCGTGGTGCTCCTGTCCACGTCGGGCACGGCCGCCGTCGAGTTCGCTCCGGCCGTGGTCGAGGCGCAGCTCTCCCGGGTGCCGCTGGTGGTGCTCACCGCGGACCGGCCGCCCGAGCTGCGGGACCGCGGCGCGCCGCAGACGATCGACCAGGCCCACCTCTACGGCCGTGCCGCCAAGTGGTTCACCGAGCCGCCGCCGCTCGACGGCGAGGCCGCGACCCTGGCGCACTGGCGGTGGGTCGCGGGCCGGGCGGCGGCCGTGGCCGCCGGGGGCCCAGCGGGGCCGGTCCACGTGAACCTGCCGTTCCGGGAGCCGTTGCTGCCGGATGGGCCGCTGTCAGCGGAACCTTCGGCGGGCCCGCCAGACCGCCCCTTCGCCCACGTGGTGACGGGGCCTCGCATGCTCGCCGGTGCGGACCTGGACCGGCTTGCAGAGCGCCTCGCAGGCGCCCGGCGAGGCCTCATCGTCGCGGGCCCGGACGATGACCCGGTGCTGCCGGCCGCCCTGGCCGAGCTGGCCCGTGTCACCGGCTTCCCGATCCTGGCCGACCCGCTGTCCGGTCTCCGCACCGGACCCCACGATCGGTCGCGCGTGATCGCCCGGGCGGACCAGCTCTGCCGCCCGGGCCCATGGATCGACCGGCACGCACCCGACCTTGTGCTCCGGACCGGCGCCGTGCCCACGTCCAAGCCGATCCTGGAGCTGCTCACCCGGACTCGCCCGGAGCTGATCGTGCTTGACGGCGATGCCGGCTGGCGCGAGGCGGCCCTGATCCCGGTCATGTTCGTCCACGCGGATCCGGCGGCGACCGCCGCGGCACTCGGCGAGCGGCTTGGCCGGCAGGATCACGGCGAGGACGATCGCTGGGCGTCGGACTGGGCTGACGCCGATGCCGCCGTGACCTCGGCCATGGGAGACTGGCTGGGCAGCCTTGGCGAGCTGTTCGAGGGCGCCCCGTGGCCGATCCTGGCGGATGCGCTTCCGGACGGCAGCATCCTGTGGGCGGCGAGCTCGATGCCGGTCCGGGACCTCGACGCGTGGCTGCCAGCGACCGACCGTGCCATCACGGTGCGGTCCAACCGCGGCGCCAACGGAATCGACGGCGTGGTGTCCACGGCCCTCGGGTCGGCGGCGGTGGCGGACGGGCCGGTGGCGGCCGTGGTCGGCGATCTCGCGTTCCTGCACGACCTCAACGCTCTCGTCGCGGCGCGACTCCACCAGCTGTCGGCCACGATCGTGCTCGTGAACAACGACGGGGGTGGGATCTTCTCGTTCCTGCCCCAAGCGCAGCCTGGCGCGGCGGTGGCCGGATCGGGGCTGCCGGAGCACTACGAGGAGCTGTTCGGGACGCCTCACGGCATCGGCGTGGGGCCGGCGGTCGGGGCGCTGGGCGGCGAGCACCACCTCGTGTCGCCGCCCGACCTCGACCGGTCGATCCGCGACTCGATCGGACGCCCCGGCGTCCGCGTCCTGGAGCTGCGCACGGACCGGGCCCGCAACCTCGCGTTGCACCGGGACGTGGCAGCCGTGGTGCAGCGCTCGCTCGCGGGCAGGGACGGGTGAACGTGACCACGGCGTCGGCGATCGACTGGGCGGTGATCGAGCGCGGGACGGGCACGCCGCTGCTCCTCCTCCACGGCTTCACGGGTTCCGGCACCTCGTGGGCCGAGCACCTCGCCGCGTTCGCAGGCCGGCACCGGGTCATCACCCCGGACCTCCCGGGCCACGGCGGGACCCCCGCCACCGGCGCGCTGGGCGACATGACCATCGAAGCGACGGCTGACGCGCTCGCCCGCCTGCTGATCGCCCGCGGCGCCGCCCGCGCCGATGTCCTGGGCTACTCGCTGGGGGCGCGCATCGCGCTGCGACTCGCGGTCGAGCACCCGGCCGCCGTCCATCGACTCATCCTCGAGAGCCCGTCGGCCGGGATCGCGGACGCGATGGACCGAGCGGCCCGCCGCGCGGCGGACGCGGAGCTGGCCGGACGAATCGAGCGCGACGGCCTTGCCGACTTCGTCACCTCCTGGGAGCGCATCCCGGTCTTCGCGAGCCACGCCGCGCTGGCGCCCGAACTCGTCGCCCGGCAGCGAGCGATCCGCCTGGCCTCGGACCCCGCGGGGCTCGCCGCCAGCCTCCGGGCCGCCGGCCAGGGGTCCATGGAGCCGCTGCACGACCGGCTGGACGAGGTGGCGACGCCCACGCTCGTGATCACCGGGGCGCTCGACCTCGTCGGCCGCCCGCGTGCCGAGGAGGTGGCGAGCCGGATCACCGGGGCCCGCCTCGAGATCCTCGATGCCGTCGGTCACACCCCGCACCTCGAATTGCCCGACGCTTTCCGCCGTCTCGTGCTCGACTTCACCCAGGAGGACCCCGCCGCATGACCAGCCCCGTCACCTGGACGCCCGTCGTCGAGTACCGCGACATCCGGTACGAGCACTCCGGTACCGGGATCGCCAGGGTCACCATCAACCGCCCCGAGGTTCGCAACGCGTTCCGGCCACAGACCGTGCGCGAGCTGATCGACGCGTTCACCCGCATCCGCGACGACGCCTCGGTCGGCTGCGTCCTGCTCACCGGCGAGGGCGACAAGGCGTTCTGCTCCGGCGGTGACCAGACGTACAAGAGCCATGACGGCGGCTACCTGGACTCGGACGGCATCGCCCGTCTCAATGTCCTGGACCTCCAGCGCCAGATCCGGAGCCTGCCGATCCCGGTGATCGCGCTCGTCAACGGCTACGCCATCGGCGGCGGACACGTCCTCCACATCGTCTGCGATCTGTCGATCGCGTCCGACAACGCGATCTTCGGCCAGGTGGGGCCGCGGGTCGGCAGCTTCGACGCCGGGTTCGGGGTGGGCCTGCTGGCGCGGCTGGTGGGCGACAAGAAGGCCAAGGAGATCTGGTTCCTGTGCCGCCAGTACTCGGCGGACGAGGCGCTGGCCATGAACCTCGTGAACAAGGTCGTGCCGCTCGCCGACCTCGAGGCGGAGGGCGTGGCGTGGGCCGACGAGATCCTGGACATGAGCCCGACCGCGATCCGGTTCCTCAAGTCCGCGTTCCTCGTGGCCACCGACGGCCTGGCCGGGCTGCAGGAGTTCGCCGGCAACACGACCGGCCTGTACTACACGACCGACGAGGCGCACGAGGGGTCCTCGGCGTTCCTCGAGAAGCGCAAGCCGGACTACCGCAGGTACCCGCGACGGCCGTGAACACCGACCTGGTGCCCTCCGCCACTCCCGGCTCGCGACCGTCCGCGGTCGTGATCTGGGTGCATGCCACCCGCCCGCGGACGCTGCCCGCCGCGGTCGCCGGCGTGGTCGTGGGCCTGGGTGCGGGGCTGGCGACCGGTGCCCCGTTCCGCCCTGACACGGCGCTCGGGTGCGTGCTCGTCGCGCTGCTGCTCCAGGTGCTCGCGAACTTCGCCAACGACCTGTCCGACCACCGTCGGGGCGCCGACACGCCCGACCGCGCGGGCCCGGTGCGGGTGGCGGCGGCCGGGCTGGTGACGGAGCGGCAGCTGGAGGTGGCGATCGGGCTGACGATCGCGCTCGCGGGCGTCGTCGGGCTGTATCTCGTCTGGGTAGGCGGCGCGGTGCTGCTCGCGCTGGGTGTGCTCGCGGTGCTGGCCGCGCTCGCGTACACCGGCGGCCCATTCCCGTACGGCTACCGGGCGCTGGGCGAGCTGTTCGTGTTCATCTTCTTCGGGCTGGTGGCGGTGGGTGGCACCGCATACCTCCAGGCGCTCCGGTTCGACGGCCTGTTCCTCGTGGTCTCGGTGCCGCCGGGTGCGCTGATCACCGCGATCCTGGTCGTCAACAACCTGCGCGACATCCCCACCGACACCGCGGCCGGCAAGCGTACGCTCGCGGTGGTCATCGGGAAGCGGCGCACCCAGGCCGAATACGGCGCGCTGGTCGGTGTCGCGTACTTCGTGCCGGCAATGCTGTTCCTCGCGTTCCTCGGCGGCTGGACGCCGTCCGGGGGCGAGGCGCCGCTGACCCCGTTCGTGCTGCTGCCGATGCTGACGATGCCGATGACGTCGTCACTGCTGGCGAAGGTGCGCGGGTTCACCGAGCCCCGGGAGCTGAACCTGGTGCTGGCGGGGACGGCGAAGCTCTCCCTCGTGTTCGGCCTGCTGTTCGGGCTGGGTCTGGCGCTGGCGGGCTGGGTCCCCTCGGGGCTCGGATCCTGATGGGCACGGTTCGCTTCCACCGGGTGCGAGTCCCGTTCCGCGTGCCGTTCGCGACCGCCACCGGGTTCTGGACGACGCGCGAGTCCTGGCTGGTTCGCATCACCGACGACCAGGGGCGAGCGGGCTGGGGCGAGGCCGTGCTCGAGGACGAGGCCGACATCCCGGTGCTGGAGGCGCTGCTCGGCGACCTGGCGGCGGTGGGCCTTGCCCCGTCCCCGGCCCTCGTCTCGCGGGCCGGAGCGGCCGGCCGGGCGTTCCGGGCGGCCTTCGACGGCGCGCGCCTGGACGTCCTCGCACAGGGTCCCGAGGCGATGGCCGCCGAGGCCCCCGGCATCGGCGTCAACGCGGTGCTCGCGGCGACCAACATCGAGGCCGCCGGGGCCGCCGCGGCGGCGGCCGTGGCAGCGGGCTATCGCACTCTGAAGATCAAGACCGCGCCCGGCGACACCACGGGGACCCTGGTGGCACGGGTGGCGGCCGTGCGGGCCGCAGCCGGCGACGAGGTGGCGCTCCGGCTGGACATGAACGGCACCTGGAAGCTCGAGACCGCGGTCGAGCGGCTGCGGGCGCTGGCCGGCTTCGCGCTCGCCTACGTCGAGCAGCCGCTTCCCCCGCGGGACCTCGCCGGCGCCGCGGCCCTGCGTGGGCGGACGGGGGTACCGGTGGCGGCCGACGAGGCGGTCGACTCGGTCGGGGGAGCGAGGGCCGTGCTGGCGGCGGGCGCGGCCGACATCCTGGTCGTCAAGCCGGCACGGGTCGGAGGGCCGGTGCCCGTGGCCGAGATCGCCGCGCTCGCCGCCGATGCCGGCGTGCCGGTCGTGGTGAGCTCGATGTTCGAGACGGGCGTGGGCCTGGCGGTGGCGCTCGCGTGTGCCTCCGTCCTTCCGGACGTCCCAGGGTGGCCGGCGACCGAGCGTGATCACGGGCTCGCGACGGCGGACCTGCTCGAGGACGACCTGGTCGTCGTGCCGTTCACCATCGCCAACGGCCGGATGCGGGCGCCATCGGGTCCGGGCTGCGGCGGCCTGGGGGTGACGGTGGACGAGGCGGCGCTGGATCGGTACGGCGTGGACGAGGCGTGACGGCGTGGTTCGCCGACGAGCGTCTCGCAGCGCTGGCGCACGATGCGGGGGCCTCGGCGGCGGTCGTGGATGGCGACGCCGTCCTGACCTGGCGTGAGCTCGATGACCGGGCATCGCTTGTCGCGGCGCTCGTGGCGCGCGAGGGCGTGGAGCCGGGTGGGCGGGTCGTGCTGCTCGGTGAAGCGTCGGCGGATGCGGTCGCGGCGATCCTGGGTGTGCTGCGGGCGGGTGCCGTCGCGGCACCGGTGCCGTCGGGCCTGACTGCGCGCGAGCTTGCCGCTGCGACAAGATCGCTCGATCCGGCCCTCGTCCTGCGTGTGGTCGATCTCTCCGGCAGGGACATGCCTGGGGCACCGTTGCCCGCGGTCGCAGACCGTGATCCCGAGAGCCCCGCCGTCGTGGTCGGGACGTCGGGAACGACGGGTGCGCCACGAGGCGTGGTGCTCTCGCACCGGGCGATGGCCGCGAGCGCCGAGTCGTGGCTGGCCGTGCTGCCGCCGGCGACGGGCTGGGTCCTGCCCCTCGGGCTGGCGCACGTCGCCGGCCTCGGGATCGTGTGGCGGGCGCTCCGCGACGGGGTTCCGATCCGGCTCGTGCCCCGCGGCGACCCGGCAGCCCTGCTCCGGGCCCTCGAGTCCGAGCCGGCTCCCAGCCACGTGTCGGTCGTGCCCGCCCAGCTCGCCCGCGTCCTCGACATCGCCCCGGGCCCGCCTCCTCGCTCGCTTCGGGCGGTGCTCCTCGGTGGCGGGCCGATTCAGCCCGCGCTGGTGACGAGGGCGCTGCGCGCGGGCTGGCCGATCGTGTCGACGTACGGCCTCTCGGAGGCCGCGTCGGGCGCCACCGCACTCGACCCGGAGGAGGCCTGGGACCACCCGGGTTCCGCCGGGCGACCGCTGCCGGGCGTTCACGTCGCCATCGCCGGCGAGGGGCCGGAGGGTGTCGGGGAGATCGTCCTGCAGTCCACCGCCCGCTTCTCCGGCTACCTGGGCGACGGGCCGGCGTCCACGGGGCCCGCGGCGGCCGATGATCCGGTCTGCACCGGCGATCTCGGCCGGCTCGACGGCGACGGCCGCCTGTTCGTCGTGGACCGGCGCCTCGACCGGATCGTCCGCGGCGGGGAGAACATCGCGCCGGCCGAGGTCGAGGCCGTCATCCTGGAGCACCCGGCCATCGGCGACGCGGCCGTGGTCGCGCGACCCGATGCGGAGCTTGGCCAGGTCCCGGTCGCGGCCGTCGTGCTCCGAGCCGGTGCCCCGGATCCCGGGGACGAGGCGCTCGCCGCCCACGCCCGCGCGTCGCTGGCCGGGTTCAAGGTTCCGGCCGCCTGGGTCCACCTCGACGTGCTGCCCCGGACCGCCGGCGGCAAGCTCCGCCGGGAGGCGGTCCGCTCGCTGCTTGCCGGCGAGCCCGCCGGACAGCTGGCGAGACCGGGCGGCGATGCCATCGGCTGGCGCCTCACCGGGACGGGGTCACGACCGCTGCTGCTGTTGCCAGGGACGCTCAGCACGGCGAGGCAGCTGGATCGACTGGCGCAGGCGCTCGCGCAGCCCGGGGACCTGACGGTCCACGCGCTTGACCGGCGCGGCAGCGGTTCGAGCCGCCTGTCGGGCCCACGCGTGCTCGACGTCGCCACGCATGTCGACGACGTCCGCGCCTACCTCGACGCCCGGGCCATCGATCGTGTCGACGTCGCGGGCATGAGCTTCGGGGGAGCGCTCGCGCTCGAGCTCGCGGCGCGGCTTCCGGACAGGGTGCGGGCCGTCGTGGCGTACGAGCCGCCGTACGGTCCCTTGGCCGACCCCGAGACCCTCGCCTGGTTCCAGGGCCTCGCGTCCGACACCGCCCGCGCCCACGCCGAGCGTGGCCCGGCCGGCGCGGCGGAGACGTTCCTGCGCGCGGTCGCGGGGGACGCCGCCTGGGACCGCCTCCCCGCGCGGGGCCGGCTGTTCCTCGAGGAGGAGGGCGATGGAGCCCTTGCCGACGCGGGCCTGACCGGCCTCGAGCCTGACGGCCTCGACCGGATCCGGTGTCCCGTAGTCATCCTGACCGGGAGCGCCTCCGAGCCGTTCTACGCGCCGATCGCCGATGCCCTCGCCGCACGGATCCCGCGAGCCCGCCGCGATACCCTCGAAGGCCTCACGCATCCCTCGCCCATCACGCAGCCGGGCGTCGTGGCCGCCGCCATCCGAGCCTGCCTGGAGCCTTCCGCATGACCGTCCCGCTGCCTCCCGACCACACGCCCACTGGTGCCTCCACTGGTGCCGGCAATGCCGCCGCGCCGCCCGAGGTCCAGGTCATGTTCGACCGGATCGCCCCGAAGTACGACCTCCTGAACCTGCTGATCTCGGCGTTCCAGGAGCCGCGCTGGAGGCGGCGCCTCGTGGCGCGGGCGGGACTCCAGCCCGGCGGCGCCGCGCTCGATGTCGCGTCCGGGACGGGCAAGGTCGCGGCTGATCTGCACGCTCGTGTGCAGCCGTTCGGGCGGGTCCTGGGCGTGGACCTGTCGCCCGGGATGACGGCCGTCGCCCGGGAGCGGTACGCGGGTCGCCCGGGGCTCGGCTACGTCGTGGGCGACGCGCTCGCGCTGCCCACCGAGGACGGCACCTTCGATGCCGCGACGATCGCCTTCGGGATGCGCAACCTGCCCGACTACCGGCGCGGCTTCGCGGAGATGGCGCGATCCGTGCGACCCGGGGGCAAGGTGCTGTGCCTGGAGATCGCGCGGCCGCGGTCCCGGCGGGCCCGGTTCATGCGCTGGTGGTTCGACCGGATCGTGCCGCTGATCGGGAGGGTCGCGGGGCAGGGCGCGGCCTACGGGTACCTGGTCAGGAGCGTCCAGGCGTACCCCGGCCCGGAGCGGATCGCCGAGATCATGGGCGAGGCCGGGCTGGTCGATGTGACATGGCAGGGGCTGACCGGCGGCATCGTCACCCTGCACGAGGGAACCGTTCCGATGGAGGCTGGTCGATGATCGTGTGCGTGCCGGTGGGTCCCGACGGCATGGTGGACCCGCGCTGGGGGCGGGCGTCGCGCCTGGCGGTTGCGAGGCTGGCGGGCGGGCAGATCGTCAGCTGGGAGGAGCACGACGTCGCGTGGGACGCGCTCCACGACATCGGCACCGAGGGCGGCCACCACGCCCGTGTGGCCCGGTTCCTCCACGACCACGGCGTGCAGGTGGTGGTGGCCGGCCACATGGGACCCCCGATGGTCCAGATGCTGGGCAAGATGCGGATCGTCGCCAGACTGGGGGTCCAGGGCGATGCGCGCGCGGCGGTGGCGTCCGTGGCCGCGCTGGAGAACTAGCTCCGGCGCGAGTCTCGCGCGACGGGTCGGCGGTTGCGGGCTCCCCGGCTCCAGCCTGCTCGACCCCCCGGTCCCGGCGTGCCGCTAGGCCCCGACCCGGCGCCTCGCCGATCGCCCAGGCCGACCAGGCTCGACCGCCTGACTGGCTGTGATCCCCCGGCATCTCCGGCACCCATCTCCGGCACCCATCTCCGGCACCCCCGGCCGGCACTCCCGGCCCGGCACCCCGGTACCCCCGGCCCGGCACCCCGCCACGCCGGCCCGGCACCCCGGGCGTCTCGGCAAGTCACTACCGACTGGCCGGGCTAACCACCGCGCAGAGCTCGTCACCGCCCTGAGCGCGGGCGTGCAGCGAGCTCCGATCGGTGGTCGCGGATCCCAGTCCCACGCGACTCGACGGGATGCGCGACTCGACGGGGATGCGCGACCCGGAGACGAGCCGTACCGCCCGCCGCCGCACCGGCGCCCGCCGCACCGGCGCCCGCCGCCGCACCGGCGCCTCGCCCGACCCGGACGCCGTATCCTGCGCCGGTGCCCAACCCGATGACCGCCGCCGCGGAGGCGATCGCGCCTGCCCGCCTCGGCTCCGGCTTCCGCAGGCTGCTGCTCGCGTCGCTGATCACCAACACCGGTGACGGCATCGCGCTGGCCGCCGGGCCGCTGCTCGTTGCGTCACAGAGCCGGGACCCGCTGCTGGTGTCGATGGCGCTGCTCGCCCAGAACGTCCCGGTCCTGCTGTTCGGCTTCGCCGCCGGCCTGGTCGCCGACCGGTTCGACCGGCGGCGGATGATCGCGGCCGTCAACCTGGTCCGGGCGGGGGTGCTCGCGCTGCTCGCCCTCACGATCACGTCCGGTGTCGTCAACATCGCCGTCGTGCTCGGCGCGCTGTTCCTGCTCGGGACCGCGGAGGCGTTCGCGGACGTGGGCAGCGCGAGCATCCTGCCGCGGCTCGTCCGCCGCCAGGACCTCGGCATCGCCAATGCGCGCCTCACCGGCTCCGTGCTGGTGACCAACCAGCTCCTGGCACCTCCGATCGGGGCGTTCGTGTTCGCGGTCGGGATGGCGCTGCCGTTCGCGGCCGACGCGGCCTGCTTCCTCCTCGGCGCCGTCATCGTGAGCCGCCTGCAGTACTCGCAGGGGGAGGGCACCGGGCGCCCCGTCTCCCGCGGCTGGCGCGCGGATATGGCCGAGGGCATCCGGTGGCTGATGGCACACCCTCCGATGCGCACGCTGCTGATCACCATCGTGGCGTTCAACGTCACGTTCGGAGCGGCCTGGGGCGTGCTCGTGCTCTACGCCACGGAGCGCCTGGCGATGAACGAGGTTGGGTTCGGCCTGATCACGACCGCGATGGCGATCGGCGGGATCATCGGCATCGTGATGTACGGGCGACTGGAGCGCCGGTTCGCGCTCGCGGACATCATGCGAGTGGGGCTGCTGATCGAGACCCTCACCCACCTGACCCTCGCCCTGACGACGCTGCCGGCGGTGGCGCTGGCCACGTTCGTGGTCTTCGGCACCCACGCGTTCGTGTGGGGCACGACGGCGACGGCGGTCCGCCAGCGCGCGGTCCCCGACGCGCTGCTGGGGCGGGTGACGGGCGTCTACCACGTCGGCACGATGCTGGGGATCGTGGTCGGGACGCCGATCGGCGGACTGCTCGCGCGCGGCTACGGGATCACGGCGCCATTCTGGTTCGGGTTCGCGGGATCGGCGATCCTCGTGGCGCTGCTGTGGCGCCAGTTCGCGCACATCGTCCACGCGGGTGAAGCCAGCCACGACGGCCTCGAATGACATCGAGCCACCGAGGCTGACGCCATCTGCAGCAGCGCGACTGGGGTCGCTCACGGACGTCGGCTCGGGCATCTCCGACATCCCCTGACGTCGATGCGGGAGTAAGATGCCCGACCCATGCCCGACCCGACCGCGGCGTCAGCGCCGCTCATCCATGCCCGCAACCTGACCAAGCGATTCGCCTCGCTCACCGCCGTCGACGGCATCGACTTCGACGTGGCTCGTGGCGAGAGCTTCGGGTTCCTGGGGCCCAACGGGGCCGGCAAGACCAGCGCGATGCGGATGGTCGCCTGCGTGTCCCCCGTGAGCGACGGGACGCTGACGATCCTGGGCCTGGACCCGGCCGCGCACGGGCCGGAGATCCGCGCACGGTTGGGCGTGGTACCCCAGCAGGACACGCTGGACACGGAGCTGTCGGTCCGCGACAACCTGGTGATCTACGGCCGGTACTTCGGGCTGACCCGGACCGAGTCGCGGCTGCGCGCGGACAGCCTCCTCGAGTTCGCGCAGCTGTCCGAGCGCGCGAACGACAAGGTCGAACCCCTGTCGGGTGGGATGAAGCGCCGGCTGACCATCGCCCGCGCCCTGATCAACGAGCCGTCCATCCTCCTGCTTGACGAGCCCACGACGGGCCTCGATCCGCAGGCGAGGCACCTGCTGTGGGAGCGGCTGTACCGGCTCAAGCAGCGCGGCGTGACGCTCGTCATCACGACCCACTACATGGACGAGGCCGAGCAGCTGTGCGACCGGCTGGTCGTCATGGACAAGGGGCGGATCGCGGCCGAAGGGTCGCCCCGCGAGCTGATCGATCGCTACGCCACCAGGGAGGTCACGGAGCTGCGGTTCCCGGTCGGCGTCCAGGAGACCCTTGATCGCCAGCTCGATGGCCTGGGCGAGCGGATCGAGACGCTCCCGGACCGTGTCCTCGTCTACTCCGACAACGGCGACGCGGTGGCCGCTGCCGCCGCGGCGCGCGGCCTCGCTCCCCAGACCGTCCTCGTCCGGCGGAGCTCGCTCGAGGACGTGTTCCTGCGGCTCACCGGCCGGACCCTCGTGGACTGATGGCCGTCGCCGAGGCTCCGATCCCGGGCATCGAGGTGCCGACGACCTCGACCCGCCAGGCGCTGATCGCCGTCTACGAGCACCAGCTGCTGCTGTACCTGCGCACCTGGCGTGGCTCCATCTTCGGCAACTTCGCCCAGCCCGTGCTGTTCCTGGTGGCGATGGGCATCGGCCTCGGGTCCTTCGTCGACCGCGGCGGCGGTGGCGCGCTCGGCGGGGTGCCGTACGTCCAGTTCCTGGCGCCGGCCCTGCTCGTGTCCACGGTGATGCAGAGCTCGGTGTTCACGGCCACGTTCCCGGTCATGGACGGCTTCCACTGGTCCCGCCGCTTCCACGCGATGTACGCGGCACCGCTCTCGCCGTACGTCATCGCCTTCGGGCAGGTCGCCTGGATCGCCACGCGGGCAACGCTGGTCGCGGCGATCTTCGTGCTCATGGTGGTGCTGCTCGGTGCCGCCGCCACGCCCGGCGTGATCCTCGCCGTGCCCATCGGAACGCTGACGGGGCTCGCGTTCGCGGGCCCGATCGCCGCCTTCATGACCACCCAGCGGGACACCACGGCCTTCAACTCCATCTGGCGCTTTGGCATCACGCCCCTGTTCCTGTTCTCGGGCACGTTCTTCCCGATCTCGCAGCTGCCGGACCTGCTCCAGCCGGTGGCCTGGGTGCTGCCCCTGTGGCACGGCGTGGACCTGGCCCGAGCCGTCGCGCTGGGAACGGTGATGGACAGCCCACTGCTCCACCTCGCCCACTTCGGGATCCTTGCGACGGGTGCCATCGGTGGCACCGTGGCGACGTTCGTCATGTTCCGGCGGAGGCTGGAACGATGAGCGCACTGTTGGCGGCCGGCCGCGTGCTGCCGTCCGGGATCGGCGGACGACGAGCCCTCCTGATCATCGAGCGGAACTACCTCATCTTCCGGTCGGCCTGGATGGTGATCCTGGCCGGCTTCTTCGAGCCGCTGTTCTACCTGCTCTCGATCGGTTTGGGGATCGGCGGGCTGGTGGGCGACGTGCCGGGGCCCGGCGGGGCGCTCATCCCGTATGCGCTGTTCGTGGCGCCGGCGCTGCTGGCATCGGCATCGATGAACGGGGCGATCGCCGAATTGACCTTCAACGTGTTCTTCAAGCTCAACTACCAGAAGACCTACGACGCGATGCTGGCCACGCCGCTGGCGCCCGGCGACGTCGCCCTGGGCGAGATCGGGTGGGCGGTCATCCGATCGACCATGTACGCCCTCGGGTTCCTCGTAGTGGTCATCGTCCTGGGGCTGGTCCGGTCCCCCTGGGCGCTCCTCGCCGTGCCCGCCGCGACCCTGCTCGCGTTCGCGTTCGCGGCCGTCGGCATGGCTGCCACCACGTTCATGCGCAGCTGGCAGGACTTCGACCTGATCAACCTCGTGGTGCTGCCCCTGTTCCTGTTCTCGGGCACGTTCTTCCCGATCTCGGCCTACCCGGAAGCGTTGCAGTGGGTGGTCATGGTCACCCCGCTGTGGCAGGGCGTGGACCTGATCCGGTCGCTGATCATGGGCGCCGTGGACCCCTCGATCCTGTGGCACGTGGCGTACCTCGGCGCGATGGGGCTGGCCGGGCTGGCCGTCGTGGCGAGGCGCCTGGACCGGATGCTGCTCAAGTAGCCTGGCCGATGACCGCCGAGCGCTCCCCGAACCCCCACTGGCGGCGCCATGTGATGACGTTCATCGGCGGCCAGACGGTCAGCCTGTTCGGGTCGATGCTCGTCCAGTACGCCGTGTTCTGGTACCTCGCGATCGCCTTCCAGTCCGGCGTGATCATGACTCTCGCGGCCGTGTTCGGCTTCCTGCCCCAGGCCGTGGTCTCGGTGTTCGCCGGGGTGTGGGCGGACCGCACCAACCGCAAGTGGCTGATCATGGGCGCCGATGCCGCGATCGCCCTGTCCACGCTCGTGCTGGCCCTGCTGCTGCTCGCGGGCTACGCGGAGCCCTGGGTCATCTTCGCGACGCTCGCGGTCCGCTCTGCGGGGGCCGGGGTCCAGACGCCGGCGGTCTCGGCGCTGATTCCGCAGATCACGCCAGCCGGCCAGCTGATGCGCGTCAACGGGTTCCTCGGCTCGTCGCAGTCCGCGCTTGCGCTGGTCGGTCCGGCCGTCGCCGGCGGGATCTACGCCTGGGCGGCCGCGGGCTCCGGCGGCTCGCCGCTGGCGCTGCTGCCGATCTTCGCCATCGACATCGTGACCGCGGTGGCGGGCATCGCCCTGCTCGCGACGATCCCCGTCAAGGCGGTGCGCACCGCGGCCGATGCGGCGACCGGCTACCTCGACGACCTGGTCGATGGCGTGCGGTACGTTGCCACCCACGGCTTCGTGCGCTGGCTGCTCGTCGTGTACGCCATCGTGTTCGTGCTCGCGGTCGCGCCCTCGAACCTCACCCCGCTCATGGTGGTCCGCTCCTTCCCGTCGGGTGAGCAGGGAGACGTGGTCAACCTCGCCATCCTCGAGATGGCGTTCAGCGTCGGCATGGTGGCCGGCGGGATCCTCGTGGCGACAATCGCCGCCCGCTGGAACCGCATCGCGCTGATCGCTGGGTCGTCGCTGCTCTTCGGAGTGCTGTCGATCGCGCTTGGGCTGGCGCCGAATTTGATGGTCTTCTTCGCGATCATGCTGCTGGTCGGGATCGTCGTGCCATTCTTCTCGACGCCGTCGATGACGCTGCTCCAGGAGACCGTCGAGCCGGAGCGCCAGGGCCGCGTGTTCGGCTTCGTTGGCATCGTCATGGCCCTGGCGATGCCGTTCGGGATGCTGGTGTTCGGGCCGCTGGCGGACGCGGTGCGGATCGAGGCGATCCTGGTGGGCGCCGGCATCCTGATGTTCGTGGTCATCGGGCTCGCGCTGGGGCTGCCGGCAGGACGGCGAGCCGCGGCCGCGGCCAACGCGGCGTCCAACGCGGCGATCGCGACGCCGGCGGACACCGGTGACCGCGCCGGGGACTGCATCCTGAATTGCCGTCCGCGTCGTTGGCCTGTCGTCTGGTCCTCGAGTGCCCGAGGCCGCTACGATCGATCCGATGTCCATCGCAGACCCCGTCGCCGCCGCCCACGCGGCGCGTGACCTGCCCGCCCTCGACGCGTCGATCGCGGACTGCGTCGCCTGCCCGCGGCTCGTCGCCTGGCGCGAGGCGCAGGCTACGGTCAAGGTCGCCCGCTTCCGCGACGAGACCTACTGGGGACGCCCGGTTCCCGGCTACGGTGACCCTGGGGCGCAGATCCTGTTGGTGGGCCTGGCGCCGGCTGCCCACGGTGGCAACCGCACCGGTCGCGTGTTCACCGGCGACGCCTCTGGCGACTTCCTGTGGCGCGCGCTCCACGCGGTGGGGCTCGCCGACCGCCCGATCAGCCGGCGCGCGAACGACGGCCTCGAGCTCCGCGGTGTGCGTGTCGTGGCGGCCGTCCGGTGTGCCCCGCCTGCCAACATGCCGACGCCCGCTGAGCAGGCGACCTGCGGGCCCTATCTCATGCGCGAGATCGAGCTTCTCACGGACCTGCGTGTGATCGTCCCGCTGGGCGCCATCGGCTGGAACGCGACGCTGCGGTCGCTCGCCGCGCTGCGACTCGTCGTGCCCGCCCCGAGGCCGCGGTTCGCTCACGGAGGGGAGACGGCCATCGGCCCGTACACGCTGGTCGGCTCGTATCACCCGAGCCAGCAGAACACGTTCACTGGCCGCCTGACGTTCTCGATGACGGAAGGCGCGCTCAGCGCGCGGCGATGCTCGCCAGGCCCGTGCCGCGCCATCGTTGATCGACCGTGGGATCGGGCGGTTATGCAGGTGGTGGGGATCAGTCGACGGGGATCTCCCCAGGGCCGCGCGTTCTCCCACAGTCCGCGTGAGGGCTGTTCCGGTGATCGACGCGAACCTCGTCGGCGAGGTGGCCGCCACTGGGCTGCTGTCCGCCGTCGTCGTGCTGGCCAGGGATGACGGAGCGCCAGAGCGCGACCCTTACATCAAGGAGAATGTAAGGAGCACGACCATGGAAGTCTCGGCGCGGCTCAGCTCCAAGGGCCGGTCACCGTGCCCCGCGCAGTCCGCGAGGCGCTGTCGCTCGAAGAGGGGGACCGGCTTGTGTTCCGGGTCGAGGGGGATCATGCCGTCCTGGCGCGGACGC
>CAVQSY010000034.1:0-49965 GCA_963716025.1 uncultured Chloroflexia bacterium
CGATGGGTGTCCCGCGCGGTGCGCTGCGGGACCTGCTCGATGTCAGCCCTCGGCCGGGTTGATGGGGTGGGCAGACCCGCGCGGGGGGCCGAACGCGCCGCTGCGGGCAAGCTCGGCGATCTGCTCGTTCGAGTAGCCCAGTCCGCCGAGCAGCGCGTCGGTGTCTTCGCCCAGACGCGGGCCACGCCGGTAGGCAGGCTGGTACTCGGCCATCGTGATCGGCAGTCCGACCGAGCGGACGGACCCGAATGTCGGGTGCTCGTATTCGGCGAGCATGCCACGAGCCTCCAGGTCGTCGACGTCGAGCGCCTCCTCCATCGATCGGACCGGGGCCACCGGAACCACACCGCGCAGGCGCTCGAGCCACGCTCCAGTTGTGCGCTCGAGGAACCGTGCTTCGAGCGTCCGGAGCAGCTCGGCCCGGTGCCCCCTGCGAGCTTCGAACGTGGCGTAGCGGGGGTCGGCCGCAACCTCGGGCAGCTCCATCGCGACCACGAGGGCGGCGAAGAACTTCTCCTTTGGGCTGGCCACCGCCAGGTAGCCATCGGCTGTCCGGAAGAACTGGAACGGGATGATCGACGGGTGCGCCGAGAGGGGCAGCCTCGTGGTCCGGAAGCCCGATGATAGATACCACGTTGCCGGGTAGCTGAGCATCGCGAGCGCGCTGTCGTAGAGGTTCGTGTCGAGGTCCCGTCCTTGGCCGCTGGCACGAGCCTCCAGGACGCCTGCCAGCAGGCCGATCGCGGCCGTCAGTCCGGCAACGTAGTCGGCGAGCGACAGGCCGCTCTTCGTTGGGGGCCCCTCCGGATCACCGGTGAGTGCTGCCCAGCCCGCCTCTGCCTGGATGAGCGCGTCGTAGCCCGGCAGCGTCGCGTCGGCCCCCGTCTGCCCGTAGCCCGTCAAAGCGACGCAGACGATCCTGGGGTTCACCGCCGAGAGGTGCTCATAGGTCAGCCGCAGTCGTGACGGCTGGTCGCCTCGGAGGTTGCTGAGCACGGCGTCGGCGCCGGCGACAAGGCGTTCGAACACCACCCGCCCCGCGGCATTCTTCAGGTCCAGCGCGACGCTACGCTTGCCGCGGTTGAACGCCTCGAAGAAGAGACTCTCCTCGCCGGTCTGGCCGGGCGGAATGTATCGGCTGATGTCACCTCCGGACCCTGGATCCTCCACCTTGATGACCTCGGCGCCGAGGTCGGCGAGGTAGAGCGAGCCGATCGGCGCCGCACCGTACTGCTCCACGGCGATGACGCGCAGGCCGGCGAGCGGTGCCCGACCGCCAGCCCTCGCCGTCGAGGCGTTCGCGGCCGTCTCGCTCGTGGTCACCGGCTGGTGACCCGTGTCCCCACTGTGTTCGCGTGGATGTAGTCCCAGTCCAGCTCCAGTCCGAGACCAGGACCCGCCGGGAGCGCATATCGCCCATCGCGAATCCGCGTCGGGAAGTCAGAGATGCTCCAGAACAGCGGATCGCGCTCCTCGTCGAAGCACTCGACGAACGTGTAGTCGGGCACGGAGGCGAGCAGGTGGGCTGAGACCTGCGGCTCCTCGTGGTGGCCCATCTGGACCCCGAACGCCGCACACAGACCGGCAGCTTTGCGCCAGATCGTGGGTCCGCCGGCCCACGACGCATCGAAATTCGAGACGTCGATCGCACCGTCGACCACGAGGTCGCGGATTCCTCGGAGCGAGGTCTCACTCTGGCCGGCACAGACCGGAATGCCGGTCTGGTACCGCACGTCGCGCATCCAGCGCCGGTCGTTGGTCCAGCGTACGGGTTCCTCGAACCAGCGCACGTTGAGCTCGCCGACCAGGCGTCCGAAGGCAACGGCCTCCTCTCGCGTGTACCCCTGGTTGGCGTCGACCATGAGGGCGAAGTCCGGGCCGGCCGCGGTGCGGGCGAGCCGGAGTCGCTCCGCGTCAACCTGCGGGGACCGCCCCCGACCTTGAACTTGCAGCCGGCGAACCCACGGGCCACGTACGACCGGATCATCTCGCCCAGCTCGTCGCCGTCGAGATGGTAGTAGCCACCGATGATCGAGATCGGCAGCGAGTCCGTCGTAGCGCCCCAGATCCGGTAGAGCGGCGTGTCGAGAGCGCGGGCGAAGATGTCCCAGATCGCGGTGTCGAGCGCGGCGATCGCCTGGAGCGCCAGCCCGCGCTCGCGGAGGATGTCGTTGGTCGACGGCTCCATCGCCCGCCACGCACCCTCGGGATCCGTCGCAGAGCGCCCCAGGATCGCCGGTGCGAGCTCGTCGTGGATGATCCCGACGATGACATCCTGCTCGGCGTCCGTATCGCCGCTGTACGACTCGGAGACAACACCGTCCGCGGTGTGCATGCGGACCACGATCGTGCAGCAATTCACCATGGAGTAGGCACTGCCGACAAACCGACGCTTGAGCGGGACTCGGAGTGCGATCGTCTCGATGCGATCGATGATGAGTGAGCTGTGATCGAACGCGCGCCCGCCTGCCGGCAACGGTGTTGCGCTCTCGTTCATCCCTGCACCGAAGCCCGCGCCACTGCGGCAATGGACTGGGCCGTCGGCAGCGCGACATCCTCCAGCGGCGGGCTGTACGCGATGGGGATATCGGGCGGCAGGCTGACCGCGCGCGGGGCAGACCGCCAGCTGGCGCCTCCCATGGTCAGCTCGCTGATGATCGTGGCCCCCCATCCCCCCGCGTGGACCTGCTCTTCGGCGATCACCAGCCGGCCCGTCCTTCCGATCGAGGCGCCGACCGTCGCCAGGTCCAGCGGCCGGATCCAGCGCAGATCGATCACCTCCGCGTCGATCCCCTCACTGGCGAGCGTCTGGGCGGCCTCGAGGGCCCGCCCGACCATCATGAGCGTGGCCACGATGGTCACGTCCGTGCCTGAGCGGACCACCATCGCACGACCCAGATCGGCAATCGCGCCGCGGCGCACCTGTCCCTTCCGCCCGTAAAGGCCCTTGTGCTCGTGGAACAGCACCGGGTTCTGGTCGCGGATCGCGGCCCGGAGGAGTTCATACGCTGCACCAGGATCGGATGCGGCACACACGCGCAGGCCTGGCAGCCCCATGTACCACGACTCACCGGTGGCGCTGTGCTGGGTGCCAAAACGCCCCGTCGCACCGGAGATGACCCGGAGCGTGACCGGGACGGCGAACTGCCCGCCCGACATGAACCGGTACTTCGGCAGCTGGTTGACGATCTGGTCGCCGGCGCTTGGGAGGAAGTCCGCGAACATGAACTCGACGACCGGGCGCATGCCCATCAGCGACATCCCCAGCGCCACACCGGTGAACCCGTTTTCGCAGATCGGGGTCGTGAGCACCTGGCCCGGGAAGCGCTCTGCCAGCCCCTCGTTCGTCTTGAACACGCCGCCGCTGGCGGCAACGTCCTCGCCGATGAGGACGACGCCGGGATCCGCCGCCATCTCGTCGTGGAGCGCGGCGTTGATCGCCTCGCGGTAGGTCATCTCGGCCACGAGTCCGTCTGCCGGGGTCGCCGGCGGATCAGCGAGCGTAGACATAGTCGGCGGTCTCCTCGAGGACGAGGTACGGGGAGGCTTCCGCGCGCGCGGCGGCGGCATCGATATCGGTCCGGATCCCGGCGTGGAGCCGGGCCTGCTCGTCTGTCGAGATGATCCCGGCGGTGGCGAGGCGGGCACCGAGGATCTCGATGGGATCACGAGCCTTCCATTCGTCGAGCTCGCCATCCGGGCGGTACTTGGCCGGGTCGGATCGCGAGTGGCCGCGGTACCGGTAGGTCTTCATCTCCAGCAGGCTCGGGCCCTCGCCGGCGCGTGCCCGGGCGACGGCTTTCGCCGTTGCGGCATGCACGGCTTCCACGTCCTGGCCGTCCACGATGACCCCGGGCATGCCGTACGGATCGGCACGGCGAGCAAGATCGTCAAGGGGCGTCGTGGTGCGGAGGGGCGAATACTCGCCGTAGAGGTTGTTGCTGATGATGAACACCACCGGGGCGCGCCACACCGCAGCCATGTTGAGCGACTCGTGGAAGGTCCCGATGTTCGTTGAGCCGTCCCCGAAGAAGGTCAGCGCGACCTGCGGCTGCGCCCGGAGCTTGAACGCCATCGCCGCCCCCACGGCGATCGGCAGGCCGGCGCCCACGATCGCGTTGGCGCCGATGTTGCCCTTCGTGACGTCGATGAGGTGCATCGAGCCGCCAAGGCCCCTCGAGCAGCCGGCGCTGCGACCCATGAGCTCGGCAAACGCGACTTCGTGGTCCATCCCGAGGGCGAGTGCCTCGCCGTGTCCGCGGTACGTGTTCGTCTGGACGTCGCCTGGCTCCATGGCCGCGACCGCCCCGACCGAGACGGCCTCCTGACCCTGGGCGAGGTGGGTCGTTCCCTGGATCTGGCCCGTCTGGAAGAGCTGCTGGACCTTGTCCTCGAACAGCCGGATCGCCACCATCTGGCGATACCAGCGGGCGAGGTTGGCCGCGACCTCAGGCGGCCGGGAATTCGTCATGCGCTTCTCCTCATGCGCTCCGGGCGGCGGGCGCGGGGCTCGGCAGGGATGGTGCCCTCGAGCGAGGGGTCGATGGTGCAACCGTTTCCAGTTCTTCGGTCCGGGCATTGTGCCCCGGAGCTGCTGGTTCAGTCAACCCATCGGGCGGATGACATCGCCCGCTTGCGCGAGGGCAGGACGCCCGTTGACCGGGGCCGACCATGGCGCGTAGCATCGGTTGCTGGAAACGAGTCTGGGATGCTTCTCAGTGCCCACGGACGGAGGCCGCGATGCTGACGATCGAGCGGATCGAGACCATCCCCATCCGCGTCCCGTTGCCCTTCACCTACGCCGGCAGCTACTACCGGATGCGGAACCGGTGCACGATCATCACCCGCGTGCACACGTCGGAGGGCATCGTCGGCGAGGCCTACAACGCCGACGAGGACGAGCCGCTGCAGGGCGAGATCCTGGCCATCCTTCGCGACGAGATCGCCCCCCTCGTCCTGGGGCTGGACGCCATGCAGGTCGAGCGCTGCTGGGAGGCGATGCTGCCGGTCACGTTCGACCAGCTTCGCCCGCGCTGGTACGCGATGCAGGCGATCGCGTGCGTGGACACGGCGATCTGGGATGCGGTCGGGCAGGCTGTTGGGCAGCCGCTGTGGCGGCTCTGGGGCGGCTACCGGGACCGGATCCCGATGATCGGGATCGGGGGCTACTACATCCCGGATGGCGCTGCGGCGAAGGGCCAGGAGATCGAGCGCGAGATCGACTTCTTCCAGGCCGAGCAAGGGATGGTCGGGATGAAGTTCAAGGTGGGGGGGAAGCCGCCCGCGGAGGATGCCGCCCGGCTTGCCCGCGCCCGCAGGCACGCGGGCGACGACTTTCTGTTCGTGGCGGACGCGAACCAGGGGTATACGGTCCGGGAGGCACTCGCGTTCCTCGCTGCCCTCCGCGCCGAGGGGATCGAGCTGCGGTGGTTCGAGGAGCCGACCCGCTGGCACGCGGACTTCCGGGGCCTCCGCGACATCCGGCTTCGCGGCAACGTTGATGTCGCGGCCGGCCAGAGCGAGATCAGCCGGGTCGGCATGCGCGAGATGATGGCCAACGGGGCGATCGACGTCTGCAACTACGACGCCTCGTGGGGAGGAGGACCGACCGAGTGGCGGCGGGTTGCAGCCCTCGCCGGCGCCTTCGACGTCCAGCTCGGGCATCACGAGGAGGCGCAGGTGGCCAGCCACCTGCTTGCCTCGGTACCCCACGGAACCTACGTCGAGGCATTCTCGCCGGCCCGCGACCCCATCTTCTGGCAGATGGTCGAGAACCGGCCCCCCCTCGTCGACGGTCAGTTCGTGCTGCCCGATCGGCCGGGATTGGGCTGGGTCCTGGACCGGGCCTTCATCGACCGCTACCGGGTGGACCGTTGAGGCGGGGAATGGGGAGAGTGGCGCCTGTGACGGCTGTGCTACGGTTCCTGCAACCGATACCGGGACAGCCAGCGGAGGGTTTCCTGGGATGAAGCCACAGGCTGTCGTGAGCCAGTCGGGCAGCGCGATCCGCCCGACGCGGCGGGCGAGCATGCGCGAGGTGGCCGATCTCGCCGGCGTGGCGATGTCCTCGGTGAGCCGCGTCCTGTCCGGCCATCCGGATGTCTCAGGGCCGATGCGGTCGCGCGTCATGGCTGCCGTCGACCAGCTGGGCTATGAGCCCGACTTCCTCGCCCAGTCGCTTCGTCGCGGCGCCACGCTCTCCGTCGGGTTCGTCGTCGGCGATATCTCGAACCCGTTGATTGCCGATATCGCCAGCGGCGCCGAGTCCGAGCTGCGCCGGGCCGGCTACTCGATGCTGGTCATGAACTCGGAGAACGACCCTCGCATGGACGCGGCTCATGTGCAGTTCTTCGAGAGCAGACGGGTGGATGGGTTGATCCTGTCCCTCGCGAACGAGCAGGCGCCCGAAACGCTGGAAGCGATCGCGAACGTCGAGCTGCCGTTCGTCCTGATTGACCGCGAGCTTCCGGCGCGGTTCCGGGCGAGCGCGGTTCGCAACGACCACCGGAACGGCATCCGCGACGCGACGGATGCGCTCCTTGACCTGGGACATCGGCGGATCGCGCTGGTCACGGGCCCCGTCGAGATCTCGCCCGTCCGCGAGCGGATGGCGGGGATGCGCGAGGCAGTGGCCGGGCGGGGTCTCCGCGACGAGACGATCATGGTGCCGGGGTCGCTCTCAGCGGAGCACGGCGAGTCGGCAACGGAGAGCCTGCTTGCCCTGTCCGACCCTCCCACGGCGATCATCGCCGGGGGCAACCAGCCGCTGGTGGGTTGCCTGCGCGCTCTCGTTCGCCACGGGCTACGCCCCGGCCGCGACATCTCGCTGGTCACCTGCGACGAGGTGCCCTTGTCGGAGCTGTACGACCCGCCCATCTCGGTCGTCGCCCGGGACACGGTCGGACTCGGACGCACGGCGGCGGAGCTGCTCCTTCGGCACCTGCGTGGCGACCAGGAGCCGAGGACCGTGATCCTGCCAATGGTGTTCAAGCTCCGGGCCTCGTGCACCCCCGCGCCGCGATGACGACCCCGCGTCCGCGGATCGCGCTCGTCAGCGTCCGGTTCGGGTTGTTCGACGCCCAGATGCCGCCCGAGTTCCCCGCCCGGATGCGGGCCCACGCGGCGCGCTCGGCGGAGGTGCTCGGCTCGGCGTTCGACGTCCTCGACACAGACCTCATCGAGGACGAAGCGGGTGCACGCCGAGTTCGCGATGAGCTTAGCGGGGCCCGGTTCGACGCGGTCGTCTTCGCTCCCGCGATGGCGGCACCCCCGAGCTACGCCGCGATCGCCCTGGAGGGCACGACATCCCCGGTCGTCATCTGGAACGCTCCCTCGGTAGCGAGGCTCGCGGAAGGGCTGACCCAGGCGCAGGCGACCGAGCACACGACGACGGTCGGGGCCCTCATGTACGGCAATGTCCGCGTGCGCGAGGGCCGTCCGCTGCTGGTCGTGACGGCCGGCCACGATGATGAGGTTGCGATCGGTCGGCTCCTGCGCACCATTCGGGCGGCGGCTGCGGGAGGCTCGCTGCGGGGCGCGACGGTGCTCCGGATCGGGGATGCCATTCCGGGCTACCTCGATGTGGACGCGACGCCCGCTGACCTGGCCGTGCTGGGCCTCCGCGAGGTGGCAATCCAGTTGGAGCCGTGGGAGGCGGCCGTCGACGGGGCGAACCCCGCGAGGGCCACCGCGCTGCTCGACGATGTCCGGAGCCGCTGGGCCGGCGACCCCGGCGCCCAGGCAGAGCGGAGCGCCCGCGTCGCGGTCGCGCTGGACGAGGCGATGACCGGCGCGGGGGCGGTTGCCGGGACGGTGAACTGCCACGGGCCCTGGTTCCGGGGCTCGGAGCGAGTCGGGATCACGGCCTGTCTCGCCGTCGCCTGCCAGGCCGAGCGGGGCCGGAGCATCGCCTGCACGGGCGATCAGCCCACAGCGATCGCCCTGCACCTCGCGCGGCTGATCGCCGGGTCGGCCCTCTACTGCGAGGGCTACACCCCGGAAGCGGAGACAGGGCTCCTGCTCGTGGCCGCTGGTGGCGAGGGCGACCCCGCCTGGGCTGATGCGCCGGGAGCCGTCACGCTCGAGGCGAACGACCACTACCCGGGGGTGCACGGCGGCGGCGCTGGCCTCGCATTCGCGCTGCGGCGCGGGCCAGCCACGATGATCAGCCTGTCACCTACGGACGCAGGCTGGACGCTCGCATGGGCGACGGGCGAGGTCGTCGAGTCCCGCTACGACGCCATGCGCGGCCCGAACGGGATGTTCCGCTTCGACTCGGGACCGGCGCTCGAGGCGGTCGAGGGCTGGATCGCCTCGGGGGCAACCCACCACAGCGCCCTCGCCCCGGGGCGGCTCGACGTCGAGATCCCGGCACTCACCTCAGCGCTCGGTCTGCGCTCCATCCGAATTTGAAGCGCCCCCAGGAGGACACCATGGCAACGATCACCACCGTTGAGGCGATCCCGGTCAGCTACCCGGAGCCAAACGACTTCAACTCGACCCGCCACCTGTGCCTCGTGAAGATCACAACCGACGACGGAGTCGTCGGGTGGGGCGAAGCGGTCACCTCCTTCCTCGAAGCCAGCTACGCGGTCAAGGCGATCATCGAGGGCATGGCGCCCCGCGTCATCGGCAGGGACCCGCTGGACAACATCGCGATCTGGAACTCGCTGCGTGACCAGATGTGGTGGTACGGCTACCGCGGCGGATTGGCCTCGTTCGCCGTTGCGGCGATCGACATCGCCCTGTGGGACATCAAGGGCAAGCTGCTCGGCGTCCCCGTCGTCCAGTTGCTCGGCGGGGCCGTGCACGATCGGCTGCCGGCCGTGGCCTCGAGCCACGCGCACTACTCGGACATCGGGCGGATGGTGGAAGAGGCCCAGGAGTGGGTCGCGCCCGGCCTCCGCGGCCTGAAGGTGGGCCTGGGCAAGCGTGGCGACGCTCACCTCGGATACGATCACGATCGCGACGTCGAGTACATCCGCCGGATGCGCGAGGGCCTGCCCGGGATGTGGATCATGCTCGACTGCGGGTGGGCGATCAAGTGGGATGTCAAGACGGCCGTCCGGCGCGTGCTCGCCTTCGAGGAGTACGACCTCCACTGGATCGAGGAGCCGCTTGGCGCCTGGGATCATGAGGGCTACCTGAACCTGCGCGGCAAGACGACGTCCCTCATCGCCTACGGCGAGAAGGAGTGGGACGTCGACGGGTATGAGCGGATCCTCGCAACCGGGACCGTGGACGTCGCTGGCCTTGATCCTGGCCGCGCGGAGGGAATCACGGGGTCGATGAAGGCCGTGGAGCGAATTCAGTTCCACCGCCGGCAGGCGAATGCTCATTGCTGGTCCTCGGCCATCGTGACCGCGGCCAGCATCGCGATGAGCTTCGCCTCCCCGGCATTCCAGCTCATCGAGGTCAAGCCGCTCGAGAATCCGATGCAGCACGAGCTGGTCACGGAGCCGCTCGGGCACAACGAAGGCTGGTACTACCCGCCGACGAAGCCGGGCCTCGGGATCGAGATCATCGACGAGGTCGTCGATCGCTATCGGAGCGAGCGGTACCTCGCCGGCGGCTGAGCCGGCCGCGACGAACCAAACGGCGGTAGCTGAGGACAGGAGGACACCATGAGCTGGAGCGTCGGCGCGGGGCTGGAAGGGAAGGGCGTCATCGTCACGGGAGCGGCCGGCGGCATCGGGCGCGCGGTCGCCGAGGCCTTCGCGACCACGGGGGCGAAGGTCATGGCCGTGGACGTGGTGGACCAGGCGAAGGTGGAGGAGGTCGTCGCCGGCTTCGAGGGCAGCGGGCACGTGGCCGTCCGCGCGGACCTGCGGGACCTCGGTGGGCACGACGCGCTCGTCGCCCGGGCCCGCGAGGAGCTGGGCAACCTCTACGTCCTGGCGAACATCGCCGCGGTGCTCCGCCGGCGCGGCTCGCTCGACGAGGTCACGGAAGAGGACTGGGACTTCCAGCACGACGTGAACCTCAAGGCTGCCTTCTTCCTCGCGCGTGCCGCGGGGAAGGCGATGATCGAGCAGGGAAACGGCGGCCGGATCATCCTCTTCAGCTCGCAGGGTTGGTGGACGGGCGGCTTCGGCGGGTCCGTCGCCTACGCTGCCACCAAGGGCGGCATCACGTCCGCCTGCCGGGGCCTCGCCCGGACGTTCGGCCAGCACCGGATCACCGTCAACTGCGTGTCGCCCGGCCAGGTGAACACGCCGATGCTGATGACCGGCCTGGCGCCGGAGATCTACGAGGGCATGAAGAAGCAGACCCCACTAGGGTACGTGGCTGAGCCCGTCGAGATGGCCGGTCCGGTCGTGTTCCTCGCGTCCGATCACGCGAGCTACATCACCGGCTCGACGATCAACGCCTCGGGTGGCTTCCTGATGTACTGATGACGCCCAACATGCGGGCCGCAGAGCTGGCCGCGCCCGGGGCCGCGCTCCGGATGGTGAGCCGCCCGATCCCGGTGCCGGGGCCGGGCGAGGTGCGCGTTCGGGTAGAGGCGTGCGGCGTCTGCGGCTCGGACGTGTTCCTGCAGAAGGGCGGCTTCTCTGACGCCGTGACGTGGCCGGTGATCCCAGGCCACGAGGCCGCAGGGATCGTTGACGCCGTCGGCGACGGCGTGACGGCCATCTCCCCCGGAGACCAGGTCGCCCTCTACTACATCAGCGTTCCACCCGGTGACCCGTGGGCCGCACGGGGGCGGCCCAACATCAGCCCGTATGTCACGCGGATGGGCGTCGATGTCGACGGCGCCTTCGCGGACTATGTGCTCCGCCCCGTCGAGGCGCTCATCCGGCCACCGGCCCCGGTACCGTCAACGGTGCTGGCAGTGCTCACGGATGCGGTGGCAACCCCGCTCCACGGGCTCAAGCGCGTTGCGCACCTCCAGCCCGGCGAGACCCTGGTGGTGCTCGGGGTGGGCGGCCTTGGGTCCAACGCGGTGCAGCTGGGCAAGGCGTCGGCGCCCGGGTCATCGCCGTCACCCGGTCCAGGGCCAAGCTCGACCTCGCCCGCAGGCTGGGGGCGGACGAGACCGTCGCTGCCGACGACGGCGACCCGGTGGCCGTCGTCAGGTCGCTCACCGGCGGCCATGGGCCAGACGTCGTGATCCAGTGCGTCGGCTCGGCGCTGGTCGATGAGCAGGCGATCGCGATGGGCGGGCCCGGCGGTCGTGTTGTGCTGATCGGCAGCAGCCTGGACCACTTCCGGGCCCGGGCCGTCGGACATCTTCTGGCGCGAGCTGAGCGTCCTCGGCTCGCGCGGCTTCGTTCCGGACGACATCCGGGATGCGATCGACCTCTACCTGGACGGGACGCTCGCGGTGGATCATCTCGTGGAGCGCGTGCGACCGCTGTCCGAGGCGAACCAAGCGCTCGAGGACATGAAGGCCGGACGCGGCTTCCGGACCGTGCTCACCACCTGAACCCCACAAAGGGAGCGATACATGGACCCGACGCAGCGACGGATGCTTGGGCGGACCAGCGTGGAGGTCACCCAGCTGGGTTTTGGGGGCGCCTCGATCGGCGAGCTCACCCACGTGATCGACGAGGCTGTCGCGGTCGACGCCGTTCGGGCCGCCTGGGACCACGGCATCCGCTACTTCGACACCGCGCCATGGTACGGCCGCGGGCTGTCCGAGCTACGGACCGGATCCGGGCTCCGCGGACGACCGCGGGATGAGTTCGTGCTCTCCACCAAGATCGGGCGTTTTCTGCGCGCCCCCAAGGGGAGCACCTTCGACCGTTCTCCCTGGGCCGGCGGACTGGAGATGGACGTCGTCTTCGACTACTCGTACGACGGGATCATGCGCTCCTACGAGCAGAGCCAGCTCCGGCTGGGGATCCGGCGCTACGATCTCGCCACTATCCACGACCTCGACAACTGGTACCACGGGGAGGGATTGAAGCGGGACTGGTATTTCGGCCAACTGGCGGCCTCGGGCTGGCGCGCGATCGAGGAGCTCAGGGCGGCTGGCCTGATCCGCGGAGTTGGCGCGGGCATCAATGTCCGGGACCACATCCCGCGTTTCCTCGACCTGATGGACGTGGACTACTTCCTCGTGGCGATGCCATACACCCTGCTGCACCAGGAGGTCCTCGACGACGAGTTCCCGGCCGCCGTCGCCCGCGGTTCCGCGTTCGTCATCGGTTCGCCATTCCAGTCGGGGGTCCTGGCGACAGGGCCAACACCCGGTGCCAAGTACAACTACGCGGCCGCGCCGCCGGACGTGCTGACGACGGTGGGCCGAATCCAGGCGGTCTGCGAGCGCCACGGCGTCCCGCTGGCGGCCGCTGCGCTGCAGTTTCCGCTCGGTCATCCGGCAGTGGCCTCGGTCATTCCGGGCGCATCGAGCCCGGCCCAGCTGGAGCGCAACGTCGCGACCTTCTCGCACCCCATTCCGGCGGACCTCTGGGCGGAGCTCAAGCACGAACGCCTGCTCAAGGAGGATGCCCCGGTGCCCACATGAGCGGCGACCGAAGGGGGCGGAGGCCCGCTGCGGTCGACCGGTCCGCCGACCGGCCCGAGGGCGCTGCGCCCGGCGCCGCCTTGGCTGCCGACCTGGTAGGCACCTGGCGGCTCCTGACCTGGGCATCCGTCGGCGACGACGGCGTCACCCAGCCGATGGGTGAGCGGCCACACGGGGTCGTCGTCTACACGGGCGACGGCACGATGATCACGACGATCGGGCGGGCCGGCCGCCCGCCGATCGACGGTGCCGATCTGCAGGGTGGCCCGGCGGACCAGCGGCTGGACGCGATGGCGACCTTCATCGCCTACTCGGGCTCGTTCCATGTCGACGGCGGCGACGTGGTCCACGAGGTCACGATGAGCCTCTACCCGAACTGGGTCGGCACGTCGCAGCGTCGCCACGTGACGCTGAGCGCGGACGGGAACGAGCTCACGCTGAGTACGGACCCGGCCCTCGTGCGCGGGCGCCTGGGAGCGAACGTCCTGACCTGGAGGCGTGTCCGTCGCTGACGGCGGGCTCACTGGCCCCAGCGATGGGCAATCGTGGTGCACGGCTCACAGGTCAGGCGCGTGGACGGCCGCCTCTTCGACGCGCATGCACTCCACCCGCGCGCTGAACTCCACGTTGTGCCAGTGAGCCATCACCTCCTCGGCCCGCGGTCCAGCTGCGACGACCATGCCATTGGTCGTGACGAGGAGCACGTGGGCCATCCCGTGTCGCGTCGCCGTCTCGCGCGCCCGCGCCAAGGTGAGGTCACGCCGGGACCCGGCGAGCGTGCCCGGTTCCACGAGGTGATCCCGAAGGTCGGACACGCCGCGCTTGCGCATCATGCTCGTGGGGGCAGGCATTGCATACCCCTCGACCAGGAGCGCGCGAAGGTGCCGCGACCATCCGCTGACGACACTCTCGACGTCCGGCCACACCGCGTACATCGCATGGTGCAAGGCGTGCATGGTCGGATCGCTGGGTGCGAAGGGCTCGTCGCGTTCGTCGTCCGCCAGCATGCGCCCGAGTGCGACCGACTCGTCGATGTAGTGCATCCCTGAAGCCACGCGGCAGCTGATGGCAAAGCCGTCGAGGGTGACGAACTGGTTCTCGAACAGCCGCCGGAACATGGTGACGGGTGTCACGGTGGCGGGTACGGCCACGGCCGGAGCGTCGGTCACGGCGCGCCCTGCTTCCGTGCGGCTCTCAGGCGACCGCGCAGTCGCTCATGCTCCAGTCGCTGCCGGAACACGTCAACCGCCCGGATGTTGGTCGGCACGTCTCGTGCCACCGAGAACACGCCATGGCCGGGCGAGATGGAGATCGCGCCCGCGGACCGCGCCACCTGGCCAAGAAGCTCGACCACGCGCCCGTCGTGCGGCTCGGTCTGGGCGGGCAGACCCGGTTCCAGCACCACCAGTGCCGCACCGAACTCGTCGGGCGAGTCGGCCACGACTCCGGGCGCCCAGCGGCCTGCTGCCACCGCGCCCAGAGCCTCGGGCAGATGCAGGTGGAACACCGCCCCCACGTCGGCGAAGTCACGGTAGAGGCGGAGGTGGAGGGCTGTCTCGCGGGAGACCCTGGCCGGATCGCCCAGCAGCACGCGTCCCGACAGATCCTGGACGAGGGCATCGTCTGCTGACAGGCGCCAGCCGTACCTGTCAGAGGCCCTGGTGGGCGTGAGCACAGCCGCGCTTCCCGCGCGCAGGCTCATGTTGCCGCCCTGCAGCTCGGTGAGCCCCCGGTCGTAGAGGAGCCCGGCAACACGAACCAGGAGCCGTCGTGCCGCCTCGTAGCCCGTCGCCGCGTGGTCCTGCTCGGTCAAGGTGGCTGGGGTCGGCATGGGCTCAGTCTATGTCCGCAGCATCAGCCTTCGCGGGCGAGACCGCCGGTCGAGCCACCTGGCCGCCCGGCGACCAGGTGCGCAGGATCGGGTTGGGAAAGAGGCGGTATGCCGCTGATGGCGATGCTCCCTGCACGGCCATCGCCGCG
Organism: uncultured Chloroflexia bacterium; assembly: GCA_963716025.1. Classification (GTDB taxonomy): domain Bacteria; phylum Chloroflexota; class Limnocylindria; order Limnocylindrales; family CSP1-4; genus CAIXZV01. The sequence continues at coordinate 14,453 of CAVQSY010000034.1, forward strand.
AGACGCAGGGCACCCAGGCCCGCGCCCTCGTCGAAGGAAAGCGTCGATAGCGACCGGCCCAGGAGGTTCGCCTTGAGCTGGAGCGGGCGCGAGCGGACCGCGCCGCCTCCCACGACCACGATGCGATCGGCCTGCTGCCCCGCGGCCGCCCAGGCATCCGCGTACCGGACCAGGATCTCGCCCGCGGACTCGAGCAGGCGCTGGACCACGGCAGCCGGAGGAGTGCCGGCGCGAAGCTCGGTCGCGACGGCGCCTTCGTCGAGGGACATGGCGGCGCCTGCCGGGCTGTCGGAGACCCCGTCCAGGAGCCGACGCAGACGCTCGGAGCTGCCCGACGCCGCCTGCATGAGCAATGGCAGCAGCGGCACCCGCGAATAGCTCAGGTAGCGGTCCGGGAGGAGATACCGGTGAACGAGACCGCCCACGGCCGCGGCCGAGCGTCGGACAGCGTCGAGCTCCCCCGTCCCGGCCATGTGTTCGTAGGTCCCGGTGATGTTCACGAGACGCTGCTCGCCCGGCTCGGTCGCTCCGAGCACGGCACTGCAGTTGTCCATCCCACCGAGGACCACCTGCGCTCCGGGTGACAGGCCGAAGCGCGAGCCTGCCGCCCGCTGCGCCCTCCACACGGCTGTCGAAGGGTGGATCTGGGGCAGGATGTCATCCGGCAGACCCGCAGCCGCGAGGACCGTCTCGCTCCACGCGGATCTCACCAGGTCCATGAGCATGGTTCGCGACGCCCAGGAAGGATCCTCCGCATCGGCTCCGCACAGCTCATGCACGAGATAGCCGCGCAGCGAGCGAACCCGATGCAGCCTCGCTATCGCCTCGGGGTGCGCATGTCGCCACCACAGCAGGTGCAGGAGGGAGGATGGCACTCGTGGATCCTGGCCGGTGAGTCGAAACAGGTCCTCAGCGCTCATGTCGACGCGATCCATCAGCCCGGGAGGCATCGACGGGCGGACATCTGCGGGGGAGAGCGCCGGCCCGAGCGGTCGTCCGCGGCGGTCGAGCGGGACCATGGCCGTGCCAAGACAGGAGAAGACGAGGGTATCGACGGGGTCGTCCGGGTGCGTCGCCGCAAGGTTGGCGACCAGCGCCTCCGCGCAGGCATAGACCGCGTCCGCCGGGAAGACCAGCTGCCCAGCCGCCGGAACCTGCGCTGGGGTCTCCACGCTCCGGACTGGTTCGACGCGGCCGTCCCAATGCGCCAGCAGCGCCTTCATGCGCGAGGTCCCGATATCCAGCGCGACCACACTCATCTCGCCTGCCTCGTGCCGCGGGTCGCCCGCCCAGCCGTGGACGGCCTCATGACTGTAGCGGCAAGCCTCGCTCACGTGAGCTGCGTTCCCCGCGTGGGCGAAGACGCATGACTGGGTCTGCCGGGGCGCCGGTTGGTCGGCAGGCTTGCGCATTGCAGCCTGAGAGACCCTTGACGCATTGTTGGATTGTCATACAGTGAATCCCCGAAGGCCTCTCGCGTCATCATATGGGGACGGCCGACGCAGTCAGAGGTGGTCCCCGGGATGCAGGATCCCACGACTCATCCAGACGCCGCAGTCGCGATCCTGGGGGTCGAGCACGTCACGATGGAGTTCCCCGGGGTCCGGGCCCTCGATGACGTCCACTTCGACGTGCGCGCGGGCGAGGTCCACGCGTTGGTGGGGGAGAATGGGGCCGGCAAGTCTACCCTGCTCAAGGTCCTCGGGGGCGTCTACACACCCACGCGCGGGCGCCTTTGGCTCGCCCAGCGTGAGTTCAGTCCCACTCGCCCCAGCGACGCCATCGCGGCTGGCATCGCGGTCATCTACCAGGAGTTCACGCTCTTCCCGGACCTCACCGTGGCGGAGAATGTCTACATCGGCCGGGAACCGGCCTCCCGTTGGTCGCGCGGGATCCGGTACGGCGAGATCCGGGCGAAGTGTCGCGATCTGTTCTCGATGCTGGGCGTGGACATCGATCCGGACGCCCGTGTCGCGGACATCGGCGTGGCGGGCCAGCAGCTCCTGGAGATCGCGCGGGCGCTCTCCACGGAGGGCCGCGTGATCGTGATGGATGAGCCCACCGCGGCGCTTAACAGCACCGAGGTCACTCGCCTGATGGATGTCATCCGGCGGCTGCGCGACGAGGGTCGCGCGGTCATCTACGTGAGCCATCACCTGGAAGAGGTCTTCGAGGTGGCCGACCGGGCCACCGTGCTGCGCGACGGTCGCAATGTCGCCACGCTGGACATCAACGGGACGACGGAGGCGGAGCTGGTGCGCCTGATGGTCGGCCGGGATGTGGAATCCATGACCCACCGCGACCCGGTCGAGGGGGGCGAGGTCGTGCTGCGGCTCGCCGGCCTCTCCGCCGGCGCCATGCTCCGGGACGTGGACCTGGAGGTCCGACGGGGCGAGATCGTGGGCGTCGGCGGCGTGGCCGGTGCCGGACAGTCCGACCTGACCCAGGCCATCTTCGGAGCCCTCCCCATCCGGGCGGGGTCGATGGAGCTCGGCGGGGCGCGCTTCGCGCCCGCCACCCCCGAAGAGGCCCTCGAGGCGGGGATCGGCTTCCTGCACGAGGACCGGAAGCGGACCGGCATCATGCCCGACCTCTCGGTCAAGCAGAACCTCAGCATCTCGGTGTTGAAGCGGATTCGCCGAGGGCTCCTGCGCCTGCTGTCCATGCGCACGGAGCACGAGCTCGCGCAGGGCTACATGGACTCGTTGCGCGTCAAGGCGCGCGGCCCCGACCAGACGATCAGCGAGCTGTCCGGTGGCAATCAGCAGAAGGTCATGCTCGGGCGGGCTCTCGCGCCGGGCGGCCGGCTGCTGCTCCTGAACGAACCCACCCGGGGCGTCGACGTTGGAGCCCGCGCTGAGATCCACCAGCTCGTGAACCGGCTGACCGCCGATGGAGCAGCGATCCTGATGGTCAGCAGCGACTTGCCCGAGCTCGTGGGCATGAGCGACTGGGTCATGGTCCTGTCGCAGGGCCGTGTGGTGGCCCGGCTCTCGGGCGACACCCTGACCGATGAGAACGTCATCGCCTGCGCCACGACGGGCGTCCGCATCGGGGTGTCCGCGTGAGCACGCTGGACGCCCGCCCGGCCACCAGCGTGCCGTCGGGTCGGACGGGCGCCGAGCGCATACGCAGGGGACTGGGCGCGGTCCCGCTCGCGCTGCCGCTGTTCATCCTCGTCGTCCTGCTGTCCATCGCATCGCCCGCGTTCCTGACCCGCACCAACCTGGAGAACCTGCTGGTCCAGTCCAGCATCGTCGCCATCCCCAGCCTGGCGATGATGATGTGCCTGGTGATGGGCGACTTCGATCTCTCGGTGGGCTCCGTCGTCGCGTTTGCAGGTGCCATCACCTGCACGCTCATCCTGAGCGGCGTCCCCACGCCGCTGGCGATGGGCGCGGGCATGATCGCGGGCGCGTGCGTGGGCCTGTTCAACGGCCTGGTCGTGACCCGCCTGAAGGTGACCCCCTTCATCGCCACCATGGCCACGCTGGTGATCGTGCGCGGCATCACGCTCGTCTACACCAACGGCCACGACGTGATCGTGAGCGACCCGACCTTGAAGCTGCTGGTGGGCGCTCGGCCCCTGGGCATCCCGATGCCCATCGTGCTGGCGGCCGCCGCGGGGGTGCTGGCCTGGTGGATGCTGAACCGCGTGCGCTTCGGGCGCTGGGTCTCCGCCATCGGAAGCAACCGTGACGCGGCCGTGGTCACTGGCCTCTCGGTCGACCGGATCAGGATCATGATCTACGTGCTGGTGGGGCTTGGGGCCGGCCTCTGGGGCTTGTTCCTCAGCGCGCAGCTGCAGAAGGGCTCCGGCCTGCTGGGCATCGGCTTCGAGCTGACCGCCATCACCGTGGTCATCCTCGGCGGGACCAGCCTGAAAGGCGGCAGGGGGACGGTAGCCGGCACGATCCTCGGCGCCCTCATGCTCGAGACCATCCGCAACGGGCTGAACTTGCTCAACGTCCCGGTGGCCTACCAGCGCATCAGCGTGGGGATCGTGCTCGTGGCCGCGCTCGCCGTGCTTGGCCTCCGCAGCCGGGGAGGTCGATGATGAGCCAGGCCGACGGCATGGCTGCACCGCCGGCGATGCCCGCCGCGTCACGCACCCGGAGGCTGGGCAAGCTCTGGGAGCAGTGGGGCATTGCGCTCGTGCTGGTGGCGCTGACCGGCGTGGCCGCGGTCGTGGACCCGGCGTTCCTCAGCGTCTCCAACATCCAGTCGATCCTGCGCGAGAGCGCCTACGTCGGCATCGTGGCCGCAGGCATGACGATGGTCATCATGAACGGCACGTTCGACCTCTCGGTCGGCGGGCAACTGGCGCTGGTCAGCTCCATCTCGTTGATGGGCTACGCGGTGGGAGGCACCTGGGCGGCCATCCTGGCGGCGTTGCTGGCGGGACTCGCCTGCGGGCTTGTCAACGGCTTGATCGTCACCCGCCTGCTTGTCACGCCCTTTGTCGCCACGCTGAGCACGATGTTCCTGTTCCGGGGCATCACCTACGTGCTGACGCAGGACGGCCCCAAGACGCTGCCCTACTCGGAAGCCGGATCCCTGTTTGTCCAGATCGGCAGCGCCGACGTCGTGGGCATCCCGGGGCCGTTCCTCATCATGCTGCTGGTGTTCGCGGCCGCCTGGGTCGTCCTGCGGCGGACGGTGATCGGCCGCCAGGTGATCGGGTTTGGCTCGTCACCAATGGCCGCGCGCTTCTGCGGCATCTCCGAGGCCCGGCTGCGCGTGTTCGTGTTCGCCGTCGTGGGCCTCTGCGTTGGGATCGCCGCGCTGACCTTCGTCACGCGGGTCTGGACGGCCGATGGCGGGATCGAGGACGGCTTCGAGCTCAAGGTCATCGCGGCCGTCGTGCTCGGCGGCACCAGCCTGAAGGGCGGCCGGGGCACCCTCCTGGGGACGTTCGCCGCCGTCCTGCTCGTGTCCGGGCTGAACGACTTCCTGGTGAGTCAGCACGTCGCGGCGAGCTATCAGCGGATCGTCCTGGGCACGGTGCTCATCACGGCCCTGGCCATTGATGGCTTGCGGACCGGCTACGCTCGGCCCGCCAACTGGCGCCTGTTGCGCCGACGTCGCCGACCGGAGGTCATGCCCATGACCTAGGCGACCCATGGATGAGTTGGACCGCGGGCCCGGTCAGCCGACGCCGGCCGCGTGCGCGATCGAACAACTGGCCAATACGTTGGAGGAGAAGACCGGTGAGATTGAACAGTCGCTCCCTATTGACGACGCTGGGCGTGCTGGCGCTCGTTTCTGCAGCATGTTCGGGAGGCTCCACCCCGTCACCCGCGTCCCAGGCACCGGCGGCGACAACAGCGCCGGCGACAGAAGCGCCGGCGAAGACCTACACCGTTGGGTTCTCCGTCTGGGACATGCAGTACGAGTTCTTCCAGGCCATGGAGAAGGGCACCCGCGAGGCTGCTGAGACGCTGGGCTGGAAGTTCGTGCTGCATGACGAGAAGTCCGACGTGAACGAGATGGTCACGGGCGCAACGGCCCTGCTCGACGAGGTCGACGTCCTGATCATCAGCCCGTTCAAGCCCGACGCCCTGGGCCCGATCGTCCAGAAGGCCAAGGAGAAGGGCATCCCGGTCATCGTCGACGACATCGGCGGCGGTGGCACCCCCTACGACGCCATCGTGATCTCCGACAACTACGGCGGCGGCGTGATCGCCGCGGAGTTCATGGATGCCCAGATCAAGGCGCACGCTGGGGCCACCAAGAAGGTCGTATCCATCGGTTGCCCGCCCGATGCCGTGTACGCGGCCCGCCGCAACGAGGGCTTCGAGAAGAAGATCACGGAACTCGGGTACACGGTGGTGACCGACCTGTCCGGGAACTCGGTCGCCGAGCAGGGCTACACGGTGATGAAGGACGCCCTGGCGAAGGACCCGGACGTCGCGGGCATCTTCTCGTGCAACGACCCGATGGTCGGCGGCGCGACGAATGCCATCAAGGACGCGGGCAAGGACCCGGTGAAGGACATCGTGACGGTTGGCTTCAACGCCGACCCGGAGGCCATCACGCTCATCCAGAACGGCAGTCTCTCGGCGACCGTCGCCCAGGACCCGTACGGCATGGGTGCCCTGACCGTATCGCTGGCTGAAACGATCCTGGCTGGTGGGACGCCGGACTTCGGCGACGTCGAGCTGCGCGAGGTCTACATGCCCGTCAAGCTCGTGACCATCGACAACGTGACCGACTACGTGAAGTAGCACCGCACCGCAATGGCGCACGGTCCGCCGTGCGCCTGGAGCCGGCGGCTTGCCAGCGTGCGGGCCGCCGGCTTCTTCGTGTGAGCGCAGCCGGGGCACCCAGCAGCGGGCAACGAGCAGTCGTCAGGGTCGCCGGTTGACTGGTGATCGGACGGCGTGGCGGAGGTGAAGCGGCCGCCAGGCTCGCGAGACGAACCCCAGGTAGGCGGGAGCGGGGGCTCCGGGCTCACGCTCGAGATCGGGGAACGCCGCGAACAGGGCGCGGATCGCTTCGGTTGCCTCGAGCCGGGCGAGATGGGCACCGGCGCAGTGCCGGGGGCCGACGCCGAAGGCCAGATGGCTCGCCAGGCGCGGCCGCCCCGGGTCGAACCGGGCCGGCTCAGACCACCGGGCAGGGTCGCGGTTGGCCGCGCCGTCGACAGCCAGGACGCGCTCGCCGGTCCGAATCAGGACGCCTCCGAGATCGACGTCACGCACCGCGCGGCGCGCCCGGATGTGCACGACGGTGGAGTGGCGCAGGACCTCCTCCATGAACGAGGCGAGGCGCGCCGGCTCGGCCACGACCGCGTCCCGCTCCCCGCGCTCGAGCATCAGCAGCCGCTGGACCGCCGTGCAGATGAGCAGCGACGTCGTCTCTGATCCGCCCTCGAACAGGAACCTGGCGTTGTCCGAGGACATCCTGCTCGTCCCAGTCCGGGGCAACCTCGAGGCCGACCGTCCACAGGGCCGAGATCGTGTCGCCACGGGGCTGGTCACGCCGGGCGCGGACCACCTCCAGCAGCGACGGCTCAAGGGCGTGAGTCGCCGCGACGGCTGCATCGCGCACGGCCGGCTCCTCGCCAAACGTGTGGCGCCATGCCAGCACGGCCTCGAGCCAGGCCTTGGCCTCGCGTAACGTCGCCTCGTCGCGTGTCTCCAGGCCGAGCACGCCGGCAATCACCGCAATCGGGACGATGGCGGCGAAGTCGCGGAAGAGCTCCATCGTCGGGCGCAACGCCAGGTTGGCGAGCCGCGCGGCCAGCAGTGGCTGCACGAGCGCCGGCCCGTACGGCGCAACCAGGTGCGGGTCGCCAGGCATGCGAGAGCGCCCGGTGGAGCACCTCGTGCTGCGGCCCGACGAGCGACCGGAGGTCCCTGCGGCCAGTGATCTCCGCCGCGCCCGGAAGGGTCCCGGTCGGCTCCTCGAAGAGCTCCTCGTGGCGCAGGACGAACGCACAATCGTCGTTGCCGAGGACCAGCCAGGCGGTCATCACGTCGTCCCAGATCACGTTGCCGGTCGCGCGCATCAGCTCGTACGCCGGGTAGGGGTCGACGTCGCGAAGGTCGCGCAGCGAGACCGGAGCGAGCGGGCGCTCGCCGGCCTGCGGGCCGCTCACACGAGCACGGCCTCGATCCCCAGGTGCCTGGCCACCGCCGACACGTCCTCGGAGATGTCGCCCGGCGTTGCCGACGAGTGGTGGTTGACGCCCGCGTTCGCCCAGCGCGCCCACGCCTCCTCGACCGGGCCGTCCCGGAACCTGAACGCGCCGTTGACGGTGCCGGTCTCCGGGAACCGGCGAGCGGTCAGGGCGCCCCGGGCGGCCACGAACCGGAACCCCCGACGCGCATCGGGGTGGGGTGTGAATGCGACCAGGGTCGCCGGCCCCGCCGGCGGCTCGAGCACCGCGCACACGCCGCAGTGCGGATCCTTGCCGCAGAACCACCCGTTGCGGCGGAGACGCGGCCGCTCTCCGGGTGCCAGCCAAGCCAGATCGTGCTCACCGCTGTTGGCGATGACCACCTCCCCCGTCGCATAATCGATCGCCTCGATCTCGTCGTCGACCGCGGCTCCACCCAACCGCTTCGTCGCGAGCATCGCGACCGCCGTCAGGACGTCGCCCGTGCAGGTCCATGGCACCCCGGCCGAGGTGGAGCGTCCCAGGGCCCAGCAAGGCGCGATCCCGATCGGCTCGCCGAACCGGAATTGCGGCACGTGGCAGTTGAAGGCACCGGCGTCGAGGCGGTGGTGCGCGACGAGGTCCTCAAGCGCAAGCGCCGAGCGCAGCGACCGCGCGAGGCTCTCGCCGGCGTCGAGGTCCTCCTCGAACAGCCAGCCCGCGCGCACCTCCGCGTCAAGCGCGCGGACCCGGGCCTCACTGACCGCGAGGTACCGCTCCACCAGCTCGTCCGGCTCGATCCGCACGACCTCGATCCCGGTTCCGGCACGGAGCTCGTCGTCATCAACGTCGACGTGGAGGTACCCGTCAACCGGCACGCCGACCCGCCCCAGGCGAGCCAGTGAGATGCGTCGAGCGACGGCTGCCAGACGCAGCGCGCGTCGGACCCGCGCCAGGGTCGTCTCGTCGGCCATCCGGCCGAGCACCATCTCGAAGGGCCGGCCGCGCCGGCCGAGGACGTTGGAGAGCATCGGCGCCCCGACCGTCGCACCCTGGGTCGTGATGCCTCCGTGGTCGAAGCCGCCCTCGACCAGGCCAGTCTCGTGCAGGGCCCAGATCACCACGGGGACACCCGGCAGGGCTTCGAGCAGCGCCAGGCTGAAGGCCGATGGCACCGCCATCGTCTGGAGGACCAGCACGACCTCGGCGCCTGCTGCCGCGAACGCCGGCGCCAGCGCTGCCGCCTCGACAGCCGAGGCGTAGTCATTCACCCCGACGGGCTCGAAGGCGTCATCGAGGGACGCGGCGACCCGGCGGGCGAGCGCAAGCCGATCCGCCCGGAACGTCGGGCCGGCCGTGTGCTCCCACGACGTCCAGTAGGGGTGGACAACCGCGATTCGCGGCCGCGCCAGGCCGCCGGTTGACGCACCGGGCATCGGGCGCTCCGGGGGCGGGCCGGCGTCAGTCGTTGTGATAGACCTCGTCCGCGGTGATGAGGTCTCCGTTGGCGTCGGTGATGGTGGTGATGATCCCGGCGAACGCCTCGCCCCACCGCCGGTTGACGTCGGTTGCGCCGATGCGCGCGAAGACCGTGGCCATATCCGGGTAGAACTCGCCGTAGTAGACGACATGCGCCCCGCGCCGGAACCCGCCGTAGTTGCGGAAGCCGGAGGCCACGATCGCGTCCATCATCTCGGGCCAGGGGTTTGCGTGGAGCGCGTCGTAGTCGGCCGCTCGCTCGGGGTCGATGACGAGGCTGAAGCAGGCCCGGGTCATCGGGCCGTCCAGGGCCGGGCCATCCGCGTGGAACACCTCGTCGTAGCGCAGCAGGGCGCCATCGCCGTCCGTGATCTCGGCGATCACGTCGCGGAAGAAGTGGTTCCAGCGCGTGTTGGCCGGCTTGGGTCCGTGGATGCCGAAGGCGGTGGCGACGTCCGGATGACACTCGCCGTAGTACCAGACGTTGGTCCGCGCCGGAAGCCCGTGAAGTCGCGGATCCCCGACTCCTGGATCTCGGGGACGAGCTCAGGCCAGATCTCCGCATGTCGCTTGTCGTATTCCGCCTCCGTGCCCGGGAAGATGCGGATGTACGTCAGGATGCGTTCCATTGATGCCTCCATGGGACAGCGCGACGATGACGGGTTCGCAGGGGCATCCTACCAGCGCGGCTGGGCGTGCGGCTGCGATCGATGCCAGCAGTTGGTCCAGGGCTGGGGCCCCAGGCCTCGGCTCGCGAACCCCCGGTGATCGTCAGAGGACGAGGCTGACGATGACACCGATGACCACGAGCACCGCGGCCGCCAGGATGCGGGCCGGCGGCCGACGGCGGGCGCGCCATGACTCCCAGGCGAGCACGAGGAGGGGCGTCGCGGCAAGGCACGTTTGCACGGTGACCGGGCTCCCTTGCCTGCGCCGCGAGGATCAGCAGGACGAAGTAGGCCGTGACGACCAGGGCCCGCCAGAACAGGCGGGGTGCCGCGCGGACCGGGATGTCGCGCGGCGGAAACACGGCGATGAAGAGCACCGCCGCCAGGGACGTCCGCACGACGTAGGTGTCGACGACCCCCGACGCCCTCGTCGCCGATCAGCCGGGTCACCACCGTCAGCAGTCCGGCCCCGCAGGCCGCGCCCAGCACCCGTCAGCCACGTCCCGCGTCGGCTGAAACGCCTCGAATGCGCCCGTCAGCGCGGCAAGGACGCCGACCGTGACCAGGACCGCAGCGACGGCTTGCACCGGGCTGAACGTGCCCGGCACGAGGAGCGCGGCGCCGATCGCAGCCGGGATGGGGCTGAGGGCCGCCGCGGTCATGGTTGCCGATGCGGCACCCGCGTCGAGCATGTCCCAGACTGCGATCGCGGTGATGGCCATGAGCCCGACCGAGACCAGGTGGAGCGTGACGATTGCCGGACTCCAGTGCCAGTCCACGAACGGCGCGAGCGGGAGGAGGACGAGGGCATTGCCAAGGTAGAGCACGCCGATCAGCTGGCGCGCCGGCAGGCGTGAGGTGAGGCCCTTGCTGATCACTGCCTGCCACGCGTTCGCGAGGGCGGCGAGGAGTGCGAGCATGGCCGCGAGGCTCAGTTCTGGTCCTCCGATGACAAGCCCGGAAGTGCCGTGGTAGCCTTCCGCAATCGGGCTGCAAACGGTACCGGTATCGTCGCCGCATTGCTACACCGGGAGGCATCACCCCATGCCGGAGACACGGGTCGCGTTCACCGAGCTCCTGGGGCGTCGTGTGCGACTGGGCACATGGGAAGACCAGAAGGTCTCCACCTACCGGAAGATCCGCGAGGCTGTTGACGAGGGCCGCTGGGACAATGCGGCCGAGCTCGAGGCCTACTTCATCGACGAGGCCAACGTCTGCTTCACGCTGTACCGCCAGTGGATCCAGGATCTCAACGGCTACCTTCGGGACCGCACGGTGGACGCGGCGAAGATTGCCGACCGCAACGACCAGGCGATCAGGGTGGCTCAGCTGCCGGACGGCTCACCGTGGCAGCCGCGGCGTCACTGGGACCGCTTCCTGTCTGAGATGCAGCAGACGACCGCGGCCACATACCGCGAGCAGGGCGATGAGGCCAAGCGCCTGCTCGACGTTGCCAAGGAGACGTGGCGCCAGTGCCACGATCGAGACGTCGACCACACCTACGCCCTGATGTCCCTCGTGCTGGAGGAGCTGGGCGAGCCCGCGGTGCGCGACATGTACGACCGCGTGCTGCTGCCCCTGTTCTCGTGGCGCTACGAGAAGTTCGACATCGACAAGCACCCGTGGGACGACGCGCTCGAGACACTGATGCTCGTGGCGTGCGAGGCGATGCGCGGTCACCTCGTCGGGCCGGAACGGACAGGCGACTTCGAGCTGATCGAGCTGGAGGACCGGTTCGTCCTCCGCTTCGACGCCTGCGGGTCGGGCGGCCGGACGCTCCGGGGAGACTGGATCGAGCGCACGCCGGCGCGCATGGAGCCGCCGTACAACTGGGCGGTCACCCAGGAGAAGCACTCCTGGAATCACTACACCCCGGGCGTATGCCTCTACTGCGCCCACTGCATCGTGCTGATGGAGGAGATGCCGATCGATCGCTTCGGCTACCCGGTACGGGTCATCGATCCGCCCATCTACCCCGACACGAACCCGGACCCGGACGTCCGGCAGCGGTGCCAGTGGCAGATGTTCAAGGACCCGACCGCGGTGCCCGAGGAGTACTACACGCGCGTCGGTCGCACGAAGCCGCCGGCGTTCGGCTCCCGCGCCAAGGGCGCCCGCGAGCTCCCCGTTGTCAACGCGGGGCTTCCCGGGGCCGGCTGACCGGTCGCATCGCAGACCCATTCGAACGCGGCGCCGGACCTCCTCCCCGGCGCCGCGTTCGTGCGTCGCGCGGTCAACGGTCAGTCGCGCCAGGGGGTCGGGGGCTCCTCGAAGGGCCACAGCGGTCGGGGGCGACGGCGCCACGGCAACGAAGCGAGGTCAGCCGTCGTCGGGCCTGGTGTGGATGCCACCACGCTGCGGTCCGTGATCCGTGCGAACCCGGCCCGGTAGCTGATGTGCGACTTCGCCTGGAGCACCTCGGCATCCTCGGGGTGGAGGCCGGCGCCGACGTACGGCTCGGGATCGATGAGGCCGACTGGCCGCTCGTGGACGACGACGCGGATGCGGCCGATGCCCAGCACGGCGCAGGTGCCAAGGTCGCCGGCGAGGCCCCGTGAGAATGGATGGCTGTAGCGGAAGCGACTCTCTGGGTGATCCAGGACGAGGCCCTCGACCGCTGTCGCCTCGTTGTAGTTGCCCCGCAGCCCGCCACCCAGGGTGACGCGCGCCTCAGCCCCGGCCTCGATCGCTCGAAGCGCCGACGCCGCGGCCGGGTCGGTGATGGTCATCCAGATATTCCGATCACGATAGGGGAGGGCTGCCCGGAGCAGCTCGGTCGAATCACCGGGCGAGCCGCCGTTGGTCGCGTCGCCGGCATCCGCGACGACGAACGGTCCCGGCCCTCGCAGGGCGACGGCCAGCGCCTGCTCGATCGGGAGGCGCACCCCCGTCAGGAAAGCCGCCCGTTGCCCCCAGGCTGCGAGCGCGATCTCCCGGGCCGTGGCGTCCGCCAGCTCGCGGTCCGCGTCCGTGGTCACGACCGCCGACCAGCCCAGCTCCGGGACATCGAGCCAGGGCTGGCTCGGCAGCATCGCTGCCGCCAGCACTCCGGGCCGCGCCTCGGCCGCGTCGCAGGTCGCCATCATCGAGGCGAAGGGCGGGAAGGCGTCGTCGTGCCGGCCGGGCGGCGCGGTCATGGCCAGCGGCGCCCAGCCCAGTACGGGTCGCAGGTGTCCCGTAACCGCCCCGGCGAGCAGCGCACCGGCCTGCCGGCCCGTTCGCTCGAGGTCGACGTGCGGGCATGTCCGGTAGGCGGTGACGATGTCTGCGTGCTCGGCGATGGCCCGGCTCATCGTGGCGTGGCAGTCGAACGAGACCGCCACCGGCACCCCAGGCCGCAGGCGAGCCCGCAGGCGTGCCAGGAGCGTCCCCTCCGGGTCATCGATGCCCTCGGCGAGCATCGAGCCGTGGAGTTGCAGGTAGACCCCGTCGAGCGACGTGTCGCAGCGCCCCACGATCTCCGCGGCGAGGGACTCGAAGTCCTCCGCCGCCACCATCGGTCCGGGCGGCGACCAGGCGAACAGGCCGGGGACGACCTCGATGCCCGCCTCGACCAGGGCATCCCAAGCCGCCCCGAGCTCCTTGCCTGCGGGCAGACGGTCGCGGCGAAGGGCCCGCCCCGATGAGGATCCCCGCGGTCTCGAAGCCGGCCCGCCTGGTCACGCCGGCGGCGAACGAGCTCGCCTCCAGGAACAGGCAGGCCACAAGCACACGCGGGCGGCCGGGCGCGCCCATCATCGACTTCCGCCGCGGGGCTCGCCTATGCGGCCGGCTGCGGCTGGACTCGTCCGTGCTGCTCAAGGCGGGTGATGGCACGCGCGAGCGTCTCGACGTCCTCGTGGTCGAGGACGATCAGCGGCGTCGGACATGCGCCCGTCCGACATGACGTAGACAAGGTCGGCCGCCTCGTAGACCTCGGGCACCTCCGTGCAGTAGATGACCACGGCGTGACCCTCGTTGGCGTACTCGCGCAGGATCCGGTAGATCTCGCGCTTCGAGCTGATATCCACGCCCCGGGTGGGCTCCTCCAGCACGAGCACCTGGGGGCGCTTCACAATCGCCGCGGAGATCGCCACCTTCTGCTGGTTCCCGCCGGAGAGCGAGTTGATCGGCAGGCGCAGCGATGTGGCCTTGACGCGAAACCGCTCCCGGAGGTCGTTCGCGATCTCGTTCATCCGGCCGCGACGCAGCGCGATGCCAGCCGTGGTGATCTCGCTCCTCAGGCGGGAGATCATGTTCTCGCCGATCGTCAGGTTGGAGAACAGGCTTGCCTGCCGGTCCGCGGAGACGAGGCTCGCGCCCGAGGTGACAGCCGCCCCACCTCGATGACCGGCGATCTCGATGGTGCCGATGGCCCGTCCGAACCCGGCGATCGAGCGCACGAGCTCACGGCCGCCCGACCCCTCGACACCGACGATTGCGGCGACCTCGCCGGGGTGGATGCGGAGCTCGATATCGGAGAAGGAGCCGTCGGCGCTTGTCCAGCCCGAGACGGACAGGTCCGCCCCTTCGGACTTGACCATCTCCGCCGACGAGCTGCTCGAGCGGCTCATGGGCGGCCTGGCCCGTCACGAGGCCGGCGGCGATCCCTTCCTGGGTGAGCGCATCTCCCTCGAGGATGCCGGTGCACCGGCCGTCCAGGATGAGTGCCACCCGATCCGCGTGCTCGGCAAGCTCCGCGATCCGGTGTGACACGAGCAGGACGACCCGTCCCTCGTCCGCGAGCGCATGCATGCGCCGGAACAGGTCGCTCGACTCCTCCGGCGTGAGTGCCGAATTGGGCTCGTCGAACAGGAAGACCTGGGCGCGGCGGGCGAGCGCCCTCCCAATCTCCACGCGCTGCCGCATCGCCAGCGGCACGGCACCGAGCGGCCGCTCGGCGGCGTCGAGGATCGCCAGGTCGCGCATCAGCACGCGCTCTTCGGCATCGATGCCGCGGACGAACGCGCGCGTCCCCTCGCGGCCGATCATCAGGTTCTCGGCAACGGTCAGGTTCGGGAACAGCTGCGGCTCCTGGTGCACCACCGCCACTCGATCGCGGTGCTCCATCGGCCTCCAGGTGACGTCTCCGAGCCGGAAGCTCGCCTGCATCCTCGCGGACCTCGCCTGCGAGGATCTTGATCACCGTGCTCTTGCCGGCGCCATTGGGACCGGCGACGCCAAGGATCTCACCGCTGCGCGCATCCAGGTCGAGGCCCTCAAGCGCTCGCGTGTCGCCATACCACTTCCGGACACCCCGAATGACGAGGCCCGTATCTGCTGGATGACTGCCGTCCGGGACGGCGTGCCGATCACCTCCATCACTTCCGTCCTACTTCCGGAGGCTCTGGGTGAAGCGGTCGAGGACAACCGCGGCGATGGTCACGCCACCCGATGCGAACTGGCTCAGGAACGAGCCCACCGACAGGAGGGCGAGGCCGTTCGCGATGATCGCCAGGAGCAACGCACCGCTCAATGTCCCGATGGCCGTCCCGCGGCCGCCCGAAAGGCTCGCGCCGCCGATGATCACCGCAGCGAAGACGGGGAAGGTCAGCGATACGCCTGCATTCGGCTGAGTCGAGCCGATGAACGCGAAGTCGAGCATCGCCGCGACGGCGGCCAGCATGGAGCACGCGACGAACGCGGCGAACTTGTAGTTGCGGATCGGAAGGCGAGCCAGCTCAGCCGCGAGGGCGTTTCCGCCAATGGCCTTCAGCCGGAACCCGAAGATGGACCGGCTCAGGACGAAGCCGACGATCACGGCGGCCACGATCATCCACAGGCCCTGCATCGGGATCCCGAACGGGAGGGCCTGGTTGGAGAGCCCGAAGAAGAAGTCGATCTCGCCAGACGGGACGGGCCTGCCTCCCGTGGGGTAGGCCGGGTTCAGGTTCGCCGCGTTCGACGTGAGCAGCGTCATCCCGAAGACCAGCTGGCCCATGCCCAGGGTGACGATGAACGACGGGATCTTGACGACTGTCACCAGGAACGCGTTGATCGCCCCGACGGTCGCCGCGGCCCCGAGGGCGAGCAGGATGGCCAGCCAGATCGGCCAGCCCCAGTTGATCCAGGACACGGCGCAGAGTGTCGCAGCCAGCCCGTACATGTAGCCGAACGACAGGTCAATCTCGCCGACGATGATGACGAGGGTCAGACCGAGGCCCACGATCGCGATCGTGCTCATCGAACGCATGATGCCAAGGCCGTTGCTGACCGTCAGGAACGTGTTGGGCTTGCTGAGGAACGTGAAGATGAGGATGACGATGAGGATCGCGAGCGCCAGACCACCGATCCGGAGGCCGACCTCGCGCACCCGGGACGACCACGTTGGATCCGCACCGGCGATGGGTGGATTCGGGCTTCGGGGCAGACGACTCGACGGCCATCCTCGGGCTGCTCCTGCTACATCGGCTGGGGGTTCAGGTGCGCAGCCGACCCGCCCGACGACCTGGTTGTCGCCCAGCGGGTCGGCCGGCCATGGGTCGGGGCGATCAGCCCCCGACGAACGCCATGAACTCCGCGCGAGCTTCGACGACGTTGGCCTTCGTCACCGGCTTGAGGGCGTTCGTGTTCGGCAGGATGTTGCCGTTCTTGAGGAACTCGGCGCACCCGAGCGCTCCGAATCCGGCCTGCTCGCCCCACGCCTGGTCGAGGGCCACGATCTGTGTCCCCGCTTCGATCGCATCGAGCTGGCCGATGCTCACGTTCCAGCCGAGAGCGAACGTCTTGCCGGTGTTACCCGAGTCCGCGATCGCGCGGGCTGCGTGCTCGCCGCCGATGTCCACGTTCTCGATGACCTGGACGGACGGGTTGCCCTGGATGAACGCCTTGTAGGCGTCATACGTCGCTGCCGGGTCGTAGGACGTCGTGAGGGCGGTGCTCGCATCGTTGAGGAACGTTGCGTCCGGGATGGCCTCCGTGATGCCCTCGATGAAGCCCTGCATCCGGCCTTGGGCCCAGTTCTGGGTGGGGTCGCCGCCGGAGACAGCGAACACCTTGAGGTCGTTACCTGTCTCCTTCATCCAGTCCACGACGATCTGGGCAGCCTGGTGCCCTTCCTTGTTGGAGATCTGGGTGAAGTTGGTGAGCTCGTTGCCGTTCGACTCGACGCCGACCGTGAACACCGGGATGCCGGTGGCCATGATGTCGTTGACGATCTTGGTGAAGACGTCCGTCCCCGTCGACTGGATCGAAAGGCAGTCAAACGAGTCCGCCTTGAACAGGGCGTCGATCATCGCGATCTGCTCGTTCATGTCCTGGACCGCGGATGACGGCGCCTGCGCCGTGCCGTTCATCGGCAGGATCTTCTGGGCTTCCGGCAGGGTCTTCTCGTAGCCCGCCAGGTACTGCGGCGAGAAGAGGGGGATGGCCGTCGAGCCGTAGTTGAACAGGTAGTTGATCGGCTCGCCCTTTTCGAGCTTGTCGACGACGCGCGGGTGAAGCGTGAACGTGGAGCCGTCCTTCAGGGTGCCCGTGTAGGGCCAACCCGTCATGTCCGTGGACGGCGCGGGTGCAGTGGTGGCGTCCGGGGCCGTCGTTGCGGCCGGAGCCTCTGTGGCTGCTCCCGAGCCACAGGCGGCAATGACAATGGCGGCGCTCGCCATGAAGGCGACCAACCGTCGGGATCCGAGCTTCATGTCTCCTCCTCGATGACCTAGCACCGCTCGCAGAGTCACGGGCGGAGCCCAAAAGCACGTCGGTCCGCCTCTCATGATCTGCGAGGGCACCTTCGCGATGTAACTGTAGGACGATCTGACAATCCGTCAAGTGCGTGGGAGCAGGTGCGGCCCTCGCCCCAGTCTAGAATCGAGCCAGGCGCGCCGGCCTCCCAGGCTCCGGCCTCCATGGCCACCCCGGTCCGGCCGCAACGGAGGTCACAGGTGATCGAGCGACACGTCACGTTCAACGTACACCCGGAGAGGGCCGCCGCGTTCGAGCGGCTGTTCGCCGAGACATATCGACCGACCATGGCGCAATCGGCTGGCTTCGTGAAGGTCGAGTTGCTGCGCGAGATGGACGCCCCAACGCGTTATCAGATGGTGAGCCGGTTCATCGATTCTGGCAGCAATGACGGTTGGAGAGACTCCGATGCCCATCAAGCGCTCCAGCCCGCCATGAAGGCACTCTACGCGGACTACGAGCTGCAGGTCTACGAGGTCGTCGACTGAGCGCGGCACCGGAAGACGGCGCGGCGCCTCCGGTGCCGGCTGGCTCAGAGCGAGGTCGGGTATGCCCCGTACTTGTGGACAGCCTCGGATAGCGCCACCGCGTTCTCCGGCCTGACGTAGTGCGCGAGGCTGTTGCCGCTGGTGACGATGTAGCCACCGCCGGGCGCCACGTCGCGGATGAGGCCGCGCACGGTCTCGACGACCTGCTCCGGTGTCCCGCGTGCGAGCAGGTCCATGTCGACGTTGCCACACAGGCAGAGACGGTCGCCGTACCGGCGCTTCACCTCGCGGATATCCATGGCCGCCGGCTCGATCGGCTGGATCGCGCGGATCCCGAGTTCGACGAAGTCGTCGAGGACCTGGCTCACGTTGCCATCGCTGTGGAACAGCCACGGGATCGTGATCTTCCGGGCGAGCCGCTCGAGGCGTGGGTAGGCGAGCTCGCGGAAGACCTGCGGCGAGAAGAACAACGCCTGGCCGAACGCGATGTCGTCCGTCGTGACGATGACGTCGAAGCCGAGCGTGCAGACGCGCTCGGCGACCACCTCGACCCAGTCGACGTACATGTCGAGGAGGCGCTCGACGAGCGAGCGGTCGTCGTAGAGGGCGAGGCTGAATGCCTCGATCCCCATGCTCATCATGGTTGGCGAGATGCCGACCCGGGTGATGAACCACGCTGAATACGGCCCCTTGTTCCGGGCGAACTCCTCGGCCTCCGCGTAGAGCGCGTCGTCGTGCGGGTCGGGAAGCCGCACGAGCGCGAGATCCGCCTCGGTGCGGATGTGGCCTTCGCCATAGAACAGCGTGCCGCCCTGGCCCTCGGTCTTGTCGGCGTAGATCGGCGCGCGGAGAACGTAGGTGATGTTGTCCATGCCGAGGCGCTGGGCCACCGCCTTCGCCTCCTCGAGCGTGAACTCGTTTGCCTCGTAGTCTGCGTGCAGGCTTGGCTCGCCGGGCCAGCCCATGAGGGGATGGGCGAAGGCGCGGCTGAGATAGACCTCGCAATACGGGACCCGGTCGGCCTCCTTGCCCATGAGGGCCGCAGCGACTCGATCCCTGGGTGTCAGCATCGGTTCGTCTCCATCGTCGCACGCCGCCCGTACGGGGGCAGGCCCGCCAAGTGTGCGCCGTGCTATCACGTCGTCGGGTCTCGTTCAGCGCGTCGCGATCCCTCGCGGGGGCTGCGCGATGAGGGGCTCGATCGGTGTGCTGGCGCCCGCGCGCAGGACGACCTTCGGGACCAGGCGCCGGTCCGCCTCTCGGGCGATCCCCTGGGAGTCGACCAGCAGTGTCCGGCCCTCCTCGAGTGCCAGGACGGTCACGTCCGCCTCGCCGCCCATCGCCAGCCTCCCCAGCCCGGATCCGACGGGACCGAGGGCTGTGGCCGGCGCGGTGGTCGCCATGGTGATCACCTCGTCGAGGGAGAGTCCCAGCAGCAGGAACTTGGTGAGCGTCGTCGCGAGGTCGTGCACAGGGCCTGCGACGTTGAACCGGTGCAGGTCCGAGCTGATCGTGTCGGGCCGGAAGCCGTCGGCGAGCGCCGCCTCTGCCACCGCCCAGGTGAAGCTGCCCGAGCCGTGCCCCACGTCGAAGTGCACGCCCCGGGCCCGTGCCTCGTGGGCGCCGGGCAAGAGGCGGCCCGCATCCGTGACGAGTGCGCCCGGCCGCCAGCCGGTGTAGGCGTGCGTGATCACGTCACCCGGGCGAACGCGGGCAAACACCTCCTCGATGTCAAACGCCGTGCCGCCGATGTGCGCCATCACGGGCAGGTTCGTCGCCCGGCCCGCCTCGATCGCCCGCTCCAGGCCGGCAAGGCCGTTGGGGCCGGCGAGCATCTCCGAGAGGCGAACCTTGAAGCCCACGATGACGTCCGGGTTCGCCAGGGCGACCGCCGCCGCCCGCTCCGGGTCGGCGAAGCGCAGGTCGTGAAGCTCGCCCAGGAACGGGTCGATCTGCCCGGTCAGGCTGATGTTGAGGAAGGCAAGGATCCGGCCACGCGACGCCTCCGCCACCCAGCGGCGGAACCCGGGGAACGTGTTGGCACCCGCCGACCCCGCGTCCACCACGGTCGTGACGCCACGCCCCAGGCAGGTCGGGTCGGCCTCAACCGAGAGGTCGGCGACCCCAGGATAGACGTGGACGTGCAGGTCCACCAGGCCCGGCACGACGACCTGATCCGTGACGTCGAGCACCTCCGCCGCGTCCGACCCGGAGAGGTGCGGCTCGATCGCGGTGATGCGTCCGCTCGCGATCCCCACGTCGCGCAGGCCGTGGAGTCCGCTCGCCGGGTCGATGACGGTGCCGCCCGACAGCACGAGATCGAAGTGCGTCATGGGGCGAGGACCTCGAGCAGGGTCTCGGCCAGCTCCCCGCGGCCATCGCCGCCGAGCGTGATGTCCGCGGTGATCACCACCCGGCCGGGACCCGCGCCGCCGGGCACGCTGATGGTGAACGGGGCCGATGCGGCGCCGTCCCCCGGCACGGAGAAGGCGGCCTCGACGGGCGAAGCCGACCAGCCGGCCGGCACTCGGAGGCGGACCACGGCCGCCCGCGGCACGGCCGCGTGGTTGCGGACGACGACACATGTCTCCAGGGAACCGCCCACCGCCACATTCGCCCGGTACGGGTCAAACCGCGCGACGTACGGGTCCAATGCCTCGTTCTCCAGGCCCGGGACCGGTGTCAGCCGCGAGGCCACGAGCTCCAGCGCCCGCGCCCAGGAGAGGAACTCGTCGAGGTCACGACGACTCACCTCGAGGGCGCCCGTGTGTCCGGTCAGCAGCACCTCCGGCTCAAACCTGAGCATCCGCTCCACGCCGACGCGGATCGAGTCGAGCCGCAGGACGTTGCGATAGATCGGGGCGGCTGCCCGCAGTGGACTGAGTGCGCCCGCCAGCAGGTTGTCGCCCGTGTAGGCGACGCGCACCCCGCCCACCGTCCCGCCCAGTCCCAGGGCGAATTCGGTGTGCCCGGGCATGTGGAACGCCTCGAGCCTGGCGCCCGCGTGGACGATGACGGCACCATCCTCGAGGACCCGGTCCACGCGGATCGGTTCTGCCCACAGGCACGGCAGGTCAAAGCGAGCGGGTGTCGCCACGATCTCCGCGAACGAGGCATGGATCCACGCCTCTGCAGCGTGCTCACGCTGGAGCCACGGGACACCGGCAAGGTGATCGTCGTGGTAGTGACTGGGGATCGCCGCAACCACCCGGCGCAGGCCCGCCAGCTCGCGGAACTCGTCCAGCGTGTGGGCAACGAACCGCTGGTCGGCGTAGAAGTGATCCCACGACGGGAACCCGTAGTCCAGGATGAGCGCCTCGCCGGCATCGTCGATCACCGCATACGTGTTCGCGAGGCTGTGGGCATTCGCCCACACGCCGGGCAGCACCTGCGCAATCGGCTGGTCCACGCTGCTCGGCCAGGTCGTCCAGACCCGGTTGCGGCGCATCTCGCCGAGCAGGCCCGCCAGCTGGCGCAGGTTCACGGACAGCGCCCGCAGCGCCGCCCCCCGCCGTCGATCGGCCGCCCATGGGAGGGGAGAAGCGTCGCCGGGTCGCGCTTCGCGAGCGCGACGGCCGAATGGAGGGCGGCGCCCACGGCGTCCGGCATGCCGTACTGCCACTGCAGGTCATGAAGGGTCGGGACGGTGCCGACTCCGGCGATCAGGTCACCGGTGAAGGCAACAGCTGTCCCGTCGACCTCGGCAAGCAGGCTGATGGAGCCCCTGGTATGGCCCGGCGTCGGCAGCACCTCGATCGTTCCGCCGGCCCAGTCGATCCGCTCGTGGTCGACGAGGCCCCGCCCGACGGGGACGGACGTCGCTCGGGTGAACGCCAGGCTGGAGGCGTCATAGCTGTCGTAGGTCCGGCGCAGTTGCCAGAAGGCATCCGTCGCCTCGAACAACGCCCGTTCCCGGGCCGGCACCCAGATCGGGATGCCAAGGGCCGCCGCCCGGTCGTCGCCCCCGCACTGGTCGCGATGGTGGTGGGTATGGGCGACGGCGACGATCTCTCGGACCCCGGTCTGGTCGATGACGTCGAGGATCCCCCCGGAGCCCAGGTCGATCAGCAGCCCCCGGTCATCGTCCGCCCAGAGATAGACATTGCACGTATCCCGGTACCACCAGAGGTTCGGCGAGAGGCGCGTGAGCCGCGTGTCGCGGGTGGCGTCAGTGGCGGGACGGCCTCCGCTGCTCACGCGAAGTCGCTCGGCGCGATCACGACGTCAGCTCAGTCGACGAGGAAGCCACCGTTGATGTCCGTCACCTCGCCCGTGATGTATCCGGCGTGTTCCGAGGCGAGGAACACGACCAGCGCGGCGACCTCGTCGACACGCCCGAAGCGGCCGACCGGGATCCGGCTCACCAGGTCCCGCGTGTTTGCGATCATGTCCGTGTCGATGAGCGCTGGTGCCAGCGCGTTGGCGGTGATGCCGTCCTTGGCATATTCGTTGGCGATCGACTTCATGAGCGTCATGACGCCCGCTTTCGACGCCGCGTAGGCTGCCACGGATCGCGCCCCGCCGGCCTTCCCGGCTGACGACCCGATCCCGATCACCCGACCGTACTGCTGGGCCCGCATCCCCGGCAGCGCGCGCCGCGCCGCGAGGAAGGCCCCCGTCAGGTTGATCGCCATCGTCCGGTTCCAGAGCTCAAGGGTGGTCTCCTCGAACGGCACGATCGGGAAGATGCCGGCATTGAGCACGAGGACGCTGACGACACCCAGCTGATCCTCCACGCGATCGAACGCGGCGCTGACCGCCGCCTCGTCGGCGACGTCACAGGCGAGCCCCAGGATCCCCGGATGCTCCGGCGCCTCGAGATCCAGCGCGGCAACCTCTGCGCCATTGCCGGCGAGCGCTTCCGCGATTGCCTTCCCAATTCCGCGGCCGGCGCCCGTCACCACCGCGACGCGACCCTCAAGCCCGTCAACCCGGATCATGTTTCGAGCCTCCAACACGGATTCGCGCCACGCGGGCTGGTGACGTTTCCAGCCAGACACTACTATACCGGGGAACGGGAGGCAACCCAGGGTGGATCGAGCTGGACGGGTGGAGATGACGAGCGGCGACGAGCGACCCCGACTGGCGGTAGTCACGGGGGCCGCCAGTGGGATTGGACGCGCAACCGCCTCGTTGCTGTTGTCGCGTGGGCACGCGGTCCTGGCCACGGACCTGCGAGCAGACGGCCTCAAGGGCGTGGCGGATGCCGGCGCCCGAACGTTGACTGCGGACCTCGCCACCGAGGTGGGTCGCGGGACGCTCGTGGAAGCCGCAGACGAGGTTGCGGCCGAGGTGGCTGCCCCGCTCGACTGGCTTGTGAACTCGGCCGGTATCGTGGTCCTCAAGCCCATCGGGGAGGTGGCGGTCGCGACTTCCAGCGGGTCTTTGCGACGAATGCGGAATCGACCTTCTTCCTGTGCCAGCAGTTCGGGCGCCCGCATGACGTCGGGCGGCGCGATCGTCAACTTCTCGTCTCCGTCGGCGAAGTTCGTGGCAACCACGGAGGCCGCGGTCTACGCGGCGACGAAGGCAGCCATCTCGCAGATCACGCGCTCCTTTGCCATGGCCTACGCTCCGCTTGGCATCCGCGTCAATGCGGTCAGCCCCGGCATCACCGACACGCCGATGCAGGAGCGGGTGCTCAACGAGGTCTCGACTGCCCGTGGCATCAGCGTCGAAGAGCTCGCCGCAACGCGCCTCAGGACGGTACCCATGGGCCGGACGGCGCAACCCTCGGAGCTGGCCGGGGTCGTGGCCTGGCTGCTCTCGGACGAAGCCGCCTACATGACCGGCCAGGTCATCAACGTGGACGGTGGGATGGTGATGTGGTGAGAGCCTGATGCAGATCGGGATCGACAGCTATTCGTATCACCGCCGCTATGGGGAGTTGCGCGCGGGCGAGACGGCCCACCCGGAGGTCTGGCCCTGGGGCCCGCACCGGTGATCGCGCACGCGCGCTCGCTCGGCGTGGACGCGCTCTTCCTCGAGACGTGCTACCTGCCTGGCCCGGAGACGTTCGATCGCGCCCTGGCTGCCACGGCGGCACCTGTCCGCCTCGGGTTCTCCTGGGGGCACCCGTGGCCCACCGGTCAGTACCACGGGCTGGACGGGGGCCGCGAGCCGCGCGCAGAGGCCGACCTTGAGCGCTGGATCATGGCGGCGGCGCGCCTCGGCCACCCGTTCCTGCGGATCACGGCCGGCAGCCCGGCCAGCCGCGGTGACGAACCGGCGGAGGTGCTCGTGAAGCGGTTGGCCGGCCCGATGCGGCGCGCCGCGGACAGGGCGGCGGCGCTGGGCGTGGGTCTCGCCCTTGAGAACCATGGCGACCTTCGGGCCGGAGACATCCTGGACCTGTTTGCGCTTGTGGACCGTCCCAACCTCGGCGTCTGCCTTGACAACGTGAACCTCGTCAGGGTCGGAGACGACATGCTCGACGGGACACGTGCCCTCGCCCCGCACGTGCTGCTCGTCATGCTGGTGGACGCGGTGGCCGGTTTCGGCCTGGTGCCGGGCGGCGCCTGGCTCTTCGGTCTGGCCCTCGGCGGCGGACTGGTGGGTGCCTGGCTGGCCCTGGTCTTGTGGTTTACCCTCTATGCGCTGGGCATGCTGATCCTGTTCCTGCGCGGCGACTGGCGCCGCGCCGAGGTGTGAACGTGCGGGAACCGCACCGACCGGGAGCGGAAGTGATGGACGGCGAGGCTGGCGGCAGTCGGCAGGTGCTGACCGTGGCCGAGCTGAACCGGACCATCGAGGCGGCGGTGCGCGGTGCTTTCCCCTCGGCGGTCTGGGTGCGGGGCGAAGTGCAGGGGCTGAAGCCGGGCTTTGCCGGGCGCAAACACGTCTACTTCGAGCTGCACGACACCGGCGGCAGCGGCGCGGCCGACTTCCAGATCCCGGCCGCCATCCTCGACTGGGACCGGCAACGTTTCGGGCTGGCGCGCTACCTCGACGGCAGCGATCCCGACTTCTGCCTGCGCAACGAGCTGGAGGTCTGCCTGCAGTGTCGGGTGGATTTCTATCCGCCCTTCGGCAAGCTCTCCCTGAAGGTGGTGGGCATCGACCCCGCTTACTCCCTGGGCCGTCTCGAGGCGCAGCGTCGCGCGGTGCTCGCCTTCCTGCAGGGCGCGGACCTGCTCGAGCGCAACGCCGCGCTGCCGCTGCCGGAGCTGCCCCTGCGCGTGGGGCTGATCACCGCCGCGGGCAGCGCGGCGGAGCGGGATTTCCGCACCGGCCTGGAGGCATCACCCTACCCCTTTGCCGTGGATCTGGTGGACTGCCGCATGCAGGGGGAGCAGATGGAGGGCCAGGTGATCCAGGCCCTGCGGGTCTTGGCGGCCCGGTCCGTGGACGTCGTCGTCATCACCCGCGGCGGTGGGTCGCGGGCCGACCTCTCCTGGTTCGACCAGCAGGACCTGGCGGTGGCCGTGGCCACCTGCCTGCGGCCAGTGATCGCCGCCATCGGCCACGAGATCGACCGCGCCATCACCGATGCGGTGGCGCACACCTCGTGCAAGACCCCCACCGCGGCCGCCGCGTTCCTCGTCGAGCGCGTGGCGGTGCAGGATCTGCGTCTGCGCCGGGCGTCCGAGGCGCTGGCGCGGGGGATCACTCGCCGGCTGGAAGCGGCTCGGCGGCACGCCGTGGCCTGGAACCGCGTCGGTCCAGCGGCCCGGCGACCAGCCCTGGTGGCAGGCGAGCGTCTGCGGAACGTCGGGGCTCGCCTGGAGAGCCGCGTGGTGCGGCAGGTGGCCGCGGTGGGCGACGGCCTGGGCCGGGGCGAACAGCGCTTGCGCTCGGCGGCGCGGCAGCGGTGCCAGTCTGGCGCGGTCCGCCAGCGGAGTGCAACGGAGCGGCTGGCCCGGGAAGCTCTGCGACCGGCGCGGCGTGCCACCGACCAGCTGGTGCAGCTCGGCCAGCGTCTGGCACTGCGCCGACTTTTGGCCGGTGGCCAGCGCCAGGGAACGGTCCTGACCGGTGTCGCGGCGCGTCTGGCTCGGCGGTCCGTGGCCGTGGTTCAGGCTCGGAGCGGTCGCCTGGAATTGCTGGCTGGGCAGGTGCGTCTGCTCGATCCGGAACTGCTCCTCGCGCGTGGGTTCACGCGCACCCGGGACGCCACTGGTCGCGCCCTGCGCCGTGCCGTCGATGTGGCGCCTGGCGACCGCATCACCACTGAGTTCGCCGACGGTATCGTGGCCAGCCTCGTGCAGCCGGAGTCCGGCGGATCCGCGCGGGCGCCGGGCGGCGGCGGTTCACCTGGTCGGAGAGGTCAGCAAGACAAGAAGGGAGGCCAGCGTGACGGAGAAGAAGCGCGCCCCGGCCAAGAAACTCTCTTTCAGTGAAGCTGTGGCCGAGGTCGAGGAGATTCTCGGCCGGCTCGAGGAAGACGCCATCGACATCGACGATCTGGCTGCCGAGGTGCGCCGGGCCGTGGAGTTGATCCAGATCTGCCGGGAAAAGCTCGGCCGCACCGACCGCGAGGTGCGCGAGCTGGTGGCCGGCTTGCAGGCGGGGACGGACCCGGCGGCGGCGGAGTCCGCCGGCGATGACCGTGCCGCCGGTGCCGCCCGGGGCGAACCGGCCGGAGAGGACCTATCTTTCTGACATGTCCGCGCTCATCGATGTCTGCGACCTGACCAAGGACTACGTGCTTTCCCGGCGCCGCGAGGGCGTGCTGGGCGGACTCGTCGATCTCGTGCGTCCGCGCAAGCGGGTGCTGCGGGCCGTCGACCGCGTCTCCTTCGCCATCGACCGCGGGCGAGATGGTCGGCTACATCGGCCCGAACGGCGCCGGCAAGTCGACGACGATCAAGATGCTCACCGGCATCCTGACGCCGACCTCCGGCGAGGTCGCCGTGGGCGGCCTGGTCCCCTGACCGGCAGCGCCGCGCTACACGAGGCCGATCGGCGTGGTCTTCGGCCAGCGCACGCAGCTCTGGTGGGACCTCGCGGTCGTCGAGAGCTTCCGGCTGCTGCAGAGATCTACGAGGTCTCCGAGGCCGACTACGCGAGCGCAGATGAAGGTCTTCGACGAGCTGCTCGACGTCGGCGAGCTGCTCGACCAGCCGGTGCGCAAGCTCTCCCTCGGCCAGCGGATGCGCTGCGACCTCGCCGCGGCGCTGCTCCACGACCCGCGCTCCTCTTCCTCGACGAGCCGACCATCGGCCTCGACGTGGTGGCCAAGGAGAACGTCCGCTCGTTCCTGCGCGAGGCGCGGGAGCGGCTCGGCACGACCGTCATCCTCACCACGCACGACCTCGACGACATCGAGGAGCTCTGCCGGCGCGTCGTCATCATCGACCGCGGCAAGGTGCTCTACGACGGGCAGCTGGAGGACCTCAAGCAGCGGCTCGGCCACCGCGTGCAGCTGCACCTGGACCTGCGCGAGCCGGCGCCGAGCGCCGACCTGGCCGCCTGCACCGGTCGGCTGCCCGTGCGCTGGACGCGCCGGCGAGCGCGGCCTGCAGCACGTGGCCGAGTTCAGCCGGCTGGAGGTCACCAGCGCCGAGGTCATCCAGTGCGTGGTGCGAACGCCATCGGCGTGCGCGACCTGCACATCACGCGAGCCCGACATCGAGGAGGTCGTGCGCGCAGATCTACCGCGACGGCGGATCCTGGCGGTCAGCGGCCGCTCCGGCCCGGCGTCGCGGGCGGCGAGGAGGCGAGCCGTGGCTGAGGGCCGGTCGCCGACCCGCGACCTGCCCCGGCGCCACGGCGAGCCCCGGTCTGCGTCCCCTGGCGCCGCCCGGTCTGGCGGGACCTGGGCCTCTACTTCGGCTTCGTCCGGCTGGCTTTCCTGAAGTTCCTGGCCTACCGGTTGCGCTACTACACCGGCGTGCGTCAGCTACACCATCTTCGTGGCCGGCAACTACTACCTCTACCGGGCGCTCTTCGAGAGCCGGGACGACGCCGCGGCCGGCGCTGGAGATCGGCGGGCTGCACCCTGCCGGAGATGATCACCTACGTCGGCCTGGCCTGGATCGGCCGCAGCTTCACTTCAACAACATCGACCGCACCCTGGCCTACCAGGTGCAGCAGGGCGAGATCGCCATGCAGCTGATCAAGCCCTTCCACGTGCAGACGGTGATGATGTTCGAGGCCGTGGGGGAGGCGGGCTTCCGCCTGCTGATGTTCACGCGTGCCGATCCTGGTCGTCATCGTGCCGCTCTTCGGCGTGCAGGGACCGGCGCGTCCGGCGTTGCTGGGCTGGTCGGTGCTGAGCTTCGTGCTGGCCTTCGTGATCAACAGCCAGATCAACTTCCTCGTGGGGTGTCTCGCTTTCTACCTGAAGAACATCAACGGCGTGATCCGCGCCAAGATGATCACCATGGACTTCCTGACCGGCGTGATGATCCCCTTCTCGTTCTTCCCGCCCGCCTTTCAGACCGTGGCCGCCACCCTGCCGTTCCAGTACATCGGCTACGTACCGGTGACCATCTACCTGGGCAAGCTGGCGGGGCCGGACCTGGCCCGCGCCCTGTTGCTGCAGGCGGCTTGGGGTCTGGGACTCTTCGTGGCGGGGCGCTGGTTCTGGAATCGCTCGGTGCGCCACGTCACCCTGCAGGGAGGTTGAGGATGGACTGGCCCGCCCGCGCACCGGCGACCGTCGCGGCGGCGAGTGGCGGCGCTCAGCGTCTGGAACCCGGTCCGCGGCGTGGGCGTGCGGCGCGGACCGCGCGCCAGGCCGGTATCTTTGCCGCCTACTTCGCCCAGTTCGTCAAGACGCGGCTGGCCTACCGCGTCGACTTCCTCATCGACGTGGCCGCCAACTTCGTCGGTCTGGCGGTGCAGCTCGCGGTCTTGAGCGCTCTCTTCAGCAAGGTGCACGAGCTGAAGGGCTGGACCTTCGAGGAGGTGCTCTTCATCTACGGTTTCAGCCTGCTCCCCCTGGGGTTGTTCAATCTGGTCAGCGTCAACCTCTACCGTTTTGCCGAGCGATACATCGCCGACGGCAACTTCGACCGCGTGCTGCTGCGGCCGGTCAATGCCCTGGCTCAGGTGCTCTTCGAGTCCTTCAACGTTTCCGGGCTCAACGAGCTGCTCCTGGGGGTGGGGGTCATGGTCTACGCCGGTGAGCGCCTCGGGTTGGCCCTCGGTCTCGGGGATGTGGTGGCCCTGCTGGTCCTGGTGCCGACGGCGGCGCTCATCTACATCGGCGTCTTTCTCGGCCTGACGTCGGTGTCGTTCTGGGCCGAGGACCGCATGGGTCTGGCGCCGCCGGTCTACAACGTGATCCGCTTCAGCCGCTATCCGCTGACCATCTTCAGCCTGCCGGTGCGCTTCCTGCTCACTTTCGTGCTGCCCTTCGCCTGGGTCGCCTTCTACCCGGCCACCTGGTTCCTGGGCAGCCCGGAGTTCCGCCACTTCGCGCTGTTCACACCGGTGGTGGGAATTCTGGTATTCTGGCTGGCGTATGCTATCTGGCGCCGCGGACTGCGGCGCTACGCGAGCACGGGGAGCTAGTCCACGTGCCGCAGGATCCGGGCCGCTGGCCGGCGGTCCATGACCAAGGAAGGACGAGATGCGAGGACGACGATGGACGGTGGCCACCGGCGCGTGGCTCCTGGGCGCGACCCTGCTGGTCGGGGCCGCGGGGAGCGCCGGGGCGGCCCTCTGGTGCGGCGAGAACGGGGTGGTGAGCCTCTCCTTTGCTGCGGATGTCATCGAGTCGGTGGCGCACTTGAAGTCCGGGCCGGATGGCACGACGACGGTGGACCTCTACGCCTTCCTCACCGACGTGGCGCCGGTGCAGCGCGACGGGGAGGCGCTCCTGGCCATCGGTGGGATCGAGCTCACCCTCGCCATGGCGGGGGCCGAGGGCACCATCATCGCCGAGGCCTTTCCGTACAAGCAGCTGAACGTCGGGCGCCGGCCCGGGGAGATCGCCCTGGGCATCGATCCCTCACTGCGCCTGGCGGCCGACGGCCGCACCCTGCTGGTGCACTGGCAGATTCTCTTCACCGGCGAGGTTCGCGGACGTCCGCTTCCACCTGGACCCCTCGCACCTGATCTCCTGCGCCCGAACCGAGGGCTGTGCGGAGAGCGGCACCCAGGCGCTGTACATCGGCGCCTACACGTCCGGGCAGGTCGCCGACACCTTCGGCGCAGGTCAGGCGCCGGCGGTGCTCAACCCCACCGGCGAGCCCGATCTGGCGCTGATCCGCGGCCAGGTGAGCTGGCAGGACGTCGGTGCCTACCAGGCGCGGCACTAGGCTCTGCAAACCCTGGCCGAGCACCTCCGGCGCCGCTGCCGGCGGGTGACTGTGTCAGGACGTCGCGGTGCCGCAGATCTCGAGGAGGACGCCGCCTCCCGTCCGGGGGTGGAGGAAGGCAATGGACTTGCCCCCCGCGCCCGGCCGGGGCGCCGCGTCCAAGAGCTGCAGGCCGACGGCGCGACAGCGCTCCAGCACCGTCTCGACGTGGTCGGCCGCCACCGCCACGTGATGGAGCCCGGGGCCGCGCTTGGCCAGGAAGCGGGCGATGGCGCCCTCCTCGCCCAGGGGGGCCAACAGCTCGATGTGGCCGCGGCCGCCCTGGCGATCCAGCTTGAGGAAGGCCACGCGCACGTGCTCGGCCGGCACCTCCTCGACGCGCTCCAGCTCCAGCCCCAGCAGATCCCGCCAGAGCCCCAACGCCTCGTCCAGGTCTCGCACCGCGATGCCCACGTGATCGACGAATCCGGCCGTGCCCGCGGGCAGGCCGGTGGGATCGTACCGGTTCACGCTCATGACGCTCCTTCCGCCGCTCCCTGCGGTCCTGACCAAGTAATGCCCGCGCCGCCGGCGGCACAAGGACCCACCGCGGGAGCGGCTCGTTCTTGCCCGCGCAGGGCGTGGAGGCTAGAATCCTGCGGTCCTTCGCCCACGACCCCCCGGGAGGAACCATGGATCCACGCAACACCCAGCTGGCCGAGCTGCTGCTCGACTACAGCGTGCAGCTGCAGGCCGGCGAGAAGATCTATCTGGAGATCAAGGGGCTGGAGGCCCTGGAGCTTGGCCGCGAGCTGGTGCGCGTCGCCACCCTACGCGGCGGTGTGCCCTTCTGGTACTACAACGACGAGACCCTCAGCCGCGGCTTCATCAAGCACGCTGGCGAGGAGCAGTTCACCGCCTGGGGGGAATTCCATCGCCCCATCATGGCAGCAGTGGACGCGTACATCGGCGTGCGCGGTTCCACCAACCCCTTCGACCTGGCCGACGTCGACCCCGAGCGCATGAAATGGCACGACCACGCCTACTGGAACACCGTCCACATCCCGGTGCGCTTGACCAAAAAGTGGTGCGTGCTGCGCTACCCCAACCCGGCCATGGCCCAGCTCGCCGAGCGGGCCACCGAGGACTTCGCCGCCTTCTACTTCCGGGTCTGCACCCTGGACTACCAGCGTTTGAGCCGCGCCATGGATCCTTTGGCGGAGCTGATGGAGCAGACGGAGGAGGTCCACCTGGTCGGGCCGGGCACCGACTTGCGTTTCTCCATCGCCGGCCTGGGTGCCGTGAAGTGCGACGGCCACCGCAACATCCCCGATGGCGAGGTCTACTCGGCGCCGGTGCGCGACAGCATGAACGGAGTGATCCAGTACAACGCCGACACCTTGCGGGCGGGGACGCTCTTCAAGAACGTCCGCTTCGAGGTGGCGGCGGGCAAGATCGTCCGGGCCTCCTGCGCCGGCGACGACGCCCAGCTCGACGCCCAGCTTGACATCGACGAGGGCGCCCGCTACTTCGGCGAGTTCGCCCTCGGTCTCAACCCACACATCACGCGACCGATGCTCGACACACTCTTCGACGAGAAGATCGGGGGCAGCTTCCACCTGACGCCTGGCGGCGCCTACGCCAAGGCCGACAACGGCAACAAGTCGGCGCTGCACTGGGACCTCGTCTGCATCCAGACGCCGGAGTGGGGTGGGGGCGAGATCTGGTTCGACGGGCGGTTGATCCGCAAGGACGGTCACTTCGTCGTGCCGGAGCTGGAGGGGCTGAACCCCGAGAACCTGATCTGAGCCGGCCGGAGCGGGCGGGCTGGTGGGGCTCGGGGAAGGCCCGCCGACCCGCCAGCCTGCCGGTCCGTGTGACGCCGCCCAGGGAGATGACGCCATGCCCGCCAGACGCCCGCAGCCGTGGATCCGGGGTCGGACCGCGAGGTGCCGGTTCCTGACCCTCGGCCTCCTGATGCTCCTCGGGGCCAGCGGTGCCGCCGCCGCGGCCGAGGAACCCCCGCGCACCTGGGGCTTGGGTTGGGACGATGGCCTGACTGTCCGCCGCTGGCTCGGCGCCTGGGAACTGGCGCTGGCCGCCGGTCCCGACGACCAACTGGTCCAGGAAGCCAGGACTTCCTGGCACACCAGCGCGCCCCCGGACTACCAGGGGCTCGTGGAGGTGCCCCGGGACGACCGGCGGGAATCGGGCTTCGTGCGGGGGCAGGTGGGCCGGCGCGTGCTGCGGGCAGGGCCCCTGACCGCCGTGGCATTTGCCGGCCTGGCGTACAACTGGATCGATCGCCAGGAGCGGTCGCTGCTGCTGGATCCAGTCTCTGGCGGCTACGACGAGCTGGAGGTCAACGGCTTCACCCACCGCTGGTGGTGGGAGATCGGTTTGCGCCCGGCCTGGCAGCCCTGGCGCCGGCTCTCGCTGGAGTTCTCCTACGGTTTGCGCTACACCTGGGAGAACTGGGACGAGACCTGGGTGCGCCAGCGCCCCGGCCAAACCACTCCCGACCGCGACGAGCTGGACGGCGAGGCCAGCCGCTTTTCGGACTTCGGCTGGGAGGGCCTCGCCTCGCTGGCATTCATCATCTGGCTCTGAGCGTCTGGCGGCCGCGGCCGCAGATGTTCTTTGCGCCGCGCTCCCCGGACCGCTTAGTTTGTCCCCTCCGGACCGGAAACCAGCGATGCTGAGCGAGGAGCCACCGCGGCGGCCGCCCGGTGAGCGGACCCCCGGCTCCCGTGGAGGAGGTCGAGATACCATGGCGTCCCAGCGAATCGAGGATTTGCGCCGTCGCAAGGCCCGTCTCTACGCCGGTGGCGGCGCGAGCCGGATCGAGCAGCAGCACGCCCGGGGCAAGCTCACGGCGCGCGAGCGGCTGGCGCTGCTCTACGACGAGGACTCCTTCCAGGAGACCCACCTCTTCATGCAGCACCGTTGCACCCTGTTCGACATGCAGGACCGGGAGTTTCCCGGCGAAGGTGTCGTCACCGGCTACGGACTGGTGGGGGGGCGGCCGGTGTACGCGGCCAGCCAGGACTTCACCGTCGCCGGCGGCGCGGTGGGCGAGGCCACGGCCCGCAAGATCTGGGAGCTCATGGACGACGCGGAGAAGACCGGTGATCCGGTGGTCTTCGTCAACGACAGCGGCGGCGCCCGCATCCAGGAGGGCGTGGATTCACTGGCTGGCTACGGCCGCATCTTCCACCGCAACATCCGGCTGTCGGGGGTCGTGCCGCAGATCTCCATCATTGCCGGCCCGTGCGCCGGTGGCGCGGCGTACTCGCCGGCCCTCACCGACTTCATCATCCAGGTGGAGAACGCGGGGCAGATGTACATCACGGGACCATCGGTGATCAAGCAGGTCACCGGCGAGGAGGTCACTTCCGAGGAACTGGGTGGGGCCTTCAGCCACACCCATTACTCCGGCGTGGTGCACTTCACGGCCCGCGATGACGCCGACGCCCTGGCCATTGCCAAGCGGCTGCTCGCGTTTCTGCCCAGCAACAACACCGACGACCCGCCCTTCAACCGTGAACTGCATGATGAGCTGGTGGACGCCGACGAGGCGCTCAACGACATCGTGCCCGAGAGTTCCCGGGTGGCCTACGACATGCACGAGGTGATCCGGCGGGTCGTGGACCGCGGCGACTTCCTGGAGGTGCAGGAAGCCTATGCCCCCAACCTCATCGTCGGATTCGCGCGGCTGGAAGGATTCACCATCGGCGTTGTCGCCAACAACCCGCAACAGAAGGCTGGCGTGCTGGACATCGACTCGTCCGGCAAGGGTGCGCGGTTCATTCGCTTCTGCAACGCCTTCAACATCCCTCTGGTCACCTTCGTCGACGTCCCGGGTTTCATGCCGGGTCTGCAACAGGAGTACGGCGGCATCATCCGCCACGGCGCCAAGATGCTCTTCGCCTACGGCGCGACCACGGTGCCCAAGATCACCATCGTGGTGCGCAAGGCCTACGGCGGCGCCTATCTCGCCATGTGCGGCAAGTCCATGGGGGCGGACCGGGTGGCGGCCTGGCCCAGCGCCGAGATCGCGGTCATGGGGGCCGAGGGCGCGGTCAACGTTCTCTACCGCAAGGAGATCGCCGAGGCCGCCGACCCCGCGGCCATGCGCCAGTTGAAGATCGCCGACTACGAGACGGCCTTTGCCAACCCCTACGTCGCCGCCGGTCGGGGCATGCTGGATGACGTCATCGAGCCGGCCGACACGCGGGCCTACATCGCGCAGTCCCTCGAGGTGCTGCGGGCCAAGCGCGAGCTGCGCCCGCGCAAGAAGCACGGCCTGATCCCCCTGTGAGGCGGGTCCGGTCGACGAGGTTGCCGACGCCATGGTTTCCCAGGAGAACCTGACCCTCGCTCTTGCCGGGCTGGTCATCGTCTTCGCGGTGCTGGCCCTCGTCGCCACGGCGGTGGGACTGATCCGCCGCCTCGACGACCGCTGGCAGGCCAAAGAGGCCGCGGCCGTCGCTGCGGCCGGGGAGCGGCCACCGACCATCGATCACACGACCCTGGTCCTGATCGCGGCCACGGTGACCACCGTCCTGGTGGGGCGCCACCGCATCCGTCGTATCCGCCGCCTGCTCTCGCCCGAGCAGCCGCGCACCCCCTGGTCGGCTCAGGGACGCCTGGTGCTGCAGGGGTCCCACACTCTGGAGCGCGGTCGCGAGCGGAGCTGACCGAGCCGCGCCGAGCGGACCGCCGGGCCCGCGCCCGAGAGGAGTGACATGAAGCTGAAGATCACGGTTCACGGAGTGGCGTACGAGGTCGACGTCGAGGTCCTCGACGCCAAGGACGAGTTCGCCGGCGCGCGGCCGCTGCCGGCGGTGAACCGTCCGGAGGCGCCAACGACCGGGGCGACGGCGCCGCCCGCGGCCCCTGGTTCGCCGCGGCCCCCGCTGGCCGCTGCCGCGCGTCCCGCAGTCGGCGGCAGTGGCCGGGCGGTCTCCTCGCCCATCGCCGGCACGGTGCTGGAGGTGAAGTGCAAGGCGGGCGACGAGGTTCGCGCGGGCCAGGAACTGCTGGTGCTCGAGGCCATGAAGATGGAAACGGCCATTGCCGCCCCGGCGGCGGGGCGCGTCAAGAGCGTCCCCGTGGCGGCGGGCGACAGCGTGCGCGAGAACGAGATCCTGGTGGAACTAGAGTGACCGAACGGACCGGTGGGGGGCGCGGGGCCGCGCCCGCCTGAGCGCAGGATGGAGTGCGCTGGAGATGGACATCTTCTGGGACTTCTTGCACGTCGGCTTCCTCGGCAACGCGTCGTGGGGCAACCTCGTCATGCTGCTGGTGGGGGGGCTGTTCATCTACCTGGCCATCGCCAAGGACTACGAACCGCTGCTGCTGGTGCCCATCGGCTTCGGCATGGTGGTGGGGAACATCCCCATGGCGGCGGGGATGAACATCGGCA
>CAVQSY010000035.1:0-4217 GCA_963716025.1 uncultured Chloroflexia bacterium
TGACGATGCCGTTCGTTCTCCGACGGGCGCAGCTGGGCAGCGAGAGCGAGGCAGCGCCGGAAGCGAGCTGACCGCCAGCCGGGTGTTCCTTGCTGCCACGGACGCTGAAACGCCCCGACGTGCTCCGCGCGCTCGGCCTTGGGGCGCATCCGCGACGGGGAGCGCCGGGGAATCCCGAAGGCCGCCGGGACCCGGGAGGGGAGGTCCGACGGCCTGCGGGGTTCGATTGGGTCAGGCGGGAACCGCGATGTGCTCGTTGAGCGTCGTCGGGTTGACGGGGTGCTTCGGGAGGCCGAGGCCGGAGAGCGCCCTGCCGAGGGCGCTGAGGCCGCCGACGATGGCCAACGGTGCCCAGGGCCTACCAGCGCCCCGACCGGAAGTGCGGATAGGCCGGGTAGCGGTAGTGCGGGCGCCAATACGGGTAGTAGCCGTACCAGGCGTAAACGCTCTCCCAGTAGACCGGCACCGGCACGACCTCGGGGTCGTACTCGGGGCTCTCGGCCACCTGGTCGCCGGTCTGGTCGACGTGGACACCCGCCTCGTCGATCACCGTGATGGCGTCGACGGGAATGAGGTACTTCTTCTTGCCGATCTTCCTTGGGCCGAAGCCGCCCGAGCCGACCATCAGGAAGCGCACCTTGTGGTCCTTCTCGTCGATCAGCAGGTCCTCGACCGTGGCGATGATCTCGCCACCCTTGTCGATCACCTTCTTGGCGCGAATGTCCTCGGCCGAATCGGCCAGCATCAGGTCCATCTCGTTGCTCAGTTGGAGCAGGGAAGCAGTCGTAGCAACCGTCATCGCGGTTCTCCTTCTGTTGCGGCGCCTCTGGTGAGGCGACCAACACGAGTCTCGATCGGAAAGCCGCAGGCCCGGGAGGAACTCGTTCCGCCGTTTGGACCTTCCAGTGACCTCCGGCCCTCAGCAGCGGAGTCGGTCGGTCCTGTTTGGGACACGGCCGCTCCCTTCGC
Source organism: uncultured Chloroflexia bacterium (assembly GCA_963716025.1). Lineage (GTDB taxonomy): Bacteria > Chloroflexota > Limnocylindria > Limnocylindrales > CSP1-4 > CAIXZV01. The sequence continues at coordinate 970 of CAVQSY010000035.1, forward strand.
GCGCCCAGCTCGCGGAACTGGTAGGCGCCTCGCGAGAGATGACCATGCGCGCTGCGCCGCGAAGGGGATGGCTGGCCGACCTGACGGGCCGGCTGACCGATCGCCGACGACGTCTCGAACAGCCAAGGGCAAGCCCTCGACGTCCGTCAGCACGCTGGGCGCGAGACTTCCTGCGTGGCGGATCGATCGCCCAGAGCCGGCCCAGGCATTCGCAGCCCAGATGGAACCAGTTCCTCCCCGAATGGCCAGCGCCCGGGCCACGATCTCCCAAGGCGACCATGGAGGCCGCCGAAAGGAGATCCACGATGACGATCGCAGCTACCGCCTCGCTCATTCGCCTGGGCGAGGAGTCAACCCTCGAGTTGTCGAATCCGGCCGAGGACATCCGCGGCCGCAAGATCCTCGACAAGGCGGGCACGGAGATCGCGCAGGTCGAGGACCTGCTCCTCGACGCGCGCGAGAAGAAGGTCCGCTTCCTGGTGGCCGGCTCAGGCGGCCACGGCGTTGCCAAGATCGGCAAGAAGAAGTCGCTCATTCCGGTCGATGCCATCACGGCGATCAGTGCGAAGACCGTCACGGTCGACCAGAGCGGCGAGCAGATCATCGGGGCGCCCGAGTACGACCCGGAGATCGTCGTGGTCTCCGACGAGTACTGGGACAGCGTCTACGGCTGGTACGGCTACTACCCGTACTGGCGCCGGTTCTACCGCTATCCGATCCTGCCGTACTGGCGGCGGTAGCAAGCGAGCGGCCGGGGTGGGCGGAGGTCTGGCCTCAAGCCCGCCCGGGCTCGTTGTTGCGCGCGGTAGACCCCGGGAGGTGACAGCCGGCCCTCCAGGCTCCGCACCGGCATAGAATCAGCAGAACGCTGGCCACCGGCAGAACTCAGGCCACGATCCCGATCTCCCGTCCGCCAGACCTCGAGCTCGTCGGGCCGGCCTTCTTCAGAGGGAGAGCGATGGCCGCCTGGCACCACCTCGCCGTGATCGACGTTGCCACCACGCTGGCGACCGATCCGGAACGAGGCCTGGCGGGCGAAGCGGCCCGTGCCCGCCTCGCCGCCGACGGCCCGAACACCCTTCCGGCAGCGGTCGGGTTGTCAGCCTGGCGGCTCTTCCTCGGCCAGTTCCGGGGCGTGATGACGGTGCTCCTCCTGGCAGCAACGGGCATCGCCTTGCTGCTGGGCGACGTCGTCGAGGCAGCCGCGATCGCCGTCGTGCTGCTCCTCAACGGGTTGCTCGGCTTCGTCAACGAATACCGCGCGGAGCAATCGATGGAAGCGCTCCGGGCGCTCGAGGTGCCGCTCGCCAGCGTCCTTCGGGACGGCACAACCAGGGAGGTGCCATCAGCGGACCTGGTCTCCGGCGACGTGGTCGTCCTCGAGACCGGTGATCGCGTCCCGGCTGACGGTCGCCTGATCGAGAGCTGGAGTCTTCGGCTGGATGAGTCGACCCTCACCGGCGAGTCCCTGGCAGCCGACAAGAACAGCGCGGCGGTGTTGACGGAGCCGACCCCGATCGCCGACCGGGCGACGATGGTGTACGCGGGCACGGCCGTCGTCGAGGGGCGCGGGCGGGCGATCATCACGGCCACCGGGGCAACAACCGAGGTCGGGCGCATCTCCGCGCTGCTCCTGCGTGATGGTGGTGACCGGAGCCCCCTCCAACTGCGCCTCGATCGCCTTTCCAGGTACCTGGCCGCGGTGGCGCTGGCGACCGGCCTCGTCGTCACCCTGCTGGGCGTCTGGCGCGGGCAGGGTTTCCTCCCGATGCTTGAGACCGGTCTCGCCCTCGCGATCGCCGCGGTCCCGGAGGGGTTGGCGGCCGTCGTGACGATCGCCCTGGCCCTGGGAATGCGTCGAATGGCGAAGCGCAACGCGATCGTCCGGCGTCTGGCTGCCGTCGAGACGCTCGGCTCCACGAACGTTATCTGCACCGACAAGACCGGCACCCTGACACGGAACGAGATGACCGTCCGAGAGCTCCGCGATGCCGGACGGACGGTGGTCGTGGAGGGAGCTGGCTATGACCCGTCCGGCAGGTTCTCGTCCGAAGGCCGCACGATCGATCCGGGTTCGGACGGACGTCTCTTGATCCTGCTTCGTGCAGCATTGCTGTGCAACACGTCCGAACTCGTCGAACAGGATGGCTGCTGGACCGTCATCGGCGATCCAACCGAGGGCGCGCTCCTCGTCGCCGCCGCCAAGGCAGGGCTGGATGTCGGGGCCGAGCGCGCCGCATACCCGAAGCTCGACGAGGTGCCCTTCGATTCACGGCGGCGATGGATGGCGACGACCCACCGAAGGCCCGGATTCGACGGATCAGACGGAAAGGGCCGCTCGATCTTCGTCAAGGGGGCGCCCGACGCCGTGCTCGCCGCCTGCACGCACGAGGGCCGTGGCGCGGAGGTCGTGGATCTCACCGAGGCGGGCCGGGCGCGCCTGGCCGTGATCGGTGCCGAGATGGCGTCGCGCGCCCTGCGGGTGCTCGCGATTGCGACCAGGGAGGCGGATGGCGACGAGGAGGATCCCTTCACCGACCTGGTCCTGCTGGGGTTGGTCGGGATGATCGACCCGTCTCGGCCAGAGGCGGCCGAAGCGGTTCGCCTGTGCCAGGCGGCGGGCGTGCGGGTGGTCATGATCACCGGCGATCAAGGATCGACGGCGCTTGCCATCGCGCGGGACGTGGGGATCGTCGGAGGACCCGCCGAGGGCGCCGCCGACGAATCGACGGAGGTCAGTGAGGGGCCGGCTCTCGAGGGGATCACCGAGGCCGAGCTTGCCGCACTGGCGGAGCGCACGGCCGTCTTCGCCCGGGTCTCCCCGGAGCAGAAGCTCCGCTTGGTCGGCGCCTTCCAGGCCGGCGGCCGGGTGGTCGCGATGACCGGCGACGGAGTGAACGACGCGCCGGCGCTGAGCGTGGCGGACATCGGGGTGGCGATGGGTCGGGTCGGCACGGACGTTGCCCGCGAGGCCGCCGACATCGTCCTGGCCGACGACAACTTCGCGACGATCGTGGCTGCGGTCGAGGAGGGCCGGATCGTCTTCGCGAACGTCCGCAAGTTCGTTCACTACCTCTTCTCGTGCAACCTGAGCGAGATCATCACGATGGTCGTCGCCGTGCTCATCGGCTTGCCGCCGCCCCTCCTGCCTCTTCAGATCCTGTGGCTCAACCTCGTGACCGACGTCTTCCCGGCTCTCGCCCTGGCGGCGGAGCCAGGCGAACCCGGGATCATGGAACGTCCGCCGC
>CAVQSY010000036.1:0-44241 GCA_963716025.1 uncultured Chloroflexia bacterium
GCGGGGAGCGGGGAACCCCGTAACGCCATCGCCGGGAGCCACCGGGCCTGTGGGGCCACCGGGGAATCCCTGCCTGGCTCAGCCAGGCTCGGCCGTCACCCAGCGGTGGCCGCAGAAGCCACAGAACTTGCTTGCCGGGCCGCTGGGGCAGCCCGCAGTGCGCGCATTCGATCCAGTCGCCCTGGGCTGTGGGCAGGCAATTGCACGGCGCGCTGGCCAGAATTCTCTATTCCTCGATCTCGGGCAACGGCCGCGGCGAGCACTCGGCGTGTCGCCATGCGGGTCCTCACCGCAGGTCGGGCAGCGTGCCGAGTCGATGGCCATGACGTCGCCTCCTGGCCGGATGGCCCGCTCAGGGGACCTTCGTCACCTCGTCGATGTTGGGGTTGATCCCCGTGCCCTGGCTGAGGCCGCGGTTCGTTGAAGCATCGTACGCGTCGTTGTCGGTGGTCGCCTTGGCAACGACGCCGTCCAGCGCCGTGTCGCCGTCGGTGGGCGACTTGCCGACCATCCTCGAGTGGGCGCCGGCAAAGGAGGATTTGTCGGTCGAGACGTGGCCACCCTCGTGCGTCGTGATCGCCGCGTGGAATCGATCCCACTCCGCCTGCTGCTTGGTCGTCGCGCTCGACTTGTCGGTCCAGGTCGGCAGCTCCACGACCTGGCCGACCGTGACTCGCGCGGCGATGACCTGCTCCGTGCCGCCATCCGGGGTCCAGGTCTCGATGTCACTCGAAGGTGTCGCGGTCACGGAGCCCGCCTCGGGCCGTGCGGCGACGGCGTTGGCCACGTCGCGAAGCGACCCGGACACGGTGTAGGAGGAGGGTGTCGACGGGCCGACACGGGTCCAGCTGGGGCCGTGCGGCGGGGCACCCGTCCCGAGCGTCTCCGGTTCCGAGCCGGTCGCCCCTGCGGCCTCACCCAGCGGGGCGGCCTCATCATCGATGCTCAGCTGCACCACCGGCCGTCCGGTGGTCTCCGTCCGGGTCGCCCGGACCGGGATCTGGGCCTCCAGCTGGCGGGTGCCCCCTCCCGCGAGGAGCCGGGCGACAGCGCCATTCCCGGCGCTGGCGTGGAGGCCGTCGATCGCACGAGCAACGGCGGAGGAAGCCCCACGGCCACGCCCCCGCGCGGGGCGGGCGGCGTCGAACGCGGCGGTGGCCGGCGCGGCAGCGTCGGGACCGGGGGATCCGGGGCGCCCGCGGTCCAGCTGGGGCTCATCCTCCAGGCGACGGCGTTCCCTCATTCCGACCACACTCCCGCTGGATCGCCCACCGATTGTCGGACCTCGCTGACGCGGGATCAAGACCAGGCCGCGCTTCCCAACGGTGTCGAACGGGCAGCACGGCTGGCACGATCGGGCATTCCGCGGCGGCGCGGACCCGGGCGGTCCGGACACCGCACCGGCGACCCGGGCGTCGAGGCGCCGGTTCAGGGCCTCGGCGGATCAGGCCAGCCGGATCTCCACCATGAGGTCGTCGGCCAGGCGCTCCATGGCCAGGTGGATGGCGGTCACGTCCACGGCCTCGGGGAGGATGACGCGGATGTGGGCGTGGAACATCCGGTCGCCCGAGTGGGCGGCGGCAGGCCGGTCAGTTTCCAGGTCCTCGACGTTGATCCGGTGTGCGGCGAGCATGGCCGAGACCTCGTGGAGCAGGCCGGGGCGGTCGAGGCCGAGCAGCTCGATCTCCATCGCGGGCTGCCGCGGAGCGTCCTCTGGTGCGCTCCGCTCGACGGTGATCTTGAGGCCGCTGACCTCGAGACGCTCGAGCGCCTCCTCGAGCGCCGACGCCTGCTCATCGGCGACCTCCACGCACAGCACGCCGGCGAACTTGCCCGCGAGGTGCGCCATCCGGCTGTCGGTCCAGTTGCCGCCGTTGGCGGCGACGACCTCCGACACGGAGTCCACGATGCCCGGGTGGTCGGGGCCGATGAGCGTGAGGACGAGGTCGATCATCACGGCATCGTAACGCCTCGCGGATGGTCTCGACGGCCGCGCAGGGGCCAGCAGGCCGCCGGTTGGCTGGCCGGCGCCCCACTCCGGTCTTCTCCCATGGGATGATCGGGTGCGGAGCCGACGCGTGGCCACCGTCTGGGTCATGAGGCACGGCCCCGGGGAGGATTGAGCGTGGCAGGCGAGGAGACCCTCCAGGCCGTCGAGTTCTTCGCGGTGCTCCTGGTGGCCGCCGTGCTGCTCGCCCTGCTGTCGAGGCGGTTCGGCTTCCCGTACACCGTCGCGCTGGTGCTGTTCGGCCTGGGCGTGGCGACGTTCGTGCCCGACCAGGGGTTCCAGATCACGCCCGAGCTTGTGCTGCTGGTGCTGCTTCCCGGGCTGGTCTTCGAGGCCTCGTACCACGCCGACCTGGGCCGCCTCCGAAGCACCGGCGGTGGGATCGCCCTCCTGGCCATCCCGGGCGTGCTCATCTCGGCGGCCGTCGTCGCCGCGGTCCTCCACCTCGCGACCGGCCTGCCGATGGAGCTCGCCTTCGTCGTGGGCGCGATGGTCTCGGCAACGGATCCCGTCGCGGTCATCTCCACCTTCAAGCGGCTCGGCACCTCGAAATCGCTGACGACGCTGGTGGAGGGCGAGAGCCTGTTCAACGACGGCACGGCGATCGTCGTCTTCGCCATCGCCCTGCGCGCGGTGCAGGGTGAGATCGGGGTGACCGAGGTCATCTGGGCCTTCGTCACCACGCTCGTCGTGAGCGTGGTGATCGGCGCCGTCGCGGGACTCCTGGCATCGCGCCTCGTGGCCCGCGTGGACGACCACCTCATCGAGACCACCATCTCGCTGCTGCTCGCCTACGGGACCTACGTCCTCGCGGACGCGTTCCACGAGTCCGGCGTAATTGCCACGGTCGTGGCCGGGATTACATTCGGGAGCTACGGGCGAAGGATCGGCATGAGCCAGAGGACCGAGGAAGCGCTGGACACGATCTGGGAGTTCCTCGCGTTCCTGATGACGGCCGTCGTGTTCCTCCTCGTCGGCCTCGCGATCACCGTGGAGAACCTGGCCGAGGCCGCGGTGCCCATCGCGTGGGGGATCGCGGCCGTCCTGGCGGGGCGCGCGCTCGTGACCTACGGGCTGCTCGGAGGGGCGGCGCGCATTGCCGGTCGAGGCCGCGGGTTACGTCGTGGCTGGCTCCATGTCCTCTTCTGGTCAGGGCTCCGCGGCGCGGTGGCCGTCGCGCTGGCGCTCTCGTTGCCGGTTGACTTCCCGCAACGCGAGGTGCTCCAGAGCATCACGTTCGGGATCGTCCTGTTCACGTTGATCGCCCAGGGCGGCACGATGGAGTGGGTCGTCAGGCGAGCGCTCGGCGGCGCCCCCAGCGCGTGATGACCACGTCCTGAGCTGAGCGAGGCCGTGCGGCGGATCGTCATCCGGAACACGTAGGCCTATCGACGCGCCCGGATGGGCGAATTGGGCCGTGGACGGATCGGGCCGTCCGGCCGATGGTCAGGGGAGTCCCCGGGCGCCAGGGCACGACCACGCCGCGTCGGCCGTGCGCCGCCACCACCGACCTTCGACACACGCCGCGCGCCGCGGCAACAGCAGGACTCCATGACCGCCCCCCATCGACCCCGCATCGTGCCGGCCATCATCGCCGCCGCGATCCTGATGAGCCTCCTCGCCACCACCGTGAATGCCGGCATGCCGCACTCGCGGCGCTACCACGTCAACGGCCCGATCACGCTGGACACGAACCTGCGGTCGAGGAGCGGCGTGTCGGCCTGGGCGATCGACGAGTACCTGAAGGCGCGGACGCCGCTGCCGCCGCTGGGAGCCGCCTTCCTCGCCGCGGAACGGAAGTACAAGGTGAACGCCCGCTTCCTCCTCGCGGCCGCGCTCCACGAGTCGGGCTGGGGCCGGAGCTACATCTCGAGGGTCAAGCACAACCTGTTCGGCCTCAACGCCTACGACCGGGACCCGCTCCGGTACGCCAGCACCCACAGGTCGTACGCAGCGAGCGTCAAGGCGACCGCGAAGTTCATCGCCGCCTCGTATCTGACCCCGGGCGGCCGCTGGTGGGGCGGCCAGCCGACGCTCCGGAGCATGCAGCAGTACTGGTCCTCGTCCGGGCGATGGGGGGAGGCCGTGAGCCGGATCGCGAGCTCGCTCCACCTGGGTTCCCTGGCCGGACGGAAGATCCGGTTCGCCGCCCCCACCGTGGGTGACCCGCTCCATGCCGGCGTCCGGGCCTCGGTCCGCCTCCGATGGTCCGGGGGCGCCGTCCCCGCGGGTGTCGAGTTCCAGGCGACCTGGCGACCGATCGAGCTCGACTCCGAGGTCCTCGCGGCAGCGGCCGCGGATCCCCCGACCAGCCAGGTGGACGCCGTTGATCTCGGTGACATCGACGCGATGGCGATGCCGGGGTCATGGGCCGCTGCCACGCGCCTGTCGCCAATCACGCCGCCGAGCGCGGACGTCACGAGGACGAGCGCCTCGACGACGGTCGCGGCGCGCAGGGTCCGGACGAAGGCACGCACGATCACCCTCGCGCTCGCGACTCCGCGAGAGCCCGGCCGATACGTGCTCGATATCCAGCTGCGCGATGTCGGCCGCCTGCCGCTGCCGGCGCGCGAGCGGGTGGATGTCCCGGGAGTCGAAGTCCGGGTGTTCGACGATCGGGCCGTGACCTACGACATCGAGCCGAGCCCGGATGGCACCGGCGCGGCCGTCCGGATCACGAACACCGGGCGGGTGACGATCCCGGCCGCGCCCGACCCCGCCCCGTTCGGGGCCAGCGGATCCAAGGACGAGGCGGTGCGCTCGCTGGTCACGGTGACCGCTTCAGCAACGGCCCTGGCTGGCACCACGCCGAGCGCCCCGGCCGACCCGGAGCCGGTGCACCTCGTCGCGGCCCCGCTCGTGACCGACCTTGCGCCCGGAGCCTCGATCAGCTTCGAGGTGCCCGGCGTCGAGGCCGTCACGGGCCGCGCGACGAACTGGATCGGGGTCAGCCTGAGCGTGGTCGGCGATGCGGGCTGGCTCGCGGCTTCGTCGTCGGGCGGAGCCTGGCTGTCCACGGCGGAAGGGCTCCCGACCGGGACGCCGGCGCCAACGCACGCCCCGGCGCCGACCCCGTCCGCAACCCCTGTTCCAACGCCCGCGCCGACGGTGACGCCGACGCCGACCCCACGCCATCAGCAACCCCCAAGCCGACCGCCAAGCCGACCGCCGACGCCCACGGCGAAGCCGAGGACGAAGCCGGTCACCAGGACGTACTCCGAGCACAGCGGCAAGATCACGTACCGCGGCGGCTGGGGGAACGCCCAGGGTCGCAGCTACCTGGGCGGCAACGTCACGTGGTCCACCAATCCCGGGGCGACCGCGAGCTTCACGTTCAAGGGCTCGTCGGTGCGCTGGATCGGGCCGCTGGGTCCCACCCGCGGCAGCGCGCTCGTCCTCGTGGACGGTCGTGCCGTCGCCCGCGTGGACCTCTACCGTTCGTCCTTCGTCGCGCGGGCCGTGCTGTTCAGCCGCACCTTCAAGAAGCCGGGTCAGCACACCGTGACGATCAAGGTGCTCTCGTCGCCGGGGCATCCGTATGTCGCGATCGACGCGTTCACCGTGAGGTCCTGACCCACCCCGTCGCCCGAGCTGCGGGAGTTCCCTGGCGAGCCGTCCTCGAGGGCCTATCGGCGAGTGGCGGCCAGGCGCGGCCAGGATCGCAGCCAGGTCGTCGAGATGGTCCTCGTAGTGGGCCGTCGTCTCGGAGCGGAAGAAGCGGCGGTGATCGCTGTGCTGGACCCAGCGACGCTCGGGGACGGCGGTGAGCACGTCGCGGAGCTGACCTGGGAGGGTGGCGAAGCGGCTGCGCAGCTCGGCCATCGACAGCGCCGCCCAGCGGGCATCGATCTCGGCGTTGATGACGTCGCCTCCACGCGCATCCCAGTCGGCGTCGGCGCGCTCCCTGGTCGGGCTGCTCTCGCCGCCCGTAAGCTCGGTCGCGACCGCGAGTCCCATCTCGTGGCCCGACAGCAGGTGTGCCATCAGCTGCCGCCCGGTCCAGCCGTGCGCGGCCTCGACCGGGGCGGTCAGCTGTTGGTCGGTCAGGTCGGCGAGGGCCTCGAAGGGACGCCACGCGTCGCGGTCCTCGGCCAAGAGTGCGAGGACATCGGGGGACATCCCGGGATCGTACCGTCGCGTACGATGACACGCTCGACGACCCGCCCGGCATGGAAGCGAGGACCGCGTGGAGATCCTGTTCGACACCGCCAACCTGGCCGACATCGAGGAGATGACGCCGCTCTACCCGGTCGCCGGGGTCACCACGAACCCGACCATCATCAGGGCCGAGGGCCGGATCGACTTCTACAACCACTTCCGCAGGATTCGCGAGATCATCGGCCCCGACCGGAGCCTGCACATCCAGGTGCTCGCCCAGGACGCCGCCGGCATCGTCGCCGACGCCCATCGCCTGCTCGACCAGGTCGACGGCAACGTGTACGCGAAGATCCCGACCACCGAGCAGGGCATCCACGCCATGCGGCTGCTCAAGGACGAGGGCATTGGCGTGACGGCGACCGCCATCTACTCCAAGACCCAGGGCATCCTCGCGATCGCGGCCGGCGCCGATTACGTCGCGCCCTACTTCAACCGGATGGAGAGCCTGGACATCGACACCGGCGCCACCATCAAGTCGCTGGCCAAGTTCATCGACCGGCATGGCGCGACGTGCAAGATCATGGCCGCCAGCTTCAAGAACGTCGCCCAGGTGAGCGCCGCCTTCGAAGCCGGCGCCACGGCGGTGACCCTGCCCCCGGCGCTCCTGCGAGCCGCCCTCGGCGCACCCGATGTCACCCAGGCCGTGAACGCCTTCGCCGCCGACTGGTACGCGACCTTCGGCACAACCGAGCTGCCCTAGTCACGGACTCCGGCGCCGCCTTGAAGCAGTGAGCCACGCGTGAGCACCGCCACCGCCGAGCGCCCCGCCCTCCTCCGCCGAGCCCTCAGGCTCGAGTACCTCACCGTCGGCTGGAACATCGTCGAGGGCATCATCGCCATCGCCGCGGCGATGGCATCGGGGTCCGTGGCGCTGCTGGGCTTCGGGATCGACAGTTTCGTCGAGTCTGCATCGGGCTCCGTCATGATCTGGCGCCTGCTGGCCGAGCGGAACTCCGACGAGGACGACGAGGCGCGGATCGAGCAGGTCGAGCGTCGGGCCCAGAAGCTCGTTGCCGGCTCGCTCATCCTGCTCGCGGCCTACATCGCCTGGGACTCGATCACGTCGCTGCTTGCGAACGAGCGACCCGAGCCCTCGCTCGTTGGGATCGTGCTGGCGATCGCCTCGCTCTCCGTCATGTGGTGGCTGGCCCGGCAGAAGCGGCGCGTGGGGGTCGCGCTCGGCAGTCGGGCGATGACCGCGGACGCCTTCCAGACCGACGCCTGCTTCTGGCTGTCGCTGTTCCTGCTCGTCGGGATCGGCGCGAACGCCCTGTTCGGCTGGTGGTGGGCCGACCCGCTCGCAGCCCTGGGCATGACGCTCTTTATCGCGCGCGAGGCCCTCGAGGCCTGGCGGGGCGACGCTGACGACTGACACCTCGACGGGCCGCCGCCGGGTTCCTGACGTTCAAGCGCGCCGGCACCGGCAAGTCGCGTATGACTGGGGTGGGCGACCACCGTGGGGAGCTCGTCACGCGCCCGTGCGTGGCCCCGGCGCGAGCTCCTCGTGGTGGTCGGGCGGTTGAGTCCCTGGAGACTTGTGCCTGCCCGATCGCGACTCAACGCGGACGACATCCGGGCCCACATGAGACCCTCACGCCGGGTACCAGCACGCCGGCCCGGCCCGCGATCAGCCCCCGGCGGTGTCCCGGAGTCGCTCGAGGCCGTCGAGGATCAGGTCCAGTCCGAACTCGAAGTCGGCCCGGACGCTGCTCGGCGCCGATGCCGCCATCTCCGCCATCGCGAGCAGGTTCGGGAGCTCGCCCGCGGGGATCCCTTGCGCGAACGCCGCCGCCGCCTCCGGAGCGGAGTCCTCGTCGAACGGCCAGGCGAGCTCCTGGAGGACGAAGCCATAGGTGTGGCTGTCCAGCGCCATGATCGCGCGGACCACGACCGGCATCGGGAAGCCCGCGGCCGAGAGGGCGCCGATCACGGCCTCGAGGTAGCGCAGCCTCGCGGGACCGGTGTTCGAGCGTGACTCGATCAGGCTGCCGGCCCATGGATGACGCAGCAGGGTCTGGTGCGCCGAGATCGCACTCCGCCGGAGGGCCGTCTTCCAGTCGACGTCCCCGGATGGCACCTCGAACTCGGCCGTGACGAGATCGGCGACGCCGTCGAGGATGTCGTCCTTGTTGGCCACGTGCTTGTAGAGCGACATCGCCTCGACCCGGAGCACCTGGCCGAGCTTGCGCATCGACACTGCCTCGAGGCCGCCGTCATCCGCCAGGCGGATGGCCGCCCGGAGGACGCGGTCACGGCTGAGCGGCTTCCGGCGAGCCGCGGTTCGAGCGGGCGGCGTCAGCGGCTTCGTCATCCGATTCCCACCTCTTGACAGGCTTACGGTGTAGTCCTAGGCTTACGGTGTTGGCTTACAGTGTAGCAGGCCAAGACATGCAGAGGAAGCACCGATGTTGATGCAATTGGCGACCCTGGCGGGCGCGGTGATCCTGGGGGTGCTGGCGATCGCGATGGTCTACGTGCTCGGGATGCGCACGAAGTCCCCACTCGTCCTCGGGCCCCTCATCCGGCTCCAGCGCGCGATCATCAACCCGAAGCAGATGGGATCGGCGGGCACACCCGGAGCGTACGCGTCCGTGATCCGGCATCGCGGCAGGGTCTCCGGCCGGTCCTTCGAGACGCCGGTCGGGGTGGTGGCCACCGACGACGGGTTCGTGATCGCGCTCGTGTACGGGTCACGCACCCAGTGGCTCCAGAACGTGCTGGCAGCCGGGTCCGCCACGATCGTGCACGATGGGCAGACCTGCGAGGTCGACCGGCCCGAGGTGATCCCGATGCAGGCGGTGGCGACACGGTTCACGGCCGGCGATCAGCAGGGCTTCCGCGTCCTTCGCGTCGACCAGGCGCTCCGGGTCCGGCGGCTCGAGCAGGGTGTCGCATCTGCGCACGTCGCCGGGCCGATGCCGGGCGAGGGCGCCACCGGTCGCCCGGTCGAGGCGACCCTGTCGATGGAGGCCCAGCATGTCTGACGAGCCGGGCAGCGGCACCGGGTTCTCCAGGCTTGTCCAGAAGGAAGTGGCCAACGCAGACCCGTACGAGGACCGCGGCATGTCCATCGCCATCATCCTGGCTGGCGTCCTGATCGGGTCGTACCTCATTGCCCACCAGGTGCAGTCGACGGGACTCTTCACGGCGTCGTTCGGCCCGCTGGAGACGCTCCTGCTGTACGGGACGCTGCTGTTCTGGATTGCCACGTGTGCCCTGATCGTCGTGGGCCAGAAGGACCGGTCCCGAGACCTTGATCTTGGCGGGCTCTTCTTCGCCGCCTTCGCCGCTGCCTGGCTGCTGGGGGCCTTTCCCTTTGACTTCGCCCATCTTGGAGACCTGTTGCCGGGCTCCCTCAGGTTCCTGGCGCAGTGGATCTCGAACGACGTCGCCCGAGTGCTGATGGCACTGGCCTTCATGGTGCAGCTGGGCCTGGCGGTCTTCTCGGCGGTCTTGCGCGTAGCCGTCTACCGGGCGCGCATGGAGTCACACGGGCAGCCAGCCCGCTAGCCGGGCCCTGGCTCGAATCCCGGCCCCACGCGCCGGCCCGCACGCGATCTCGCGACGATGAGCGTCAGCGCGAGCGCACCGATCGTCGCGTACGTCGCCAGGGCTGCGCCGACACCGGAGAATGAGGCCTCGTCACAGCCGGATGAGAGGATCGGCACCTCCGACGGACCGTTGGGCTCGTCGGGGAAGAACCGCATCGTCAGTCCCCCCTCGGCGTAGACGTCCCAGCACACCTTCTCGGTCGTGGCGACAAGTGCTGCGGGTGCGCTGACCACCAGCAACGCGATCAGGAGTGCCGGCGCGGCAGACAACCCGAGTCGAGCGCGACCGGGACCGGCGACCCAGGCCAGGACGACGCCCGCCACGGCAAGACCGATCGTGCCCACGACTGTCGCGATCGACCCGACGACGACCAGCCCGATCGCACCGACCCTCACGAGCGCCGCCGACCCAGCGCGCAGGCCGGCGGCAGCCACGAGCGCCGGACCGACAAAGGCAAGGATCCACGCGAAGAGCGCGCCGTGCAGGATGCCGGGGGGATCGTTCGATGCCGCCCTCGCTCCTGCCTCCGCGCCGGCCAGGACTGCGGCCACGACCACGGCCACCCATCCGGCGATCCTCCGATCAGACGCGAACGGGACCGTCTTGCGGGGAGTTGGTCGGATCGCTTGAGTGGAGATCCCGACACGCTCGCCGATGAAGCGGCGGACGACCCGGATCCAGAGCCAGACGAGGACGGCAGCGACGATCAGCGCTGGGATGCCGAGCAGGAACAGCCCATACAGCATCGCGATGCCCGACATCATCACGACGCCGGAGAATCCGTAGGCCAGCGAGCGCGCAAGCGGCTCAGCGGCGAGCCCGCCCGGCTCAACACGGGTGTCGGTGCCGACGGCGAGGAACCCCGCAACCAGCCCGGCACCGGCGATCACGGCGAGCACCGCGACCTTCACCACGAACCATCGCCCCGGCGGGGACTGCCCAAGGACGCGGTCGGCGAGGATCCAGCCGAGCGCGCCTGCAACGACCGCGGCTGCGGCCCCGGCGATCGCGCCGATACCCACCGCCCAGCTCGGATCGACTCCCCCCAGCCAGGGGATGAGTCCCAGCGGGACCAGGACGAGCATGGGCACCCCCGCCAGAAGAACCCCCGCGGCCGACGACAACGCCCGACTGCGGAGCGTGGCTGGCGGGTCCATCAACATGCTACTCACGAATAGCACGTTATGCGCTGGAGGGGCAGATGTCAATCGGGCGGCGACTCAAGAAGGACGGCGTCGGTGGCGCGCGCGCTCCCAGCTCGCGTCGCGGTCAGCCCCTGCCGAGCAGCGTGTCGATGCCAGCCATGACCAGCTCGAGGCTCGACTCGGGCAGGCGGCCGGCGCGCTCGGTCAGCGCCTCGCGGTCGAGCGTGACGACCTGCGTCACGTTCGCGACCGATGCCTTCGGGAGCCCCGTGGCCCGGGCGGCCAGCAGCACGTTGCCCGGGGCATCCGCCCAGCGGAGGTTGCTCGTGAGCGCGACGCAGACGACCGTTCGGAGCGTGCTCGCATTGAAGGCGTCGCCCTGCACGACCACGACGGGGCGGCCGAACCCGGGCTCGGAGTCGGTTGGCTCGGCCAGGTCGGCCCACCAGACCTCGCCCTGGGCGATCACCACTCGGTGGCGGCCAGGGTGCGGCGGGCGGCCTCGGCGGCGAACGGGTCGGGGCCGACATCGCCAACGTCCGCCAGCACGGCGTCAAGGCCGGCCGTAACCTCGTCCGGGGCATGGCGGGCGACGTACTCGCGCAGGGCCGCGCTGTACAACTCGCTGCGCGAGCGGCGGGAGCGCTTCGCGAGGCGGTCCACCTGGGCGAACAGGTCGTCGGGCACCGAGACGGCCGTCTTCATACCGGGAGTATAACCAGGCGCCGAGCGGTCAACAACCAGGGGTGCGCTGAGGATCGAGTAGCCGGTCGTGAAGGCGACCAGCGACTGGTACAGCTCCAACGCGTCATCGGGCGCCACGCCCTGGTCGATCAGGAATTCGTGGCGCCCAGGGTGCTCCGCTTCTCCCGGATCTCGGGCTCTCCTCGTGTCAGGCTCCTGCCGTCATCGCGGGCAGGGCGGCGTGGGATGGCGATGACTCCAGCTCACGCCGGAGCGGCGCGCCCGGGTTGAAGCCCTTGCGCGATCAGCCACACGGCCATGACCATCTCCTGGACCGCGAGCGGGGCCATGAGGACGCCGAGCGAGAGCTCGAACATGCTTCCCAGCGGCGCGACGATGTAGAGCGCGGCCCCCACGAGCCCCCAGGCCGACAGCCACCGGGGGACGAGCCGCGCCTGGTAGAGCATCACGTAGAACATCAGCGCACCGAGAACGAACGGGATGGCGAGCAGCTGGTCCCAGGCCACGGACTCCGCGGTGCGCAGGAAGCCGGCGAGCGGCGCCGCATCCGGCTGCGTGCTGAGCGCGATCAGCAGCAGCCACGCGAGGGCGGTGGCGATGTACATCACCGCCTCGATCCCACCACGGAACACGACGTAACCCATCGCCAGCGTCTCGCTGTACCGCCTGCCGATCGGCCAGAACACGACCGGCACCATTGCGAGTGAGAAGCCTGCCAGCAGGACGAGCAGGGCCCCGATGGCCACCTGGTTCGGCTGTGCGGCGATCTTGGCGAGGTAGTCGGGGCCCGACCGGATCCCGCCTGAGACGGCCACGCTGAGGACGAGGCCGACCGTGCCGATGATGTACAGCACGCCGATCCAGGCGGCGGCCTTCCGATCCGCGCTCAGGCCGGGCTTGGCCGTCGCTGCGGCGCTGGTTCGGTTCGTGTTCACGTGCTTCTCTCCTGTCGTTGGGGCGGGCCCAACTGGCTCGCCCTTGCGCTTGAGATGCTCGAGATCCGGTGATGACCCCTTGAAGGGTCGGGGCGACAGGATCACGACGGCGGTCTCGCGTGAGCGGCGCGCGGCGAAGGCGTCGAGATCCTTGTCGTACACGGCCCACCTGGCCCACAAGCGAGGTCGCTCATCGGGGTTCGCCGCACGTCCGTGAACAGCGCGCGAGCCCCCGGGCAGGTCGACGGTGACGTCGGGCTGCGCCTGCAGGTTGAGCCACCAGGCGGGCTCGGCATCGCCCCAGCCGTTCATGGCCATGGTGACGAGGTCCGGACCGTCCTCGAGGTAGCCGAGGATGGCGACACGCTCCTCGCCGCTGCGCCGCCCGATCGTCCGCAGGCGCATCATGCCCCAGCGGTCAGGGGTCGCGGTCCGGAGGCCGAGCCTCCCGCCCGTGACCGAGTAGACGGCCCGCTGCACCGCCCAGAAGAGGCGGATGAACCAGCGCGGCGGCAGAGACGCTGACTTCGTCGACGGTTCTGTCATGGGTAGGCTCCCGATGTGTGTGTGGGGGTGGTGGGGTCCGGCACCTGCACGCGAGCGGTCAGGTCGCGGGCGCGACGCCGATCACCGGCACGGGGTCAACGAGCCCCCTCGGCCTGCGGATCCGCGACACGCTTGTGAGCCGGCAGGCCCACTGCGGAGTCGACGACCTTCACGCCCTTGACGAGGAGCCACAGGCCCAACCCGAGCTCGGCGACGAAGCTCAACGCGAGGCCGGGGTAGTGGATCGCCGGGTAGTCCGGCAGG
This sequence comes from uncultured Chloroflexia bacterium, assembly GCA_963716025.1. Classification (GTDB taxonomy): domain Bacteria; phylum Chloroflexota; class Limnocylindria; order Limnocylindrales; family CSP1-4; genus CAIXZV01. The sequence continues at coordinate 13,314 of CAVQSY010000036.1, forward strand.
AGCAGGGCCTGGAGGAACCAGACCAGGACGGCGATTCCGTCGAGCACCAGGAGGACGCCCAGGAACCGGGGAAGGTAGCCGGACTTGTAGACCAGGTAGCCGAGGGGGAACAGCCACGTGCCGAAGAAGAGCTGCGCCGTGACCCAGCCCGCCTTGTAGACGTTGATGGACAGGTACGCCAGCCCCTCCAGCTGTGCCGCCGAGTAGACCTGCATGTGGCTGGCCGGGTCTCCCTGCAGCAGCGCGGAGACCAGCGACAACATGCTCGCGCCCTGGATGGCGACTCCGACGGCGTTGAGCAGCAGGAAGAGCAGCGCCAGGTTCCTGTCGACCCGTCGCAGGAGGACGTAGAGACCCCAGGCGACCATGAGGAAGAGGAACCCTGTTGTCAGCGCGACGACGAGACCCAGGCGGAACGAGCCCTCGTTCGTGGTGATCGCCTGGTAGACCTGTGGCGCTGCACCCAGCCCGATCTGACCCAGCATGGTGGCGAGCACCGAAGCCAGGATGTAGGCGAGGTAGACGCCGCCCGTGAACCTGGCCACGTTGTCGAGCCCACGATGATCTGCGCTCGTGTCCATTCCGGTTCAACTCCATTCATCGACTGACGCTTGAGGCCACTGCTGCCCCGACTCGATGCGCGTGACGGAGATCAGCGGCATGCCGAGATCGCGAACTCGCCGCAGCACGCCGTGCAGCGCCGCCTGATCGAGCGGGCCTGCCAGGAGCGTGTCGCCGTTGTCGTCGAGCGTGACGCGGAGACCCGCGAACCAGTCGGACCACGCGGATCCGAGATGTCCCCTGACTCGGATCTCATAGACCGCCGTTCGACTCGTCTCCGGCATGGGCTCGATCTCGTCGGACATGGCGCTCCTGGCCTCGAAGCCTGTGGTGACGGTGCCCCGCGATTGGGCATGGCCAGCATCGGCCGGCGGCGGGCGGGTGTCATACCTCCGCAGAGGTACTCGCGGGGGTATTCGACGGGGTATTCGCAACGGCCATTGAGCCCGTTTGACGCGCATGCGGACGGTGGAGCGAGCCAGTCCGCGATCTACCATCTGGTCGTGGCAATGCCGATTCTGGCAACCAAGCTCTACGTGCCGCCACGCCGGTCCCGGATCGTCCTTCGCCCCCGTCTCGACGAGCGTCTCAACGAGGGGCTCCGCCGCCGGCTGACGCTCATCTCGGCGTCGGCGGGGTTCGGCAAGAGCACCCTGGTCGCGGAATGGGTCGCGGCGCGCACCCTGCCGGTCGCGTGGCTTTCGCTTGACGAGAGCGACGGCGATCCGGGTCGGTTCCTGGCCTACCTCGTGGCGGCGCTGCGCAACGTGGCGCCGAGCGCCGGCGAGAGCGTCCTGGCCATGCTCGAGTCGCCGCAGCCGCCGGCGGTCCAGTCCGCCCTGACGCCGCTCCTCAACGAGCTCTCCGCCGTCCCGACCGATTTCGTCCTGGTCCTGGATGACTACCACAGCGTGAACGCGAAGGCAGTCGACACCGCCGTGGCCTTCCTTGTCGAGCACCTCCCGCCGCAGATGCACGTGGTCATCGCAACCCGCGAGGATCCGGCCCTGCCCCTGGCGCGACTGCGCGCCAGGGACGAGCTGAGTGAGGTCCGGGCATCGGACCTGCGGTTCACCCCCGCGGAGAGCTCAGCATTCCTGAACCAGGTCATGGACCTTGGTCTTTCGACGGCGGACGTCGCCGCGCTCGAATCGACCACGGAAGGCTGGATCGCCGGCCTTCAGCTTGCCGCCGTCTCGCTCAAGGGACACGACGATGCCTCCGAATTCATCCGATCGTTCTCGGGCAGCCACCGCTTCGTGCTCGACTACCTCGTCGAAGAGGTCCTCGGGCGGCAGCCGCCCGCCATAGGCGAGTTCCTGCTTCGGACCTCGATCCTGGATCGACTGAGCGGGCCCCTGTGCGATGCCGTGACCATGGATCCTGCGACGCCGGGCCAGCCAACCCTGGAGCATCTCGAGCGGGCGAACCTGTTCATCGTTTCCCTGGACGGCGAGCGTCGCTGGTACCGCTACCACCACCTGTTCGGGAACCTGCTCCGGCAGCGGCTCGGGCAGTCCGTGCCTGACGCGGCGGTGGACGAGCTCCACGGTCGGGCAAGCCGGTGGCACGACGAGAACGGCTTCTACCTCGAGGCCTTCAGACATGCGACGGCCGGCCACGACAGCGAACATGCCGAGCGGTTGATCAAGGACCGGCTGCCCTCGCTTCAGGTTCGCGACGCCCTGGCCCCCGCCCTGGGCTGGCTTTCGTCGCTGTCCACGGAGGTCCTGGACGCCCGGCCGAGGCTGCGGATTCTGTATGCGAGCACGCTGCTCGGAAACGGGCAGACGGTTGGGATCGCCGACATGCTCGACGCCGCCCAGGTGACGCTCGAGGGGCGGCCGGCGAACGATCTGGACCGCGACCTCCTGGGCCAGATCGCCGCCTATCGGGCGATGCTGGCACTCGGCCGGAATCGGGCGGATGTCGTGATCGCCGAGTCGCAGCGAGCGCTGGAGCTTCTCGACTCGGGCAACCTGCGAATTCGCGCCCAGGCTTCCTGGACGCTGGGTTGCGCCCACGAGGTCCTCGGCGATCGAGCAGACGCCAGGGCGGCGTTCGGCGACGCCCTGTCGATGAGCCAGGCGACAACCAACCGCTTCGGAGAGGTGGCTGCCTCGATCGGCATCGCGGGCATGCAGGAGGCTGACAACGCACTCCGGTCTGCCGCGGAGACGTACGAGGTCACGCTTCGCCGGGCGGCGGATCTGTCCTACCCGCTCATCGTGGGTGCCTATCTCGGCCTTGGCCGCGTCTGCTACGAGTGGAACCACCTGGACGCTGCCTGGAAGCAAGGCGAGGAGAGCCTCGCGCTTGCCCGTCAGCTGCAGAACACCGATCGACCGGCAGCCTGCGGGGTGCTGCTTGCCCGAGTCAGGCTGGCCCAGGGTGATCTTGCCGGGGCTGCCCGCATGCTCGATGAGGCCGAACGTTCGGTGCCTGAGCGTGACCTCGCGCGCGAGGCCCCCAACGTGGCCACCGCCCGGGCGATGGTCTGCCTCCGCAGCGGCGACGTGGACGGCGCGGCGAGGCTGGCCGAGGAGTTCGACCTGCCGCTGGTCCGGGCTCGAACCCGCCTTGCCCGGGGCGAGACCGGCGCCGCGTTGGCAGCCTTGGAGCCTCTTCGTCGCCTGGCCGAGTCCCGGGCGTGGCCGGACCATCGGCTGAGGGCGATGACCCTCCAGGCGCTCGCACATCGTGCCGCGGGCGATCCGGGCCGGGCGGTGTCACTGCTCGGCGAGGTCATGGCGATCGCCGAGCCAGAGGGCTTCGTGCGGCTCTTCGTGGATGAAGGGGACGCCATGGCGCGGCTGGTGCGGGAGGCAGCGGCCCAGGGGCGGCACCGCGAGTACTGCCTGCGGCTGCTGGATGTCTTCGCCGCGGACGCGACCGGCAGCGGGCTCGGCGCCCCAGCCCCCCATGGAGCTCGGTCGCCCGGCAGTGACGGCATCGCCGACCCGTTGAGCAAGCGGGAGCTCGAGCTGCTGGGACTCATCGCCGAAGGCCTGTCCAATCAGGGCATCGCTGAGCGGCTGTTCCTCTCGCCGCTCACGGTGAAGGTTCACGTCCGCAACATCTATTCCAAGCTGGACGTGAGCAGCCGCACCGAGGCCCTTGCTCGAGCCCGCCTTCTGGGCATCCTGTCGGCCGGCCCGGTGTAGGCATTCCCGGCCGGCTCGCGGCATGAACGGTCTATGAGTTGCCGGCGCACTGGATCATGGCCGGCACCGGCGTGGTGATGAATGTCATGCCACGCCCCTGATGGCGAACACTACCGGCGTCTCGCGTCGAGCGGCATTGTCGGGGCATGGAAACCACAACCTGGTCGATCCCGACCACACATTCACGCGACGAACGGCCGGTGCTTGCCGAGCTGCGCGGGGCGTCGAAGCGATTCGGCAGCGGCGCGGCGGCGGTGGATGCCGTCCGAGACGTCGACCTGACCATCCGGGCGGGCGAGCTGCTGGCCGTGCTGGGGCCGAATGGCGCCGGCAAGACCACCTCGATCGGCATGCTCACCGGTCTCACGCGTCCGACCGCCGGCACCGCGACGCTCTTCGGGCGAGACCCGCGGGCCCTCGAGGCCCGGCGGCGAATCGGGGTGATGCTGCAGGCTTCGGGCGTGCCCGAGACCCTGCGGGTCCGCGAGCTCCTCGCCGAGTTCCGGGCGTACTACCCGGCGCCGCTCGCGATGGCCCAGATCGTGGAGGCCGCCGGTCTCGGTGGGCTGGAGCGCCGGCTCTTCGGCGACCTCTCGGGAGGCCAGCAGCGCCGCGTCCTGTTCGGGATCGCCCTCGCCGGCGATCCCGAGCTCGTCTTCTTCGACGAGCCGACCACCGGCCTCGATGTCGAGATCCGCCGCTCGCTGTGGTCGACCCTGCGTGGGCTGAGGGCATCGGGCCGCGGGGTCGTCCTGACGACGCACTACCTGGAGGAGGCGGACGCGCTGGCCGACCGGATCGTGGTCATCGACCATGGCCGAGTCATCGCCGACGGGACCCCGAACGAGATCAAGTCCCTCGTCCCCGGACGACGTCTCCGTGCCGAGAGCTCGGTGTCCGTCGCCGAGGCCGAGCGGTTCCCGGGCGTGCAGCGCGTCACCCGCGACGGCACCTGGGTCGAGCTCCTCGTCGGGGCCGCCGAGCCGGCGCTCCGAGCGCTCCTCGCCGCCGATCCGACCCTCACCAACCTCACTGTCGTCGAGCCGAGCCTGGAAGAGGCGTTCGTGGCACTGACGACCGAGACGACCACCGAAAGCGAGGCAGCCGCATGACCGCCCTGACCGACGTCTGCGTCCGGCCCGAGCCGGGCCGCGGGCCGAGCCTCATCCGGATCTACCGGACCGAGGCCCTCCACGAGTTCCTCAAGCTCCTCCGCGTGCCGATGTTCGCCGTCAGCACGCTCGCCTTCCCGCTGATGTTCTACCTGATCTTCGGGCTCACCTTCGGCCGACCAGACGGCCGGTGGCATCGGGGTCACGACCTACATGCTCGCGACCTACGGCGCCTTCGGCGTGATCGGCGCTGCCCTCTTCGGCTTCGGGGTGTCGGTGGCGACGGAGCGAGGCCAGGGCTGGATGCGGCTGAAGCGCGTCGCGCCCATGCCGCCGCTCGCGTACTTCGTCGCGAAGGTCGTCATGGCCACGACGGTCTCCGGCCTCATCGTCCTCGCCCTGTTCGGCCTCGGGGTCACGGTCGGCGGTGTGGAGTTGCGGATCGACCGATGGGCCAGCCTGGCCCTCGTGCTCGTCGCCGGCGCGCTGCCGTTCTCGGCGATGGGCCTGGCCTTCGGCTACCTCGTCGGCCCGAATTCGGCACCCGCGGTCCTGAACCTCATCTGGCTGCCGATGGCCTTTGCCTCGGGCCTGTGGATCCCGATCGCGCAGCTCCCGGAGGTCGTCCAGGCCGCCGCCCCATTCCTGCCGCCGTATCATTTCGCCCAGCTCGCGCTCGGCACGTTGGGCGCATCCGAGGGAGGCAGCCCGCTGCTCCACCTGGCGGCACTGGCGGGGTTCACCGTCGCATTCCTGGGTGTCGCTGCGTGGGGGTTCCGGCGCGATGAGGGCAAGACCTACGGATGAGATCCATGAGCGAGCAGGCGACCGACGGTTCGAGGTGGACCCGCTACATCTGGCTGGTCTACCTCGGCTCGCTCGTCTTCCAGCCCATCTTCGACCCAGACACCGGACCGATCGACTGGATCCTCGCCGCGGCGCTCGTCGCGGCGTTCCTGCCGATCTACTTCGCGACATTCCGCCCGCACGACCAGCGCCGGCAGCTGCTCCTCATCGGCGCCCTGGCAGCGCTCGCGTTCGCCGGCTCGTTCGTGAACGGCGGCGCGAGCGTGTTCATCATCTATGCCGCGGCCGCGAGCGCACACCTTGAGCCCCGTCGCCGCGCTGTCGCGATGATCACGGGCCTCGCCGGCCTCGCCGCGTTCATGGTGCTCGTCTCGCCGATCCCCATGCCGTTCCGCTTGGCGGTGCTCGCCCCGGCCGTCATCTTCACCATCGTGATCGGGACGGTGACCATCTTCGATGTCGAACGTGACCGCGCCGCGCGGCGCCTCCTGCGCGCCGAGGAGGAGATCGAGCGGCTGGCCGCCCTCGCCGAGCGCGAGCGAATCGCTCGCGACCTCCATGATCTCCTGGGGCACACGTTGTCGGTGATCATCGTCAAGTCGGAGCTGGCGGGCCGGCTGGTGGCCACGGACTCGGAGCGGGCCGCCGCCGAGATCAAGGACATCGAGAGCATCGGACGCGAGGCGCTCACGGAGGTTCGCTCCGCGGTGCGCGGCTACCGGGCTCGGGCACTCCAGGCGGAGCTGGAGGGAGCGGAGCGCGCGCTTGCGGCGGCCGATATCGACGTGACCGTGGAGCGGGCCAGCCTGCCCTCGCTCGATCCCGAGCACGAGTCCGTCCTGGCCCTCGCCCTGCGCGAGGCGGTCACGAACGTCATCCGGCATGCCCACGCAGCGCGGGCGACGATCGCCGTGTCCGCGGACGGAACCGACGTCGTGCTCGAGGTGGCCGATGACGGACGCGGCACCGCCGGTGCGGAGGGCTCGGGCCTCGCCGGGATGCGCGAGCGGATATCGGCGGTCGGCGGCGAGGTGGTTGTCGACCGGTCCGCCGGCACGCGGGTCCGCGTCCGGGTTCCGGCCGCGTGAGCATCCGCATCGTCCTGGCGGAGGACCAGATCCTCGTCCTGGGCGCGCTCGGCACGCTGCTGGGACTGGAGCCGGACATCGAGGTTGTCGGCTCCGCGCCCGACGGCGACGAGGCACTCCGTCTCGTGAATGCGCTCCAGCCGGATGTGCTCCTCACCGACATCGAGATGCCCGGTCTAACCGGCCTGGAGGTCGCCGCCGAGATCCGACGGCGGGGCCTCGCGACGCGTGTCCTGATCGTCACGACCTTCGCCCGCGCCGGGTATCTGCGGCGAGCACTGGACGCGGGTGCCGCCGGGTACCTCCTGAAGGACGCGCCAGTGGAGAAGCTCGTCGAGGCGGTTCGTGCCGTCCATGCCGGCCGGCGGGCGATCGATCCGGAGCTCGCGGCCGATGCGTGGAGCGAACCCGATCCGCTCACCGAGCGGGAGCGACAGGTCGTTCGGCTGGCGGGCGAGGGCCTCGCCAACGCCGAGATCGCCAGTCGCCTCTACCTGTCGGAGGGGACCGTGCGCAACTACCTCTCCGAGGCGATGGGCAAGCTTGGCGCCACGAACCGCGTCGCCGCTGCGCGGATTGCCCGGGAACGGGGCTGGCTGTGAGGATTGTCATCTTCGAAACCTGATCCGGCCCACTACTGGCGCCCGGCGCCGCGGGCGATCCTGATGGCATGACTGACACGACCGCACGAACCACCCGGTTCCCCGCCAGCCGTGCCGCGCTTCGCGGCCTGACCCCGATCCTCGCCTTCTTCGCGATCGCCTACGCCATCGCCTGGGGCCTCTGGCTCGTGATCGCCGCCGTGGCGGCGGAGGCCGGGGTCGGGACCGATGCATTCCTCGTGATGGTCGAGGCGCAGCAGTTCGAGGTCGCGCCACCGCTGCCGGGGTGGCTCCTCTACGGCATCACGCGAGTGATCGACTTCGCGTTCTCGATCGCCGGGGTCGTCGTGATCGCCGCGACCGCCGGGACCGGGGGCCTCCGGGCACTCGGACGCCGGCTCGTCGCCTGGCGGTTCGGGGTGGGCTGGTACCTCCTGGCGCTCCTGCCCGTCGGGCTCTATGGACTGGCGACCGCGCTCGCCGGCGCCGCGCCGGCGGTCACCTTCGACCGGGCGCTGATCGCACTTGTCAGCCTCGAGGCCGGCCTCCTCATCTCGCTCTTCCTGCGAGGGGCGATGGGCGAGGAGCTTGGCCTGCGGGGCTTCGCGCTCCCATGGCTGCAGGAGCGGATGTCGCCATTCAAGGCGAGCCTGGTCATCGGCCTCGGATGGGGGCTCTGGCATCTGCCGGTGCTGATGACGCGCGAACCCTTTGCCATCGGCCTCTTCCTGGTCCTGGCCATCGGGTTGAGCTTCCTGTTCACGCTGATGTTCAACGGCACCGGGGGATCGCTGATCCCCGGCCTCCTGTTCCATGCCACCCAGAACTGGGATGAGGGCTTCGAGACGCTCTTCCCCGCCCTGGTGGGCACGGGCTGGGAGACACCGTCGACCTTGGCCCTGCTCCTCGTCGGCCTGGTGGCCGGCGGTGTCCTCTGGATCCGCCGCCGGAACGGGGATCGTGCATGATCCCGCCCGGCCTGATCCACGTGGCGGCCGCTACGGTCGCGCTGGGCGCAGGTGCCGTCCTCTTCGCCGGACGGAAGGGAACGATGCGCCACCGCCGCCTCGGCTTCCTGTACCTCGGCGCCATGGCCTACGTGAATCTGGCCGCCTGGAGCGTTGACACCAGCGGCGCCATCGGCCCATTCCATGTCCTCACGGTCGTGAGCGTGGCGACCCTCGTCGGAGCCTACGCGATCCTGCTGACCGGGCGCCGCAGCCCGGGCCGCAGCGAGGCACACGGCACGATGATGGCGTGGTCCTATGCCGGCGTCCTCGCCGCCGGGCTGGGCCAGGGAGCCGCCGCGACCGACCTGTCGGTTGGAGCGGTCATCGGCGGCACGCTCACCCTCGCCGCGCTGCTCATCCACGTTGGCCGCCCACGAATCCTGACGATGTCGTCGTGACCGGCACACTCCCGCGAGCACCACATCAAGATCGGGCATCGCGCCTGGCGCTGCCCGCCCACGCATCTGGAGATCTCTCATGAACGAGCGCACCGCGCATACAGCGAAGCTCCGGTACCTGCGCCCGGGTTGGTTCGACCGCAACGTGTTCAATGCAACGATCGCGTGGCTCACCCGACGTGGCCTCAGCGTCATGGGGACTCGGGAGCTGCGGGTCGTGGGTCGAACGTCTGGCATGGTCCGCGCGACCGTGGTGAACCTCCTCGAGGTCGAGGGTCAGAGATACCTGGTCTCCCCGCGTGGGCACACCCAGTGGGTACGCAACCTCCGTGCCGCAGGAGCCGGGGAGCTCCGGGTGGGACGCCGCGTCGAGCGGTTCGCCGCAGCGGAGGTCGCCGATGCCGACAAGCCGCCGGTGATCCAGGCCTACCTCGATCGCTGGGCATGGGAGGTCGGGAAGTTCTTCGAAGGCCTGGATCGCCATGCAACGGTCGACGAGGTGCTCAGCGTGGCGCCCGACTTCCCGGTGTTTGCGCTCGCCGAGCCCCAGTCGTAGCCCGAACTGGTCGGTGCCTGCCACCGGCCAGTGACGGTCATTGCCGTGCACGTTGTCTCAGGACAACCGGCCGCCGGCTGAGCCCGGGGGCGTCCGCTGGATGCTGCCTTCGGGACCGGACCCTCGGGAAGCGACCACAATGTCCCGGTCGGATGACCCGAAGAGCGGTCGTGGTGCCGGAGGACAGGCTCACAGCCCGGCACGACCACGACCCGCGGCCATCCTCGTCGAGGTCGGCTGGACCGGCTACGCAACCGACCGGCTGCTGACGGCTCGAAGCGCGCTGGCGACGGCACTCGTGCTCGGTGTCGTCTGGGCGCTGTGGCACGTGATCGCCATGCTCGAGATGCCGGCCGGGCACTCTTGGGCTTTGGTGGTTCTCCAGGGCGCGAACCAGGTCATCGTGCGGATCCTCATCGTCTGGATCTACGTCGCCTCGGGCGGAAGCCTGTTCGCGGCGATCGGTCTCCACGCGCTCCTGAACGTCGCGACCATGACGCTGTTCCCGGTGTACGGCTCCCACAACGACCCCTTGGTCGCGAACGTCGTGCTCGGGGTCGCAGCCGTCGTGATCGTCAGACTATGGGGCTCCTCGACGCTCGCATCGCTCCGCCTAACCGGTCGCCCAGGCACACCAGGAAACGCCCCGCATGCCCAGTCAGCGCCAATCGACGGAGCGCACCTCGACGGGCTCGCGCACGCCTTTGAGCGTCACCGATCGCGGTTCGGACAGGGTGAACCTGGTCGACCCGGCCGCCCCAAGGACTGAACCCGACACGAGGATCTCATCCCTGCCGGCGGCCGCGCCAACGCGGGCGGCGACGTGGACCCCGGCGCCGGTGTAGTTCGCGCCCTTGCGCGTCGCCTCGGCGGCGTGCAGTCCGATGCGAACCCACGGCGCGAAGCCGTGCTCGCGACGGTGACGCGCGAGCCGCCGCTGGACGTCGACGGCGCAGGCGATCGCATCGCCGGCGCGCTCGAAGGCCACGAAGAACCCGTCGCCGGTGTGCGTGACCTCCTCTCCGCTGTGCGTGGCGAAGGCCGATCGGAGCTCGCGGTCGTGCCAGCCCAGGACATCGCTCCAGGCCTCGTCGCCGATCACCCCGACGAGGTCCGTCGAGGTGACGATGTCGGTGAACATGAAGGTCTTGGCCACGCGGGCGCCGGACCTGGAGCCGCCCGCCGCCCCTGGCACCGCCGCAGCCGCCGGGCCGCCCGCGCGCAGCAGGGCATCGACCCGCTCCAGGTCCAGCGTCGCGCCGAGTCGCTCGAAGACCACGCGGGCGGCCTGCAGGTCTCGCCGGGCCGTCGCCTCGTCGCCCTCGGCGGCGAGCGCCTCCGCGTAGTGCAGGCGCGCCCGGGCGCTCTCGTACGGGAGGTCCGACGCCTGCCAGAGCCGCCACGACTGGCCCAGGACCGGTGACGCCTCCGACGCCTTGTTCTCGCCCAGCAGGAGCTCGCCGCGCGCCGTCATGGCACCCGCACGGAACAACGGTCGGGCATACGCGGCGGCAACGGACTCCAACTCGTCGACGGCCTCGCGCGCGGCCTCGAGGTCGCCGGTGGCAAGGGCGATCTCGATCCGCGCCGGCAGCAGTCGGCCACGGGTCACCCGGTCGGCGACACCTGCGCTCCCGGCCGCCGTGGCAAGGGCCCGGTCGATCGAGCGCCGGGCATCCTGTACGTCGCCACGGGCGAGCTGCAGCAGCGCAAGCCCGGGTTGGGCGTCGTGTCCGTACTCGTACGCCCGATCGAACGCCGCCGCCGCGCCGTCGAGGTCGCCCATCCGCAGGCGGACCTCGCCGACCTGGTAGTGGCCGTACCCGACGACGTCGAGCAGCCGATACCGCTCGAGCTCCTGGCAGGCCAGGCGCGCCTCCTGCTCGGCCTCGGACCAGTTCCCGTGGAGCATCTTGAGTTCGGCTCGATGGAGGCGGCACACGCCCGGGTAGGCCGCGACCCCGTTGCGCTGCATCCAGCGCTCGCCCTCGGCCGCCCACTGCGCCGACCGTTCGAGGTCGCCGATGCTGCGGCAGGCCGCGATGGTGTTGCAGTAGATGTCGCTGGCAACCCGGAGGTCGAGCCGCCCGGAGGCGACCGACGACGCCGCCTCGTCGATCAGGGCGAGGCCAGCCTCGACATCCCCCCTCTGCAGCGCAGCGGAGCCCTTGAAGGTCATGGCCACAGCCAGCGCGCCGGGCTCGTCCTGCCGACGGGCGATGGCCATGGCCTCATCGGCAGACGCGATGGCCTGGTCGATGTCCTGGGCCCCGAATGCACCGATCGTGTTGAACACGCCTAGCCATGCGTGCGAGCCGGACTCCGGCACGTCGGCGAGCAGCCGGCCGGCCTGCGCGAGCCAGCCGGCGGCGACGGGCGAGGCGAGGCCCCGGAACGCCCGATACGCGAGCTCGAGGGCGGTGCGCGCGGCATCGGTCGGGCGGCCGGCCTGCTGGTAGGCGGCGAACGCCCGCTCGAACGCGTCGGTGGCCTCGTCGAGCTGTCCGACCCACCAGCGTGCCGCGCCGAGCCGCTCGAGGTCCTCGGCAGCGAGTCGCGTCTCGCGGTCGACCGAGTCGAGCGTCTCCACAGCCGCCGCCCAATCGTGGCGGCCGAAGGCATCCCGGCCGGCCTGGAGGGTCTTGCTCATGGGTGGACGCTCATCGATTCACGGTCGCTGATCTCTCGACCCAGTCCGATTATGGGCGCCCCGGCAACGCCTACGGGCAGGTGACCTCGAACGAGCCGGCGACGGTGGACCATTCCCGACCGAAGTTGATCGCCTGGACGTCGACGAACGACCCCGTCCCGGTCGCGGTCACCGGCCGGCCGTCGGGCACGCTGTAGTCGAGTTGCGTGGAGCCGTCGGGGATCGAGGTGACGGTCGGCGGGTCGTCGCCCGCGAACCACACCTGCTCGTCCAACCCCGAGCCGAGCGAGACCTGAACGCTCGGCGGGCTGAACACGTCGCCCTGGGCTTCCCAGCCGGGCGGCGGGAGCACGATCACGACCTCGGGGTCTTCACCGTAGTTGCCTGCCTGGATGTACCCGGCGGTAAAGATGTCGCATCGGAGGTTGCTGAACTCGTACCGATCGGCGCCGATCGTGACGACAGCGGTGTTCAGCTGGCCGCCACCCGGGTTCGGAGCAGCGGTGGACGGTGCATCCGCCGTCGGCATCGCGGGCCCATCCGAGGAGAGCGGGCCAGTGCTCGCGCCTTGCGTCGCCGGTGCATCCGAGGAGAGCGGGCCAGCGCTCGCGCCTTGGGTCGGTGCATCCGAGGTCGAACCGCCGCATGCGGCCAAACCGATTGCCAACACAGCCGTGAACGCGGCTATTCGCGTCATTCTCAGTTGGCTCATGTGCCACCTCCAGGGTCGACGGCGAATCGCCAAGTCCTGGCAACTCACTCGGTGGTCGATTCCGAAGGGTAGACGCATTCTCGATTCGACGGACTGGAAGCGCCGGCGCTCCTCGTGCGGAAGTGAGCGCCGATTGGGCAAATCCTCAGTCCTGAGTAGCCCTGAGGCTGTGGGCGCCCGACAGTGGAGCCCGCCTGGAGGATGGGGGCCTTCGGCCGACATTTCACCTCGGAGGATCGCAGCGTGTCGACGTTCGTCATCGTTCCCGGAGCCTGGGGCACGCCAGCCACGCCAGCTCGTTCGGTGGAGAAGACCTGTCGTCCCCGCAGATCCGCCTCGTCGATGCCCGGCCCCTATCCGTCCTTGTCGAGCACCTCGACTCTGACGGGGAGTGCCGGCCAGCGGGCGTCCGTCGTGATGACGCGATCGGCGTCGAGCACGATGGCAGTGGCGACGACCAGGGCGTCCGGCAGGCGCAACGAAGGTCCATGCGCGCCCCGTAGGGAGGCGGCAGCGGCGCCGATGACGCGGGTCACAGGCTCGACACGCGCGGGAAGGCCGTCGAGGAACCGGTCCACGGTGGCGATGGCCGCCTGCCCAGTCCGGCTCGGGGAGACGAGGCACTCGGCGTAGGCGGACACCGGGATAGCGAGCTCGTCGCCCCGATCGCGCGCTTCCGTCAGCGCCATCACGGCGGCCGCGTGGTGCGTGTCGCCGGCGTCGAGAACCGCGATCACGACGCCCGCGTCGAGGACGGTCAGTCCCACTCGTCGCGCAGGTTGTCGAGCTCTCCCGGCGTGTAGACGCCGGTCAGCACGCCGGCGAACTGGGTCACGGGATCGACGTCCCGGACCAGGAGGACCTCCCCCGGGCCGCGGACCTCGGCACGAAGGGTGTCACCCGTCCGGATGCCGGCCCGCTGCATCGCCTCCACCGGGAGCGTCACCTGGTGCTTCGCGCTGACCCGGGTATAGCCGCGGCGACGGTGCTTGACTCTCACTGTCATGAGTCAAGCATAGAGCAGCCGACCGGGCATGGCAACGGGCGCGACTCGACACCAGTTGCTGCGATGGGATCAGCGACTCGGACCCACGCAGGTGGGGTCAGTCTGGTCGGGGCGAGAGGTCTCAACCCTCCGGCACCGACCTCTTTGTCCCGGCCACTTGGCGGCTGAAAGCGCGAGTCGGGTAGCGGACGGCCAACCACAGCCTGGCGTTCCTGTCGTCGTTTTGTGCAGTACACTTGTTGCTATGGGCGACAGGCATGCGGGTCCGGACCACGCGGGACTGTACGCCGTCGCCTCGGGGCAGGCAGGGTGCTTCACCGCCGCCCAGGCCGCGGAGAACGGCTTCAAGACCAGTCTGCTCAGCCACCACATGCGGTCCGGCAGGTTCGTGCGCATCGGCCGCGGCCTCTACCGCTTTCGGGACTACCCGGTCGAGCCGGGCGACGAGATCGTCGCGGCATGGCTCCGGCAGGCGCCCGACGCGGTCGTGTCCCACGAGTCGGCGCTCGAGGTTCTCGGCCTCGCCGACACGATCGCGGACCGGGTGCACCTCACGGTGTCCCGGAGCCGCCGGCGCCTCGTGGCGCAGGATGGGGTGGCGATCCACACGACCACCCACCCGCTGGGACCCACCGACACTCTCTCGCGGCGCGGCATGCGGGTGACGGCGCCGGCGCGCACGATCGCCGACGTCGCGGCGGCCGGTGTCGCGCCCGACCAGGTCACCGCAGCCGTGAAGACCGCGCTCGACCGCGGCATGACGACTCCCGCGCTCCTCCGCGAGGCCGCGAGCATCCGCGGGCGGCGGGTCCAACGGCTGGTCGAGGCCGCACTGGTGGATGCCGCCCGATGAGGTACGCGTCCGCGCCGCCCTTCCGCCAGGCGCTCGAGGCACGGCTCGGCGCTGCCAGCCGGGCGGGCGGGCCGTCCCTGGCCCGGCTGCGCAAGGAGGTCGCCTTCGACCGGCTGCTCGCCCGCCTCGTTGCCGTGGCCCCGGACCGCTGGATCCTGAAAGGCGCCCTCGCGCTCGACTACCGGTTCGGGGACCGGGCCCGCACGACCAGGGACGTCGACCTCGCCGTGCGTGGCGACGAGGCCTCCGCGACCACCGACCTGCTCGCGGCCCAGGCCCTCGACCTCGACGACTTCTTCAGCTTCGCCATCGAACGTACGGGCACCCTCGACCGGAGTGCCGACGGCGCTGCGGCCCGCTACCGCGTGGTCGCCGAGCTTGCCGGCCGCATGTTCGACGCGTTCGTGCTCGATATCGGATTCGACCCGCCTGCCGGTGTCGAACCGGACCGGATCCACGGACCCGACCTGCTGGCCTTCGCGGATATCGACCCGGTCGTCGTGGCGGCCCTCCCGCTCGAGTTCGCGGTCGCCGAGAAGGTTCACGCGTCCACCCGGTCCTACGGCGAGCGGGGCCTCGCGAGCACGCGGGTCAAGGACCTCGTCGACCTCGTGCTGGTCGCGGGCGAAGCCGCCCTCGATGCCCGCCGGCTCAGGATGGCCCTGGAGGTCACGTTCGAGGGGCGGGCGACCCACCCGCTGCCGCCGCGGCTGCCCGGATCACCCGCCGACTGGCGCGTCCCATATCGCCGCATGGCCCGCGACATCGGGCTCGAGCCGGATCTCGATGCCGGGCACGACCTGGCTGCCTCGCTCGTCGATCCCGTGCTCGCGGGCGAGGTCGTCACCGGGTCGTGGGATCCTGGTACCCGGGGCTGGCGGACGTGAGCGCCGCCCGCGTCGAGGCCGTGATCGCCGCCGTCGAACGCACCGATCCAGAGCTCGCGAGCCTCATGCACGTCGCTGCCAACGGCCTGACGGCCGGGGAGGGCGAGGAGCGCATCACGCAGGCGGGCATCCAGCGGTACCTCTGGTACGACCTGCCGCGGCGGGCTCCGGACGACGTCTGGCGGCCGGTCGCCGAGGCCGCGGCCGTCCTGCTCGCCCTGCTCGGCCTCGACCGGTACGCGGCCATCGCCCGATCGGCGACGACGGCGGGGGTCCTCGAAGCCTGGGGGGACGCACCCGAGAAGGGGTTCGACGCCTTCCGGTCCGCCAACATGGCCTCAGGCGTCGAGCCGCCCGACACCGAGCTCCTGGCCTGGGGCGAGGTCTTCGGACTCAAGGAGGCGTGGGCGCTTGAGGCCGTCGAGGCGGCGCTGGAGCGGGCGATCGTGGCGGGCGAGCTCCAGCCCGGCAGTGGCTCGTGGCGGAAGGCGGCGGCCCGGATCTGCGAACGTGTCCTCCTGGCCCCTGCTGCTGTTGGCGAGGCGACACACATCCAGGCGGTCCATGAGGAGCGGGCCGACACCTGGATCCATCAGGGACGACCAGCGGTGCTCCGCGCATGGCGCGAGGCAGCGCGCGCGGGCATGGAAGGGTTCGGTGCCGTCGACGTCGAGGCCTCCGTGGCCGCCGGCTCGATCGCCCCGATGCGCTGGCTCGTGGAGCGATGCCGGGATGGCGTGCCGCTCACGCAGGCGCTCTACCTGCCACCCGCCCTCGTCCAGGAGGCCGCTGCCCAGTTCGACTGGTGGCCGTTTCCCGGACGGCCGCGGAGCGAGGTCGACGTCCACCAGCTCGGCGTGCTCCGCGACACCGCCACCCGGCTGCGGCTCGTCGGCCGACGGTCTCGGCGGCTCACCACAACCCGGCACGGCATGCTGCTGGCGGACGATCCCACGGCGCTCCTTCGCGTCGTCGCGTCGACGCTCGCGTGCGAGGACGAGTACCTCGCGATGCTCAGCGAGCTTGTCGCACACCGCCTGCTTGCGGGCCCGGCCGTCGGCGAGGCCCTTGAGCGAGACATCGGGCCGGTCATCGCGGCGCAGGGCTGGCGGGCCGGCCGCGAGCCGGTCACCGCGGGGCAGGCCGGCTCGAGCGTCCACCGCGCGCTCTACCACTGGCGCCTGTTCGGTCTCCTCGCGGAGACGCGTTTGCGCTGGGAGGGCGGGCGACAGGCGGAGCCGGCGGTCACGGCGCTAGCTCCGGCTGGCCGGGCGGCCGCGCTCACCTTCCTGCGGGCACGCGCGACCGCACCCGGACGCAGGTCGTCCGTCGGTCTCGAGTAGCGGTCCGGGAGGGGCGGGGCTTCGACCTCAGCATGCCCCTCGCCCGTCCACATCCCGCTTGCCGCGCAGGCCCTCGGCGGCCTACGGTCGGGAGCCCATGGGACCGATGGACGGGCCGGACAGCGTAGAAGCCGGGCCTCGCAAGTCCCAGCGCGTGGTGTAACAGCGCGTCGTCCTCGCGCCTGATCTATTCAGCTCGCGAGCAGCAGGGTCGGGAATCACCTCCTCCGATGCGGGTCGGCGTCGATGAGCCGCCATGGTCTCGGGCCGGAAGTAGCGCCGGCCGTCCTGCCACTCGTCGTCCTGCTCGGCGAGGATCATCCCGACCAGGCGGATGACGGACTGGCCCGCGTCGGGAAGATCCCGACGACCCCGGTCCGGCGCTTGATCTCCTTGTTGAGCCGCTCGAGCGGGTTGGTGCTGCGGATCTGGCGGCGGTGGGTCTCGGGGAACGCGAAGTGGGCGAGCAGGTCGGGCTCGGCGTCGGTGAGCAGCTCGGCGACCTTGGGGAAGCGGGGCGGCGACGGTGTCGATGACGGCGTCGAGCTGGCGGCGGGCCGCGCCGCTCGTTGGGCTGCTCGAACACGAGCCGGATCGCAGACGCGACCATGCTCCGAGCCGAGCGGGGCACGAGCTCCTGGGCGTTGCGGGTGAGGTGGACGCGACAGCGCTGCCAGGAGGAACCCGAGGAGCTGCTCGCGGACGGCCTTGACGAGGCCCGGCGTGGCTGTCGCTGATGACCAGGCGGACGCCCATGGAGGCCGCGCTCGACGAGCGAGCGGATGAACCGCGGCCAGGCCGAGCCCTCGTCGTTGCCGGCCGACAGCTCGAGGCCGAGGATCCGGCGCTCGCCGTTGGCGGCGACCCCGACCGCGACCAGGGCCGCCATCGACACGACGTGCCCGCCCTCGCGGACGCGCAGGTACGTGGCGTCGAGCCAGAGATACGGGTACGTGCGATCGCGTCGAGCGGCCGGGAGCGGAACGCGCGGACCTCGGCGTCGAGCGGGGCGCACATCCGGGACACCTCGCTGCGGCTGATCCCCTCGATCCCGAGCGCCCGGACGAGGTCGTCCACCCGGCGCGTGCTCATGCCCGCGACGTACGCCTCCTGGACGACCGCGAGCAGGGCCCGCTCCGTGCGCCGGCGCGGGTCGAGCAGGCTCGGGCAGGTACGAGCCGTCGCGGACCCGCGGCACGGCGAGGTCGATCGTGCCGACGCGGGTGTCCCAGCGCCGGTCGCGGTACCCGTTGCGGTGCGTCAGGCGGCGGTCGGGGTCGCGTTCACCCTTGGCGAGGCCGGTGAGCTCGCTGACCTCGGCCTCCATCACTGCCTGGGCGAGCACCCGCACGCCTTCACGCAGGAAGTCCGTGTCGCCGTCCGCGGTCGCCTTGCGCAGCATCTCGAGCAGCGCCATCCTGTCCTCGGCCATCGTGGTGTTCTCCGTGTCGTCGGTTTCTGAGTTCCAACGACGCGAGGATGACGCGGTGGCCGTTCTCGTTCACGGCCCCGCTGTTACACCAACTCTGGGGACACGAGCGGAGCCCGGCTTCAGCATGTCTCGAGAATGGTCGGGGCGAGAGGCCTTGAACCTATCGAAATCACCTCATCCCCACGAGGCATCGGACCGAGGCGACAGGTGAGCGGGATGTGATCGCCCCGGGACGTCGGTAGCGTCTGGCTACGCGCCCAGGTCGGCGAGGAACTCGGCCGGCGTGCGCACGGGCACCCGCGGCACCAGCGATGTGAGGTGGACGTCGCCGGACACCAGCAGCGCTCGCTCAGCGGCAGCCAGGGCGATCAGGTAGTCGTCACCGGGGTCGTCGGAGCGGACAGGCGGCGGTCCCGCGGGGTCAGTCACGAGCTCCGCGGCGCCCCCGAGCCACGCCACGAACGCGTCGGCGTCTGCCGGTGGGACGAGCCGCTCGAGCTTCGGATAGGCGAGGGCTCGTCGAACCTCCGCCAAGACCAGCGGCGAGACGACCAGGTCGAACGCGCCCGCTTGCCAGGCCAGCAGGAGTTGGGACGGCGTGCCGCGTGGCGAGAGGATCGCCGAGATCAGGACGTTCGCATCCAGGACGGCGCGCACCGGTCGCGTCAGCCGCGCGTGCGGTGCTGGGCCTCGGTGGCCAGCGCGATCGCCTCGTCCTCGTCGAGGTCGTTCGCCGCCCACAGCCGGTCGAGCAGGTCGAGGCCGAGGTCGCGCCGGAGCGCCTCCTCGATCACGTCGCTGTCCCCCATGCCGAGACGTGCGGCACGGACCTTGACCGCGCGCAGCACCTCGGGATCGATCGTCAGGGTCGTGCGAACCTTCGTCATCGATGCATCATAGCATCATGATGTCCCTGGCCTCAAGCGCTGCCGCCGGGCTCACGAGACAGCGAAGCCCTCTGGCATCCAGAGGGCTTGTCGCGTCAATCTGTTGTGGTCGGGGCGAGAGGAGTCACGACGAGGGTATACGAGTGAAGGTCCGGGTCGTGGACGGGGGCATGCTCCCCACGATCCGACGGTCGGCTTGAACGGACACGGCCCGACGGAACCTACGTCATCGAGCGCGGCCGACCACGCGCTCCTCGTACGCCGTGAGCAGGTCGAACAGCTCCGTGGCAGCATACTGCCGGTCGTACGTCCCGCTGCTGATCTGCCGCAGGACGCCGGTGTCCGCAAGGGCCTTGAGGGCGGCGAGCGTCTGCTGCTGGCTCACCCCGATGGCGCCCCGCGCGGTCGGCGCCGACAGGACCGGGAGCGCGGGCAAGAGTGAGATGAGCCGAGCGGCCGCGGAGTCCCCGCGCGGTCGGCCTGCTCGCTCTCGCCAACTGGCCTGCAGCCCGGCGACCTGGTCGGCCAGCTCGATCGACACGGTCGCCGCCCGGGCCGCCGCCCCCGCGAAGGAGGCGATCCAGTCCGCGACCCGCCCCTCCCGGAAGGCCGTCAGGCCGTCGACATACACGGCGGGCCAGGCGGCCAGCACGATGGAGACGGGCGGCACGAACCGGCTGGCGGCACCCCTCCTCCGCAGGATCACGTGGATGAGCGCGCGGCCGACGCGACCGTTGCCGTCGACGAACGGGTGGATCGTCTCGAACTGGGCATGGGCGATGGCCGCCTGGGCGACCGCCGGCAGGTCATCGCGCGCGATGAACGCCACGAGGTCCTCGAGCAGCGGCCCGACCAGGTCCTCGGGTGGCGGGACGAAGGCAGCGTCGGACGGGTTGCCGAGCCGCCCGCCGATCCAGTTCTGCTCCTCGCGCACGCGCCCGGGCCGCGCCCGGTCCTCCCCCGCCATCAGGACGGCGTGGATGGCGAGCAGGTCGTCCGATCCGATCGGACGCTGACGATCGGCGATCGCCACCGCCTCCTCCATCGCGGAGACGTTCGCGGCGACGGTCCGGGCGCTTCCTCTTGCGGCCCGCGGGTCGACCAGGGCCCGAGCGAGGTTGAGCGAGGAGACGTCGTAGCCCTCGATGCGCGACGAGGCCACGGCCTCCGACCGCAGGAGCAGGGGGCCGATCGCCTCCAGCCCGCCCACGGTCGCCCGCTCGTTCAGGGCCCGGATCGCGGTCTCCGCGTCGGCCGCGACGTCGGCGACCTCGAACGGGACGACGGGCGCGAGTGCAGCAATCGGGTCGGGAACGAACGCCTGGTACCGGAACGAGGCCCGGGCACGGCGACCCCCGATCGCGCCGGGGTCGCCCTCCCAGGTCCGCTCCGCGTATCGCGCCATGTCACTCCTCGCAAGCCTTCATTCTCCCCAAGAGATTGAAGGTTTAGGTTGATCGTGTCCACCTATGTCTTCATTGTCAACGATCGAATGGAGGTTATGGGGCTTGGAGGTGCTGGGCGTCTCCAAGGACGTTGGGCGGGCAACAAGAAAGCCTGACCGCAGTGGTCCGGCTTGTTCGAGCACCTGTACCGGCTCGAGATCCCGGACGTGATCACCCTCGTCGATTGAGCGACGCGGCCGGGCTAAGCCCTCGCGATCAGACCGTGCTCAGGGCACGGCGGCCTTCGTCTCCGCCAGGACATCGCTAAATGCTTTTGCCGCTCGCGGCCTTGAGGAACGCGTCGCCCTCGTCGGCCGTCACGCCGACCTCGTCTCCGAAGTCGCGGAGCAGGCCCTGTGGACTGACGAAGTCGAACGTCCCCTTGAGCGTCGCCACCAGGCTCGACGTGGGGTTCTCGCGGGCGAAGTAAGCGCCCATGTCGGTCAGGAAGTAGATGGCCCGCTCCGTAGGCAAAGCCTTGCCGAGTTGGTCGACGGTGGCCGGTCCCGGCACCATGAGTTGGAGCTTCACCGTCTGCCTCGGGCCGCCCTTGATCGCATCGTCGACGACGAGCGTCGCCTCGGCGAAGTAGACGGACGCCTGCTCGCGGGGCATGCCCTCCGCCTCGGCCTCGAGGTCGCGGACCTCGCGGCCGGGCACAAGCTTGTCGATGCGCCCGACGACGATGATGTCGGCGCCGGCGGCCATCTCCCGCAGGCTGTCGAAGTGGTTGCGGGGCGACCCGTTGATGGCGAGGGTGCTCCAGAAGTGGTCCGACCGCTCCTGGGTGGCGCGCATCTCGGACTCCGCCGCGATCGCGCGGCCGCCGGCGATCACGGCAACGGCCGCGACGCCCACGAGGAGGATCGTGCGCCAGTGCTTCATCGCCATCCCCCTGCTCACTGGAGGTAGCCGTTGAGGTGCGACTTGTCATGGGACGAGATCCCGATGACCGTCGACTGGGTCGCGACGGCAGTCATGCATGTGCTGGTGCCGTCGGTGGTGCTGTGGCGGAGGCCGTAGGAGTGCCCGAACTCGTGGCACGCGATCTTCTTGCGCTCCGATGGCGTGTCGTAGGCGGTCGAGTGCGAGAGGTCATACTTGAGGACCTGCGGGAAGCACGACCTGGTGTGGTTCGCGGCGGACCCCTTGGTGAGCGCGCCCGCCGCGCACGCGGTCCACGCAAACCACTGGGTGCCGTAGTCGCCGTCGTAGACATCGACGCCCCAGTCGGACGCGATGATCTCCCAGCAGCCGAGGTTCGCGACATTCGCGTAGATCTCGGTGCACGCGTAGCGCGTCGCCGCCGCCTGGTTGGCCTCGACGGCGTGCAGCCCGAACTCCTGGACGCCGTTGCTGTCCCACCCCACGCACTGGGCCGACTTCGCGGTGTCACAGGGGTCTTCCCAGTCCGAGCCGAAGTGGTTGGCGGCAACTGCCTGCGTCTGGGTCACCAACAGGGCGGCGGCCATGACCGAGGCCGCAGCGCGGCTTGCGAGAGAGCGTTGCAGGCTATCAGTCCTCCCCTCATGTAGCGGACGCCAACGGCACAGTAGCTGGGTCGTCAACCACGCATTGCGGGCTCATCAGTGATTGCTTGGTGACAGGTCGTCGACGAACTGCGGACAGCTAGACCAAGGAGCGTCCAGAATGCGGTCTCGGGGTCGCTCTTGAACTCGGAGCGGAAGCAGAACTCGCCGAGGTAGCGGGTCAGGTCGGCGGGCGGCTTGTTGTAGGTGCCCACCAGCCACCGCTTGAACACTCCAGCGCGACGGGGCGACGATCGACCCGCGGGTGCGGGGCGAGTCGTACACCGCCGACGTGTACGAGGACGCGATCGGGAAGGCGTTCGAGCACGTGGCCGTCTCGTCGACGCTCAAGGCCAGCACGGTGGCGCTGGCCAAGCGACCGGACCCTGAGCACGGCGACGACCTCGCCCTGGCCCGCATCGCCCGTGAGCGCGACCGGGCCGCCCTGCAGTTCGCGAAGGATCGCGACCTCGGCAGGCTGGAGGCCACGCTGGCTCGCCTCGATGCCGAGGCACAGGCGGCGGTGGTCCGCCCGTCACGGGTGCCGACCGCCGCCGAGGCACGGGAGTACTTGGAGTCGCTGCCGGACCTGTGGGCGAAGACGTCAGACGCCGGGCGGCACGCAATTGCCGAGGCCGTGTTCGAGCGGATCGACGTCCTGGGAGTGACCGACTACACCTTCACGCTGACCGCCCAGGCGAAGACCCGGGGATGGGACGCGGCCTTCGGGGCCGGCGTCGTCCGCGTGAAAGAAGGTCAGTCTGGTCGGGGCGAGAGGGATAGCCCCGCCACCAACGACCTTCCGATCACGATGCGCCTCGCCGAGTCGCCCGAGTCGTGCGAGTGGCTCCGGAGCGCGTGACGCACCTGCCGTCGCAGGCCAGCTGACCGAGCAGCTGACCTACCGCGCGGGGCGGAGGAGTCGCTCGTCGTCGGACGGCTCTAGTCGACCTCAGATCGTGAAGATCCCGCTGCCCTCTGGAGGCCGTCAAGGACCAGGTCGAGCCCGTACTGGAACTCGTCCGCGTAGTCGTACCCAGGCCGCATCCCTGAGATGTAGGCGACAAGGTTGGGGTACGCGTCGACGGGGAACCCCTGGAGCGTGACCCGGCCCAGCTCCGCGACCTCCTCGGAGGGATGGAACGGGAGATTCATCGCAAATAGGGCGAAGCCGTAGATGTAGCTGTCCAGGAGCGAGTACGCATGCGCGATCATCGGCATGTCGAGGCCTGCCGATCGCAGACTGCCAATCACCGCGTCGTGGTGGCGCAGGTTCGCCGGACCTGGGGTCCGCCGCGACTCCATCAGGCCAAGCGCCCATCGGTGGCGCAGCAACGTTTCGCGGAGCGACTGCGCCCGTCGGCGCATCGCGGTCTTCCAGTCGGCCCCGGCAGCAGGTAGATCGATCTCGCTGAAGACGAGGTCGACCATCCCGTCGATCACCTCGTCCTTGTTGGCGAAGTGGTAGTAGAGGGCCATCCCCTCGACACCGAGCTCCTGGCCGAGCCTGCGCATGGTCAGAGACTCGAGCCCGCCCCGATCGGCGAGCTTGATCGCGGCGTCGAGCACCCGCTCCCGGCTCAGAGGGGCGCGTCGCTCTGCTCGCTTGGTCGTCCGCGTCATCGGCCTCCTCCGGGACTGAGTCAACTGACCACTTCCGGGGGTTGACATCTGTCACTTTACACAGTAAAGTACGACCTGCCAACTTTACGACGTAAAGCCACGGAGGCACCGGCAGTGCAGGCAATCGTTCAGGACAGGTACGGCACGGCCGAGGTCCTGGAGCCACGGGACATCGATCGGCCCGAAATCGGCGACGGCGAGGTCTTGGTCCGTGTCCACGCGGCGTCGATCCACGTCGGTGACTGGATCGTCATGACGGGCTCGCCGTACCTGGTGCGGATGGCGACCGGGCTACGCAAGCCGAAGAACCGCGTCCCGGGGACGGACATCGCGGGGACGGTCCAGGCGGTCGGCAAGGACGTGAAGGGGCTACGCCCCAGCGACGAGGTGTTCGGGTGGTGCACGGGCGCCTTCGCCGAGTACGCGTCAGCGAGCGAGGACCACCTCGTGCTCAAGCCGGCGAACCTCACCTTCGATCAGGCTGCGGCCGTCGGGGTCTCCGCCACAACCGCCCTCCAGCTCCTGCGCGATGACGGCCAGCTCCAGCCCGGGCAGAGGGTCCTGATCAACGGCGCGTCCGGGGGCGTGGGCACGTACGCCGTGCAGATCGCCAAGGCGTTCGGGGCCGAAGTGACCGGCGTCTGCAGCGCGAAGAACCTGGAGTTGGTCCGCTCGATCGGGGCCGACCACGTCATCGACTACACCAAGGAGGACTTCAGGAAGGGCGGGCCGCGCTACGACCTCATCCTCGACAACGTCGGCGACCACTCGATGTCGGCGACGAGGCGAGCCCTCACCCCTGACGGGACGTTGCTCTCAAACGGTGGAGGACACGCCGGTGGCGCGATCGGCCGCATCGTCCGGCTCGCAATTGTGTCGATGTTCGTGCGCCAGCAGGGCAAACCGTCCGTCAAGGTCCAGAACCGAGCCGACCTTCTGGCCCTGAAGGAGCTCGTCGAGGCCGGGAAGGTCATGCCGGTGATCGACAGCACCTACCCGCTGTTCGAGACGCCCAGGGCGATCGGGCTTGTCGCGGGAGGACACGCGCGGGGGACGGTCGTCCTTGCCATCGATGCGGCGACGGCCTGAGCGCCGGACGCTCCGAACGAGCCGATGTCGATGGGCAGATCCGCTAAGCGCTCACTTAGCCGGTGGATCGACCGGAGGAATGACGTTCAACTCGAAAGCTCACTCAATCGTGAACGGAGCCGATCGATGCCAGAGGTGCAGATCAAGCTGTCAGCGCTGTGGGTGGCCCTGATGCTCACCTACCTCCTGGGAGACGTCCTGCGATTCTGGAGCGGCGACGCCACCCCTGGAGCGTTCGGCGGCCTCAAGCCGGATATGGTCCCGGTGGCGTTGTTCGGGGTTGCCCTGCTGATGCTGATCCCGATCGTGATGGTTGTCGCGTCCGTGACGTTGACCGGCCAGACACTTCGCTGGATCAGCGTCATTGCCGCGGTTGGCCTCTTCCTGTTTAACGTCATGGGCCTGCCGACCTACTCCGGTCTGTACGACAAGTTCCTCATCGCGGTCGGGCTGGGATGGAACGCGGTCACGGCCTGGTATGCGTGGACCTCATACGCGTAAGGGCTGGGGTTGTGGCCGGCGGCAATTCAGTGGTGTCCCGACGCCCGCCGACGTGCGGGCGTACCTGGAGTCGCTGCCGGACCTGTGGGCGAAGACCTCGGACGCCGGCCGGCACGCGATCGCCGAGGCGGTCTTCGAAAGGATCGACGTCCTGGGCGTGACCGACTACACGTTCACGCTGACCGCCAGCGCGAAGGCCCACGGATGGGATGCAGCCTTCGGGGCTGGGGACCAATCAATCTCGATTGGTCGATCTGGTCGGGGCGAGAGGGATAGCCCCGCCACCAACGACCTTCCGATCACGATGCGTCTCGCCGAGCCGCCAGAGCCCTGCGAGCTGGCTGCGGAGCGCATGACGCGACGGCCGTCCCGCCAGCCGAACGCGCCACCGACCGCGAGGTCGGGGTGGTCGCGGCGGTCCTCGTCGCCGGGTCGGAGAAGGCGGCCGCCCACCGCCTCGGCCTGTCGCACTCGACGGTCAAGCACCACCTGGCGAACGCGCGGTCCAAGGTGGGCGCGGAGACGACGGCGCAGCTGGTGTGGATCCTGGCGCCGCGGCTGCCGGAGCCTGGCGGTGTGGTGCAGGCGGACGAGTAGGGGTCGCGGCTCGTCGTCCAGTTTCGGTACCGCGCGACTTGAACGACGCCCGCGGCTGCACGACAATCTCTGCACCGTTATCGGCTATGAGGCCCACGTGTGTACTCCATCGTCGGCGGGATCCTCAGCATCCCCCTGGTCTGGTTTCTCTACTTCCACTGCGCACGCCCGATGCTCGCGAACCGGGGTGCTCGCCCCGTAGCGTTCATGGTCACTGCCGTTGCCGGAGTAGTTCTCATCGGGCTGCTCGTACTGGGCGGCGTCTTCGCGACGCTGGTGATCGTGTCTGACCGGGAACTGAGCTTCCGTGAGTTCGCTCCGCTCATCAACTTCGGCTCGCTGCTTGCCCTTGCGCCATTCGTAGCTGCCATCCTTGCTCCGGGCCCCACGACTCGGCTTTCGGGCGGCCCGGATGAGGACATCCGTCGACGCTACGTGCTCGACTTCTTCGGCGGGACATGGCAAGGCGCCGTTGGCGATGCTGCGAATGAGCGTCGCGCCGTTGAGAGCCTCGTGGGGTGGATGCGCGAAGCCGGGCAGGAAGAATGGTTGATGCGACCGGGCGGACCTGTCCGCCAATTCCTCAGGCCCGAGGTGCCGTCGGACGTCAGAGCGGGGCGCGCAGCGATCACCGAACTGCTCGCGACGAACAGGCCATTCGATCCGCTGAGCTGGTTGCGCCATCGCAAGTGGGCAGCGCGCGCGCTGGCGGCCGGGCGACCAATCGCCGTGTAGCGCCGCTCGGTAGCGTCGCCGCGGCCCTCCCGATCGACCGCGGCAGAGAAGGCGGCCGCCCACCGACTCGGCCTGTCGCACTCGCCGTGAAGCACCACCTCGCGAACGCCCGGTCCAAGATGGGGGCGGTGACCACGGCGCAGCTCGTGTGGATCCTGGCGCCGCGGCTGCCTGGGCCGGAGGGTGCAATGGAGACGAACGAGGTACCTCTGGACCTCACTCAAGTAGACGTCGCAAACCGGTGACCACTGCGTCGAGCGAACCAGGGTCGAGTGCCACGACCACCTCGAGCCTCCAGTGAGCCCGGTCCGCCCCACCCGGCAGCCTTGTCGGTGGAGACGCGGAGAGCGACTGTTCCGACACCGTCGTGAGTCGCGCTCATCGAGACCGTTGCGTCGTCGTCATGCCAATCCTTCGGCCCCACCCAGCCGCGCCAGCCGGCCGCCATGTCGGCGAAGTAGGCGATCAGGCTCGGCGCACCACCGCCCCAGGTCTCGAGTTCGACATCGACCGTAGCCGACAGTCCCTGCGCCGACATGAGCATCGGCAGTCGCGTGTAACCGGAACCGTCCGTCGCGACGACCGGATTGCTGAAGGTGAGCTGGCCCTCCGCGAGGCGTCCGACAAGAACGCTGTCTGTGCTCGGCTCGCGCACCGGTCCTCCGACTACTTGCCGCCGCCGCCCGAATGATACCCGCGGCCAGCATCGAGCAATGGCCCAATCGGCCAACTAGGAACCGCGGCCCGCCGCCCGCACGCTTGCGGCATGACGGCGCGCTGGTCCGATCCACACCGACTCCCGGTTCCCCCCACCGGGTACGTCCGCGCCGTCAACTCCTCGGCGGCCCGATGAGCGGGGTCGAGCTCGTCCTGGCGTTCCTCGCCGGCGTCGTCATGGGCGGCGCCCTCGACCGCTTCGTGCTCCCGCTCCTCGTCGATGCGTGGATCGACCGACTGCGCCGGCATGGGCGATGAGCGTGGTGACGATGCGCGGACCACGCGCCGGGCCGACGTCTACTCCTCGGCCCGGATCGGCGCCGCGGCCGCGCTCACGCTCGTCCTGGTCGTGCTCCTCGTCCTCGACGTCGCCGTCCCCGACTACGACATCAGCCCCGGCAT
Source organism: uncultured Chloroflexia bacterium (assembly GCA_963716025.1). Lineage (GTDB taxonomy): Bacteria > Chloroflexota > Limnocylindria > Limnocylindrales > CSP1-4 > CAIXZV01. Next base: position 41,020 of record CAVQSY010000036.1, read on the forward strand.
CCTCCTGCCGCTCCTCGGCGCGATCCTCGCGCTCCTGGGGCTCGAGGCCTCGGCGGTCTGGCGGGGCGTGAGGTGACGATCTACTGGGTCGGCTCACCCAAGTTCACGGCCGGCCACCCGGCACCGCTCATCGCGCTCGTCCATCACCGCATGGTCGGCACCCTGCGCTCGACCGACGCCGCGTTCACGTCGACCGACGGACGTGAGGCCTCGACCACACTTCGGCGTCGGCTACGGCTGCGGCCGCGCCGGCCACCCGACCACGCGCCCACGTCCACCAGTACGTGCGGCTCGGCGACCAGGCCTGGGGCAACGGCAACTGGGACCCCTCGGGCGCCTGGGACGACCGCTACCCGACGACGCCTCGTCAACAGCCGCACGGTCAGCATCGAGCACCACGACAACGGCGGCCGCACGGCAGGCTCCGGCAAGGGCGTCGTGCCCGAGGCCGTCATCGCCGCCTCGATCGCGCTCGATGCCCTGCTGCTGCGCGGCGACCTCGCCGAGCTCAAGGCCGCCGGGATCCGGTTCCGCGCCGGCACGGAAGACGCGATCACCCGCGAGCTCCGGGCGATCCCGATCGACCGCCACCACCTCATCGACCACCACTACATCGCCGGGCGGCTCAAGCCCTCCTGCTGGCGGCCCTGGGCGGACGACCCTGTGGGCTTCCCGCAGGCCCGCTACCTCGCCGCCCTCGCGCCAGCGCCGTCCGCTCCGGAGGAGACCGTGAACAGCTACCCCGTGCCCAAGGTCCCGTCGCGTCGCCACCGTGCCCGCGGGCACCTGGCTGTACGCGACCTCTGCGCTCGAACCCTCGCCCGACAACATCCAGGTCGACCCGGGGCGCGACATGCCCTACCTCGGCCAGCCGGCGAGCACGGTCCGCATCGTCGAGTACGTCGATGCGAAGGGCGTCCACCAGGGTCGCTCGATGTTCGCGAAGGCGTCCGAGGTCACCACCATCCGCCCGGCGCCCGACCCGACGCCGTTCAGCCAGGCGCAGCTCGACGCTGCCGAGAAGACGGCGGCCGCGGCGGTCAAGGCGGCCGGCGTCGCGGCCGCGGCGAAGTACGGAGCGTGAGCGATGGAGGACCTCACCTTCGCCGTCGTGCTCACGGCCGCCGGGCCACGGCTTCGGCCGCGCTCATCACGGGCATGATCGCGATCGCGAAGCAGCTCGTCGTCGTCGGCCCCTGGATCGACGCGCCCGGGAGCCGACCGTCGCGTTCGTCCTCTCGGCGGTGCTCGTCATCGTGGCGGTGGTCTCGGTCGGGACGTTCACCGCCGAGGCGCTGTTCGCCGCGTTCCTCGCCTGGTTCGGGATCGCGCAGATCGCCATGGGTGTCCACGACACCGTCAAGAGCGCGACGACGGGCGCCGCGTGATCCGATGAGGGACGGGTACCTGCGGGGCACGCTGCCGAGGACGCCGACCGCCCGCCAGGTCGACGTCCTGGCGGCGTTCGTCGCCGCCGGCGGCTCCGTGCCGGAGGCGGCGGCGCGCGTCGGCGTCCGGCCGAGCACGGCGAAGCGCCACCTGGCCGACCTGCGCGCCCGGTCAGGCCTCACGACCGAGCAGCTGATCTACCGCGGGCGGGCGGAGGGGTGGCTGGTGGTGGAGGGGCTCGAGCCCGGGTGAGACCGGCAGCAAGTGTTGGTGGATTGTTGGTGGCTCGGTTCGCGGATCGCGGTCGTCCGAACGTCCGCGCCGCCCCCGCGCTACCGTGCAGCGATGAGCGACGACGCCCCGACCTGGTGACTGCCTACTTCGACTACCAGCGGACCCAGGAGAATGCGCTTTCCGCCTGGGCATGGGAGGCGGTCAACGTCAACGGCTTCCATGAGCCACAGCGGAAGATGGAGCAGATTCTGGTGCTCGCCGCCGCACCGGATGACTGGCAGGTCGGGCTGCTCGCGGCTGGTCCCCTCGAGGACCTGAGTCACCACGGGGACGCCGTCATCGATGCGAACGAATGGAAGCCCGGCAGAACCTGCGCTTGCGTCAAGCCCTCGCCGGCATCTGGCTTGAGCCGGGACCCATTGCCGAACGGGTGGTCGCCAGTTCACTGCTCCCTGAGACGGCAGGACGCGCGGACAAGGTAGGGAGACAGGCTTCGCCGCCGACTTGGCCTGGCCTCCGGGGACTGAAGGGCGCGGAACATCGGCATCTTGGTTTCCGGCGGCGATCCGACCATGGACATGCGGCGCGATGCAGCCGCTACGGCGGAAGGGGGACGAGATGGCGAGTTCTCGAGGACGAGGGTGCGGCGGCCGATGCCGGGGAGGCGTGCCGACGCGGGAGCCGAGGCCGACCAGCCTCGCGATCGGCGAGGTCTGCTCGATGGCGCCCTGGGGGCCTTGAGCACCCTCGCGCTGACCGTCGTGGGGATCGCGATCGTGAGCGGCGGGATGGTGCCGTCCGAACTCATCACCTGGTCGGGCCGCGACGGGCGACACCGTCGGGATCCTGATGATCGCGCTTGCGCCGTCGTTGGTCACCGGCTACCGCCTCTTGTATGACGGCCCCCGCCGGCCGCGCTCCTCGCGTCGCTCGGCTGGCTGGCTATCAACGGCCTCTATGCCCGAGGTGCCGGTCGCGGATGGCGTGGATCTCGGTCCCGTCGACGCTGGGGCACCTGGGTCTGAGACGCGACCAGCGCGGCGCTTGGGCCTGACCGTCAGGACGCCCGCAGGAACCTCGGCTCGCGGGGAGCCTCACCAGCCTGATCGGCGCATCTCGTGGTGGAGTGAGGCCGGCGTGACTCGACTTCCATCGGGAGCGCAAGCTGTGCAGTGGTCGTTCGATGTCGCCGGGCCTCGGCACGATCGAGCGGCTCATCGACGCTCTCGTCCGCGGCATCGTCTGCTCGGGGTTTCGGAGTCGGCGCCGATTGTTGGCCACCTGACCGGCCTCGACCAGGTCGAGGCAGACTCCACAAGCTCTGACCCCGGAAGAGCGATGCCTCGAGGCCTAGCACCCCGAGCGAATAGACCCCGCCGCCCAGCCAACGATTCTCGCGGGTGAAGCTGTGCACGGTCTGCGGTGTCGTCACCAGCCGCGCTGGCAGCCGCTGCACCGAGCACGCCCGGCAGTCCAACCGCAGCCGGCACAACACCCTGTACAGCACACGGGCCTGGGCAATGGTCAGTGCCGGTGCCGGGCGTGGGACATGCAACTGGTGCCCGGGCAGGATGTTGCGCCCACCCAGCCGCCGACCTG
>CAVQSY010000037.1:0-19458 GCA_963716025.1 uncultured Chloroflexia bacterium
GACTCGTAGTCCTCGGGGCCCTGGACCCGCCAGGCCACGCCGTGGAACGCGCGCTCCCGCGTGACCGCCACATCAGCCTCCACGACGCCGTCCACGCGGCGACCCCGGGGAACGTCGGCGTCAGCAGCGTGTCCGGGAACCGCAGGCAAGACCGGCCCAGGTGGCGGGAACGCTCCAGCCCAGCCGCCGTGGCTCCGAATGCCGCGGGGTCCATCGGCACGTCGCGTGTCCGGGTCGGGTCGGCCATGGGCGTCAGGGTATCGAACGGCCTCCCGGGCCGGGTGCCCGGGTTGCCGCTCAGCCGGGCTCGGCCGTCACCCAGCGGTGGCCGCAGAAGCCGCAGAAGGCCTTTCCCGGCAACTGCGGCAGGCCGCAGTGGGCGCAGGCGACCCAGTGGCTCTCGCCCTCGGGCAGGCAGTTGCATGGCGCGGTGGCCAGGATCTCGATCTCGGGCAGCGCCCGCGGTGCGCATGGTCTGTCGCCATGCAGGTCCTCGCCGCACGTCGGGCAGCGCGCCGACTCGATGGCCATGACGTCGCCTCCTGGCCGGACGACGCCAGCGGGTTCGCCGTCCTCGTGCCCGGGCTCGGGTGCCCGGACGCGACAAGAGCATAGACCCGCCCCTCGGATGGCCCGGGCCCACGGCCCGGTCAGGGAACCTTCGTCACCTCGTCGATGTTGGGATTGATCCCCGTGCCCTGGGTCAGGCCGTGGTTCGTTGACCCGTCGTACGCGTCGTTGTCGGTCGTCGCCTTCGCCGCGACGCTGTCCAGGGCGGTATCGCCATCCGTGGGCGCCTTGCCGACCATCCTGGCGTGGGCACCGGCAAACGAGGCCTTGTCGGTCGAGACATGGCCGGCCTCGTGGGTGGTGATCGCCGAGTGGAAACGATCCCACTCCGCCTGCTGCTTCGCGGTCGCGCTCGACTTGTCGGACCAGGTCGGCAGCTCGACCACCTGGTCGATGGTGACCCTGGCCGCGATGATCTGCTCCGTGCCGCCATCGGGCGTCCAGGTCTCGGTATCGCTCGATGGCGTTGCCGTGACCGAGCCCGCTTCCGTCCGAGCGGCAACGGCATTGGCCACGTCGCGAAGCGACCCGGAGACCGTGTAGGAGGAAGGCGTCGACGGGCCGACGTGCGTCCAGCTGGGGCCGTGCGGCGGGGCACCCGTGCCAAGGGACGAGAGACCCGAGTCGGACGCGGTCGTCGCCTCCTCCGCCGGTGCCGGCCCGTCGTCGTCGCTCCGCTGCACCACGGGAAGGACGGTGGGGCCGCTGCGCGCGGCCGAGACTCGGCCCGGGCCCTCTCGGTGTCGGGTCGCAGCCCCTTCCAGGAGCCGGGCAACGGCGCCGTTGCCGGCGCTCGCGTGGAGGCCGTCGATCGCGCCGGCGACGCTGGAGGCAACGCCGCGACCCGACCGCGGCATCCGGCCGGTCATGTCAAGGATCGCTTCGGTCGGCGAGGCCGGATCGCCCGCTTCGGGGGTGCCGTGACGCGCACGACCCGACAGTGGCTCCTCTTCGAGGCGGCTGTGTTCCCTCATGCCGGCCACCCTCCCGCTGGATCGTCACCGATTGTCTGGCCAGACGGACCCGGCGGCAAGATCCGCCCGTGCCCTCGGTGCGGGCCTCGAGGGCAGCCGGACTGGCACGATCGGGCACCGCCGGCGACGATCGATCGCACACCGCGGCGGGACCGCGCCCGTGCACGGTGCCTCGCGCCTACGCCAGCCGGATCTCCACCATCAGGTCGTCGGCCAGCTGCTCCATGTCCCGGTGGACGGCCGTCGCGTCCACGGCCTCCGGGAGGATCACCCGAATGTGGGCGTGGAACATGCGATCGCCGGAGTGGGCGGCCGGGGCGCGGTCGGTGGCCAGCTCCTCGACGTTGATCCCGTGCGCAGCGAGCAGGGCCGAGATCTCGTGGACCAGGCCCGGCCGGTCGAGCCCGAGCAGCTCGATCACCATCACCGGTTGCAGAAGCGCGTCGACGGGCGTGCTGCGTTCGACGACGACCTTCAGGCCGCTGACCTCGAGACGGCCCAGCGCCGCCTCGAGCGCCGCCGCCTGCTCGTCGTCGACCTCCACGCACAGCACTCCGGCGAACTTGCCGGCCAGGTGCGCCATCCGACTGTCCGTCCAGTTCCCGCCGTGGGCGGCGACGACCTCGGACACGGCGTCCACGATGCCGGGGTGGTCCGGGCCGATGAGCGTGAGCACGAGGTCGATCATGGCGGCATCGTAGCGCCTGCCCCGCGGTCTCGACGGGCCGTCGCACGCGCTGGAGGTGCCCCGGTGCGGGCCGGCCGCGCCGCCCCCCGGCACGAGTGCGATGATCCGATCGGGGCCCGCGGTGAGGCCGTCGTGGTTGCTGGACCCGGGAGGATGGAGCGTGGCAGGCGAGGAGACCCTCCAGGCTGTCGAGTTCTTCGCGGCGCTCCTGGTGGCCGCCGTGCTCCTCGCGCTTCTCTCGAGGCGGTTCGGCTTTCCCTACACGGTCGCGCTGGTGCTGTTCGGTCTGGCCGTGGCCACCTTCGTTCCGGACCAGGGATTCCAGGTCACGCCTGAGCTCGTGCTCCTCGTGCTGCTCCCCGGGCTGGTCTTCGAAGCCTCGTATCACGCGGACCTGGGCCGCCTCCGGAGCACCGGCGGCGGGATCGCCCTGCTGGCCATCCCGGGCGTGCTCATCTCGGCGGCCGTCGTCGCCGGGGTCCTCCATCTCGCGACCGGCCTGCCGCTCGACCTTGCCTTCGTCGTCGGAGCGATGGTCTCCGCCACCGATCCCGTGGCGGTCATCTCCACCTTCAAGCGGCTCGGCACCTCGAAGTCGCTGACGACGCTCGTGGAGGGCGAAAGCCTGTTCAACGACGGCACGGCGATCGTCGTCTTCGCCATCGCCCTGCGGGCGGTGCAGGGGGAGATCGGGATGACAGAGGTCGTCTGGGCGTTCGCGACCACCCTCGTCGTGAGCGTGGTGATCGGTGCCGTCGCGGGACTCCTGGCTTCGCGCCTCGTGGCCCGCGTGGACGACCACCTCATCGAGACCACCATCTCGCTGCTGCTCGCCTACGGGACCTACGTCCTCGCGGACGCGTTCCACGAGTCCGGCGTGATTGCCACGGTCGTGGCCGGGATCACGTTCGGGAGCTACGGTCGACGGATCGGCATGAGCCAGAAGACCGAGGAAGCGCTCGACACCATCTGGGAGTTCCTCGCGTTCCTGATGACGGCCGTCGTGTTCCTGCTGGTCGGCCTCGCGATCACCGTGGAGAACCTGGTCGAGGCGGCGGTGCCGATCGCATGGGGGATCGGGGCCGTTCTGGCGGGGCGTGCGCTCGTCACCTACGGACTGCTCGGAGGCGCGGCGCGGATTGCCGCTCGCGGCCGCGGATTGCGTCGTGGCTGGCTCCACGTCCTCTTCTGGTCAGGGCTCCGCGGCGCCGTCGCTGTCGCGCTGGCGCTCTCGCTGCCGGTCAGCTTCCCGCAACGCGAGGTGCTCCAGAGCATCACGTTCGGGATCGTCCTGTTCACGTTGATCGCCCAGGGGGGCACGATGGAGTGGGTCGTGAGGCGAGCGCTCGGCGGCGCGCCAAGCACGGGATGACCGCGTCCTGAGCCGAGGTGCGCCCCTCGGGCGACATCGCAATCGCAGGACGTAGGCCTATCGACGCGCCCCGATGGGCGTATCGGGCCGTGGACGCGTGAGGCCGGCCGTCCGATGGTCAGGTGGCTCCCGAACGCAGGGGCACGACCACGCCTAGTGGACCGTGCACCGGCACCCATCTCGGCCTCCCCGCGCTGTGCGGTCGCAACCAGGACCCGATGCCGATTCCTTCTCGCCTTCGTCTCGTGCCGGCCGTCATCATCGCCGCGATCCTGATGAGCCTGCTTGCCGCCACCGCGAACGCCGGCGCGCCGCATGCCCGGCGCTACCACGCGGGTGGCCCGATCACGCTCGACACGAACCTCCGATCGCGGAGCGGGCTGTCGGCCTGGGCCATCGACGAGTACCTGGAGGCGAACACGCCACTGCCGCCGCTCGGGGCGGCGTTCATCGCGGCAGAGCGCAGGTACGGCGTGAACGCGCGATTCCTGCTGGCCGCCGCGCTCCACGAATCCGGATGCGGCAGGAGCTACATCTCGCGGGTCAAGCACAACCTGTTCGGCCTCAACGCCTACGACCGCGACCCGCTCCGATACGCCAGCACCCATGCCTCCTATGGCGCGAGCATCAGGGCGACGGCGAAGTTCATCAGGGCGTCGTACCTGACACCGGGCGGCCGCTGGTGGGGTGGCCAGCCGACGCTCCGGAGCATGCAGCGGTACTGGTCCTCGTCGGGACGCTGGGCGAGGCCGTGAGCCGGATCGCGAGCTCGCTCCACCTGGGTTCCCTGGCCGGCCGGAAGGTCCGGTTCGCCGCCCCAACCGTGAGCGGCCCCCTCCATGGCGGCGACCGGGCATCGGTCCGCCTCCGCTGGACCGGTGGCGTCATCCCTGCCGGCGTCGAGTTCCAGGCCACCTGGCGACCCGTCGAGCTCGACGAGGAGGTCGTCGCAGCCGTGATCGCCGACGCTGCGATCGCCGAGCTGGAGGCCCTGGACCTGGGCACGATCGACATGATGGCAATGTCGGCCGCACGGGCCGCCGCCGCAAGCCTGCCGTCCGTCACGCTTCCACCGGCGGTCACCCAGCGGCGGAGCTCGCCGACCATCTCGGCAGCGCGCCGGGTCAGGACGAAGGATCGCTCGATCACCCTGGCCGTCCCGGCACCGCGTGAGCCCGGCCGGTACGTGCTGGAGCTCGAGCTGCGGGATGCCGGACGCGGCCCGCTGCCGGCGCGCGAACGAGTGGGCATCCCTCGGGTCGAGGTCCGGGTGTTCGATGACCGAGCCGTGACCTACGACATCGAGTCGAGCCCCGACGGCGACGGCGCGGTCCTCCGGATCACGAACACCGGGCGCGAGACCATCCCGGCCGCTCCCGCACCCGCCCCGTTCGGGTCGAGCGGATCCAAGGACGAGGCCGTGCGCTCGCTGGTCACCGTGACGGCGGCCGCAGGCCCCTCGGCCGACCCGGAGCCCGTGCACCTCCTCGCCTCGCCCATCGTGGCCGACCTGGCCCCCGGAGCCTCCATCAGGCTTGCCATTCCGCACGTCCATGCCGTCACGGGCCGCACGACCAACTGGATCTCGGTCGGCCTGAGCGTGGTCGGCGATGCACGCTGGCTCGCCGCGTCCTCGTCGGATGGGGCCTGGCTCTCAACGGTCCGGCCGCTGGCGACCGCCAACCCTGCGCCCGTGCCGACCCCAGCGCCGACCCCCTCCGCAACTCCGGTCCCGACCCCCAGGGCGACGCCGACGCCGACCGCTGCGCCGGTGGCGACCCCCAAGCCCACGGCAACCCCCAAGCCAACCGCCAGGCCCGCCGCAACACCGAGCGCGAAGCCCGTGACCAGGACCTACTCGGAGCAGAGCGGCAAGATCCGGTACCGCGGCGGCTGGCAGAGCGCCCCGTATCCCGGCTACATCGGCGGCAGGGTCACGTGGTCCACGAGCCCCGGTGCGACCGCGAGCTTCACGTTCACCGGCTCGTCCGTGCGGTGGATCGGGCCGCTGGGACCCACCCGGGGCCTTGCGCTCGTCCTCGTGGACGGGCGCGCCGTCGCCCGGGTGAACCTGTATCGCTCGTCCTTCGTGGCCCGGGCGGTGCTCTTCGCGCGCACGTTCCGGCACGCGGGCAAGCACACGGTCACGATCAAGGTGCTCTCGTCACCGGGACATCCATACGTCGCCATCGACGCGTTCACCGTCAGGTCCTGACCCCCGACACGGGGCGGGCGAGCGCGGACGGGCGGGTCACTCAGCGCTGGAGGCAGGCGTTGATGCCCTGCAGGCGGCCACCCGGACTGAACCGGAGCTCGAGCGAGCCGTACGGCATCCCGCGGTACATGTAGACGAGGGTTGGGGTGCCATACACGGCGGTGATCCGGCTGGGGCTCCCGATCGCCGTGAGGACCTCGGTCAGGCTGTCGCCCCACTGAAGGTCCTGGGGCAGGGTGCCGTAATGGGCTTCAATGGTGTCGTGGCCCGGCCCGTAGATCGAGATGACCTGGACCCGGTCGCTGGCCGAAGGACCGCAACCCAGCCCGGGCACGTCACGGTGGTGCCCTGACCTACGGCGAGGGGCGCTTTCGGACAGCCGGTATCGCTGAGCCGCGTTCCGAGCAGGGCGATCGGGTCGCTGGACGCCATCCCGTTGAGCGGCGCCCCGTCCGCGATCCCCCCGGCCAGGTGCATGGTGACGCCGGCCATGAAGGCAACATTGAGTAGAGCGATCAGGATCGCAAGCCGCTGCAGCCTGCCGAATCCACCTCGAAAGAGCCCACGCATGATGTGACGACCTGTGTACGCCTGAACCCCCATCCGGATCCTGCTCGCATAATCGGTTCCAGCCAAGGGCTGCACGATGCCGATTCTCGGTCGCTGCGGACCGGGGCAACCAATCCGCAACCTGGGCGGGGTCGACCACCGCCCTCCATGCGGGAACGCCCGGTCGGAGACCGGGCGTTCACCATCGCTCATGGGCAGCGCAGCTCACCGGGCTGGGACGGCGTCCTCGACTCGCTCGGCGACCGGGGACAGCCCGCCCGATCGGATGGGTTCCATCGCGAATGGCAGGCCCAGATGGTCCACGCCGTCGTCCGCGAGGTCCTGCTCATAGGTGCAGATGCACGGGCCGTTCTGGGCGCAGCCGAGGCAGCAGTACGCCTCGTCCATGCGATAGACAGGACGGTCGGTGATGAAGCCGTCGCACGAGGCGCAGTAGCCACGGCGGGGGCTGGCGAAGGTATGCATGCGAGGTCCTCCGATGTGTTCGGCTTGGTGCCGCGTCAGGGGTAGATGCCGCGCAGCCGGGTGGCCGTCGCGACACGCTCGACGGCGATGGCGTGGGCGGCCAGGCGGGGCGGGATCCCGTCGGCCGCGGCACGGTGCCACACCGCATCCGCGGCCGATAGGATCTGGCGGCGCAGGCGGTCATTGACCTCTTCGCGCGTCCACGCGAGGGCCGACCGGTTCTGCGTCCACTCGAAATAGCTGACGATGACGCCGCCCGCGTTGCACAGGATGTCGGGGATCACGTTGACGCCGTTCCTGCGGAGGATCGGGTCGGCTGACGGCTCCGTGGGGCCGTTTGCGCCCTCGGCCAGGATCCTGGCGCGGATGCGCCCCGCGTTGCTGGCAGTGATCTGGCCGTCCAGCGCGGCGAGCACCAGAACGTCCACATCAAGGCCGAACAGCGTCTCGTTGTCGATGGGCTGCGTGCCGGGCGAACCGGCCACCGTGCCGTATGCCCGGAACCGCCTGGCAAGGTCCCGGACGTCGAGACCATCCGGGTCATACGCGCCGCCGCCGGCGTCTGTGATCGCGACGATCCTGGCGCCGGCTCCGTGGAGCAGGCGGGCCGTGGCCTCGCCGACGTTGCCGAAGCCCTGCACCGCGACGGTGGCGCCGGCCGTGTCCAGGCCGATCCGGCGCGCGGCGTGGCCGATCGTGTAGACGACGCCCTGGCCCGTCGCATCCGAACGGCCGACGGAGCCTCCGATGGAGAGGGGCTTCCCGGTGACGACGCCCGGAACGGAGTACCCCCTGTGCATGGAGACGGTGTCCATGACCCAGGCCATCACCTGGGCGTTCGTGCCCACGTCCGGCGCCGGGATGTCCGACTCGGGGCCGATGATCGGCTCGATCTCGGTCGTGAAGCGTCGCGTGAGACCCTCGAGCTCCTTGCCGCTCATGCGAGTCGGGTCGCACGTCACCCCGCCCTTTGCTCCACCGAACGGCACATCCACCAGCGCGCACTTCCAGGTCATCCACATCGCGAGCGCCCGGACGTCATCGAGGTCCGTCTGGGGGTGAAAGCGCAGACCACCCTTCGCCGGTCCGCGGGCGACGTTGTGCTGGACGCGGTAGCCGGAGAACACCTGGACGGAACCGTCGTCCATCTTCACGGGGAAGTTGACGGCGAGCTCCCGCTGCGGGACCCGAAGGACGGCGCGAAGGTCCGCCTCCAGCCCGAGGTGCTCGGTTGCGTCGTCGAACTGCGCCAGCGCTGCGGCGAGGGCGTTTTGGCCGGCAGATCCGCGCGCCGTGGCGACGGGTGCCTCGGCGATGTCCGTGGTCATGGATCGTCTCCAGGCGTCGGTGGCTGGTGTCACGAGTGACCTTCAGCCTCGCGCGGGCCCGGGAACGCCGCGCGTAACCGGCATGGACGCCGCGTGAACATCCGGTCGAGTTGCATGGACATCACGTTCATGAAGCGACCGTGTCGCCGGTCTATGCTCAGCGCATGCTCTCGTACCCAGCTTCGGAGACGTCCGCATCGCCGGCCGACCAGGATGCGCAGACCGAGGGGCTGTCGCCGTTGCTCCACGCCGCCCTCGGGCTCGTGCCGCCCTCGGCGACGGCAGTGGAGCTCGAGCATCGGTTCGCCGCAGCCGGCGCGGACCTCCGGCCCCGGATCGCCGCCAGTCTCCTCGCGGAGCTCGCGGACCTCGGGCTCGTCAGGGCGACCAAGCGGAGCAGCCGCGGCACTCGATGGGTGGCGACCACGCTCGGCATCCGGTACCTGGAGGCCGGCTTGCACGGCGACGCGGCCATCCCGCTGGCGGAGCTGGAGCGCCTGCGGACGGACCTGCTGTCGACGATCGCACACGAGCTCCGGACGCCACTGACGGCCGTCCGGACCAGCGCCGGCCTGTTGCTCGATCCCACCGCGCAGCCGACCGATACCCAGCGCCGGACGCTGCTGGAGGCGATCGAGCGCAGCGGGGAGCGGATGCAACGCCTCGTTGGCGACATTCTCGAGCTATCCCGGTTCCGGTCCGGGAGCGTGAACCTCCAGCTCCGCAGCTTCGGCGCGGCAGCCCTGGCGGAGTCGGCCATCGCCCTGGTTGCGCCGCTCGCAGCGCAGCGGGGCCAGCGCATCGAGCTGTCCCTGCCTGCGTCCGGCGACCACCGGGTGTACGGCGACCACCGACGGCTGGAACAGGCCCTGCTCAACCTGCTCTCCAATGCCCAGCGCTTCGCGCCGGACCACGGGGTGATCTCGATCCGCGTGGAGGAGCACGGGCTGTTCACCAGCTGGAACGTCACCGACAACGGCCCCGGGATCTCCGGAGCAGATCAAGCCCGGCTCTTCGAGCGGTTCTTCGTGGGTCGCAACGACCGGTCCGGTCCGCGCGACGGCGTAGGGCTTGGGTTGCCGACGGCGCTGGCGATCGCCCAGGCGCACGGCGGCAGCATCGGCGTCCGCAGCGCGCTCGGCCGCGGGAGCACGTTCTCGCTGATCGTCCCGACGGCGGGTCCCGAGGACGAGTCGTGATGCGGATCCTGGTCGTGGACGACGAGCCCGACGTCGTCGAGTCGGTCCGGCTCGGCTTCACGCTCCAGTGGCGGGAGGTGGAGGTACTGGGCGCGGGCACAGGCGAGTCGGCGTTGGACGTCGTGGAGCGGCAGGCGCCGGACATCGTGCTGCTCGATGTCGGGCTGCCCGACATCGACGGCTTCGCGGTCCTGGAGCAGCTCCGTGCCTTCTCGGACGTCCCGGTCGTCATGCTGACCGCACGGGATGACGCGATGGACAAGGTCAAGGGCCTGGAGCTCGGCGCGGACGACTACGTGACCAAGCCGTTCAACCACCTCGAGTTGATGGCACGGGTCAAGGCCGTGCTGCGCCGTCTTGACATGCCGGCCCCCGCGAGCCGTGCGCCGTCATTCGTGTCGGGTGAGCTCGAGGTGGACTTTGCCAAGCAGGAGGTCCGGCTCCGCGGTGATCGCGTGGAGCTCACACCCACGGAATACAAGGTCCTCTTTCACCTGGTCCGGAACGCGGGGCATGTGCTCCAGCACGGGACGCTGCTGGCCAAGGTCTGGGGCCGCGAGTACATCGACGAGGTGGACTACATCCGGGTCTACATCCGGCGGCTGCGTGAGAAGCTGGGCGACGACCCAGAGCACCCCCGCTACATCCAGACCGAGCGTCGTCTTGGCTACAGGTTCCTGACGCCGGAGCGCAGATCGGCCAGATCCAGCGGCTGACGAGGTCGGAACAGACGATCAAGGTGCTCTCGTCGCCGGGGCATCAGTATGTCGCGATCGACGCGTTCACCGTGAGGTCCTGAGCCACCCCGTCGCCCGAGCTGCTGGAGTTCCCTGGCGAGCCGACCTCGCGGGCCTATCGACGAGTGGCGGCCAGGATCGCAGCCAGGTCGTCGAGGTGGTCCTCGTAGTGGGCCGTGGTCTCGGAGCGGAAGAAGTGCCGGTGATCGCCGTGCTGGACCCAGCGACGCTCGGGGACGGCGCTGAGCGCGCCGCGAAGCTGACCCGGGAGGGTGGCGAAGCGGCTGCGCAGCTCGGCCATCGACAGCGCCGCCCAGCGGGCGTCGATCTCGGCGTTGATGACGTCGCCTCCACGCGCATCCCAGTCGGCGTCGGCGCGCTCCCTGGTCGGGCTGCTCTCGCCGTCCGCAAGCTCGGTCGCGACCGCCAGTCCCATCTCGTGGCCCGACAGCAGGTGTGCCATCAGCTGCCGGCCGGTCCAGCCGTGTGCGGCCTCGACCGGGACGGTCAGCTGCTCGTCGGCCAGGTCGGCGAGGGCCTCGAAGGGACGCCACGCGTCGCGGTCCTCGGCCAAGAGTGCGAGGACATCGGGGGACATCCCGGGATCGTACCGTCGCGTACGATGACACGCTCGACGACCCGCCCGGCATGGAAGCGAGGACCGCGTGGAGATCCTGTTCGACACTGCCAACCTGGCCGACATCGAGGAGATGACGCCGCTCTACCCGGTCGCCGGGGTCACCACGAACCCGACCATCATCAGGGCCGAGGGCCGGATCGACTTCTACAACCACTTCCGCAGGATCCGCGAGATCATCGGCCCCGACCGGAGCCTGCACATCCAGGTGCTCGCCCAGGACGCCGCCGGCATCGTCGCCGACGCCCATCGCCTGCTCGACCAGGTCGACGGCAACGTGTACGCGAAGATCCCGACCACCGAGCAGGGCATCCACGCCATGCGGCTGCTCAAGGACGAGGGCATTGGCGTGACGGCGACCGCCATCTACTCCAAGACCCAGGGCATCCTCGCGATCGCGGCCGGCGCCGATTACGTCGCGCCCTACTTCAACCGGATGGAGAGCCTGGACATCGACACCGGCGCCACCATCAAGTCGCTGGCCAAGTTCATCGACCGGCATGGCGCGACGTGCAAGATCATGGCCGCCAGCTTCAAGAACGTCGCCCAGGTGAGCGCCGCCTTCGAAGCCGGCGCCACGGCGGTGACCCTGCCCCCGGCGCTCCTGCGAGCCGCCCTCGGCGCACCCGATGTCACCCAGGCCGTGAACGCCTTCGCCGCCGACTGGTATGCGACCTTTGGCACAACCGAGCTGCCCTAGTCACGGACTCCGGCGCCGCCTTGAAGCAGTGAGCCACGCGTGAGCACCGCCACCGCCGAGCGCCCCGCCCTCCTCCGCCGAGCCCTCAAGCTCGAGTACCTCACCGTCGGCTGGAACATCGTCGAGGGCATCATCGCCATCGCCGCGGCGATGGCATCGGGGTCCGTGGCGCTGCTGGGCTTCGGGATCGACAGCTTCGTCGAGTCTGCATCGGGCTCCGTCATGATCTGGCGCCTGCTGGCCGAGCGGAACTCCGACGAGGACGACGAGGCGCGGATCGAGCAGGTCGAGCGTCGGGCCCAGAAGCTCGTTGCCGGCTCGCTCATCCTGCTCGCGGCCTACATCGCCTGGGACTCGATCACGTCGCTGCTTGCGAACGAGCGACCCGAGCCCTCGCTCGTGGGGATCGTGCTGGCGATCGCCTCGCTCTCCGTCATGTGGTGGCTGGCCCGGCAGAAGCGGCGCGTGGGGGTCGCGCTCGGCAGTCGGGCGATGACCGCGGACGCGTTCCAGACCGACGCCTGCTTCTGGCTGTCGCTGTTCCTGGTCGTCGGGATCGGCGCGAACGCCCTGTTCGGCTGGTGGTGGGCCGACCCGCTCGCAGCCCTGGGCATGACGCTCTTTATCGCGCGCGAGGCCCTCGAGGCCTGGCGGGGCGACGATGACGACTGACACCTCGACGGGCCGCAGGCGAGGAACCGGGAGCCGCCGGGTTCCTGACGTTCAAGCGCGCCGGCACCGGCAAGTCGCGTATGACTGGGGTGGGCGACCACCGTGGGGAGCTCGTCACGCGCCCGTGCGTGGCCCCGGCGCGAGCTCCTCGTGGTGGTCGGGCGGTTGAGTCCCTGGAGACTTGTGCCTGCCCGATCGCGACTCAACGCGGACGACATCCGGGCCCACATGAGACCCTCACGCCGGGTACCAGCACGCCGGCCCGGCCCGCGATCAGCCTCCGGCGGTGTCCCGGAGGCGCTCGAGGCCGTCGAGGATCAGGTCCAGTCCGAACTCGAAGTCAGCCTGGACGCTGCTCGGCGCCGATGCCGCCATCTCTGCCATCGCGAGCAGGTTCGGGAGCTCGCCCGCGGGGAGACCTCGCGCGAAGGCCGCCGCCGCCTCCGGAGCGGAGTCCTCGTCGAACGGCCAGGCGAGCTCCTGGAGGACGAAGCCATAGGTGTGGCTGTCCAGCGCCATGATCGCGCGGACCACGACCGGCATCGGGAAGCCCGCGGCCGAGAGGGCGCCGATCACGGCTTCGAGATAGCGCAGCCTCGCGGGACCGGTGTTCGAGCGGGACTCGATCAGGCCGCCGGCCCATGGATGACGCAGCAGGGTCTGGTGCGCCGAGATCGCACTCCGCCGGAGGGCCGTCTTCCAGTCGACGTCCCCGGATGGCACATCGAACTCGCCCGTGACGAGATCGGCGACGCCGTCGAGGATGTCGTCCTTGTTGGCCACGTGCTTGTAGAGCGACATCGCCTCGACCCGGAGCACCTGGCCGAGCTTGCGCATCGACACTGCCTCGAGGCCGCCGTCATCCGCCAGGCGGATGGCCGCCCGGAGGACGCGGTCACGGCTGAGCGGCTTCCGGCGAGCCGCGGTTCGAGCGGGCGGCGTCAGCGGCTTCGTCATCCGATTCCCACCTCTTGACAGGCTTACGGTGTAGTCCTAGGCTTACGGTGTTGGCTTACAGTGTAGCAGGCCAAGACATGCAGAGGAAGCTCCGATGTTGATGCAATTGGCGACCCTGGCGGGCGCGGTGATCCTGGGGGTGCTGGTGATCGCGATGGTCTACGTGCTCGGGATGCGCACGAAGTCCCCACTCGTCCTCGGGCCCCTCATCCGGCTCCAGCGCGCGATCATCAACCCCAAGCAGATGGGATCGGCGGGCACACCCGGAGCGTACGCGTCCGTGATCCGGCATCGCGGCAGGGTCTCCGGCCGGACCTTCGAGACGCCGGTCGGGGTGGTGGCCACCGACGACGGGTTCGTGATCGCGCTCGTGTACGGGTCACGCACCCAGTGGCTCCAGAACGTGCTGGCAGCCGGGTCCGCCACGATCGTGCACGATGGGCAAACCTGCGAGGTCGACCGGCCCGAGGTCATCCCGATGCAGGCGGTGGCGGCCAGGTTCACCCGTGGCGATCAGCAGGGCTTCCGCGTCCTTCGCGTCGACCAGGCGCTCCGGGTCCGGCGGCTCGAGCAGGACGTCGCCTTCGCGCCGGGCGCCGGTGCGCCGCCAGGCGACGGCGCCAACCCGGCGTCCAACCGAGCCTTCGACGCCCCGGGGCGTCGCGCTCCCCTGGTGCGGAGCGTGTCGCCGGTGGGACGCGCCCCTGGGTGACCCAGCTCGCCTCACAGGCACTTCGCCCGGAGCGCCAGCCCAGCTTCGGGCTCAGGTGTCGGCAGGCCGGCGCAGGCGCTCGAGCTCGCGCCGCAGACGCTTGCTCGGCCGGCCCTCCCCGCGCATGGGCAGGATCGCTGGCCCCGCCTCCCGCACGACGGGCGGGCTGTGATCCACGTAGCAGGTCGCGGCGGCGGCGGCCCCGACGCGCGACTCGATCAGTCGCAGGACCTCGACGAGGCGCTTGCGATCGGCGATGACCGCCTCCACGCGGTCGCCCTCGCGAACTCTCGTCGACGGCTTCGCCGGTGATCCATTCACCAGGACATGGCCGCCCTCGCACAGCCGGGTCGCCAGGGGGCGGGTCTTCACGAGGCGCACCGCGCACAGCCAGCGATCGATGCGCGTCTCGTCGGTAGGGCGGGGATCCGTCACGCGTCCAAGGATGGCACGGGGTCGAGAACGCGTCGTTGCGGTGGGGGCCGCGCGTCGGGGTCTGCCCTCCCGTGGGTCGGCGAACAGCGCGGGGCTGTACCGGTCATGCAACCTCGACGACGGGTGCGACGACAGACAGGGGTAGCCCGGTGCGGACCCGTTCCTCAGCCCGTCCTGCCCATCGCGATCTCCAGGGTGACCCACCGTCCCCACGGGCCGGGAAGGCGATCCCGTGGCCCGAAGCGATCCAAGCAGATCATGGCAATCGAATGACGTGCCGTCTTGACACCGCGCCGCCCGTGGTGCCCTACTGATACGAGGGTGAGGGCAAGTAGCCGTCCTCGGCGGGCGGCCGATGGGGAAGAGATATCAGGATCACGGTGAAGAGGCGTTTGCTCTCGGTCGTCGCGATCGTGGCGCTGACGGCCAGCGCGTGCGGCTCCGATTCGGCCGACACGACGCCAGTCGGAACCGATGCAGGAGCAACGCCGTCCAGCGCCGGCTCCGGGGCCGACACCGTGGCAAGAAGCCGTCGACTACGCCGGCGAGCTCGAGCTCGCGGGCTACGACGATTGGCGACTGCCATCGGCCAAGGAGCTGTTCACGATCAGCGACTTCGGTCTCAGCTGGCCCTATCTGGACACTGACTATTTCACCCTGGCCAGCGGCGAGATCACCAAGGACGAGCAGTACTGGACCAGCAACGACTACGTGGGCACGACGACGGAGGGCGGCTCGGAGGCTGCGTTTGGTGTCAACCACGTCACCGGCCATATCAAGGCCTACCCGGCCGTGGCCCGCGGGCCTGCAGGCGGCAACTACGTGCGCGTCGTTCGAGGAGACGAGTACGGAACCAACGACCTTGTCGACAACGGTGACGGCACGATCACCGACAACGCCACCGGGCGCATGTGGGCACAAAGCGACGGCGGCGCCGAACTCGAGTGGCAAGACGCCTTGGCCTTCGCCGAGGACTCCGAGCTGGGAGGTTTCACCGACTGGCGGCTGCCGAACGTGAAGGAACTCCAGAGCATCGTCGACTACTCCCGGTCCCCCTCGGCCACTGACCCCTCCGCTGTCGGACCGGCCATCGACGAGATGTTCTCGGCCACCGAGATCACCAACGAGGCCGGCGACAGCGACTTCGGCTACTACTGGTCCAGTACCTCGGCACTGTTCAGGAGCGGTGAGCCCTACTACTACGCCTGGTACGTCGCGTTCGGTCGAGCGGTCGACGGCAACGGTGAAGACTCCCACGGCGCCGGAGCGGTCCGCTTCGACACCAAGACCGAGAACGGGCCCGACGGCGAAGGCGGCGAGCGCTATGACAACTTCGTCCGTCTCGTCCGAGACGCCGAATAGCCGGTCTTCGGACACCCGGGTTCCAATCAACGAAAGGCCACACCCCATGACCCCGAAACGGCGCCCATACCTCCTGGTCGTGTCCGTGCTGGCGATCGTTGCCACGGCATGTGGATCGGACGACGGCGCAGCGAAGACCCCCACGCCCGAAGGCGAGCCGCCCGCCTCCGTCAGTTTCCCCATCGTCGATACCAATCAGGGACTCTGCTACAACAACAGCGAGCTGATCGACTGCCCCGCCGAAGGTGAAGCGTTCTACGGACAGGACGCCCAATACACCGGGAATGCACCGAGCTACACCGACAACGGCGACGGTACGGTGACGGACAACGTCACCGGACTTGTTTGGGCACAGGACTTGTCGACCACCACGATGGACTGGGACGAGGCTTCCACGTACTGCGATTCGGTCACGACCGGCGATATCAGTGACTGGCGCCTTCCCAGCGTGAAGGAGTTGTGGTCGATCAGGGACTTCTCCCAAGGTTGGCCCTGGGTCGATACCGACTACTTCTACCTGGTTGGTGACGGTTCAGACATGGGTCGGCATCACTCGTGGACGAGCAACGCCTATCTGGTCGAAAGCGAGTACCAGAACGAGCAGGTTGTCGGTGATCCTCATTGGATCGTCAACGACTGGACCGGGCACATCAAAGCGATGAGCGGTCGCAGGTTCGTGCGCTGCGTCGGCGGCGATGAGTATGGGATCAACGATTTCGTTGACAGTGGCGATGGCACGGTCACCGACAAGGCCACCGGTCTGATGTGGGCACAAGACGACAGTGGCGAGGCCATCGATTGGGAAACTGCGCTTGCCTACGCTGATGACGCGACCATCGCCGGCTACGACGATTGGCGTCTGCCCAACGTCAAGGAGTTGCAGAGCATTGCCGACTACTCCGGTGTCTTCCCCGCAATGGACACGAGCGTGTTCGATCTGACGGAGCTCACGAACGTGGTGTACGACCCAGACACCGTTGACGAGATCGACACGCAGGTCACCTACCCGACGTACTGGTCGAGTACGTCCAATCCAATCGCAGGCGATGATGACGCGACCGAAGGTGGCAACACTTACGCATGGCTCTTGGCCGCCGGCTACAACCCGGACACATCAGGCTGGGACTTGCATGGTGCAGGCTCGGTTGTCTTCGATACGAAAGCGGAAGACGTCTCCGATGGCACCGACTTCGAGGTCATTTTCCACCACGTGCGCCTCGTGCGCGACGGCGATGTGACCGGAACGCCAGACGGTGACCCGACTACGGTCAACCCCAATCGTGTCGTCGAGTTCGACGACGTCGACACGGGCGTCGGCGGCCAAGGCGGCGGCCCCGATGACGGAGCCAACAGCCCCGAAGCACCCGACATGGCCGCCGCCGCAGCTCAGCTCGGCGTGACCGAAGACGAGCTGGCGACCGCCCTCGGCGAGACCGGCCCCGGTGAGCCTCCCGACCTCGACGCCGCCGCCGAGTCCCTTGGCGTCACGGTCGAGGAACTCGAGGCAGCGCTCGGAACAGCACCTGACCGCTGACATTCCGAAGGCGCCGCGAGTTCGCACGTGCCGACCATGAGATGGCTGTTGTCCCCGCGGCGGCCCAAGCGCCCTTGGCCCGACGAGAGACTCCAGGATCCGCGACCGCCGCGGGGACGAGCCGGACCACGGAGCGAGCTCGGTCGTGACGCGGCCGCCGGGTGCCTCGATCCTCAACGACCAGGCTTTGAATAAGTCGAGCCGGAACCTCCCCATACATCGTGAGCGCCCCATCCAGGGGCACTGATCACAGCGGGAAGGCGGCCAGCTTGCAGCGGTCCCTTGTGGAACGAGCGGCGACGGGCGATCAGCGGGCCTTCGAGTCCCTGGTCCGTCAGTCCGCGGATCGGCTGTTCGCGATCGCGTACCGGATCCTCCGGGATCACCACCGCGCCGAGGACGCGCTCCAGCAGGCCCTGGCCACGATCTGGGACGAGCTCCCGAGGCTCCGCGACCCGGACCGGTTCGAGGCGTGGACCTACCGGCTGATCGTGCGGACCAGCATCGCCCAGGCGAAGCGTGAGCGACGCGGCGGTCCGGTCGTCCAGCTCCTGCCCGACGACGCGGTCGCCGGCTCGGACTTGACCCGAAGCCCAGTCGAGATCGACGCGGTCGCCGACCGGGACCAGGTCCAGCGTGGCCTGCTCCGTTTGAAGCCGGATCAGCGGGCCATCCTCGTGCTCCAGCACTACGTAGGCCTGTCCCTGGCCGAGATCGCCGACGTGCTCGGCATCCCGGTCGGGACCGCCGGCTCTCGTCTCCACTACGCGGCGCAGGCACTCCGGGCCGCCATCGACGCCGACGGACGCACCATCGACTTGGAGGAGCGGACGGCATGAACGCGCATCACGACCTGGAGCGCCGTCTGGAAGCCGCGTTCGAGGACGGACCATCCCGGGTTCCGGAACGCTCGATCGAGGCCGCCCTCGCTCACGCTCACGCCCATCCGCGCCGGCGCGACCCGCTGGCAGCTCTCAGGAGGGATCCCATGGCCACCCAGTCCACGCGGTTCGCCTTCGCCATCCAGCCGCTCCCCCTCGTCGCCATGCTCTCGCTCGTCCTCGTGGCCGGCCTCGCCATCGCCGGCGCGGGCGGGTTCTTCGACGACCGGGCGGTCGTGGTGCCACCCGTGGCGACGCCTTCGTCTGCGCCATCGCCTTCGCCGGCCCCCACCGCCTCCGCGTCCGTATCGCCGAGTCGATCGCCCTCGTCACCGACGGTCATCGCGGTCGACCTGATCGACAACGTCGGCGCCGACGCGAGCATCGACATCATCGACCGGTCGGGCACCCTTCTGGGCGCCGTGTCCGGCACTCCCGGCGATGGGACCTCGGTGCCCGACGGCATGGTCGCGGTGACAGGCCTCACGACCGACCCCGCGACGGTCGTCCTGACCTGGAGCGGCCTGCCCTGCAACACCACACACCAGCTGACCATCGCCCCCGATGGCCTGGGGATGTCGATCGAGCGGCCGGCCTGCCAGGGCGACGCGATGGGGATCGATCACGTGCTCGTGCTGACGTTCGACCGTCCAGTGGATGCGGCCACGGTGGACGCGACCATCCGCACGACCGGCACCTAGGGCCCGATCCGCGTCTGCTCAACGGGGACGCGGCGACCTGCTGGTTCGCGAGATCGCAGAGTACGAGGTGGTTGCCGCCCGAGTCGCGGGACGCTGCAGCGTTGCTGGTACGCTGACCCCGGCCCTGGGACTGGCATGCGGAGGGCTCCATGGAACGGTCGACCACGACGCCGGACGCGTTCATCGCGACCTTGCCCGAGGACCAGCGCGCGGACATCGCGACCCTTGATGCGGTCATCGCCGAGGAGATGGCCGGCCTCGAGCACGTGCTCTGGGAGGGCATCCTATGGGGTGGGTCGCACCAGCGGATCATCGGCTACGGCGGTGATCGCTACACGAACCGCAGCGGCAAGGAGGTCGACTGGTACCTGGTCGGCCTGGCCCGCCAGAAGGACCACATCACGCTCTACGTGAACGCCGTCGATGGCGGGACCTACCTGATCCGGGATTACGAGTCACGCCTGGGCAAGGTCAGGGTCGGCAGCGCGCACGCGACGTTCCGTCGCGCCTCGGACGTTGATCAGGGCGTGCTTCGCGAACTCCTCCGGCGGACGCGTAGCGTGCGCGGCATCTGAGGGCCCAAGCAAACCCGGCGAGGCCTGTCTCCGCGCCAGTACCAGCTCCATCCGTCCAGGTACGCACAGCCGGGGTGCGAGCGGGCCGAGACCCGCGGGCGTGAGGCGGCGTCGCCAGTCGTGCTCCGGGTCCTGGCAGCCCGGCTCGAGGCCCTGCGCCAGGCACCGGTTCTT
>CAVQSY010000038.1:0-16408 GCA_963716025.1 uncultured Chloroflexia bacterium
CCCGCCCTGCGCATCGACGCACCGCACGAAGCTCGCCGCAACAACGGATTCCTCGCCCAGCAGGGCCAGGTCGTGGAGGATGACCCGGGCCGTCCCATCGGCCACGCGGGCCTGCAGGCCGGCGCCCAGCTGCCCGGTGACCGTGGCGCTGTCGAGCGACTGGTAGTCGAGCCAGAGATCGACGGTCACCGGGGCGGAGGTGGGACCGGCCACGCGCCCCACGGCTCCGGCGTCCGCCCATGGATCGGCGATGGGGGCCTGCGTGGGCAGCGGTTCGGGGCTGGCGCCCGCGACGGCCGCGGCGATGGCCGCCTCCATCTCGCCCGGGTCTCCGCACGCCCACGAACCGCGTCCCGTTCACGTCGATGCTGGGCGTGGACTGGACTGCCGTGCGGGTCGCCTCGGCGATGTCCTCGAGCACGTCGAGCCGCAGCTCGCGGTCGTCGAAGCAGGCTTCGATCGTGGTCGGGGCGAGCCCGACCGTGGCCCCGATGGCCCCCAGGCGGTCGCGGGCGAACGCCCCCTTGTCTCTCGCCCGGCCTGCGCGGCGTACACCGCGTCGTGCATGGGCAGCACTTGCCCTCGCGCCCGGCGCACCGGACCGCGATCGCGGCGTCGAACGACTCGGGTCCGATGAACGCGAAGTCCCGGTGGACGAGGGCGACCGTTCCATCCGCGATCAGCGGGAACAGGTCCGGCATCCGCTGCTGGGCGAACATCGCGCAGGCCGGGCACTGGAAGTCGGCCCAGTACTCGACCACCACGGTCGCGTCGGGGCGCCCCAGGCGGTTGCCGTCGGATGGCAACGCAGCGAACGGGTCGTCGGCGAGCTGGGTCGGAACGGGTAGTGAGGGATCAAGGGACCCGGCTGCCGTCGGCGACGCACCGATGGCCGGAACCGGAGTGGCGTCAGGGCCGGGCCCCTGGGCGAGCAGGATCGCGCCGCCGACGACGAGCGCCGCGACCAGCCCGAGCGTGCCCAGGAGCGCAATCCGGTTCTGCATCCTGGCGCCGGCATCCGGGCGTTCGCCCGCCGGCCCGTCGACCGGGGAGGTGGGAACGGCGTCCGGCGGATCAGGGTCGAGGGCGTCGGGGAGGTTGGTGTCGTCATTCACGCACGCCATGGTGCCGGATGACGCCCGTGGCGGCAACGCCGGAGCCTGCAGCCACCGATGCTTCAGCGCACGGAACACCTGGCTGCGTTGCGGATGCACGCCGCCCCGCACGGCCGTCGCGACCCATGACTACCGGGTGGGTGCCGACCGGAACGGGACACCGCAGACTGGGCCCGGTGGAGGCATCGGCAGGCTCGCCACCCGCGGCATTGACCGGGCCCGGGCGGTGCTGCGCTCCACAACACGGGAGTTGACGCAGTGCGGATCTCGCGTGCGCCCAGCGGCGCGCAGGGGCCCTCGAGCAGCCCGGGGCTCGCCGTGCCCCGCCGCACCAAGCTCCTGGCCGCGTACACCGCGGTGGTCATCGTCGCCGCCGCGGCCGCGCTTGCCGTCGGGACGCTGCTGCTCGTGACCCTGCCGGGAGCCCAGCTGCGGTCCTCCCTCGGCATCGTGGGGCTGGCGGAGCCATGGTCGGCGGTCGCCGGCCTTGCGGTCTGGACCGTCTTCGCGCTGATGGGCGGCCTGCGGATCCTGCGCGACCCGGGTGGCCACATGGCGCTGAGCCTGCACCTGCCGTTCATCGCCGCCGCGATGACCCTGGGAGGTCCCGTCGCCGGCGCATGGGTGGCGGCGCTGGGGACGTTCGACCGTCGCGAGCTCCGGGAGGCGCCCTGGTACGGGGTGGCGTTCAATCACGCGGCCCTGCTGCTCGCCGCCGTCCTGGGCGGGCTCGTGCTCGAGGCCGTGATCGCGGCGTGCGAGGCGCTCGGCGCCAGCGACACCTTCGTTGTCCTGCTCCTGGCCGGGCTCGCCGGCACGTCCGTCATGGCGGTCATCTCGGCGGTGCTTGCGTCGGGAGTCATCGTGCTCCGCGATGGTCTGGCCCCCCGCGACGCCGCCGCCCTCCTGGACGACTCGTTCCGGCAGACGGCCGTCGCCGAGACGCTGCTCGGGTGGCTGTTCGTCGTCGTCTGGCTGACCGTCGGCTGGTGGGCGCCCATCCTGTGCACGATCCTCGTGCTGTCCCTCTGGAGGGCGGCCGTCGACGCGAACCGCGTCGAGCACGACGAGCTGACGGGCGTCCTGAGCCGGAGTGCGTTCGCCGTGCGCGCCGCGCAGGCGACGGCCCGCGCCAGCAAAGGCGCCGGCGGGGCTGCCTACCTGTTCCTGGACCTGGACAACTTCAAGGCGGTCAACGACGGTCCCCGCAGCCACCTGGTGGGAGACGAGGTGCTGGTCGAGCTGGGCGCCCGGCTGCGTCGCAGCGTCCGCGTCACCGACGCGGTCGGCCGGCGCGGCGGGGACGAGTTCATGGTCCTCCTCAACGGCGTCGACGACGAAGCGGAGGCGATGGTCCTCGCGCAGCGGGTCCTCGCGGCGGTCAGCGCACCGTTCCATACCAGCGATGGACCGAAGCAGGTCGGGGTGTCCATCGGGCTCGCGCTCGCCGCGCCCGGTGGGAACGAGGCCGAAGCCGACCTGCGAGAACGCGCCGACCACGCGATGTACGCGGCCAAGGCGGACGGTGGCGGCATCCGCACGTGGCGTGGATCGACCGCCGCCTGAGGCGCGGCGATCCCCCCCGGCCCCGCGCCCGCCACCGGGCCGCAACACTCGGCAACCGGGCCTCCGGTACCATCGGCGCCGTCCACACGATTCTGCCCATCTGGACGGTGATGCCCATGAAGGTCGGCGTCGCCAGGGAGACCGCGGCTGGAGAGCGCCGTGTTGCCCTGGTGCCCGAAGCGCTCGGCAAGCTGCAGGCGGCCGGGCTCGAGATCCTCGTCGAGGCCGGCGCAGGTGCCGGTGCCCTGATCCCGGACCAGGCGTATACGGACGCCGGGGCCACGGTCGTGAGCACTGCCGACCTGTACGCGGGCGCCGAGGTGATCCTGCGCGTCCAGAAGCCATCGGCAGAGGAGGCAGGGTTCCTGCACAGCGGCCAGGCGGTGATCGGCCTGCTGCAGCCGCTGCTCGATCCGGCGCTCATGTCGATGCTGGGCTCCGCCGGCGTCACGGTGGTCAGCCTCGACGCCATCCCGCGCACGCTGTCGCGCGCCCAGACGATGGATGCCCTCTCCAGCCAGGCGAACACGGGCGGCTACAAGGCCGTCCTGATCGCGGCCAACACGTTCGGGCGCTACTTCCCGCTCCTGACCACGGCCGCCGGCACCGCGAAACCCGCCAACGTCCTGATCCTCGGGATCGGCGTCGCCGGGCTCCAGGCCATCGGCACCGCGCGACGGCTCGGCGCCGTCGTGGCCGCGTACGACGTCCGCCCGGAGACGGCCGAGCAGGCCGAATCGCTGGGTGCCAAGTTCGTCAAGCTCAAGACCGCCATCGACGCGACCGGCGCCGGGGGCTATGCCCGGGAGCTGACCGCCGAGGAGCGGGCCGCCCAGCAGGCGGAGCTCAACGAGGTCATCGCCGGCCAGGACGTGGTCATCACCACCGCCCAGGTCCCGGGCCGCAAGCCCCCGGTCCTGGTCACCGCGGATGCGGTCCGCGCCATGCGCCCCGGTTCGGTCATCGTGGACATGGCCGCGAGCGCCCTGGGCGGCAACTGCGAGCTGAGCCAGGCAGGCCAGACGACCGTCACCGAGAACGGCGTCACCATCCTCGCGCCGGAGAACCTGCCGGCGTCAATGCCGCTGTCGGCCAGCCAGTTCTACGCCCGCAACATCTCGATGCTGCTGCTCCACATGGTCAAGGACGGCGCGCTCCAGCTCGACTTCGAGGAGGAGGTCACCAAGGCCACGGTGATCGCCCATGGCGGCGCGGTGGTGTCCGAGCCCGTGAAGCGGCTGCTGGACCCGGCCGGAGGCAACGCATGAACGGGGACACCGTCACGACCAGCATGCCCATCGACCTCGCGTTCACGATCTTCGTGCTCGCGATCCTGGTCGGCTTCGCGGTCATCTCCAAGGTCCCGGCCACCCTCCACACCCCGCTGATGTCGGGCGCCAACTCCATCCACGGCATCGTCCTGGTGGGCGCCATGATCATCGCGATCGGGGCGGACAGCCCGCTCTCCTACCTGGTGTCGTTCGTGGCCGTCGCGTTCGCCACGCTCAACGTGGTCGGCGGCTACGTGGTGACGGACCGCATGCTCCAGATGTTCAAGCGCAAGCCCGCGGCGCCCAAGGCCGAGAAGGCGGAGGACTGACCGTGGACCTCACGCCGCTCGACGCCGTCGTCCGGCTCTCCTGGCTGGGGGCGGCGGTCGCCTTCGTCATCGGCCTGAGCCGGATGAGCTCGCCCGCGACGGCGCGCAACGGCAACCTGGTCTCGGCGGGCGGCATGGCCGTCGCGGTCGTGGCCACGGCCGTCTGGCTCCTCCTCCGGCCTTCGACCGAGCCGTTCAACGCGACCGGCTGGATCATCATCCTGACTGGCATCGGGGTGGGCGGCGGCTACGGCCTCTACTCCGCCCGGACCGTGAAGATGACCGCGATGCCCCAGCTGGTGTCGCTGTTCAACGCGGTGGGCGGCGGCGCGGCCGCGCTGATCGCCATCGACGAGTACCTGCGCCACGCGGGCAACGTCCCCGGGCTCCAGGAGAACGTCGCCACCGTCCTCGACATCATCATCGGCTCGGTCACCTTCACCGGCTCGCTCATCGCATCCGGCAAGCTGATGGGCCTGCGGATCACGCCCTCGCGACCGGTGATCATCCCGGGCGGCCGCGTCATCACGGCGCTGATCGCCCTGGTCGCCGTGGCGGGCTCGATCTACCTGTTCACTGGCAACTACAGCCTGGCCGTGATGGGCGCGATCCTCGCCGCCTCCCTGGTCTTCGGGATCACGATGACGCTGCCGATCGGCGGCGCCGACATGCCGGTCGTCATCAGCCTGCTCAACTCGTTCACCGGCACCGCGGTCGCGATGGCCGGCTTCGTCCTCAACAACCCCGTCCTGATCATCGCCGGTGCCCTCGTCGGCGCGTCCGGCGCCATCCTGACCAAGCTCATGGCGGACGCGATGAACCGCTCGGTCTTGAACATCATGCTGGGCGGGTTCGGCGGCGGTGACAGCGCGGCCGACGCCGTGGCAGGCCCCGGCGGGTCGGTCCGCGAGGTCTCGATGGACGACGCCGCGATCCAGCTCGCCTACGCGAGCTCGGTCATCGTGGTCCCGGGCTACGGCCTCGCGGTCGCCCAGGCACAGCACGGCGTGCGGGAGCTTGCCGAACTGCTCGAGAGCCGGGGGGTCAGCGTCAGCTACGCGATCCACCCGGTGGCCGGCCGGATGCCGGGTCACATGAACGTGCTCCTCGCGGAGGCCAATGTCCCCTACCCCCAGCTCAAGGAGATGGAGGACATCAACCCCGAGTTCGACCGGTGCGACGTGGCGCTGGTGATCGGCGCCAACGACGTCACCAACCCTGCGGCGCGCCGCCCGGGCTCGCCGGTGTCGGGGATGCCGATCCTGGACGTGGACCACGCGAAGAACATCATCGTGATGAAGCGCTCGATGGGCCGCGGCTACGCGGGCATCGACAACGAGCTGTACACGAACCCCAAGACGGGGATGCTGTTCGCGGACGCCAAGCAGGGGCTCTCGGAGCTGGTCTTCGCGGTCAAGGCGCTGTAGCGCGTCCGTTCCCGGCGCCCGAGATGCGGGGGAAGGGCCGAGCCGGGCGCGGATGGGGCTTGCACGCCCGCACGGGGGATCGCACGATGTAGCGGAGCCGCGACAGGCGGCCGGCTGGAGGGCCAGCGTGCCGACACGTGACGGGCCGCACGGCGATGAGGTCGAGATCATCGGGCGGCTGCATGAGCAGACCGTGATCAGGGCACTGCTCGAGGATCGACGCCCGTTCACCACGGCCGTCCTGGTCGATGGCGAAGCTGGCCTCGGCAAGACCGCCCTGTGGCGGGCGGCGCGCGCGCGGGCGTCGGGTGCCGGACTGCAGACCCTGGCGGTCGAGGCCGCCGAGCGTGAGCAGGATCTGCCGCTCGTCACCCTCGGCGATCTCCTCGCCGGCCAACCCTGGCCGGGCTCGGACGAGTCGGATCCGCTCGTGCTCGGCCGCTGTGTCGTGGCACTCCTCGAGCGGCTCGCCGACAGCAGGCCCACGCTGATCGCGATCGACGACGTCCAGTGGCTCGATGACGCGTCCGAACGCGTGCTCTCCTTCGCCGTCCGACGTGTGGCGCACCTTCCGTTCAGGCTGCTCCTGACCAGGCGGATCGACGGCCAACGGACGCTGCCGCTGGGGCTTGACCGCCAGCTGGGAGACGACCGCCTGGTGCGGGTCCGTCTCGGCGGACTCGAGGTGTCTGAGCTCGATGCCATGCTCCGGCGCCGGCTTGGCGTCCGCCTGTCACGGCCGCGCCTTGTCGAGCTCCACGGCATGACCCATGGCAACCCGCTCCACGCCCTCGAGATCGTGCGCTCCTCGCTCGCGGACGGACGACGGCCGGGCGAGGTCCCGTTCGTCGTGCCCCCGAGCCTCGCCGACGCCGTCGGCGAGGGTGTCAGCGAGCTGTCTGCCGAAGCCAGGTGGGCTCTCGTGGTGGTGGCGGCCGCCGGTTCGGTGAGCGCAGAGCTGTTGGAGTCGGCCTTGGGCGCGACGGCCGGTGTCCGCGCGGCGATCGAGGCCGGGGCGCTGGAGCTCGACGGGGATCGTGTCCGCGCCCGCCATCCGCTGGTGGCCACGGCGGCCTACGAGTCGGCGCTGCCCAGCGAACGACGAGACGCCCACCGGTGCCTCGCCGACCTCGTTCCAGACACGGTCGATCGCGCGCGTCACCGGGCGTTCGCATCGACCGGGGCCGATGCGGCCGTTGCCGGCGACCTGGAGGCCAGCGCGGCGCTGGCGGCGCGGCGCGGTGCCCCGGCGCTGGGAGCGTTCCTTGCCGAGCGCTCGGCCGCGCTGACGCCGGCGGCGGACGCCGACGGTCGACGCCGTCGTCTGCGGGTCCAGGCCGAGCACCGCATCGCTGCCGGCGACCCGACGACGGCGCGAGCCCTCCTGGAGCAGCTCGCGGACGAGACGCCCCCCGGCGCGGAGCGGGCAACCGTGCTGCTCCTCCTCGCCGACACTGTGGGCGACGATCTGCGCCGGTCGATCGAGCTCGCGGAGCGGGCGCTGGCGGAGGGTGCGGGTGATCCGGCGCTGGCCGCCCAGGCGCACACGGCCCTCGGTGTGTACACGTGGCTGGCCGGTGACATCGCCCGCGCGACCGAGCACTGCCGAGCATCCTCGGTCGCTGCTGCGGAATCCGGGGACGAGCGCCTCCTGGCGATCTCGCTGGGCGAGCTGTGCCACGCCGAGGCAGTCCTTGGGACCCCGTGGTCCCGAGATGCGATGAGCCAGGCCCTGGACATCGAGCGGAGACTCGACCGATTTCCCGCCCTGGGTGCGACCCAGCTTCCAGCTCGGGATCATCCTCACGTACACGGACCGGCCAGAGGAGGCGCGCCAGTTCGTGGTCGCCGAACTGGACCGGATGCACGCACTGGGCGACGAGGCCGGGCGGGTCGGAGTGCTGTTCCGGCTCGCCGAGCTGGAGCTCCGGGCCGGCAACTGGGGGCGAGCCGCGGCCGCTGCCAGCGAGGCGACGTCCCTCGCCGATCAGGCTGGCATCGAGCAGGAGCAGACGACCGCGTCGATCGCTCACGCCCTGGTCAGCGCCCACCTTGGCGATCTCGACTGCGCGCGCACGGTTGGCGTGCGCTGCCTCGCGGTCGCCGAGTCGATGGGCGATCGGATCGTGGCGACCCGCGCCCGGGGCGTGCTGGGGCTGGTGGAGGTGTCGGCCGGTCGGCCGGCCGACGCCCTGGTGCACCTGGAGCCTGCGCTTGCCGACCTCCGGACCATGGGCATCGGCGAGCTGTCGATCGCCGCCGTTCCCGAGAACCTCGTCGACGCGCTGGTGGCGGTCGGACGGCTGGGCGACGCGGCCGCCGTCTGCGAGACGACCGCAGCCGCAGGGCGTCGCGCCGGCCGGGCGTGGCATGCCGCCGTCGCGGCGCGGGGCCGTGCCCTCGTCGCCTCCGCGCGCGGTGACCACGGGGCGGCATGCCTGGCGCTCGAGGAAGCGTACGCGGCGCATGCCCGCCTCCCAAATCCATTCACCCTGGCGCGGACGCATCTCGTCGCGGGGATCGCCGCACGTCGCTCTCGGCGCTGGGCGGACGCCCGGCGGGCATTCACGGACGCGCTCGACCTGTTCGACCACCTGGGCGCGGCTCGCTGGGCAGACCGGGCGGGCAACGAGATCGGCCGCCTGCCGGGGCGGGCACCGTCCCGTGGCGGGTTGACCGAGACTGAGCGGGCTGTGGCTGAGCTCGTCGCATCCGGCCTGCCCAACAAGGCGATCGCGGCCCGCCTGGCTGTCAGCACCCGGACCGTGGAGCAGCGGGTGACCAGGATCTACCAGAAGCTGGGTGTCGGGTCCCGCGTGGAGCTTGTCCGACACCTCGACGCCGTCAGGCCGGGCGCTCCGGGCGCCGACGGCGGCGCGCCGGGGAGCACCCCGCCGCGGTTCTGAGCGCCGATTTCCTTCGGCAACCCGGGATTTCGTCGGTCGACGGCTGGTCTCAGAGTGCCGGTGTCGGCGCGTCAGTGAGCGCCGCAGCCAACCAGGAGGCTCCCGTGCGACTCGTCGTCCCGGTCCGATTCCGTGAGCGTGCCGACACGGAGTCGACGCAGCCATGACCAGCCGTGAGCCGCGAGCCGATCCGGTCCGCTTCCTCGTGGAGCTGCGGGCACCAGCGCTCGGCTTCCATGACCTGGTCGATCTCTCGCACCGCGCCCAGGTGGCGGCGGCCTCGGCGGACGCGGCCCGTGGTCCCGTCAGGTTCATCCGCGCCGTGTCGGTGCCTGCCGACGGGTCGTGCCTGCTGGTGTACGAGGCGGCGACCGCCGACATCGTCGAGGACGCCGCCCGGCGCGCGTTTCTCGACTTCGACCGGGCGACACCGGTCATCACCATCGCGCCCGGTCTCGAACTTCCGGGTGACCCAGTTCCTGACGCCAGGTGAGCAGAGGAGGTCCCGTATGAACAGGAGAAGGCCGCTGGCCGGGGTTGGAGTGGCGGCGCTGATGACCGCTGCGCTGCTCTCGGCGACGGCGTCATCCGCGTTGGCGGCGACGCCGGTGCACGTCGATGACGAC
Source organism: uncultured Chloroflexia bacterium (assembly GCA_963716025.1). GTDB lineage: Bacteria > Chloroflexota > Limnocylindria > Limnocylindrales > CSP1-4 > CAIXZV01. The sequence goes on from CAVQSY010000038.1 coordinate 9,241, forward strand.
GGCGTGTGCGCCGGGCAGTCGCCGTGCTACACGACGATCCAGGCAGGCATCGACAACGCGGGTCCGGCGCCGGCCGTGGTGCGCGTGTTCCCGGGCACCTACGTGGAGAGCGTGGACGTGTCGCAGATGGGCAGTGCCATCGCGGAAGCGGCCGGCTCGCTCACGATGCGCACCGTGAACGCCTCGAACGATCCGGCAACCGGCACCGCGACCATCGCTCCTGCGTCCGGGGCGGCCATCCATGGAAGCATCCCCGGATCGCTCACCATCATCGGGTTCGAGGTCAGCTCGGCCACGACCGGGGCCGTGTCGGTGAGCGCCACCGAGGTGGAGCTGGTGGACGTCGGCTCGACAGCGTCGGGAGACGACTCGATCGCGGCCTCCGGGTCGGTGGCGGTGACAGTGCGACGGGCATCGGCGACCGGCTCGAGCGGCCTCGGATTCGACATCCAGGGCGGAGCCACAGCCGTCGTGACGGTCGTGGACTCCCGCGCGTCCGGCAACGCGAGCGGAGGCTGGAACATCAACTTCCCATACGGCAGCGACAGCACGGTCGTCGTCCGCGGTTCCTCCGGTGACAACAACGCCGGAGGCGGGTGGAACATCAATCACGGCGACAACGGTGATGTCACCATCTCCGACTCGTCCGGCGACGGTAACGGCGGCAGTGGCTGGAACGTCAACTTCGGCGACTCCGGGCCGGTGGCGATCACCGGCGTCCGCGCGAGCCATAACGGCAGCACCGGTCTCAATGTCAACTTCGGCGGCTCCGGGACGGTCTCGCTGGCGGATGTGGTCGCGGGCAACAACGGAGGCGGCGGGGTCAACGTCAACAACGGCTCCACGGTGACGGCCGAGGACGTGGTCACGGACGAAAACGAGGGCCAGGGTCTGCACGTCGGTGCGAGCGGCGCCGTGACAATCCTTGACGCGACGTCGCGCGAGAACACCAAGGATGGGTTCCGCGTCGACACGCCCGGCAGCACGACCGTGTCCCACGTGACCGCGCTCCGCAATGGCCACGAGGGCATCGACGTCACCAACGCGGCGACCGTCTCGGGCGCCTGGGTCCAGGGCCATGTCGACGAGGCCGTTGGGGTCGAGCTCGGATCCGGCAGCGTGATGGACTCGATCGTCTGCGAGAACGAGGACGGCACCGACGGCGCAGCGACAGCGGTGGGCATCTGGTGGGGATCGGCGACCGGCCCCACCGTGGCAGGGAACCCGGGGGGCACGGGTGACACGACCGACGCCGCCGACTTCAGGCCGTTCATCGCCACGATCGGCAAGAGCGCCGACGCGGCCCGGCGTGGCGACACGGGGATGGTCCGGTTCACGTTCACCGGCGGCGCGCGCACGCTGGCCGCGGCCCCGGGCAGCCGCACCGGCCCGATGCCGTTCCGCGTGAGCACCGACAATGGCACGCTGCAGTTCGGCTCCTCCAGCGGGTCATCTGTCGCGGCGCGACTGAACGCCAGCGGCGTTCTCGCGGTGTCGCTCCGGCCGTCGCGTGCCGGGACGGCCACGGTGACCGTCCACGGCCCATGCGGGCTGGACACGCGAATCGTGGTCTCGGTCTCCGGAGGCAGCGGTGGCGGTGGCGGTGGCGCCGTCCTGACGCCTCCGCCCACCAGCACCATGGGCGGACCCGCGGTCGGAGACCAGTCCGGAGGGGCGGCGCTCGCCCTCGTCCTCGGTGGCCTCCTGTGCCTTGCTGGCGGCGTCGTGTCCGCGATGCCCTCCCGGAGGCGCACCCGGGGCTGATGCCCGCGGCTTCGGGAGCGCACGGCCCCGGCGGAGGGATCCGCCGGGGCCGTGCCGATTTTTCCGGAGCCGGACCGTGACCCGAGCGGGGCGTTCTCCAGTACTGGGTACTCCGCCGGCTCGCAGCGGCCCGTCTCCGCGCCCGCCTCCGGGCTACCCTGTGAGCATGCCCCGCAAACGCTCCCAGGCCGCCGTTCCCACGCCCGCAGCGTGGCCGCGTCCGGCCAAGATCGCGTTCATCGGGTCCCACGGGATCCGGAAGACGTCCGCCCTCCTCGCGTTCGCCGCGGAGGTCCAGCGGGCCGGCCGGTCCGTGGAGCTCGGCCGCGAGGTGGTCCGCGACAACCCGCTGGGCATCAACGAGGGGGCGAGCGGCGAGGCGCAGCTGTGGGTCCTGGTCAGCCAGGTCCGCCAGGAGCTGGAGCTCGCGCACAAGGCCGACGTCCTGGCCACGGACCGCGGGGTGATGGACAACTACGCCTACTACCTGCGGGCGTGCGGCGGCGACGACGCCTTCGACGTTGGGCCCCTGGTCCGGCGCTGGTCGCAGACCTACGACCTGGTCGTCCGCCTTCTCCCGGACGTGGCCCTCCAGCCCGACGGCGTGCGGTCCACCAGCGATGCCTTCCGCGACGAGATCGAGTCGATCCTGGACCGGACGCTGCCGGACCTTGTCCCGCCCGACCGGACGGTCGTGCTGCGGGCGTCCGAGGTCACCAGCCGGTTCGACTGGTTCTCCGTCCTCGAGCGCCTCGCCGCGGTGGTCGGCGCTACCGTGAACCCGCCCGACCTCTGGCGCTGACCCGGGACGCCTACCAGGACCCGGCGGGGGACTCCCGCCGAGCGACTTGGAGCGCACACTCCGCGACGGCGCCGCTCTCCGGATCCAGCGCGATCCGCAGGGTCGCCGCGCCCCCGCGCTCCGTGAGCAGTGCCCACGTCGTGGAGGTACGGCCGTCGCCGTCGACCGGACGGCCCAGGCGCAGGCGCCCGAACCGGGTCCAGCCCGCGGTCAGCGCCCGCCCGACGGCCACCGTGTCCAGCGCCTCGGTGTGTCCCAGGCCGGCCGGCCAGCGCGGCAACCGTCCCGCCTCGGTGTCGGCGGCGCACGCGTCGAGAAGCTGCTCACCGGCGGTCACCAGGGCGGGTGACGGGTCCCCGACGGCGGCGATCCTGAGGGCCTGGATGCGCGGCTCCGGCTCCGGCGTGGCCAGCAGCCGGATCCGGAGCCAGCCGTGGAGCCCGCGGAGCCACCACTCCACCTGTGCCGCGGATGCCACCTGCTCCTGGCGGTCCGGGTCCCCGCGGAGCGGCCCGCCGATCGCCTCGACCGCCGCCTGGATCGCAGCGCGCCGCAGGTCGCGCGGCTCGTCGAGGTCCATGTTCATCGCGAACACCAGATCGGCGCCGGCATCGTCCCACTCGTCGATCAGCGCCTCGGCCGCCCGGCGGAGCCGCCCCGTGGCCGGCGCCGGGGCAGGCCGGCGACGCGGTGCGTGCCCGTCGCGCACCAGCCCGGTGAGCAGCTCGGCGACCACCGGCATGGGACCCGCGTAGCGCAGGTTCGCGAGCACCACCATCCCCAGCCCGCTCGCCGGATGCCAGGCCATCTCGGAGCCGTAGCCCGGGTAGCCACCGGAGTGGGTCACGAACGTGCCGAGATCCGGGTGGCTGGCGACGAACAGCCCGATCCCGTACCCGCCGGCGACCAGGTCGGGCACGGCGTCGGGCGCATGCGCGGGGATCGCCACGCCGGAGCTCCGCTGGACCTGCTGCATCTCGCGCCGGCTGGCCCGCGAAAGCGGGTGCGGCCCCTCCGGGTCGGAACGCGCCGGGAATGCGTCCAGGAAGCCCGCCACCCACCGGGACAGGTCCCGCACGGTCGAGTAGAGCCCGCCCATGGACGCGAACGCTCCGTAGGGATCGTCGCCCTCGCGCACGAAGGCGTCGTCGCGGCGCACGTAGCCGCGGGCAAGGCGCTCCACGGGCACGTCCTCCTCGCGGAAGCCGCTGGACGTCATTCCGAGCGGGACGAGGAGCCGCGTCGTGACCAGGTCCCGGTACTCGGCTCCGCCGGCGCTGGTGGCGACCCGCCCCAGGATCCCGAACCCCAGGTTCGAGTATTCGAACATCGTCCCCGGGGGCCAGGCGAAGCTCGGGCCGGCCGCGAGCAGGCGGGCGAACGCGTCGAGCAGGAGCCCCTGCTGGCGATCACCCCACGGGTCGTCCGTGGCGAGGCCCGCCGACATCGTGAGCAGCTGGCGGATCGTGACCGGGCGGGCGTCCGCGTTGGGCGGTCTCCAGCCGGCGAGCTCCGGGACGTGCCGCGCCACGGGGTCGTCCAGGTCCAGCCGCCCCTCGTCGCGCAGGCCGAGGATCAGCGCCGCCGTGAACGATTTGGTCATCGAGGCGATGCGGAACACGGTTTCGGCGTCCGGTGGGCGCGGCTCGCCGACGACCGCTTCGCCGAGGCCTCCGGTGTGCACCAGCGCGCCGTCGCGGATCAGGCCCCACGCGACACCCGGCACCCGCCGATCGTCGCGGAAGCGGGCAATGCGCTCGTCGATGGCGCGATACGCGTCCTTGGTGGTGGGCATCCGCCAATGATGCCGGGCCACGCGGGGGACCATGTGTCGCCCACGCGACTCCAGCCCGTCGACCCTGCGATCATCACGGGGTGCCCTCCCCGATCTACGTCCTCGTCGGCAGCACATCGGCCGGCAAGAGCGCCGCGGCCCACGCCCTGGCGTCGTCGTTCGAGCGCGGGGTCCACATCCCCGTCGACGACCTGCGCCACATGGTCGTGGCCGGCGCCGAGTGGCCGGGACCCGACTGGAACGAGGGGCTCGTCCGCCAGGTCGCCCTCGCCCGCTCGGTCGCGGTCCGGATGGCGCTCGACTACGCCGCCGCCGGCTTTGCGGTCGTCATCGACGACTTCTTCGATCCGCTCGGGCTCCGCGAGTACCGGGAGCTGGTCGCGCGGCCCGAGGCGCTCGGCGTGGTGCTGTACCCGTCGCAAGCCGAGGTCCGCAGGCGCAATGCGTCGCGGGCCGGCCCTCCCGACCCGACGGCCGGGATGGCGATCGGCCACGCGTACGGGTTCATGCCCCGGATGATCGGCGGGCTCACAGCGGCCGGTTGGCTGATCCTGGACACCACCGCCCTCGACGTGGCCGCAACCGTGACGGCCATCCGCTCCGCCGACCCGCGATGACGGAGCTGGACGACCCCCTGGCCACCCCGTACCTGGATCCGGCGTATGTCGCGCGTGTCGTCGCCGAGCCCGACCCGCTCGGCTGGAATGCCGCGATCACCCGTGGGTATCACGCGCTCTCCGAGGCCGTCGCATCGCTGCTGGGCCGCGATCACGCGAACTGGCTGACGTTCGGCCAGTGGGCCAGCGCGGGTGGGTGTGCAGCGATCGCCGAACCCACCAAGGCGCTGGTTATGAGGCCGGTTCCGTCTCAGCCAGCGACGATCTCTGGCCTCGCACGTACACCGTCCTGAAGACGATCGTGGGCGCGAGCCCTCCCTTGCTAGTCGTGGTCGATACAGGGCCGGATGGTGTTCAGTGAGACCCACACGACGTTCTTCGCCGGCGTCTCCAGAGCGCGTAGCTCGACGGCCATCGGAACATCGCCGGGCACGACGATCCATACCGATACCGACTCATCGCGGGCGAACGCGTTCTTCGCCCCGAACGCTCGGGCGGCATCCGCGGCGCCGCCTTTGTAGACCCTGCCATTCACCACCCAGCCGGAGTCGAGCTTCTGGTCAGCGATCGTCGTGTCGTGCGCGGCGAGCGCCTTTGGGTTGGGTTGGAACATGACCTGTGAGGTCGACGCGCACGTCAGGCCGTACTCCTCGAAGAGCACCTTCCACGCGGCGGACAGGGGATCCTCCGCGGCAAGGACCTGGACGATCGCAGGCGCCTCCGCGGCGCTCGAGGCGACCGCGGCGACCGCGGCTGAGGCGGGCGGATCCGTCTGGACTGCGGAACCCGCCGGGGATGATGGCTGTCGCATCGCGATGAGTGCGACGACGGCGACGATCGCGAGCGCGCCGACCAGGGTCATGCCAAGCGCAGACTGGCTGCGCTGCGTCGGGGTGGTCATGGCCGTACCTCTCAGTAGACCGCGTTGGCGTCGCCGATGTCGTGCGAGTGCAGGCTTCGCATGCGCCATGTGTCAAGCCGTCCGTCCGCGCGAACCTCGCCGCACATCGTCATCATGTCGGCAGCCGTCCTCGTGCAAGACGTACTGTCTGTGACATCGAGCAGGAGGATCATGTGCCCGATCTCGTGCGTCGCGACGCCCTGGAAGTCGAGCCTACCTGGGTCGGTCGTCAGCGTCGACCCGATCCACCAATCCGGGGAGTCAGGGTTCTCCATATTGAAGTAGAGATCGAGGTTGCTGATCTTCCAGTAGGTCTGGAATCCCGTCGACGGATTGATGCCCACGACCGTATCAACGCAGACGGCAGCGAGGATGGTCCCTTCGGGCGGTGTCCAGTCATCGAAGCACCAGCCCACACGCCCGTCCACGTAAACCTTGACCGACGAGGAGGTGCTTCGGGTCGGGTCGAATTGAGTGTCTGTCCTCCATTCGGCGAGCGCCCCGTCGAGCCGGGCGTATCGCAGCGACTCCCAGAAGCCTCCCTCCGGATCAAGCACCGGCTCCGGCCCTGGTACCGCGTCGTTGTCAGGATCCCAATAGGCCTTGAGCGGAATTGGGACCGTGTGGGTCGCCACCGATGCGCTCGGCAATACGAGACCGACCAACACGAGAGCGAGGGAGAGGAGCAGGAGTGCTCGCCACGACCTCGGCGTGAACCATCTCCACATGCAGGCGTCCGCATGGTCGGGACGACCCTAGGCGGGCGCGTCCGGGGGCGCAAGGTTGCGCCAACCAGGCCGGGTCGTCAATGGTCCAGTTGTCCCTAGCGTCAACAGTCAGTTTCTCCTGGTCGGGTACCTTGTGGAAGCGACTATCCAGCATGTCTCGGATGCCGTGCGGCGGAGGCCGGGCATCGACAGTCGAGAAGTCGGGCGGCCAGATTGCCTGAGATCCCGTGCTCTGAGGCCCAAGTCCCGAGTCCGTGCCTCCCTGGACATGGGCCGCATCTTCTCTCGGGACGGTACTCACGTGGGCGATTCCACGAGCCTCGGCGCCGCTTCCGGATTACGTCAACCGTATGCGTCGAAGCAACCCATTAGGTGAATCTTCGGGGTTGAAGATTATTCGTCTACGAGCGCGATGCGAATCCGCTTGTTGATTCTGCCCTTGCTCTCGTATCCCTGAACCCGAATCTCCCCGACTTCCCGCGTATTGCTGACGTGAGTGCCCCCGTCAGCTTGCAGGTCGAGCCCGACGATTTCTACGGTTCTGATGCGGTCGATATTTGC
>CAVQSY010000039.1:0-35901 GCA_963716025.1 uncultured Chloroflexia bacterium
GCCCAATGATCGGCGTCGCGTATCCCCTGCAGCAGACCGCCAGGTGCGGGCCCCTTCGCGGGCAGAGAGTGAGCATTCGTGGATCTACGGCGCCAGATCGGAATCGTGCGGACGTGGTTCCCGCTGTTCGTCCTGAGCGTGGTGCTGGCAGCCGTGGGCGCTCTCGTGATCACCAGCCTGCAGGCGAAGATCTATGAGGCCCGGGCCACCCTGATCGTCGGCCAGTCGCTCTCCGGCGCGAACCCCGACTACTCGCAGCTCCTCGCATCGCAGCGGCTGTCCACGACCTATGCCGCGGTCGCCACGACCCGCCCGATCCTCGATGGCCTGATCGCCGATCTCGGCCTCGATGTCTCCGCGGACGACCTGCGGGACATGGTGACCGCGGAGGCGTCCGCCGACAGCACGCTGGTCACGATCACCGTCCAGTACCCCGGCGCGGACGAGGCCGCCGCCATCGCCAACGGCATCGCCGAGCGATTGATCGCCGATTCGCCGGCCATCCAGGGCCGGACGGCCCAGCTGCAGGCGTCGGTTGATGCGGATCTCAAGGCCACCCAGGAGCAGATCGCCGACATCCAAGCCCGGGTCGCGGCCCTGGCGCAGATTGCGGATCGCACGCCAGAGCAGGATGTCGAGCTGAGCACCCTCGAGGGGCGGCTGGTCAGCCTGCGCTCGACCTACGCCACCCTCCTGTCGTTCCTGTCGAGCAGCGCCACCAACGTGATCAGCATGATCGAGCCGGCCGTTGCAGCCGATGGCCCGATCTCGCCGCGTCCGGTGCTCAATCTCGTGCTCGCCATGGTGCTTGGCCTGGCCCTCGCCGTCGGCATCGCCTTCCTCGTCGAGTTCGTGCGCGACCCCATCAAGGACTCCGATGACGTCGAGGCCACCCTCGGCATGACGACCCTCGGCGGCATCGTCCGCATGCGGGCCGAGGGTGGCCGCGATCCCTTCTACCAGCTGTCGACGCTCCTCTACCCGCGGTCCGCGGCCGCGGAGGCGTATCGAACCCTGCGAACCAACATCGAGTTCGCCGCGGTCGACAGGCCGGTTCACACGCTCCTGGTGACCAGCTCGAGTCCCGGGGAGGGCAAGACGGTGACGGCCTGCAACCTGGCCGTCGCGTTCGCGCAGGCCGGCCGCCGCGTGATCCTCGTCGACGCGGACCTCCGCAAACCGGGTGTGAACAGCATGTTCCGGCTGCCCAACACGCAGGGCCTGACGTCGTTGCTGCGGAGCGACGACACGACGGTCGAGAGCGTGGCCCAGCAGACGGAGCAGGACGGGCTGCGGATCGTCACCACCGGTCCGCTGCCGCCCAACCCGGCCGAGCTCCTCGGGTCGCAGCGGATGCGGGCGGTGCTCGAGCAGCTCTCGAGCAGCGTCGACCTGCTCGTGGTCGACAGCCCCCCGCTCCGTGCGTTTGCCGACGCCGCCATCCTGAGCTCGTTCCTGGACGGGACCGTGTTCGTCGTCGACGCCAGCGTCAGCCGGCGGCGCGCGGTCCGGCAGGGCCGCGAGGCGTTGACGCGAGCCGCCGCCCACATGCTCGGCGTTGTCCTGAACCGGGTCCCGGGTGCCGCGCGCGTCGAGTACGCGGGCTACTACGGCAAGCTCGCCGCCGAACCGCAGGCAGGAGCCGGCTCACGCGAGGCTGGCGGCCAGCGCGCCTAGGTCTAGGGCAGCCCGCTCCACCCGCGCCCGCCGGAACCCCCCCCCGCGGACGGCGGTCCTCAGCTCGCCGCCTGCCGCTCCTCCACGATGGCCGCGAGCCGGTCGCCAAGGTGTTCGTAGTCGTGCTCCCGCGCGACGAACGCCCTGCCACGCTCGCCCATCGCGGCGAGATCCGCCGCCGGCGTTCCAGCGAGGGCGAGGAAGGCATCCGCCATGCGTCCGGCGTCGTCCGGCTCGACCGTGATGCCGCCGCCCGCCGCCCGGACCGGATCGAACGCCGTGTCGCAGGCGAACACGACCGGCCTGGCGGCCGCCATGTACTCGAACAGCTTGTTGAAGCTGATCCCGTAGCGATAGACCGGGGTGTAGGTGGTGTGGACGACCGTCGCGTCCAGCTCACGGAGGACGAGCGGAACTGCCTGCCGCGGGATGGGCTGGAGCACCGCCGCCGGCGCGCCCGCGGCGGCCCTCTCGACGTCCGGCCGTTCAGGACCCTCACCGACCAGCACGACCCCCACCCGGCCCGGGAGTCGGGCCTCGGCGATCGACGCAGCCTCCGCGATCAGGTCGGCGCGGTTGACCCGTCCGAATGCCCCGAGATAGCCGATCACGAACCGGCCCTCTGACCGGAAGCGATGCACGGCATCCAGGCAGGCCAGCACGACCTCCGGGAGCTCCCCGGGCTCCGCTGAGGGGTTGAACGTCGCCAGCTCCGCTCCGTTGGGGATGTAGACGAGGTGATCGGTCGGCAAGGACTGCTCGGCCAGGTAGTCGCGGATCCCGGGCAGCAGGGTGACGACCGTTGACGCCCTGCGGACGAGGAACGCCTCGAGGGCACGCAGGAGGCGCTCGCCCGGCGAGCCGACGCGCAGCGCGCCGAGGTCCACCAGCGTCTGCGGCCAGAGGTCCCGGACCTCGAACACGAAGCGGGCCCGCCGGAGCCTGGACGCCAGCCAGCCACCGAACGCCGCGAACGGGTGGACCGTCGACCCGATCACCATGTGAGGCCGGCGCTCGCGCGCCTGGACGACCAGGAACACGACGAGGAACGACAGCATGTTGACCTGCCGCCGCCAGTCGTTTCCGTGGTACGGCGTGGTCCGCAGCCACACGAAGCGGACCCCATCGACGACCTCCACCCGGTACAGGTCCAGGGATCGGAGCTTCCGGTCGACGCCGGTCTGGTGACCGCGGCTCGCCGCGAAGATCGTGACCCGGTGGCCGCGGCGGACCAGGTGGCGCGCCAGGGTGAAGTGCCGGGTCCCGGCCGCATGGCCAGGATGGCTGGCATGGTGGTTCACGATCCAGACGTGGCGCGGGACGGGGCGTCCGACCTCAGGAGCCATCTCGGTCACCGCCGCACCGTAGCCCCACGGCCGCGCAGCAGGCCACGGAGCAGGTGGGCCGCGGTCGCGACGATGAGCCGCACGTCGGCCCGCCTCGGGATCCAGAAGTCCCGCAGTGGCGCTCCGGCCAACCGCGACGCGATCAGCGTGATCGCGAGCGCGCTGGTCGTATACGAGATCAGTGACGCGATCGCGGCCCCGACGATCCCGAGCCGCGGGATCAGGATCAGGTTCGCAGCAAGGTTGACGGCGAACCCGAGCACGGTCGCGGCCGACGTTCGGCCCGTGAGCCCGAGCCCGGAGACGTATTGCCCGACCACCCGCCCGATCGCGAGCGAGACGACGGCTGGCAGCAGGACGTAGAGTGCCGGCAAGGCTGGCAAGAAGGCCGGCAGGACGACAGTGATCAGCATTGACCCAGCCGGGACGAGCAGGATCGCCGTTGCCACCGGTCAGGATGATCGTGCCCCGGGCAACGGTCGTGACGTGGCGGTCGGCTTCCTCCCGCGTAACGCCAGCGACATGCGGCAGGAACACGGACGAGACCGCACTTGGCAGGTACGTCGCCATCTCGGCGAGCGTGACCGCCATGCTGTAGTAGCCAAGCGGTGCTGATGCATCGGCAGACATGGCGGCGATCATGAACACGTCGGCGCGCGCGCTGAAGAACGCCGTCAGACTCGCCGGGTAGAGGGGGAGGCCGTAGCGGAGCAGCTCGCGGTAGGCGACGGGGGGCCCGGGCGTGTGTCGGCGCGCAGCGCGCACGGTCCCGAGCACGAATGCCGACATGCCGAAGGTTGCGGCGATGACGTAGGTGGCGACCGCGCCCTCGACGTGGAAGTCCAGGACGCCGATCAGCAGGACGAGGAAGACGGTCGACAGCACCGACTGCGCGACATTGACCGCCGCGTACCACCGCACGGACTTGAGCGCGATCAGGATGCTCGTCACGAACGTGGCGGTGACCAGGATCGGAATGGTGGCCATGGAGACGATGACCAGCGTCGGGTCGATCCCCTTGAGCAGCGCCGTCTCGAGAGCCGGTCGGGCCATCGCGATCACGATCAGCGCGACCACGGACAGGAACAGCGCCAGCACGATGGCGCGCCGCACGATTGCGGTGGTCCTTCCCTTCGCCGCGTAGAACCCGAGCGCCGTCGGGAGCCCGAGCTGCACCAGCACCAGGGTCGTATTCGGCACGAGTGTCAGCAGGTAGTAGTCTCCCTTCGCTTCCGGGCCCAGGAGACGTGCGAACAGCAGCGAGTTGACGATCCCGATCCCCGCCGTGAGGACCTGCGCAGCGAAGATTGTGACGACGCGCTCCGAGAAGCCGTCCCGGCGGACGGCTTCAGTCACGAGGTGCTCGGCCCGGGTGCGTTGACGACGGCATCGGTCTCGCTGGGCTACGGTTGCGGACGGTGGGGCGCGCACGGTGGCCGCGCGGCTTCTCGCCAGACGTCAGGTGCCACCGGGGCGAAGATGATGATAGTCGAGGCTGACTCTGGCCAGACAGGACGTGGCGCCGATCATGCCGAGGGGCGACATCAGGGCCGCCATGCCGGGCCTCGGGGTGGTCCTGATCGCGGTCGGGATCATCGTCCTCGCGCTGCAGGCGCCCGGTGCCCCAGCAGGTGATGCAGCCGTGCTCCCTACCGCGGATCCCGCTGATGCCGCGGCCAGCACCGCGGCACGCCCCAGCGGCCAGGCATGTCGGCTGACGCTCCAGGCCGAGATTGACGCAACGTCGGCCGGCGGCACGATCGATCTAGGCGGGTGCGCGTACGTCGGTGGGGCGATCATCGACAAGCCGATCACGGTGCTCGGCGGCGTGGTCCGGGTGCCGGCCGGCGCGACCGGGATCATCGTCGAAGCCGACGACGTCACCCTCGACGGCATCGCGATCGTCGGCGCGCAGTCGGACCAGTACGTGTTCGACGAGATCGGGGTCCTCGTCCACGCGTCGCCGGATCGCCCGGTACGGCGGTTGACGATCCGCAATAGCCGGCTGGCCTCGCTCGGCGGCTTCGGTGCGTACCTGCGCAACGTCGAGTCCGTGCGCCTTGCCAGCAACGAGGTCCACGACATCGTCTATGCCGGCCTGATGGTCCTCAGCGGTCGTGGTGGCACGATCGAGGACAACACCGTGCAGCGCATCGGCGTGCAGGGCGCTGAGGCGAACGGAGGCAACGCCTACGGGATCGCCGTGACGACTGGCGCTGATGGCGAGCCGGCATCGTCCGGCATCGTGCTGCGTGGAAACACCATCGAGGACGTTCCAACCTGGCACGCGCTCGACACCCACGGCGGGTCCGACCTCGTGTTCGAGGGCAACGTCGTGCGCCGCTCGATGCGGGCCATCTTCATCACGACCGACGGGGGAGGAAACGAGCCGACCAACATCGCGATCCTCGGCAACTGGCTGCTCAGCCCTGCGCCGGTGGCCTCCAATCTCGGTGCCATCACCCTCTACCGGGCCCGCAATGTCGTGATCAGCGGGAACACGGCCACGGGCTGGGGCCAGGCTGCGTTCGTCAATGACTTCGAGGAGCGGAGCACGAGCGTGCACGTCGAGAACAACGCCGTCCAGCCGTAAGTCCGTCCCGGGCCGGGGCCCGGTCTACCCTGCTGGAGGCAGGGTCTCGTACGCGGCCGTCAGGCGCGCGACCTCGTTCTCCCAGTTCCAGCGCTCGTGGGCCGCCTCCGCACACCGCGCGCGGAGCTCCTGGCGGGCGGCAGGATCCGGTTGCAGGATCTCCGCGATGGCACGGGCCACGCTTGCGGTGTCCTGCGCGTCGCAGACGGCTCCCAGCGGCCCCAGTGGGTCGTCCATCACGATCTGACGCATCAGCGGCAGGTCGCTCACCACCGGAGGGGTTCCCGCGGCCAGGCACTCGAACAGCTTGTTGGGCGTCGCCAGGACCAGGTTCCGGGTCGCCGCCGGCAGGGCCATCGCGCCGACATCCGCTGACGCCACCCACGGCAGGAGCTCATTCGGGGCGACGGCGTCGATAACGTGGACGCGACCCATATAGCCAGGATCGGCGGCCTGTCGCGGCAAGCTCGTCCCGCAGCGGCCCGTAGCCAAGCAGTGCCAGGTGGGCGTGCGCCAGCTCAGGCTGGAGCATCGCATCGCACAGGCGCTCAAGGCCGCGGAACCGAGACAGGATCCCGTGATACAGCACGACCGGCGTTCCCGCGGGGAGGTCGAGGTGCTCCCGGATGAGGTCGGGCGGCGGCTCGGGTCGCGTCCAGCGAGGCGTGGCGTTGTGAACGACGATCAAGTCGCGCGGCCGGCTGCGGCGCTGAAGATCCGCCGCGATCCCGTGGTTGACGGCGACCACCAACCCGGCCCGGGAAACGAGACGCTGCTCATACCAGCGGGCGAGGCGGCGCAGCGGGCCCGGCAGGCGACCGCCGGTGCCGGTCTCGGTGAACAGGTCGTGCACGTCGTAGGCGAACGGGACGTCGAGTCGAGGAGCGATCGCCGCGAGCGCCGCAAAGTCGTGGAGGTGCCACGCGTCGACGCGACCGGCCCGCTCGACAGCGGCCTGCCCCACGCCCGGAGGTTGCGGACGTAGCCGCCAAGCCAGGTCGCGCGGGCCGCGATGTGCCGCATCCGGCCGATCCCGCGACGGTCGAGGAAGGGGCTGGAGGTCCCGGGGACAACGGCGCTGCGATCCGGCCGGATGGGGACCACGTCGATGCGAGCGTCCCAGCTCCGCGAGCGGTCGCCTTCCCAGGCCAGACAGAAGAGGGTGACGGCGTGACCAGCGTCGGTGAGGGATGTGGCCTCGCGTTGGACCCTGCTGTCGTAGGTGATGTCGCCGTACACTGCCATGGCAATGCGGAGGCGATCGCCCTTCGTCATGCGGCCCGCGCCGGCCGGTTGTGGGTTGACGGCGGTGTCCGAGACCGCCGTGGCGTCCATCTGCCCAATCCTCGCTCCCTCTCCCGGTCGCTTGCTCACCGCCAATCCTAAGATGTACCTGGCCAATCCACTCTCCCCGCGTCCGGACCATCGCCTGGGCCGGTCCGACCGGCGGGCCCCGCACCGGAGCGCCTGCTTGATCGTCTGGCACCGCATACGAGCCGACTTCCTGATGCCTTCGAGGCTTGACGCGTTCAGGCGCACCCTGGAGGTCGCCCGTCGCCTGGGCTACGAGAGCCTCGGCATCAGAGGGTTCTGGGAGCGTGCGGACGGACCGGCGGAGGGGTCGCGACGGCTCCTGGTGATCCGTCACGACATCGACACCGACCCCGGGACCGCGTCGGCAATGTGGCGGATCGAACGCGACCTGGGGATGACAGGCTCATGGTTCTTCCGCCTCTCGACTCGTGACCTGCCGCTCATGCAAGCGATCTCGGAGTCCGGCGGCGAGGTGGGGTACCACTACGAGGAGGTCGCGACGATCGCCAAGGAGCGACAGATCCGCACGCATGAGGAGGCGCTCCAGGCGCTCCCGGCGGCGCGCGAGCGGTTCCGCGCGAACCTGGCCGAGCTCCGGGCCGCGACCGGCCTGCCGCTGCGCGTGGCGGCATCCCACGGGGACTTCGTGAATTGGCGACTCGGCGTCCCGAACTCGATGCTGCTGGCCGACCACGCATTTCGCGCCGAGGTCGGTGTCGACCTCGAGGGCTACGACGACGAGCTCCTGGAGGGGATGCCCTTCCGGTCGTCGGACACCGCGCCGCCACGGTGCTGGCGAGATGAGGATCCTGTCGTCGCGCTGACCCGCGGTGAGCCGGTGGTGTACGTCCTCTTCCACCCGCGTCACTGGCGAGCAGCCCCGCTCACCAACGCCCGTGACGACGCCCGGCGGCTCTGGGAGGGTGCTCGGTTTGCCCTGCCTCGTCTACGGGTCTCATCGGGGCAGGACGGGTGACCGGAGCCCCCGGCGCCGCCGCCCCGGGTGACGGCGATCGAGCTGAGGCGCCCGGCTCGCTTCGCCCGCTTCCGGTCACTTCGCGAGCGCCTGTCGCGCGCCCGTGACGTCCTGCGGGCACCGAGGGTGGCGATCGCGCTCTACGGGGACCATGAAGCCCGCGCCGTCTACCAGTCCTTTTCTGCCCGCCATCCGCGCTTCAAGTTCACGTCGTTCAAGCGCTGGGGGGTTGCCCTTCTCCGGCTGCCCGGCACGCCAGAGGAGTACCTCAATGGCGGGCCACGGCTTCCCCGGCGGCGGCGGAAGCATGCCGAGGCTGAAGGCTACCGGTATGCGCTGGTCCCGCCCGTCGCGTACCTCGACGACATCGTCGAGCTGTACCAGTCGGCGCCGCAGCGCCAGGGCCGGCCGATCCCGGCACGGCTGCAGGACCGTGAGTACCTGCTCGGCACGATTGCGGCTCGGGACGAGGTTCACGCGATCCTCGATGCCGGCGGCCGGCTCCGCGCGTTCGCCATCATCATCGACGCAGGTGACGCGTACACCTTCTCCGCCATGATCGGCCACGCTGATCACCTCGAGAACGGGATCATGTACCTGTTGATGGGCGAGGTCGTCCGAGCCTGCGTCGCCGCGCGTCGACCGGACGGCAGCCCATCGTGGCTGGTCTACGACACGCTGTGGGGCGCGTCACCCGGGCTGACGTTCTTCAAGGAACGCACTGGCTTCGCGCAGTTCACGGTGCGCTGGGTCTGGCGCGGCGGCGCCGCACCGCGCTCCAATCCGGGTTGAGCCTGGGGTCTGCGCGCCACCTCCCTCAATGACGGGACGCCGCCACCTCGCCATAGGCCGCCATGAGGCGCTCGGCATTGCGGTCGACGTCGTACTCCCGGACGACGAGATCCCGCAGTCGCTCGGAGTCCGCTCGGGCGGCATCCGGAGCAGCTGCGAACGCCGTCAGTGCGGAGCGAACGGCATCGGTGGAGGTCTCGGTCAGGATCGTCCCGCGGTCGTTGCCCAGTAGTTCAGGGATACCACCGACACGGCTCGCAATGACGGGCAGGCGGAGCGAGCCGCGCCTCCACGAGGACCGTGGGCAGCCCTTCGCTGTACGAGGGGAGGACGAGGACGTCCGACGCGGCCATGTAGCGCATCACCTGTTCATGCGGCTGCGGCCCCGGGTACACGAGCCGGTGGCCGCCCGGGGGTCGTCCGTCCCCAGCCCCGCGAGCGGTCCGGGGCCGACGAGCACGGCAGTGAACGGATCGCCTAGGTCGAGTACCGCGGACACGAGCTCCCGGACCCCCTTGGTGGTCACCAGCCGACCTACGAACAGGACGAGCAGGCGATCCTCCGGCAGGCCGAGGGCCTGCCTTGCCTCCACACGCGGGAGGGAGGCCGAAGCGATCTCATCGTGGTCGACGCCGAGCGGCAGGTGGATGGCGTCCACGCCCGCCAGCGACCGGACCACCTCTCCCAGGGCGCGGCTCACGGTGAAGACGGCGGCCGCGCGCCTGATGGTCGTCCGGAGATCGTCGAGGCGCTCCGGGTGCAGGTCGGGCCAGACGTTGAGGTCGCCGCCATGGAACGTGAGCACGTACGGCAGACCCGCCTGCGCCGCCAGGCGCTGTCCCGCGAGGCCGACCAGGGAGTAGTGGGCGTGGACCAGCGGGCACCGGCCCACCGGTCGCGGGTCCGCCAGGCGGCATCGGCGATGAACCGGTCCGGCGTCGGGCCCAGCTTGGCTGGCCGGGGAGGTTCGGGTAGCGCGGCCGCGGGATCGCGATCGCGCCGTCCAGCTGCTCCGGGGGCCATCGAATGGCTCCGCCACTTCCGGCGGAGGTATGGGAGCGGCCATGGCGCTGCCGGACCGGGCGCAACCACCGTCCGCCTGGTGCCGGCTCGCGCGAGCGCTCGCGACTGGGTCCGGAAGAAGATGCCGCCCAGCGCGTCCCCGGGCCACGGGTACGAGGAGGTCAGCCAGGCGACCTCCGTCACCCAGCCGCCCTGCGGGACATGCAGCGGGACCGTTCCCGGGGGCTGGCGGCGCGATCGGGCTCGCCATGAGGCGACGGGCGAGGGTGTGTCTGCCGCCCTGGCGGCCGTCCGCTGCTCGCTCAGGCGGAGGTAGGCAAGCCCGGCTGCCAGCCCGATCACCACCCAGACCTGCTTCCGGTTGCCGACGATGTCGATGAACAGGGCATTGATCATCAGCGAGACCAGGATCGCCTGGACGACGATTGCCGTCTGGACCCCACCCGCGCCGCATCGCACAGCGGCAACAGGAACAGCCCCAGCAGGACCAGGCCAACGATCCCGAGCTCACCAGCGGTGCCGACGACGATGTTGTGTGGGCCCGATCCCACCCCGATCCCCAGGCCGACCTCGGCGGCGCGGACGACGGCCTGGGTGAAGGCCACCGGGAAGTTCGCGTAGCCCACCCCGATCACCGGGGAGGTCTCGAAGATCTTGAAGCCCACGGACCAGATGTCCGTCCGGCCCGCTCCTCCGGTCGACGCAGCGGTTCCGGTCCGTTCGGCAACGAGGGCCGCGACCCCTGGGATCTGGAGGATCACGACGGTGCATTGTGGCGATCACCACCAGGGCGGCGGCAGCCCGTCGCACGCCCAGCCTCGGCAGCAGCAGCAGGAAGACGACGATGATCGCCGCAAGCCAGACGCTGCGCGTCCCCGACAGGGCGATGGCACCGGCACACAGCGTCGTCACGGCGGCGGCGACGGCGAGCCGCCGTCGCTCCAGGATCTCGTGCAGGCCGAAGATGAACGCGGGCAGCAGGAGCGTGGCGAATTGGGCGGGGTTCTGACCCTGGATCGCCGCGGCGCGGCCATCCCCCGCCACCCCGCCGAGGAGGTAGATGAAGATGCCAAGCGCTGCGGTGGCAGCAGCTGAGATGGAATAGACCCAGAGCAGTGGCCGGATGACCGACGGGTCGTGGATGACCACGTCGGCGATGAGGTACGCGATCACCACGAGCTGGATCAGGGTCTGGAGCTGGCCCGAGGTCACGCCTGGGTCGCGCGCCCACGCCAGGCTGAGACAGCCCACCCAAGGTACGCCCAGCCCGCCACGGGGAGCGCATCGGGCACCAGCCTGCCGAGTCGCGTGAACAGGTAGACGCCGGCGAAGGCGATCCCCGCCCATCGGCTGAGCGTCCCGATGCCGGCGATGGTCACCGTCTCCTCGATCGGGATGAGGGCGACGAAGACAAACAGCGACAGGAGCGGCCAGCGCACGCTCAACAGGGCGAGGGCAAGTCCTCCCGCCAGCAGGACAGCCACGAGGGGATCCTGGGTCGTGGCGACGACAGCCGCGACCATCCGGCACCGCTCGCGGCGAGGATCGGCGAGAGTGACCGCGAAGCGGTGCCCGCCGGGCACGCGCACTCCGAGGGTCGGCAGGTCGGGCACAGTGCCGGAGTATCCCATGGTGGTCCCGACGCGTCGAGCCTGCGAGCGACCGCGAGTGGCGGCGCGTCGCAACGTTGCACGGCGGTTCCGGTCGGGACCGGAAGCCGTCAGGGCGTGATGCTGTTCCCGGAGACGACGAGCCCGGTGCTCATCCCCTGGTAGTCGTTGAAGAAGTTGCCGGCGCCCCACCCCCTCGCCACGTTGCCGGTGACGGTCACGCCGACCGCCGCATAGGTCGTGACCGCGGTCGGGTCATCCGCCCGAGCTGGCCCGATGAAGGTGTTGCCCGTCACCGTGATGCTGGCCGCTGCTCGGCCGCCGCCGTCCGTCGTGATGAACAGGGCCCGAGGCGACCCGCTGACGGTGTTGTTGGAGAAGGTGATCCGCTGGCCGGCGTGGGTGTCGAGCCCGTGCCAGGTCGGGACGGTCTCGACGGTGTTGCCGTCGACCACGACGTCCCTGGACAGGGTGCCGCCATCGTTGGAGATCGCGATCCCGTAGGCGTTGTTGCCGTTGGCGGAGGCGCCCACCACCCCGATCCGGCGGACGACGTTGTTGTCGATCCGGTCACCCGAGCCGGAGATGTCCATGATCCCCGCGTAGACGGCATCCTCGATCGTGTTGCCGGTGATCCGGGCGTTGGTGGTCGGGCCGAGCCAGATGCCGCTGTTGCCGAACGTGCGGAGCGTCGAGTTGCGGACGACCAGGTTCGAGATCGAGCCCGTGGTCAGGATGCCGACCTCGTTCCAGCGGTACGTCGTCGCCTGGGACCCGGTGATGACGACCGAGTCGACGGTGACGCCCGAGGCCGTCACGATCAGGCCGCGCGCGTTGGCGGGCGGATGGATCCGCGCTCCCACCAGGGTGAGCGACTTGTTGATCGTCGCCCCCGCCGGATACGTGCAGCCGGTCAGGTTGAGCGTGCTGCCCGACGAGGCCCCATCCACCTTCGCCTGGAGCGACGTGCCGCAGGAGCTGGGCTCCATGCGAACGGCCGTCGTGCGGGTTCCGAGGCGGCCGATGATCGAGCGGGTGTAGCCAGACCGGGATCGCTTGGGATCAAGGAGGCCAGAGGCGCCCGGCGTCCGCCGGGAGGTGAACGACCTCACGTGCCCATTGAAGGCCGGCGCCCCCTTCCACACCTGTTTCAACGTGGCGTTTCCGGTGAGGATCGACCGGAGGTAGTAGACCGGTGACGCCGAGTATTCGGAGACCACGACCGCCGCGCCCGCTGCCAGGAACGCGGACCCGTAGAAGTCGACCCGCCGGCGGGCAACCTTGGGCGACGGCTGGGCGTACCCGGCGGGTGGCTTGCCGGAGGCGTAGTTCGCGTGGTGGAGCAGCACGACAGCGTTCGATGCCAGAGACGCGGTGCGGATGAACGACTCGCCGTAGAAGCGCTTCGTCTTGTTGTTCACGCCGGCCACCGGATTCAGTGCGAACCCGTTCTGGACGTTCGGCTTTCGCCTGGAGGTGGTGACCGACGGATACCCCGAGCCGGCGCCGATGTACACGACCACGGAAGCGCCGTCCATGGCGGCCCTGGCCAGGTCCCAGGTGGCGTTGGGCGTGAACACCTTGACCACGTTGGTGGTGTACTTCGCGGCCTCGGCGGCGGCCCTCCTGGCCCAGTCACGGTTGGCCCCGGTCTGCTTGCCGGCCGGCCCGAGGATGATCGCGACCTTGGGCGCGGTTGCCCCAAGCGCCGTGCCCGGAGTCGCCAGGTCCATGGACCCGGCAGCCAGGATCAGGCCGAGGAGCAGCCAGGCGACCCGTCGGTGGCCAGTTGGCGTGCGCTGGGGCTGGGCACGTTGGATGCGCAAGGGCGGAGCCTCAGTGTTCGGGCGCGCCCTCACTCGCTGGAAGCAGCACGCCTCGCCGTCCGACCACGCCCGACGACCATGACCCCGCTGGGGGCCTGCGCGCTTGCATCACGTGGCGATCCCCAGGTCACGAGCCGGTGGGCCGTAGACCTGAGTATCGACCATGTCGCAGATCACCTGCGCTGGGAGCCCCAGCGCGGGGGGCGCTACGGCGTGATGCTGTTTCCGGACATGACGATCCCGGTGCTCTTGCCCAGGTAGTCGTTCAGGAAGGAGGCCCTGCCCCAGCCGCTGGCCGTGTTGTCGGTGATCGTCACCCCGTCGACATCGTACGTCGTGACGATGTCCAGATTGGTGGTGGCTGGCAGCGGGCTGAGGAACCGGTTGCCGGTCACGCTGACGTTGGCCGCTGATCGGCCATAGCTGTCGCTGGTGATGAACAGGGCCCGCGGCGACCCGCTGACGGTGTTGTTGGAGAAGGTGATCCGCTGGCCGGCGTGGGTGTCGAGCCCGTGCCAGGTCGGGACGGTCTCGACGGTGTTGCCGTCGACCACGACGTCCCTGGACAGGGTGCCGCCATCGTTGGAGATCGCGATCCCGTAGGCGTTGTTGCCGTTGGCGGAGGCGCCCACCACCCCGATCCGGCGGACGACGTTGTCGTCGATCCGGTCACCCGAGCCGGAGATGTCCATGATCCCGGCGTAGACGGCATCCTCGATCGTGTTGCCGGTGATCCGGGCGTTGGTGGTCGGGCCGAGCCAGATGCCGCTGTTGCCGAACGTGCGGAGCGTCGAGTTGCGGACGACCAGGTTCGAGATCGAGCCCGTGGTCAGGATGCCGACCTCGTTCCAGCGGTACGTCGTCGCCTGGGACCCGGTGATGACGACCGAGTCGACGGTGACGCCCGAGGCCGTCACGATCAGGCCGCGCGCGTTGGCGGGCGGATGGATCCGCGCTCCCACCAGGGTGAGCGACTTGTTGATCGTCGCCCCCGCCGGATACGTGCAGCCGGTCAGGTTGAGCGTGCTGCCCGACGAGGCCCCATCCACCTTCGCCTGGAGCGACGTGCCGCAGGAGACAGCCGGGTGGGGTGGGTCGGCGCCGGTGTGGCCGGGACGGCCGTGGGTGTCGGCGCGTGGCTGGGCGTCGGCGCGGAGTGGCCGGGACGGCCGTGGGGTGGGCGCGGCGTCGGCGCCGGCGTGGCCGGGACGGCCGTGGGTGTCGGCGCCACCGTGGGCTGCGGTGTCGGCGCCGCAGGCTCGGGTGTCGGAGTCGGATCAGGAGCCCCCACTGGCGTCGGTTCCGCCGGTGCCTCGACGGGGCCGGGCGTGGGCGTCGGCGCGGCACCCTGGTCCTTGGCGCGGTTGCGACCCTTGACGACGAACGCGTCGACGGTGACCCGGGGATGGCCGGACGTGCCGACGACCTCGAGCGCGACAGAATGCTCCCGGGAGTCGCTCCAGGCCTGCGTGAACAGGACCTGACGGCCGATCGGCTTGTCCGCATGCGAGTTGATGACGGCCACGAGCCGGCCGTCCACGAACACGCGCGCCTTGCCGCGCCCGGGCCCGCGCGGGCCGATCACGGCGATGGCGGAGCCGTCGAACGTGACCGCGACCCTCGCGCCCTTCTGGCGGCTCGACAGCTGGTGCCCCCCCATGGCGGTTGGCCGGCGCACGCGGTTCCACGCGCTGCTCGCCGAGACGACCGAGGCACGCTCCTGGAACACCTGGGTGATCGCCTCGTCGCTCCAGGTCGCGAGCAGCAGATCGGCCGGGGTACGGGCACTGGCCATCTCGGGCGGCGTCAGGCCCATCGCGGCGACCAACGCCAGGGCGACCCCCGCGGCGGTCCAGTGCCGGAGCCGGGTCGGGGCAGCGGACGCCCGCTGCGGGGGGAGTTGGCGCTCATCAATCCAGCGCTCACCGTCCCAGAACATGATCTGGGTGCTCCTTTCGGTAGCCCGGCTAGCTCGGTGAGCCCCGTGGCTTTGCGACCCCGCCTCGCGACGGGTGTGCCGTTATCGAGGAGACCGATCGGGTGCCCGGTCGGCCGACATTTGCCCGCGATCAACATCGACGGGCGGGCGCGCTGGTGCAACGGGCGATACGTACCGCCTCCCCGGTGCCCATCGGGGTGGCCCGAGGCACCCATCGTCCGGTGCAGACCCGCCGCGACCACCGCGCACCCCACCTCCCCGACCTGCGCCGCGGGCGCCCCGGCTCCCGCCCGGGACCAGATCCGGTGCGGACCTGCACCAGTTCGCGCCCACGTCTCGCGGCTGCCGGTCGACGCCGCCGCCCGAGGGCGCCGGGTGAGCGCTACGTCGCGGCGTCGGTCAGCAGCTGGGCGTCGTCGGGACTGACGATCCGGAACTCGCTCCCGCTATTCGCCTGCTGACTGGTCATATCCCTCCGGGGAGCGTGCGGTCCGGAGCGTCGGCCGTGCCGCGGGACCCATGACGGTCGTGTCGGGTGCGACATCACGGACGACGACGGATCCTGCCCCGACCACGGCCCCGCGACCCACCCGCACCCCGGGGAGGATGACGCTCCCCATGCTGAGGGTGGCTCCCTCCTCGATGACGCAGCCGCCACCGAGGTGAACCCCGGGGAACAGGGTGGCGAAGTCCTCGATCGTCACGTCGTGTCCGACGGTGCAGTTGACGTTCACGTGGGCGTGCCGGCCGATCGCCACATGGGTCGTGACCCGGGAACCCGCGCCGACGATCGCTCCCTCGCCGACGAGGACGTCCGTCCCGAGCGTCGCCGACGGATGCACCAGGGTCGCCGCGGCGACGTGGCGGGTGGCTCGTGCCACGGCATCGATCCGGCGGCGCGCCACTCCCGAGCCGATGGCGATCACGTAGCTCGCTTCGAGATCTGCGATGCGGCTCGACACCCCGAGCAGCGGGATGCCCGCGCGCTCGATCACGTGTGGGTTCACCTCGCCGTCGTCCAGGAAGCCGAGGAGCTGGAAGGTGGCACGCACGTCATTGATGTCGCGCACGAGCTCGAGCACCTCACGCCCGAAGCCGCCGGCACCGACGATCACGAGCGGGGTCTCCGCGACTCCCATGGGCGCCGGGCCGTCAATTGGTTGGGACACTGCCGGACCAGCCTCCCTTCAGGGAACCGACCGCCGGGTGCGCGATCTCGTGGCGCAAGCCTCCAGGCCGTCAGGGTGCGGCGAGTGTACGCCCGACGTCGGATGCCGGGTTCGTGGCCCGCCGCTTCATCGGCCATCCGCCGACAGCGTCGCTGCGAGAACTGCCCGTTGGAGCTTTCCTGCGTCGTTTCGTGGCAGCGACGGCGCGAACCTGATCGCCGCGGGGACCAGCGGAGGTGGCAGGCTGGCTCGGCACCGGGCAACGAGCTCCGCCGCGTCTGCGCGGGCACCGGCTCGGAGGACGACGACCGCGACCGCGACCTCGCCCAGCAGGTCGTCCGGCACGCCGACCACCGCGACCTCCTCGACCGCCGGGTGCCTCGCGATGACCTCCTCGATCTGCGCCGGGCTCACCCGGTGTCCGCCGATCTTGAGAATGTCCCGCGCCCGGCCACGATGGTAGAGGTAGCCCTCGGCGTCCATCTCACCAAGATCACCCGTCCACAGCCACCCGTCGCGGAGGATCGCCGACGTCTCCTCCGGATCGTCGAGATAGCCCGGGGTCACATTCCGTCCCCGTGCCACGATCTCACCGACCTCGCCCGCCGGCAGCTCCACACCCGATGCATCCACGACCCGGAGCTCGACCCCGGGGATCGGGATCCCGATCGAGCCGGCCTTGTCCATGGCGCGCCCGGGGGGAAGATAGGACAGCCGTGCCGTCGCTTCCGTCTGCCCGTACATCACGTACAGCGGCGCCGGAGCGAACGCCGTGCGAGCCCAGGCGATGGTGTCGGGTGCCATCGCGCCGCCGGCCTGCGTCACGTAGCGGAGCCGCGACATCGGGATCGAGGCAAGATCGACGCTGCGTCGCAGCAGCTCGAACGTGAGCGGCACGCCGGCGAGGCCCGTGCAGCCCTCCATGGCCATCATCTCCATCACGCGCCGCGGAAACGCCATCCGGTCGTCCATGACGACGGAGCCCCCGACCAGCAGGTGGGTCTGCAGGACGCTGCGGCCATAGCAGTAGGAGAGAGGCAGCATGAGCAGCGCCCGGTCCTCGGCGGTCAGCCCGAGGTAGTCGACGATCGACCGGGTGTTGGCGTCGACATTGCGCGAACGTCTGGATCACGCCATGCGGCCGCCCCGTGCTCCCCGACGTGTACAGGATCAGGGCCGGCCAGTCGGGCTCGAGGCCGGTCACGGGCGCGGACCCGGCGGGCGCATCGATCGTGCCGTCCTCCAGCACCGGGGTGGCTCGAAACGGACCGCGGCCCGCCAGATGGCCTGACGGTGGCAGGTCTCGGCGGACGACCCAGGCATGGTCGACGGCGCCGGCCGGCGACGGCGCGCTCCCAGGTCGCGGCATCCCGTGCCGCCACGACGAGGTGACGGGTTCCGGCGCGCGCGACGATGTCGCCCAGCACCTCGGCGCTCCAGCCGCGGCTCACCTCGACGGACGTGGCGCCGAGCCGGTTGATCGCGAGGCCGGCGACGATCGTCGCGGGCGTATTGGGCAGGGCGAGGAGCACCCGCGTGCCGGGCTCGATCCCGCGTCGGGCAAGGTCGGCGGCCAGCGCCCGGACTCGGCCGGCGAGGTCGCCGTAGGTGAGGCGCGTGGCCCCGGCCACAACCGCCAACGCATCAGGCTGCTCGCCCGGCATGGAGCTCGAGCCAGTCGGCGAGGAACGGGCTCGACGGGAGCTCGTGGCCCCGCTCGACGCTCGCCGGCCTGTCCTGCTCGATGCCCAACCCTTCCTCCGTCCCGTCCCCGGGCCGCTGTGCCGTAGACTCGCGGTCCAACACGCTCGCGCTGCCTCCGCCACTCGAATGGTGGTGGTGCTCGAAGCGTGCGCTCGGGAGCCATCGCATGTTCTCACGGGACGTCCTTCGGATCGACCCCCGTCGCGAGGCCGAGGGGATCGAGGCGCAGATCCGGTCGGTCGTCCTCGGGGACCTGCGGCGGCGTGGGGTCGTCGTGGCGATGTCCGGCGGCGTTGACAGCTCGGTCGTGGCCACCCTGGCCACCCGCGCGCTGGGTCCGGAGCGCGTGTTCGGGCTGCTGCTCCCGGAGCGCGACTCGTCCGACGACGCGCTGCGGCTCGGGCGGCTGCTGGCCGAGCAGCTCGGGATCCGGTACGCGGTCGAGGACATCGCGCCGGTGCTCGCCGCGCTGGGCTGCTACGAGCGGCAGGACGAGGCCGCCCGGATGCTGGTGCCCGAGTATGGTCCGGGCTGGCGGTGCAAGATCGTGCTGCCGCCGCTGCTCGACGGCGATCGCCTCAACGTGGCCCAGCTGGTGGTCGCCGATCCCGCGGGCAACGAGCGCCGCCTGCGGATGGACACGACGCCCTTCCTGCAGCTGGTGGCCGCGACCAACTTCAAGCAGCGGACCCGGGCGATGCTCGCCTACTACCACGCCGATCGCCTTGCGTACGCGGTGGCCGGCACCCCCAACCTCCTCGAGTACGACCAGGGCTTCTTCGTCAAGCAGGGCGACGGCGCGGCGGACATCAAGCCCATCGCCCACCTGTACAAGACACAGGTCTACGCGCTGGCCGACGAGCTCGATGTGCCCGACGAGATCCGGCGTCGCCAGCCGACGACCGACACGTACTCGCTGGCGCAGACCCAGGAGGAGTTCTACTTCGCCCTCCCGTACCCGGAGATGGACCTGTGCCTGTGGGCCGTCGAATCACGGGGTGACGGCCGCCGATGTCGCGCCGGCGATCGGGCTCACCGTCGCGCAGGTGGAGCGGGTCTTCCGCGACATCGAGGCCAAGCGGCGCGCCAGCCGGTACCTCCACGCCGTGCCCAGGCCGCTGCGCGCCTCCTGAGCATGTGCGGGATCGCCGGCTCCGTCGCCCTGGCCGGGACAACGCCGCCGCCGGAGCTCGCGGACCTCGAGGCGATGGTCGCCGCGCTCCGGCACCGCGGGCCGGACGAGTGCGGCTTCTACCGTGACCGGCGCGCGGCGCTGGGCCACGCCCGCCTGTCGATCATCGACCTGTCCACGGGACAGCAGCCCCTCGCCGGCGAGGACGACCGGGTCTGGGTGATCTTCAACGGCGAGATCTACAACTACGTGGAGCTCCGCGAGGAGCTGATCGCGCTCGGCCACCGCTTCCGGACCCGGAGCGACACCGAGGTGATCGTCCACGCCTGGGAGCAGTGGGGCGCCGATGCATTCGCACGGTTCAACGGCCAGTTCGCGATCGCGCTCTGGGATGCCGTCGACGAGACCCTGATCCTGGCCCGCGACCGGTTGGGCGTCCGGCCGCTCTACCTGTGCGAGCATGGCGGACGCCTGTGGTTCGCGAGCGAGGTCAAGGCGATCTTCGCCGGAGATCCCTCGATCCCCCGCCGCCTCGACCCGATCGGGCTGGCCGAGATGTTCAGCTTCTGGACCAGCGTGGCACCCCAGTCCGTGTTCGCCGGGATCTCGGAGCTCGAACCGGGCCACGTGCGCACCATCCGCGCTGGCCAGGTCACGGATCGGGCGTTCTGGGAGCCCCGCTACCCGCCTGCCGGGGGTGGCCAGTTCGCCGGCACCATCGACGATGCCGCCCGGCCGTGCTCGATGCGCTCGAGACATCCGTGCAGCTTCGCATGCTGCGTTCCGATGTCCCGGTCGGCAGCTACCTCTCGGGCGGGCTCGACAGCTCCCTCGTCGCGGCGCTCGGCCTGCGTGCGAAGGGCGACCGGTTCTCCACCTACTCGATCCGGTTCGAGGACGCCGGAGTACGACGAGACGCCCTACCAGCGGCTGATGGCGCAGCACCTCGGCAGCGACCACCACGAGGTGATCGTCACGCGCCGCGCCATCGCCGACGCCTTCCCGGAGGTCGTCGACCACGCCGAGCGGCCGCTGCTGCGGACGGCGCCTGCGCCCCTGTTCCTGCTGTCACGGCTCGTCCGGGATCCGGGATCAAGGTGGTCCTGACGGGCGAGGGCGCCGACGAGATGTTCGCGGGCTACGACCTGTTCCGCGAGGGAAAGATCCGGCGCTTCTGGGGACGTCAGCCAGGCTCGAGGCTGCGACCGCTGCTCCTCCGGCGGCTCTACCCGTACCTCGCCCGGTCGCCGGTTGCCCAGCAGGCGATGGCCGAGGAGTTCTTCGGCCGCGATCGTGAACAGTGGGCGAGCGCCGGCTTCGCGCACCAGCCGCGCTGGCAGTCCGCAGCGGCCCTGCAACGCCTGTTCACGCCCGACCTGCGCCACGAGATCGCCCGGGCCGACGTGGTCGAGCGGCTCCTGGCCGGCTGCCAGCCGAGTTCGAGCCGGTGGCCCGCCCTCGCCCAGGACCAGTACCTCGAGACTCGGACCCTGCTGTCTGGCTACCTCCTCTCCTCGCAGGGCGACCGGATGCTGATGGCCCACTCGGTGGAGGGCCGGTTCCCGTTCCTCGACCCGGACGTCGTCGAGCTGGCGAACGCGCTGCCCCCCTCGTTCAAGCTGCGCGGCCTCGATGAGAAGCACGTGCTCAAGCGGGCCGCGGCGGACCAGGTCCCGGAGCCGATCCTCCAGCGGCCGAAGCAGCCGTATCGCGCTCCTGACGCACTCGCGTTCATCGGGGACGACCGGCCGGGCTGGATCGACGAAGTGGTGTCTCCGGGCACCATCACGTCCGGCGGCGTCTTCGATCCGATCGGCGTCGAACGCCTCTGGCGCAAATGCCGGGCCAACGCGGAGCGTGCTCAACTCTCAAACGCCGATAACATGGCGCTGGTCGGCGTCCTGTCGACGGGCCTGCTTCTCGAGCAGCTCGTGGATCGCGAGCCGGACCGGCATCACCTGGTGGAGTTCCAGACATCCGTGGATCGCCTGGCCACCCCACCGTCGGCGGGAGGCGAGCCATAGAACGCGACATCGATCCACCGGGCATGACGGTCCGGGCGGTGGTGAGGGACCACATCCTCGAGATGTTCTACGTGAGCGAGCCGTCGGAGCTGACCGACGAGCTCTCGCTCATCGACAGCGGGCTGGTCGACTCGACCGGGATGCTGGACATCATCCTGTTCATCGAGGCCGAGTTCTGGTGTCCACGTCGAGGACTGGGAGACGACCCCGGAGAACCTCGAGACGATCGGGCGCATCTCCGAGTTCGTCGCCCGCAAGACGGCCACCCTGGCTTGAGCGCTGAGGCGCCGGCCCTGATCCTCGACCACGTTGGCATCGCCGTGCGGTCGCTCGACGAGGGGATCGAGCGGTGGCGGACGGTGTTCGGCTATCGCCAGGCCACCGGGATCGTGCTCAACACGCGCCAGCAGGTGCGCGTGGTCTTCCTCGAGAAGGAGGGCTCGCTGCCGGTGAAGCTCGTCGAGCCCTCCGGGCCGGCGTCGCCGGTGATGACCCTGGTCCGCCGGGGTGGCGGCATCCACCATCTTTGCTTCCGCGCCCCATCCATCGGGCCCGAGCTGGCGCGCCTGGAGGCGCTCGGGCTGCGGGTGATCTCGCCCCCCGAACCTGGGGAGGCGTTCGAGAACGAGCCGATCGCGTTCGTCTACGCGGGCGACGGGCTCAACATCGAGCTGATCGACTCGCTGCGGCGAGCCGACCGGATCCCGGCGCCGGCCGCGGCCGACACCACCGCTGCTGCGTCGGACCACCGGAGCGGGGATCGATGACGGACCCGTCGAGGCCCGCCCATCGCCAGATTCCGCTCGCTCGCCCCGACATCGGCGAGCGCGAGCGGGAGCTGGTCGACCAGGTCCTGCGGAGCGACGTCCTTGCCCTGGGCCCGTTCGCCCCACGGTTCGAGGCCGGCATCGCGGCGCTGGCGGGCCGACGAGAGGGGATCGCCTGCTCGAGCGGCACGGCCGGGTTGCACCTCGGCGTCCGGGCGCTCGGGATCGGCGCCGGCGACGAGGTGATCACCACGCCGTTCAGCTTCGTCGCGTCGGCCAACTGCATCCTCTACGAGGGCGCCACCCCGCGGTTCGTGGATATCGAGGACGACAGCCTGGGCATCGATCCGGCCCTCGTCGGCGAGGCGATGTCCGACCGGACCAGGGCGATCCTGCCGGTCCACGTCTTCGGCCGCCCGTGCCGGATCGCCGACCTCACCGGCATCGCCCGCGAGCACGGCTGGTCCATCGTCGAGGATTCGTGCGAGGGCCTGGGCTCGACGATCGACGGTCGCCCGCTGGGCAGCTTCGGCGACGTGGCGGTGTTCGCGTTCTACCCCAACAAGCAGATCACCACCGGCGAGGGAGGCATGGTCGTCGACCGACGACCCGGCTCTCGCCGAGGTCATGCGCAGCATGCGCAACCAGGGACGCGACACGAACGGGACCTGGCTGCGGCACGTGCGGCTTGGCTTCAACTACCGGCTCGACGAGCTGTCGGCCGCGATCGGCGTGGCCCAGCTGGAGCGCCTCGCCGAGCTCCGCGCCGGTCGCGCTCGCGTGGTTGCCGCCTACGAGCGAGCCGTCGGCGGCCACGACTGGGTGCGCCTGCCGCGGGCGGGCGCAGGGGAGGAGGTCGACTGGTTCGTGTACGTCGTCCGCCTCGACCCATCGATCGACCGCGATGCGCTGATCCCCCGGCTCGCCGAGCGCGGCGTCCCCGCCCGGCCGTACTTCCAGCCGCTGCACCTCCAGCCGCTCTACCAGGAGCGGTTCGGCTTCCGGCCGGGCGACTTCCCGGTCACCGAGCGCGTCGCGGCGTCGACGCTGGCGCTGCCGTTCTCGTCGCAGTTGCCGGACGAGGACGTCGAGTACGTGGCGAGCGCGCTGATCGAGGTGGCAACCGCCTGACGCGCGGTCCGGCCGAGGCGGCTCGCGCCCGCCGCCGCCGTCGCTCAGTCCCGGCGACCCTCTGGTCCGCCGTCGCCGCGCTCCAGCGCGGCCTGGAACCGCTCCGGGAACTCGATCTCGGACTGGTTCTGCGCCACGGCGACCGCTTCCCGGCGGAGGACCTGGGCCAGGGTCATGGCGATGATCCGCACGTCCAGTGCCAGGCTCCAGTGGTCGACGTACCAGACATCGAGCTGCAGGCGGTCCTCGAACCGGGCGGTGTGGCGCCCGTTGACGGCCGCCCAGCCCGTGATCCCGGGGCGCACCTCGTGCCGCCGCTGTTCCTCGGGCGTGTAGTGCTCGAGGTACTCGACGAGCAGCGGCCGGGGGCCCACCAGGCTCATCTCGCCTCGCAGGACGTTCCACAGCTCGGGCAGCTCGTCGAGGCTCGTGGCACGGAGGAACGCTCCGAGGCGGGTCACCCTCGTGGCGTCCGTGTCGAACCAGACCTCACCGCGACGCGGCGAGCGCATCGTCCGGAACTTCCAGATCAGGTACGGCTTGCCGTGCAGGCCCGGCCGTACCTGGCGGAAGAAGATCGGGCGGCCCATCGTGACGGCGATCGAGACCGCCGTCCAGGCAAGGACCGGGCCCAGCAGCACCAGGCCGACGGCGGCGCCGGCGACATCGATGGCGCGCTTGATCGCGAACCCGATCCGCCGTCGCTGGCCTCATCGACTCTCCATCATCAGTCGAGTGGCCCGCGGCTGACGAAGTGCCGGAAGCCGCTCCACCAATCCAGGACGAACGGGAGGGGGTCACGCCAGGAGAAGACGGCGTCGGCCCGGATCCCCCGCAGCGATCGGAGCCACTCGGCGATCGTGATCTCCCCGTGGCGGTAGTAGTACCAGGCCGACGCGACATCGTGCGCGAGGTAGATCCACTTGGCCCGCCCGTACCGCTGCACCCGCTCGTTCGGAAGCGGCAGGCCCAGGGCATCGCAGTAGGCCGTGTAGTGGAGCTCGACGCCGCCCGCCTCGGCGATCGGTGACCGGCCCGTCGGGCGCCCGATGTTCGCCTCGATCGCGTAGTGCTGGCCGGTGCGCTCATCGCGCTTCATCTCGAGGTAGGCGAACCCGCGGTACGGGACGCTGGCGAACAGGCGGAGGGCGGTCTCGAGGACCACGTCGTTGCGGCACTCCACCCCCATGGAGGACATGCCGGTGTGGGGCGGCCACTGGCGGACCTTGCGGGCGATGAACGTGGCGAGCGGTTGACCGGAGCCGTCGAAGTACCCGTTGAAGGAGTAGAGGTGGTCATCCCCTCCTTCGACCCACTCCTGCGCCAGCACGGGATAGTCCGGCATCGCGAGATCCCAGATCTCGAGGAAGCGGGCGGCGTCGAACACCCGCTGCGCCTTCTGCCCGACCCGGCCGTACCACGCCGGGCTGCTGCGGAACGGCTTGAGCACCACTGGGTAGTGGAGCTGCACCGAAGCGGCCTCGGCGTCGGCCCGGCTCCGAAGCACCCGGTACGGGCTCACAGGAACCCCGATCTCCCGGGCGTGCTCGAGGAACCGGATCTTGTCGGTCAGACCCTCGATGACGCCGTGGTCCGGGAGCACGACATGGAAATCGAGTGAGTCCCGGGCGCCGGAGATCGCGGCGACAGCCGCGTCGCTGCACGGGATGAGCACGGGGCGCTCCGGGAACAGGTGGCCGATCTCGCCGAGAACGTGAGCCGTGTCCACCCCATCCGGCCCGGCGTCAAACACGGCGTCGACCGACCTGGTGCGCGTCAACGGAGCCCCCGGGCGGTCCGTCAGCGCCACCACCGGGATCCCATGGCGGCGCAGCAGCCGGGCGGTCTGGAGGCCCACGAACGACTCGAGGTTGGTGACGACTGCCGCTGGCCTCGGCCAGCGACCGGCGGCGCGGCGCAGGCGACGACGCGCGGCGGCGGGGCCGGCCTGCGGTTCGGCATGGTGCCCTGGGGCAGCGCTAGGAGCTGGCGTCGTCAAGCTCGATCGCCTCCTTCGTGCCTACGAGCTCGAAGACGTGGTCGACCGGGTCGATGAACGGGTCAGCGGCGGCCGCCCGCCGCTGGTCCAGGAGGGCGTCGAGCACGTGCTCCATCGCGCGCACGGAGGCGCGCAAGGCCTGGTTGGCGAAGATGACCATGGCGAACCCTCGGGCTGCCAGCTCCTCCGCGCTGAACGTCGGAAAGAGCGTGGGGATCGCGACGAGCGGGACGCCGGGATCGACCGATCGCCACCGCTCCAGGAAGCCGTCGATCTCGGCGAGGGTCTTGTCGCGGGAGTGGATGACGATCGCATCCGCGCCCGCAGCGGCATAGGCCAGCGCCCGGTCGATGGCGTCGTCGATCCCGAGGCCGGCGATGAGCGCCTCGACCCGTGCGATCACCACGAACTCCGGGCCGTCCTGGCGATGCTTGATGGCCGCGATCCGTCGGGCATGCTCCGAGGGCCGCAGGAGCTCACGGTCGACCTCGCTGCCGAGCAGGCTGTTCCGCTTGGGGAAGACGTTGTCCTCCAGGCAGATCCCCGCGATCCCGGCGAGCTCGTATTCGCGCGCCGTCCGAAGGACGTTGAGCAGGCCGCCGTAGCCGTTGTCGCAGTCGGCGATCACCGGGAGCTCGGTCGCCCGATCGATCCGGACGGCCGCCTCGAGCGCCTCGCTGAACGTCATGAGGTTCAGGTCCGGCATTCCCAGCTGGGCCGTCGAGACGCCGAGGCCGCTCACCCACACCGCGTCGAAGGCACGCTGCTCGATGAGCCGGGCCGTGAGCGCGTCGTGCGCGCCGACCGCGATCACCGGCCGAGCGGCCGCGAGGCCTGCCCGCAGCACGGTGCGCTTCCCGGCGGCTCGGTCAACCCGGTTCCCCCTGGGACCTGCTCCCGACGATCCGTCCCGCTTCACAGCACAAGCTCCTCCGGTCGTGCGACGAGGCCGAGGTCTCCGCGCTCGTAGGCGTCGACAAGCTCGACCACTCGTGTCCCGATCTGGCGCTGGGCGTCGGACGCCATGGCCCCGATGTGCGGCGTCAGGACGACGTTGGCCAGGTCCGCGAGCCGTGGCACCACTCCGTCGCCCTCTCGTTCGTGGACGTCGAGCCCCGCGCCGCCGAGATGTCCCGATGCGAGCGCGTCGTAGAGCGCTCCCTCGTCGAGGACCCCGCCACGCGCCGCGTTCACGACGATCGACCCGGGCCGCATCCGGGCGAGGACGTCGGCTCCCACGAGGTGGCGCGTCGTCGCCAGCAGCGGGACATGGATCGTGAGGATGTCCGCCGCCGCGACGACGGCGTCGAGATCAGCGAGCTCGATGCCGGTTCCCCCGATCCGGGCGCGGCTCACGTCATCTCCCTCGGCGATGCAGCCGACCACGTGCATGTCCCACGCGACGCCGAGGCGTCCGACGGTCGAGCCGATGGACCCCGCCCCGACGATCCCAAGCACCTTGCCCTCGAGGAGCGGGCCGGTCAGATCGTGCTTGCGCCACCTGCCCCGACGGACCTCGCGATCGGCCTCGGCGATCCGACGGGCCACCGCCAGCATCAGGCCAAACGTGAGCTCGGCGACGGCCCGTGCACCCGGGCCGGGAACGCGGACGAGCGCGATGCCGCGCGCCGCAAGGTGCTCGAGGTCGAGGTTGTCGAGACCCGAGCCGGCGCGGACCACGAGACGGAGGTCGCGCGCGAGCGCCAGCACGTCGGCCGACATCGCGACGCCCGACCGGACGATCAGCACCTCACACGAGGCAAGGCCGGGATCGGCGGCCGGTTCGGCCGCCACGGAGGGTCGCGCCACGTCATGGTCCCTGGCAAGTCGCGCGACAGCGGCAGCGTCGATGGGGGAGGCGAGGAAGATGCGCACGAGGATCCGACAGCGGGCCGGGATGGCGTTGGTGCCGGCGTTCACCGGGGCACCCCATCCCGTTGCCTGGCGACGAGGTGCCTTCGTCCGATCATACTGGCGGCGTACGATCCGACAACGGGCCCCTCGGGGTTGCCGGGGTCATGATGCCGCGACGGGCGCGCCTGGGAATGGGCGAGTCCGGCCGGCGCGGACGGTACGGAGGAGCCCTTGAAGCCGGACCATCTCCGCGACGCCTCCGGCACCTCGCTCGCCCCCATGACCGAGGCGGAGCTCGCAGCCGACCCGCGCGAGCCGGGGCGCCTGATCCGGCACCAGGGTCGGTACTGGCGGGAGACATTCCCGGGACTGTTCGAGCCGATCCACCCGATGGCCCGGCTGAGCACCACCGAAGCCACGAGACCGTCACGGCTGTGCTGGGGATACCACGCCACGCTGGCCGACGCATGCCTGGCATCGGCCAACGCGTCCAAGCCGATGCACCTCCTCGCGGACCTCGAGAGCTACGGTCCCCACGTGCTGTCGGCAAACCGTCGCTACCACCTCCGGCGGAGCCAGCGCGAGGTCGAGTTCGTGCAGGTCCTCGATCTGCGCCCGCTCGAGCACGAGGCATACGCGGTCTTCCGATCCGCCCAGTCCCGGACGAACAACCCGTTTCGCACGGCGCGATCCAGGGCGGACCTCCTCGCCGAGATGGCGTGGTTCACCGCCCGCCCGTCGGCGATCGTCCTCGCCGGCATGATCGACGGCAGGATCGGGGGCTGGATCGCCGGCTTCGCCGTGGGTGGCACGGCCTACATCGAGATCGTCGACCTCGCGACCGAGGCCCTCCCGACCCATATCGGGACCGGCCTGCACTTCGCGTTTGTCGAAGCGTGCCGCCGTTCCCCCGGCATCCGAGAGATCGCGCACAGCCCCCACGTTCCCGAGGACTCGGCGCTCGCCGTGTTCAAGGAAGGGCTCGGCTTTCCGGTCGTCAAGGTCCCAAGCAGGGCCTGGCTGCTGCCCGTCGCCGACAGCGTCGTGCGGTGGCGGAAGCCCTTCCTTCACTACCGCCTGACCGGGAGGACGAGCCCGGAGCGCTGATCGAGGACCGGTGGCTAGTCCGGCCACCGATAGGCTGGGAAGTAGTCATCAGGCGGCTGCCCACCGGCAGCCCGACTGCGAACGTGGTCCCGGCAGAGCCGCTCATAGGCGATGGGGTCCACGACCCAGCGCCAGGTCGTGAAGACGTGGCGGCGATCCGAGAAGCCGGCCTTGTACTGGAACAGCGAGTCCTCGCGGCCACCCACCCCTCCGCCGAGGTGGAGCACCCGTGCCCCGGCCTCCACGGCCCAACGACGAGCCGTGTCGTCGACGAGCCGGGCCGGCGAGATGGATGCGTACTGCTGGCGGAATCCGCCCAGGTGTGCCTGCACGATGCCGTCGCACACCGTAAACAGTCCGGCGGCCGCGACCCGCCCGTCGACGAGCGCCACGAACAGCTGCAGGACGGGACCGAGCTCGGCAGCCATGCGCTCGAAGTAGGCCGCATCGAAGTAGTAGGAAGCCGAGGCGCCAAGGCGCTCCATGGTCTCGCGGTACAGGTCCACCCATTCGCCCAGATACTGGAAGTCACGGTCGTGCACGCCGACGGCGCCCGCCTCCGTGGCGCGCCTGATGAGCCGGCGGGTGCTCTTGTTGTACCCGGCCCACTGCTCCTCGGATGGGAGCGTCAGGTCGATCGAGACCGTGAGGCCACCCTCGCGCGTGGAGCCCAGACCGCCGATGAGATGCTGCTGTGGGATCAACGGGTGCAGGCGGGAGAAGACCGTCACCACTCGCCTGCGGACGAGCTCCGCTTGAAGCGCGGCCTGGAACCCCAGGGCCACGGGCGCCGGGATGGGGGCACGGGACGAGATCGGACCCGCGTAGCCATACACCGACGTGGCGTCCTGAAGGCCGGTCACCTCGCCCTGATCGACCGGACGCTGGAGGAGCGGTACGGCAACGACGTGCGAGCCGCTTCGATACGCGAACAGCAGGGCCGCGCCCTCGCCCCGGTACTCGGCCAGCCGGTGGTAGCCGGCAAGATGATGAAAGTCATGCGAGTCGGCGTCGGCCAGGACGGCCGCCCAAGCCGCGTCGTCTCGGGTGGTGATCACCTCGAGGGAGCCGGCATCGACGGGCCGTCCGACCGTCCCGTCAGGGGCTGGCCCGGTCGAGCCGGCGACCCATGGTCGGCGCGCACCGTTGACGTCCATGTCCCTCCCGACGCGCCGGCGGCGGCACCGACTCGAGCGACGCCGGGCGCCACGCGAGTATGCCATGGCCCAACGGGCCGACCCGCTAGGATGCAGGCGATGGTCGCCCGACATCCACGCACCGCCCACGGACCGATCCTCGTCCTGGACCCGATCGCCCGGCACACCGTTGCGGCCGTTCGCGGGCTCGGGAGGGCGGGCTGGGAGGTGGTGGTGGCCGGCTTCGACCGCAAGGCAGATGCCCTCGCGGCGCGGTCACGATTCGTATCGGCTCCCTACGAACGCCTGCCCGACCCCCATGGGGAGGCCTCCCCGTTCGAAGCGGCGCTCGCCGACCTCGTGCAGCGGCGTGGCTGCCAGGCGATCGTCGCGGTCTCCGACTCCACGATCGCTCAGCTTCGTCATCTCAGGCTCGACGTGCCGACCGTGCCCAGGATGGACGCCGGGCTCGATCGGGTCATCGACAAGGTGGACCTGGCGGCGTCCTGTGCAGCCGCCGGCGTTGCCTATCCCCCGACGTGGCCGCGACGATCCGCCTCCCGAGGGCGCGGGGTGGCCCGGATCGTCCAGACCGCGCCGGACGGCAGAGGTCCGGCCGGGTCACGTGGTCGGGAGGACGGGCGCGTTCGTGGTGGAGGACGCCGCGCAGGAACGGGCGGCGATCGCCGCGCTGCTGGCGCGAGGACCTCGAGCCGATCGTCCAGGTGCGAGTGGATCGGACCCACAGGATCAGTGTCGCGATCGTGCGCCACCGTGGACGCACCTCGCTCCGGGTCGTCTATCGCGTCCTCCTGGAGTCCCCACCGCGGGGAGGCCAGGCGGCCTCGATCGTGGGGATCGACCCGCACCACGGGATCGGCGCCCGGGCCATCGAGGCGGCCGAGCGCGTCTGCGATGCCGCCGGCTTCGAGGGCCTCGCGAACGCGCAGCTGTACGGCCAGGCGGACGGCTCGCTGTGCCTGATCGAGGTCAACCCCCGGGTCTACGGGACGGTCGGGTTCCCGGAGCACCTCGGCCTGCGACCGATGGAGCGCGCGGTGCTCGCGGCCCTGGGCGAGGATCCTCGAGCTCCGCTCGACTACCGGCGCGGGACGTCGCTTCCACCGGCCGCTCCTCGAGGGCCGTTGGCTCCTGGCGCCTCGCGGCGATCGCGGTCCCGCCTGGGCGCTGCCGCTGGTCGTCCGACCGTGGGATGTCGTCGACCTCGTGTCGCTGACCGACCCGCTCCCGTTCGCGGCTGCCGTGCTGAGGCTGGGCCCGGGCTCCGATCGGGGGTGGTGCGAAGGGCGCACCGGCTGACCGTCCGTGGAGGCTTCGGTCGCATGCGCACGCCTGCTATGGTCCCGGCGATGCCCGCACCGGCGGGCCCGCGGGAAGCCGGGAGCACAGAGGGAGGGAGATGACGGGTGGACTCGAGCACGGGCCGCGGTCCCGCGCGGTGAAGACCCCGAGGGTGACCGTCGGAATGCCCGTTCGGAACGGGAGGCGTTCATCCGCGGCGGCATCGAATCGCTGCTGGGGCAGACGTTGCCGACCTCGCGCTGGTGATCTCGGACAAGGCTCGACGGACGGGACGCGGGCGATCTGCGAGGAGTATGCGCGTCGCGACCGCGGGTCACCTATCAGCGGCTGGACGAGGACCTTGGTCTCCACGCGAACTTCGCCCGTCTGATCGAGATGGCGCAGGGGCCCTACTTCATGTGGGCCTGCCACGATGACTGGTGGGTCCCGACGTACGTGGCCCGAATGGTCGCCATCCTCGAGTCCAGGCCGTCCGTCGTCCTGGCAGGCAGCAACGCCGTCTCGATCGACCAGTACAACGCCCGCCACGAGGTGTTCGACAACCTCGCGGTGCATGGCCAGCCGGGTCCGACGGCGACCCGCGTGCGGCGGTTCCTCGCGGAGCCACCGGGCAATGGCCACGCCACCCTGATGTACGGGCTGCTGCGAACGCCGGTCATCCAGCGGCTCGGCTACCAGCCGCCGGGCCCCATCCACGAATTCCGGCCGCGGCTACTACGCCATGGACCTGCTCCTCCTGCTGCGCCTGATCCTCGAGGGGGAGTTCCATGTCGAGCCGGACATCCTCTACGCGCGACGCGACGTCCTGTGGACGCCGGAGGAATGGGCCGCGCACGACCGCCAGTGGCGCGAGCGTGACCGCATCGCCGCCACCGTCCGCGCCGCACGCGCCGCCCACGGGTTCTACGCGGACTGCCGGAGCATCATTCGCGGCAGCCGGCTCGATGCCGGTGAACGGCAGGCACTGGTGCGAGTCACCTACCGAGAGGAGGCCCGGTTCCACCCGCGGACCGCGGGCCGCCTGCTGAGCCAGACACGCCGACGCCTCGGGCGACGCCTGGGCAGGAGCCCGGCATGACCCCGAGACCCCTCACGGCCCGCCTGGACCTCCCGACCGACCGTGGTCCGCGGATCCTGGTGGTCTCCGCGCACGCCGACGACGCCGAGATCGGGGCGGGTGGGACGATCGGACGGCTGGTCCGCGAGCGCCCGGATTCCGAGGTGACGTGGGTCGTCCTCGCCGCCCCGGACCCCACCCGCGCCGACGAGGCGCGGTCCAGCGCCGCCGCGCTGCTTGGCACGGCGGCTCGCGAGGTTGTCATCGGCGACCTGCGGGACGGGTATCTCCCGTTCCTGGGTCCCGCCGCAAAGGAGCGGCTGGCCGCGCACGAGGGGCTGGATCCGGACCTGGTCATCGGGCCGCGTCGCGAGGATGCCCACCAGGATCACCGCCTGGTGGCCGAGCTCGTCCCGCAGCTGTTCCGGCGGGCGACGGTCCTCGAGTACGAGATCCCGAAGTGGGACGGGGACCTCGGCCCGGTGAACCTGTATGTGCCGCTGACTGCCGCCGAGGCGGCCGGCAAGCTCGACCACCTCATGGCGGCGTTCCCGTCCCAGCGGGACCGGGACTGGTGGTCGACCGAGACCTTCCTGGCGATCCTGCGGCTGCGCGGGATCGAATGCCGAGCGCCCGACGGCGTGGCCGAGGCGTTCGTCTGCCGGAAGCTCGTGGTCTGACACGCCCATCCGCACGAAGGAGCCTCAATGCGCGTTCTGGTCACAGGGCACCGCGGGTACATCGGGACCGTCCTCGTCCCGATCTTCCAGGCCGCCGGTCACGACGTCGTCGGGCTCGACAGCGACCTCTACCGGGGCGGGACATTCGGCGATCCGGCGGCGCTGGCCGCCATCCCGGAGATCCCTGCCGACCTGCGCGACGTGACCGTGGACCAGCTGGACGGGATCGATGCCATCGTCCATCTCGCGGCGCTCTCGAACGACCCGCTGGGCGACCTCGATCCGGGCCTGACCTACCAGATCAACCACGAGGCGAGCGTCCGGCTGGCCACGTTGGGGCGCGAGGCGGGCGTCGGCCGCTTCCTGTTCTCGTCCTCGTGCAGCAACTACGGCGCCGCGGGAGGCGCGATGCTCGACGAGACCTCTCCGCTCCGGCCGGTCACGCCGTACGGCGAATCGAAGGTCCGCGTGGAGCGGGACATCGCGGGTCTCGACGGCCCGTCGTACACGGTCGTCTCCCTTCGCAACGCGACGGCCTACGGTGTCTCGCCACGGCTTCGCTGCGACATCGTGCTCAACAACCTGGCGGCCTGGGCGTTCACCACCGGCGTCGTCCGGCTCAAGAGCGATGGGTCGCCATGGCGGCCCATCGTCCACATCCGCGATATCGCCCAGGCGTTTCTGCTGGCGCTCGACGCCCCGCGCGACGTGGTGGGTGGCCAGGCCTTCAACGTGGTTGCGACCGCCGAGAACTACCAGATCAAGGATCTCGCGGGGATCGTGGCCGACGCCGTCCCGGGCTGCCGGGTCGAGCTCGCTCCCGATGCCTCGCCCGACGTCCGAAACTACCGCGTCAGCGGCGACCGGTTCGCCAGCGCCGTCGGATTCCGGGCTGCCTGGGACGCGCGGGCGGGGGCCCGCGAGCTCGTCGACGCGTACACGGCCGTCGGCCTCCAGTTCGAAGAGGTCGAGGGTCCGCGATTCCAGCGGATCGCGCTGATCCGCCAGCGCCTGGCCGACGGGTCGCTTGGTCCGGATCTGCGGGTCCGGTGCCCGAGCGCCCCAGCGCCTAGGGCCCGGGGGTTCCGGCGCGGAGCCACACCTCCCAGGGGGCGTCGCCGCGCTCGTGGCGCAGATCGAGGTCCTGCTTGTCCTTGGGGGGTGTCCAGGGGCGTCCAGAACCGGTCGTGGCGGAAGGCGCATCCTCCAGCGCTCGTCGATGATCAGTCGGAACGGTTCCTCGACCAGCTCCTCGCCCTCCCGGATGTAGTCGAAGATCTCGCGCCGGAAGATGAAGTAGCCGCCGTTGATGCGCGTGTCGGCCTCCTCGACGCTCCGGATGGCGGTCACCTCGCCGGTCGCACCGGTCTCCACGAGGTGGAACGAGTAGGTGGGGCGGACCGCGAGGAACGCCCCCACCGCGTCTGAACGCTCGAACTGCGCCGCCAGGGTCCGGAGCCAGGCATCCGTGAGGGTGTCGCCGTAGTTGGCGAGGAACATCTCCTCGCCCTCCACGTAGGGCCGGATCGCGCGCAGCCGCTGGCCGACGATCGTGTGCACCCCGGTGTCGGCAAAGGTGATCGCCAGCTCCTTGATGTCCGTTCGCAGGAGCTCGAGAGAGCGTCCGCCGTCGGACATCACGAAGTCGTTCGAGATGGCCTCGCTGTAGTCGAGGAAGTAGGACTTGACCACGTCCGCGCGATAGCCGAGGCACAGGATGAAGTCCTCGTGGCCGAACGTCGCGTAGTAGCGCATCACGTGCCACAGGATCGGCCGGACCCGATCGGGATCATCGGCTTGGGAATGGCATCCGAGTACTCGCGCAGGCGCAGCCCGAGCCACCCGAGAACAGCACCACCTTCATTCGAGCCGCATTCCCTCCACGCCTGGGCGATCACGCAGAGTGTCGCCGGTCAGGCCGGATCTGTCTCGGCCGGCCGGCGCCTGTGCGGTGCCTGTGGGCAACGGTGACGCACGGAGCCGGCCACCTCGCCTGCCGGCAGTCACCCACCCGGGCGGTACCATCGGGCTGCCGGCGCAATCGGCCGCCATCATCTTCGGCGCCGCCCGCCGCCACTGCCCAAGGTGCATCGTGAACTTCACCGAGACCCGCCTCAGCGGCGCCTTCATCCTCGACCTCGAGCGACGCGAGGACGATCGCGGCTACTTCGCCCGGATGTTCTGCCAGAACGAGCTCCGTGATCACGGGCTGGAGCCCGTGATCGCCCAGCCCAACGTCGGGTTCAACAAGACCCGCAGACGGTCCGTGGGATGCACTTCCAGTACCCGCCGGCGGCCGAGACCAAGCTCATCCGCTGCCCGCGCGGCGCGATTTTCGACGTGATCGTCGACCTGCGACCCGAATCGCCCACCTATCTCGAGCACGTCGCGGTCGAGCTACAACGAGGACAACGGGCGGTCGCTGTACGTGCCGCGCCGGTTCGCCCACGGCTACCAGGTCCTCGCGGACGCGACCGAGACCACCTACCTGGTCAGCGAGTTCTACGCGCCGGGCCAGGAGGGCGGGCTCCGGTTCGACGACCCCCGACTCGGGATCTCCTGGCCGCTGCCGATCGGCGAGGTCTCACCCAAGGATCAGGGTCGGGGGCTGCTCGCCGACGTCGAGCGGGATGTCCAGGCCCGGATGGCGGCGGGCTGACGGTGATCCTCGTCGACACCGCGCTGCGCGAGCTCGAGGCAGCCGGGACGCCCATCCGGGTCGGGATCGTCGGCGCCGGGTTCATGGCCCAGGGCCTTGCCGACCAGATCGCCAACAGCGTGGCGGGCATGCGGCTGGTGGCGGTGGCCGGCCGCCAGCTGGAGCGCGCG
The DNA here is from genome assembly GCA_963716025.1 of uncultured Chloroflexia bacterium. Lineage (GTDB taxonomy): Bacteria > Chloroflexota > Limnocylindria > Limnocylindrales > CSP1-4 > CAIXZV01. Next base: position 35,009 of record CAVQSY010000039.1, read on the forward strand.
GCCCACGTCGTCGAGTACGCCGGCCTGCACGCGGTGACGGCCGAGTCCGCCGACGGACTGGCCGCCGCGGTCGCCGGGCGCAACGGCGATCACGACCGATGCGCGCCTGCTTGCCCGGGCGCCGGAGGTGGACGTCATCGTGGAGGCGACCGGGGCCGTCGAGTACGCCACCCACGTCGTCCTCGAGGGCTTCGCCCACGGCAAGGACGTCGTGCTCATGAACGCCGAGCTCGACGCGACGATCGGCCCCATCCTCCAGGTGAAGGCCCGCGAGCACGGCGTCATCATGTCGGCCTGCGACGGGGACGAGCCCGGTGTCCAGCTCAACCTCGTCCGCTGGGTCCGAGGGCTCGGCCTCACGCCGCGCGTGGTCGGCAACGTCAAGGGCCTCCAGGACCCGTACCGGAACCCGACCACCCAGCAGGGCTGGGCGAAGCGATGGGGACAGAACCCGGCGATGGTGACGAGCTTCGCCGACGGCACCAAGATCAGCTGTGAGCAGTCGATCGTGGCCAACGCGACCGGCTTCCGCGTCCTGTCCCGCGGCATGTCCCGCGGCCTCGAGTTCCGGGAGCCGCCCCGAGAAGCTGCCCGAGCTCTACCTGCCGCGGCTGGACGAGATCCGCGAGCTGGGCGGGATCATCGACTACACGGTCGGGACGATCGGGACCAAGGTCTACGTGCTCGCAGAGCATGACGACCCCAAGCAGCGGCACTACCTCGACCTGTACAAGATGGGTCCCGGGCCGTTGTACGCGTTCTGCGGTGCCCTACCACCTGGTCCACTTCGAGGTCCCCAACGCGATCGCCCGGGTCCGGCTGTTCCGCGACGAGCTGGCGCCGCCGCTGGGTGGCCCGGTGGTCGAGGTGTGCGCGGTCGCGAAGCGCGACCT
>CAVQSY010000040.1:0-32128 GCA_963716025.1 uncultured Chloroflexia bacterium
GTGCGCTTCGTCGACGGCACTGGTGCCGGCAGGCGAGGCTGGCACCCGCGCTGACAAGGGTGCGTTGTGGCAAGGTGCCTCCGGGAGGTTGACGGCGCGAGAGGTCCTCCTCGATGATCCCGTCGCAGCGGGATCGTCGAAGCTTCGACGACGGACGAAGGGCCGCGCTCACCAGCCAGAGGAATGAGACCACGTGGATGTCCGTCGGCTACTCGCCATCGTCCGGAAGTGGTTTCTCCTGCTCGTTGCCGGTGTGGTGGTCGCGTCCGGGGCGGCGCTCGTGTTCAGCACCGTGCAGCAGAAGACGTATGAAGCCAGAACGGCGCTGATCGTCGGGCAGTCGCTCACCAGCCTCAGCCCGGACTACACCGGCCTCCTGACCTCACAGCAGCTCTCGGCCACGTACGCATCCATTGCGACGACACGGCCGCTCATGGCGGCCGTGATCACTGAGCTGGGCCTCGATACGACCCCGGACGAGCTGCTCAAGCGGATCACCACGGATACGACGGCAGGCAGCCCGTTGCTGGTGATCTCGGCCCAGGACGCGCAGCCGGAGACGGCGGCGGCCATCGCGAATGCCCTCGCGAACCGCCTCATTGCGGAAACTGTCATCCTCCAGGGACGGGAGAACGAGCTCCAACTCTCGATCGATGAGGACCTCGCCGCGACGCGGGCGCAGATCAGGACAACGCAGGAGCGAGTCGCCGAATTGCTTGCGATCAGCGAGCGTAATCCGGCCCAGGACACGGAGCTGGCGACGCTCGATGGCAGGCTCGTCAGCCTGCGCGCCACGTATGCCACCCTGCTCTCGTACGCGACGGCTGGGGCGACGAACCTCATCACGGTCGTCGAGCCCGCGGAGGCTCCAGCGGACGCTATCTCGCCGAGACCGCTCCTCAACATGCTGGTGGCAGCGGTGCTGGGCCTGTTGCTCGCGGCGGGCATCGCCTGGCTGGCCGAGTACCTGGATGAGTCCATCGGCACGCCAGAGGAGATCGAGGCCGTATCGGGCCTCGGCACGATCGGCACGGTCGGGCTAATGAAGGGTTTCACTGGCAAGGGCGAGTTCCCCGAGATCGCCACCATCCTGCATCCACGGTCCGCGATCTCGGAGGGCTACCGGACCCTGCGCACGAACCTTGAGTTCGCGGCGGTGGACCGTCCCGTTCACTCCCTTCTTGTCGCCAGCGCCAGTCCCGACGAGGGAAAGACGGTGACGGCCTCCAACATCGCCATCGTCTACGCGCAGGCGGGACGGAGAGTCCTCCTGGTCGATGCCGACCTGCGCAAGCCACAGCTCCACCACGCATTCGGCCTCGCCAACGGCGCGGGTCTCACGACAGCCCTTGTCACCGAGGTCGGCATCGCAGCCGTCGCGCAGGCGACGAGCCAGCCGAACCTCAGCGTGCTGTCGACCGGGCCCCTCCCCCCGAACCCCGCGGAGATGATCGGCTCCCAGCGCATGCGTGCGATCCTGGAGGCGGCGCAGGCTGCCTTCGATCTCGTGGTCATCGACAGTCCGCCGCTCCAGGCCTTTGCCGATACGGCGATCCTGAGCTCAATGGCCGATTGCACGCTGCTCGTCGTCGACGCCGACCGGAGTCGGCGCCGAGCCGTCAGGCAGGCACGAGAGACCCTGGCCAGGGCCGACGCGAACGTCGCCGGGGTCGTTCTCAACCGCGCGGCGGGATCTGCCTATGCGGAGTATTCGCAGCAGTACGGTGCGTACCTCACGAGCACCATCGCACCGGCCGCTCCCGTGGCCGAGGTGGCGGCACAGCTGTCGGTCCCTGATCCCGCGCCGCTCCGGGAGCCCGGATCGAGTGACAGGGCGTCTGGGAGCCGGAGGTCGCCGGCGCCCTGAGCGTCAGTCCCCGGTTGTAGGCAGCCGACCGTCCACAACGGCAGCCAACGTCTCCCCGAGGTGCTCGAAGTTGTGCTCCCGCTCCACGTGCGCCCGACCCGCGGCGCCCATCGCTGACCGCGCCTCAGGCGATGTCGCGGCCAACTGAAGGAACGCGGATGCAAGCGCCTCGGGGTCGTCCGGCCGGATCGTGATCCCGGCGCCAGCCTGGCTGACAGGGTCATAGGCACTGTCGCAGGCGAACACCACAGGCCGCTCGGCAGCCATGTATTCGAACAGCTTGTTGAAGCTGATGCCGTACTTGTACACGGGGGTGTAGGTGGTGTGGACCACCGCCGCATCGAGCGCCCGAAGGACGGTCGGCACGAATGGCTTCGGAACCGGCTGACACACACTGGCCGCGTCGCTGCCGTGCGACCGGTCCTCGACCGACGGATTCTCAGGCCCATGGCCGATCAGGACGACTCCGACGCGACCCGGCTGACGCCGGTCGGCCTCGACCGCAGCCTCCACGATCAGGTCGGCCCGATTCACCCGGCCGAACGCGCCCAGGTAGCCAAGGACGAACCGGCCTTCGGACCGTAGTCTGGTGATCTCGGCCAGCGCGTTCGTGACCGCCTCCGGCGCTTCGTCGGTGGTCGCGGTCTCCGCGAATGCTGCGAGATCGGCACCGTTGGGGATGTACACGACACTCCGCGTCGGCAGGTGCTGGTTGACGAGGTACTCGCGGATGCCGGGAAGAAGCGTGATCACGACCGATGCCCGTCGGACGAGGAAGGCCTCAATCACGCGCAACAAGCGTTCACCCGGCGAGCCCATCCGGAGGACGCCGAGATCGACCAGCGTTTGCGGCCAGAGATCACGGATCTCGAACGCGAACCTGGCACCCCGCAGCCGCGCCGCGATCCACCCGCCGAGTGCGGCGAACGGGTGCACCGTCGAGCCGATCACGAAGTCGGGCCGCGCGTTCCGGGTCTGCGCAATCAGGAAGACAACCAGGAACGAGAGCATGTTGAGCTGCCGACGCCAGGTGTTGCCCCGATACGGGAGTGTCCGCAACCAGACGTATCGGACGCCCCCGTGCCACTCCCGCCGCACGAGTGCCCGTCCCAGGAGCCGTCGCTCCTTGCTGCTGTAGTGACCGAATCCCGCCGCGAAGATCGTCACCCGGTGGCCGCGGCTCACGAGTTCTCGCGCCAGGGAATAGTGGCGGGTTCCCGCGGGATCGTGGGGCGCGGATGCGTGGTGATTGACGATCCAGACGCAGCGGCCCCTCGCAACCGCATCAATCTCCCGGGAGGTCATCGGCGACAATCCTCGTATGGCTGGATCGGTGCTCGGCCTGCGAAGGCTCGGCGCACTCGGCTCAATGCTGGGCAACCCCCGCAATCACTCAGACGATGAGTCGGCGGATGCGCTGCCCTGAGCATGCCCTTGATTTAGCGAAGCAGCGTGGGTCCGGATGGCACGCCATGATCCGACCGCGAAGGACAGGTAGGTCAAGAAGCCGGCCAGACTCAGCATGAGGACCGCGCCGACCGGAGTGAACTGCAGGAGGCTGGCGCCCACGATGGCACCGGCGAGGAGGACCACACGGACGACCCCTAGGGTGAACTGCAGATCCTGGCGCTCGAGGAAGTCGAGCGTGCTTCCCGTGGGGTTCGTCACCATGACCGCAAAGTACATCGGGGCGAGGATCGAAACGAAGATCCCCGCTTGGGCCCATCCTTCGCCGAGCAGTGGGCTGGCGACGACGGGCGCGGCGACCGCGAGGAGAACGAACGGTCCGGCCGCGACTCGAGCCAATGACCGTGTTGTCCGCAGGAACAGCGAGCGAAGGGCAGAAGGTTGGTCTCGGGCGGCTCTTGCGCCCTCGGCGAAGTACACCTGCCCGACCGCTCCCGAGAGGAGCGCCACCGGGAGGCCGGCGAGCCGACTGGCGAGTGCATACTGGCCGCCAACTTCAGCCCCATATAGGGCTACGAGGAGGACGAGGGGTGCCTGTTGACCGAGCGTGTTCACGATGGCGGCGGGCATCGAGAAGATTGGGAAGCGTCGGTATCTCCTGACCGCGGCCAGCATCCCGGCTCGCGTGATCTGCCTCATCGCCCCAGCGTCTGAGCGCCACGCCTCGCGCGCGAGCCGGAGCGATCCCGAGAACCGGCCCGCCACGTCGCCGGCCATGAGCCCTAGAACGCCAAGTCCAGCAACCCCGAGGCCAATCTGCAACGCCACCAAGGTTCCGGTCTGCGTGAGCTGTGTCTTCGCCATCGCTGAGAACTTCTTGGTCCGCACTGCCCAGTACGTCAAGGCGGTCACAAACGAGCCACCGACTTGGCCCAAGGGGAGCAGCAGGGCGTATGGGCCGACTTCCGGCGCGCCCAACATGTTCAGGAGCTGCGACCCCATCCACCACAGCAGGACACCCGCGGCGATGCTCACCCCAACGGCGAGTAGTAGGCTCACCGCAAGCACATTGGCCGCGCCATGATCGCTCTCGGGCAGAGGGATCGCGAACTGGTACCCCAAGCTAGAGACGGTGATCAGGATCGACAAGGCAGAAATAGCGACCGCGAAGGAGCCGAACTCGGCCGGCGTGTAGAGACGCGTTAGGATCGGCACGCCCGCAATGGATATCCCTTGCGCAACGATCGTGCCTGCGGCGAGGGTGACGATGCCACGCCCGAACTCACCCTTTGGCAGCAGGCCGGGTCGGCGGATGCGGTACCTCACGCCAACTCCGATGCGAGAGTTGGCGTGGTCAAGGGCGTCCGGTAGTTGGAATCGGCCGGCGCCGGAACGACGTGAACACGGACGGCAGTTGCCAGCACATATGATCGCGAGAACGCTGGGATTCCGTCGACTTCGCCGATGCCTTGCTCCGAGGCGCCGACCACCCTCGATGAGTGAGGCCATCGGATCCGTGACACTACAGGCTCCAGGTCTCCCGCCAGTCGCTTAGAAACCTCGCAGCCGTTCTCGCAGAGTAGGTGCGGACACCGTAGTTTGGGATTAGGCGCGCGCCCAGATGAGATTTGAACGCTGCCACCGAGGCCATGTTTGCGCCGCAAAGGTCGATGCCGGTGGCACCCGCGGCATGAAGGTCGTCGAACGAGAACCGCCAGGCCATAGTGCTCGCCCCATCTCTGAGTTGTGCGGACTTCGTGCCGGCAATCCAGGCGACAGCCCGGGTGCCCGGGGCATGCAGCATGACCAAAGCAGACGCCGGGCGGCCAAGACGATCGAAGCACACGTACATCCTTAGGCTCTCATCCCCAAGGAGGCCCCGAGCCTCGCTGAGCTCGCGCGAACCCAGTCCGTGGTCGAACCCCTGACGAGCCTCGGTTTCGGCAAGACACTCGACAACCGCCGAGAGGTCGGTTACTCGCTCGACAGCCATTCCCGACCCCAGTGCCCGTTCGTACATCCGTCGGGTCAACCGGTCCGAGGCTGCCGGTTCGACTGGAAGGTCGAGGTAGTACGTGTACCGGACACTCACGAAGAATCCCCGCCATTGCCATGGCCGGACGTCATCCACATCCGGTGACAGGTAGAGCTGGTTGGCAGAGCCCCGCTGCCTCATTTCGTCAACAAGGGGGGCTGCAAGCGTATGCCAATCGGAGGTTCGGCCGCTCGGACGCTGACGAGGAGACCGAAAGAACACCGGCAGGTACGGGTTGCCTCTGGGCAGCCTGACCCGCCCGCCGCGGTCCAGGTACAGGACCGCGCGAACCTCAGGTCCGCCCGGCGTCGGCGCGAGAGAGAATCGGTGAGGCTTGAGTTTGGTCCTCCACGAGTTGAACTCGAGCCAGCCTGGTAGCTCCAACGGATTGAGGGTGCCATGCATGATCGAGCTGGTGACCTGCCCTTCTCTCACAACGTCCACCCGATGACGGTTCTCCCCCGTGGCTGTTCGGCCACCAGCGCGTCCGGAGCGAAACGCCAGGCGAGGATATGGTATCGGGCAGGTCGCACCCGCCGGCGTGGGCGGACGCCTGAGGCAGCGCGCCTCAGGCTGGCCGGACCAGCTCCTCGACGAGCTCCCGATAGTGAGCTTGCCGCCGCGATCCAACGACGGAGTCGTTGTGGTAGAGGACGACAGCATCGCCGCCGTGACGTCGGCAGACTTCGACGACAGCGCGAGCGCGGCGGGCGGCTTCGTCAGCTCTCAAGCCCAGGTAACCGAATAGAGTGGCGTCCATAACGACCAGTGGCCGCTCGCGGAGAGGGAGTGTCCGACCGTCTCGCAGATCAAACACGGGATGCTCGCGGCAGGTCCCGCTCCGAAAGCCGACCTGCTCCGCAAAGCCGATCGAAGAGTCATGCTTCAATCCGGCGGCCTCGTGATGACGCCACGTCTCCGGGTTGGCGAAGCGAAGATAGTGCTGCCGGACGCCCCATTCGGGCTGATCCACGCCGGCAGCTCGACAGTTGGCGATCAGAGCGGAGGCCTCCGCCTTCATGCGCACGGCGGACCGGTAACTCATGTAGCTCGCGTGAAGCCCGATCTCGTGACCCCGCTCGTGGACGGCGCGCAGGATCGGAGCAAACGCTGGATCGCTGAGCCGATATCGGAAGTCGTAGTCCTCTTGCCTACCCCCTGCCATGAAGTAGAACGTACTGCGCAGTCCGTGGCGCTCGCTCGTGCGCATCAGGAAGTCGAAGGTGTTGAGGGGGTCACGGTCGTAGCGACCATTCCGAGCATCAGCAATGGCCCGCAATCGCCTCGCCGCGAGCGCCGGTTCCCGCCGTCGCACGAGATCCCTTGCCGCTGACCCGACCGCGATCCAGGGGGGCTGCCCCGAGCGGACGGACCACGGTCGGTCGATGTCGTGCGTGAGTCGGAGCCGGAACTCAGACCGCGGGCGCGTGAATCCAGGCCACAGCGCGGTTAGCCCGGCTTCCAGCAGATCCACGCATTCGTCGACGAGCGGTCGGTTGAGGATCCCTTCGATACTGGCTATTGACGCCCCGGCTGGGAACCGGTCGTGCCTGTCCCGTTCGCTCGCCACCACCTCCTCCATGCGGCTCAGCAGGAAGAAGGCCGTTCCGAAGACGTCGACCGTGAACGTCAGTCCAGCCGGCGTCTCCGTCCATGCAGGGCAGCCGCCAGGCGCCCCGTAGAGCACGGGGATCTGTCGGCTGAGCGCGCGCGGCGCCGTCACGTCGACGGCTGGAAGCGGGACCTCGACCCAAGGGAGGGGCGGTCGAGGAAGGCAACGCGGGGTGAGCCAGTCCGCGTCGGAAGTGCCAAGGAGCGTGTCGGGAATGCTCAACTGGCGCCCGCGCGGGTCGCCGGCAAGTTCGAGAGTGACAGCCTTCCCTGCGCCTGGTTCGAGGCTGTATTCCAGCCCGAGCCACTCACCGAGGATCAGATCGAGGATGTAGCGTCGCTCCGGGACGCGTTGTTCCGGAGCGCGCACCAGCATCCGCAAGCGGCTGGTTCCGGGTGTCGCTTGCCGCGTGATCGTCAAAGGTCTTCCTATCCCAGCTCCACCACCGAGAGCAGCCGTGGGTGGCCAGCCTAGCTGTAGCCGACGCGAATCTTGCTGCGCAGCCAGCGCCGTTCGAGCGCTCCGCGCTGGCGGGGTGTCAAGATCGTGAGGCCACGCTGTGCCACTAGGTGGTCAAGCAGGGTGGAAACTGGGACGAACCACCCGTTCTTCGCCGCCATCCGCTTCATCAGCGACCGAAACCGCGGATCCAGGGTGCCGTCTCTCGAGAACCCGGACGCGAAGTGCGTATACATGATGCACGCGCCGCCGGCCTCCTCGAGCCGGTCTTGTGCGGCCTCGGTCACGCACGCATTGTAGGCGTCGACGTGCGCACCTTCTGAGGAGGCGAACCATGCGCGCACGTATGGACGGTCGGGGTCGTGGTAGGGCATGACGGGACAGGCCGCCAACGTGTTGATGTCCGCGTAGGTGAAGTTCCGGACGTAGCGAACTCTCTCCTGACACAGGTCGCCCCAAAACAGCGGGTCACCGTCTCGGTGGCCTCGGAAGATCCCGCGCCGGCGGAACCCGGTCATCAAGTTATAGGCGACGCGGGACACGCCGCCGATCCGATCCTCGCCCCAGTAGATCGATTCCAGACAGCCGGAGTGGTTGGCCAAGGCAGCGGGATCGTGGCCGTAGATCTCGCGAAAGCGGTCCATCGACCGAATTGCGCCCTGGCGCAACGTCGTCCCAGGACTGGCTCCATGCGAGCCGATCTCGAAGCCGCCCGCCTGCAGCCGCAGTGTCCAGGCGCGGTAGTCCGGGTCTTCGCAGGTCGCACCGCCGATCCGCGGCACACCCTCAGCTGCCGCCGCCCAGACGGACTTCGTGGTGCGCATGCCGAGATCTGCCAGCAGGTCGTAGACAGGCTTCACGTTCTCAACGGTCGCGAGGTCTGTATCGTCAAAGACCGTGAATGCGAACGCCTTGCCATCCGGCCACGTGACGGGGGCGGTGTCCTTCATCGGCATCCCAAAGCTGTCCACCCCGATTGCTGCCATCCGCGGACAGAGCCGGCGGCGTCTCCCATGATACGGTCCATCGCCCGGAGCCCCGTCGGCCGGGCCCAATTCGAGAGCCCCACCACATGATCACGCCGCACCACCGATCTCCCGGCGCGAAGGGCGAAGCAGCTCGATGACGACGCGAGTCTCACCGGTGACGCTCGAACGGATTCCGTATGACCCGGCAGCGTGGGATGCGACGATCGCAGGCCACCCGGGCGCCGAAGTGTTCCACAGCTCGGCTTGGATTGAGTATCTCGCCCTTTCCCAGGGAGCGGAGCCTGTGGTGGCGCTCGTCCGGGCAGGCGGACGCGCTGCGGGCTTCTTCGTTGGGGCCATCGTCCGGCGCTTCGGCCTGAGGATCCTGGGGAGCCCGATGCGAGGCTGGGCGACGCAATCCATGGGGTTCCTTCTCGAGAGCGGATCCGACCGCCGATCGGCGGCAGAGGCGCTCCCTGCCTTCGCCTTCCGTGAGCTGGGTTGCGTTCACGTCGAACTTGCTGATCGAAACTTGACCGCAGGGGATATGGCCGGCTCCGCTTACGCGGTTGAGACTGGCAGGTCATTCCGAATCGATCTACACGGATCCGAAGCTCAGGTATTCGGGGGGGTTCGGCGAACCACGCGGCAGGAGATTCGGAAGGCGCAGCGAGCAGGTCTATGCTCAGAGATTGCGTTGGATGATGAGTTTGCTGCCGAGTTCCACGGGTACCTGACCAAGACCTTCGCCCGACAGGGTCTGGTCCCCACCTATGGCATCGACCGGGTGCGGCAGTTGATCCACGCCCTGCGCGGGAGCGGTCAGCTCCTCACACTGAGGGTCCGGTCGCCAGAAGGAGCGACCCTCGGCACCGGCATCTCGGTGGGGCGCAATCGCACGGCCGTCGCATGGGGAATGGCATTCGACCGCACGAATTAGGACTACCACGCGATCGAGCTGCTTTGGTGGGAGACGATTCGCCACTGGCGGAACCAGGAGATGTCGAGTTTCGATCTCGGCGGCGGCGGTGACTACAAGGCCAAGTACGGTGCGGTGGAGGTGCCCAGCACCAGTTTCCACCTATCGCGCTACCCAGTCATGCGCCTTGGAAGAACTGCAGTTCGGTCCGCGTTCCGGGCTCGCCAGATCGCGGCCGGCAGGCGCGCGCGGCCGATAGGCCCGGACGAGGTGTGAGCGCCATCCCCGTTCTGGATCGCCGCCTCGGCCAGCCAGGCTGGCTCGCGCTGAGCTGTCTCGCGGCGCTCCTGGTAGGGGCGGTCGTCGGGATCGCCGGCCCGCTCCCCGTCGTCGCACTGACTGTGGGCATCGTCACGCTCCTCGGGGTCGTAGGGGCGCCGGGCGTGATGCTGGGCGCCTACCTCCTGATCCCGTACTACAAGGGCGCACTCCAGCCCTATGTGCCGATTGACCTCACGGTCCTGCTTGCGCTCGCCAATGCAAGCCAAGTGCTCTTCCTCGTCTTCGACCGCCGGCCGCGTCGTGTCGATGCAGTCTCGCTCGCGATGTGGCTGGGCCTCGGCTTCCTCGTCCTGGCGGGCGTCCTGTATGCACCGGACCAGTCCCTGGCCTTCAGCAAGGCGATGGGCTACTGGGCGCTAGTAGTCATGCCGATCGTGCCGGCCGCCGTCCGCGTTGGGACGGATCGTCGCTACCTCTCCCAATTGCTGTGGGCCATCTTCGCGATGGGGGTCTTGACGGTGATCCTGGGAGTGGCCGAACTCTCGGTGAGCAGCCGACTCACCGTCCTGGGCATGAACACGATCCAGGTTGCCCGGGCTGCCCTCCTCGCGCCCGTCGTGGGCATCGGCTACATCATCGCCCAGCGTCGCTCCTGGGCGAGCGCCGTCACAATCATCTCGGTGCCGGCCGCCCTGATCGTGGCGATCGCCTCCGGATCTCGGGGTCCTCTGGTCATGGTCGCGGTGCTCGCAATCGCAGGGGTCGTCCGCTACTTCAGCGCGGCGCGGATTGGGAAGTGGCGCGTCGCGCTCGCGGGAACCGGCCTCGTCTTGCTGGTCGCCACGGTCCTGATGGTGGTCGGGCCCAGCCTGCCGGCCCTGTCGCTCGCGCGCTTCACGAGCCTCGTGGCGTTCGTCCAGGGTAGCCCCGGCGGGTACTCGGTGGCTGGTGGCGAAACGTCTGCGGCTGCGCGTGTGGTGTTGTTCCAGTTCGCCATCCAACTCTGGAGCCAACACCCACTCGTTGGGGTGGGCACGAGTGGCTTTCAGGCGCTCAGTGGCCCGGCGCTCGGCGCCGCGGCCGATGTCTACCCTCACAACGCCATGCTCCAGATCGCCGCCGAGCTCGGTCTGCTCGGCCTCGCAATCTTCGTGCCCCTGGTCGCCATTGCGCTATTCCGGCGCTTCCCCCAGGGTCCGGCCGCATCCACCATCCGGCTGCTGGTCGCCTTCCACCTGCTCAATGCGATGGTCAGCGGCGACATCTTCACGGATCGGGAAACGCTCGGGCTGCTCCTACTCGCCCTCGTGGTCGCGACGGCGCCGGCGCTTGCCGCCAACCACGATACTGCCGCCGAGCGCACAGACGGTCTACATGGACAATCGGACCCCGACCATTTGGCCTGTCGGGCGGTTGCCCGGCCTGAGCACAGCGCCAAGGGAAGGCCGCACCCCTCCCCAGATCTGCGGGAGGCACCCCAGGCGTGAACCCGGACTCCGCAGTTGGAGAAGAGACCCGTCGACCCGTAGTCGGTATGGCGCTGTACGGCGACGCCACGTTCGACAGCCGGGTACGGCGGGAGGCCACGGCGCTTGGCAACGCAGGCTATAAGGTCGTGCTGGTCTGCCTTGGCGACTCGAGCCCCCCGACAGACCTCCCGCCGTCGGTCCGCGTCGAGATCCGAATCCCAACGGCCAGCTCGGCACTGCCTGGGGTTGCCAACCCGTTCCTCGGGGGCGCGGACGGGCGACTGGCGCGCTTGTTCCGGCCCGCCAGCTGGCTGCTCAGTTACGGCCGTAACCTGCGGTCCTGGGGACACCTGGCGCTGGAGGCGGCCGGTCCGGTCGACATCTGGCATCTGCACGACCTCCCGGCGCTCGCGGCGCTCGCCCCGCGCCTCCGGGGCAGGGTTCCCTATGTCTACGACTCGCACGAGATCTTCCTTGAAGCCGGGACGGCGCGCCGCCTGCGCGGCCCGGCGAGAACCTACCTGCGGGCGCTCGAGCGGCGGCTGGTCGGCGGCGCGGCGGCACTCGTGACGGTCAACGACTCGCTCGCCCAGCTCCTTGGGCATCGGTACCGGCCTCGCCGGACACTCGTCGTCCACAACTGCCCTGGCCGGTGGACGGCTCCGGCCGATGCCCCGGACCTGCTCCGTCGCGCTGCCGGGATCCCCCTCGACGCTGCCGTAGTCCTGTACCACGGCAGCCTCGGCGGCGGCCGCGGGATCGAGCAGCTCCTCGCCGCGTTGGTCGCGCGAGGAATGGAGAATGTCCACCTTGTCCTGCTGGGACCCGGCGATGGACGGGCCACCTATCGAGCGATGACGGCTGACCCGCGCTGGGCCGGTCGGGCGCACATACTGGACGCGATATCCCCAGCGGAGCTGCTGCCCTGGGTCGCAACCGCGGACGTGGGGGGTGTCCTCATCCAGCGGACGTCGCTGAACCACCTCCTGTCGACACCCAACAAGCTCTTCGAGTGTCTTGCCGCCGGAGTGCCCGTCCTGGCCAGTGACTTTCCCACGATGCGCCGGATCGTTCTCGATCCGGCCCTGGGCCCACTCGGTCAGGTCTGCGATCCCGCGGACCCGGCCGCGATCGCGGGCGCCCTGCGATCAATCCTGTCCCTCGAACCGGCGGCAAAGGCTGAACTGCGGGCCAGGTGCCTGGCCGCAGCGCATGACCGATGGAGCTGGGAGGTCGAATCCGCGGGGCTCGTCGAGCTGTACAACGACCTGCTGGGCGCGGCGCCCCGCGAGGTTGCGGCGCCGTAGCCAACCGCTCGCGACCCTAGCGGAAGTAGAACTGCAGGTCGCCCTGATCAAGCGGGCCGCCGCCATCCTGGGTGAACGGTCCCCAGCCCGCGCCGCTCGTGTATTGGGCGTGTCCGTCGCCGAAGAAGGTCGACGAGGCGAAGTTGTACGAGGTGCCCTTGCGGATGACGAAGATCGAGTAGCGGGTGTCGGCTTCGGTCGAGAGGACCACGTGGTAGCCCTGGCCCGCGAGCAGGGTCCGTGGCGTGGTGAAGGTGTAGGTCTCCCACGTCGGCTGGGTGCCGTCGATGCCCGGTGTCCCGACGGCGATCTCCGAGGCGGCGATCGTGCCCTGCTCGATCAGGGTGCCACCGGACGTCTCGAGGCGGACGGTGAGCGGACTGCTGCCGCTGATCCGCATGAGCCGGATGCTGAACGAGCTGACCGCCCGGTTGGCCCCGCTCACGGTGAACGCCTCACGGGCCTTGGCGCTGCCCGAGATGGTCTTGTGCGACCGGACCCAGACCTCCATGTAGCCGAGCCCGTCGGTGACACCGTTGGCGTAGTTGAGCTGCATGATCGGTACCGTGTTGCTCCTGTCGGACCAGGCCCCGGAGCCAGAGCGCATCGGCTGGCCCCAGTCGAGGTCGCTGAAGGCGGCCTGGCGGGGCGCGGTCGGGCGGAACATGAAGACGCCGTCGACCGAGGCGTAGTTGAGGTCTGGACGTGCGTCGATATTGCGGAACACGACGTGGTAGAGCGTCCCGGCGGTCAGGGTTGCGGGCGCAGACCACGTGATGAGCGGCAGGCCGTCCGCGGGCTTGATGGTGGTCGTGGCGAGGACCGTGTCCGACGGGCCATGGGCTGAAGTCCCGTCGTCGGACCGGACCGTCACCTCCCAGGTGCCGCCCGTCCCTGCCCCGTATCCGGCATGGGTTGGGCCGATGATGTAGATCCGGATCGAGCTGAGCCTCGCCGAGGTTGACGCCCGGAACCGGTAGCTCGTGGAGATGTTGTCCGGTCCGCCCACGCGGGTGTTGTTGAGACTGTCCATCCCGATGCCAGGACCGTAGACACCGGAGATGGTCTCGATCTGGCCGTCACGGACGGCGGTCAGCGCAATCACCACAAGCAAAGCCGCGAAGACAGCAGCCCAGGTGCCATGCCCGAGCTGCGTTGCGACCCGGCTCAAGATGTTGGCTGCGCGGGAGCTCGCAAGCGTAGCGGCTGCCGAGCGCAGGGCCCTGCCCGCCGAGCTTGCGTCACATCCGTCGTGACTCGCGACTGCGTGAGTTCGAGCGACGTCGATGGTTCGGGGGTACGCGACGGGCAGCCTCGATGCTCCAGGGTCATCGGAAATAGAACTGGAGGTCTCCCTGATCGAGGTTCGCAGCGCCGCCCGGCTGATCGAATCCTACCCAGCCGGCGCCAGCCGTGTATTGCCCAAACCCGTCCGCGAAGTAGGTGGTCGGGGCGAAGTGGTAGTCAACGCCCTTTCGGATGACGAAGATCGAGTACGACGTATCTGCGGCCGAAGTGAGCACGAGACGGTATTGCCTTCCAGCGACGAGCGTGCGGGTGGTCGAGAACATGAGCGTCGCCCACGCTCCCCTGCCGGATGTTGAGATCGCCGATGCAGCGATCGAACCATCCTCCACGATGGTCCCGTCCGAGCTCGCGAGTCGCACTCGAAGCGGACTCGTTCCGCTTTCGCGCTTGAGGCGTACTGAAACCGACCTGATCGCGCGGTTCGAACCGCTCACGGTGAAGATCTCTCGAACGGAGTGGCTTCCGGAGATGGGTTTCGGCAGACCGACCCACACCTCCATGTAGCCAACACCGACCTCCTGGCCGCTCGCGTAGTTGAGCTGCATGATGGGGGTGATCACCCCCCGCCCAGCCCCTCGGTCATCCGACCATGAGCCACCTGACCAGATCAGGTTTGCCCACTCGACGTTAGCGAGAATCGGCTGCCAGATCGACAGGTCCCCGTGAGTGAATAGACCATCTACCGAAGCGTAGTTGGCAGCTGGGTCCGGATCGACATTCCTGAACACCACGTGGTACAGGTGGCCGGCCGTGAGCGTCGCGGGCGACGACCAGGAGATGAGCGGCATGCCATCTGCAGGCCGGTATGTCGTCGATGCGAGCACCGTGCCAGATGGAGCGTGACCGCTCCGTCCGTCGTCCGTCTGGACAGTGATCTCCCAGGTGCCGCCGGTGCCGGCGCCGTATCCGACGTGCGTCGGGCCGACAACATAGATCCGGACCGAGTCGAGTCGTGCCGACTCGGTAGCCCTGAACCGGTAGGCGACGCGCGTGTTGCCCGCTCCCCCGACGACGGAGTTGCCGAGGCTATCGGCGTTTATGCCCGAGCCGTAGGTTCCTGCCCCTGGGCTACCGACGCTGCGCACGGAGGCGGTCGACACATCAAGCCGACCGACGATCGAACGGTAGTACCGCGTATCTGAGCGGACGGGATCAGTTCGACCCTTCGCACCCGGGGTCCGTGTGGATACGAAGCCGCGCACGTGACCATGGGCCGTCGGCGACGCTCGCCACATGGCTCCAAGAGTCTCGGTCCTAGTGAACAGCGACCGCAGATAGTAGCTGGTCCGCCCCGACTTCTCCGCGATGACGGCCGCTGCTCCAGCCGCCATGAAGCCAGCACCGTAATTGTCGACACGGCGTCGAGCCACGGAGAGTGAAGGCTGGGCGGCGCGGGGCTCGCCCGTTCCGGCCGCGTAGGCTGCTTTGTGGATCAAAACGACGGCATTCCAGGCGAGGGAGACTCGACGGATGTAGTACTCGCCGTAGAACTTGGCGTTCTTGTTGCCGGACCCGGCCAATGCGTTGAGCGCGAAGCCGTCCTGACTCCTGGTGTCGAGGCTGGAGGAGTATGGCGACGGGAACCCTCTACCTCGGCCGAAGTAGATCACGACCGATGCACCGCTCAGCGCGGAGCGAACACGGTGCCAGGTCGCGTTTGGGCTGTAGACCTTGACCACATTCGCGCCGTACCCACGCGCCCGGGAGGCGGCTGCGTTGGCCCTGTCCCTGTAACGCGCGGTGGCAGATCCGGAGGGACCGACGATCACAGCGACTTTCGGGCCTGCCGCACCCACGACCGACCCTGTGACCGGCGGGCCCAGAGCGAGGGCGAAACCGATCATGCACGCCATGGCGAAGAGCCGTCCACGACGAACCGGGTGCTCGGGCCGCTCTGGCATCTCAAGGAGACCCGGATCGCGCAGGGTCTTTCCTCCTCCATGGCGGAGCTGCATCGGTGGTGCGCTGCTGACCCCCGGCAGCTCTGGCGCCCGATCCGTGGCTCCCCGATCGCTAAGAGACAAAGGAACGGGCGACTGATCGCTGGCAGTCCCATCAGACGAGATGCAGGCTCGGGCCACCTCCAGCTGGTCAGTGGCGGGGCCACGTCAGCGGCAGGAGCTCCACCGCTGGCGCCCTGATTATCGCCTCGATCGCCGAATCTCGCCTGAGCGTCGAAGGGTGGCTACGCCTCCGAGATGCCCATGGGCCGCTGTACAACGACCTGCTGGGCGCGGCGCCCCGCGAGGTTGCGGCGCCGTAGCCAACCGCTCGCGACCCTAGCGGAAGTAGAACTGCAGGTCGCCCTGATCAAGCGGGCCGCCGCCATCCTGGGTGAACGGTCCCCAGCCCGCGCCGCTCGTGTATTGGGCGTGTCCGTCGCCGAAGAAGGTCGACGAGGCGAAGTTGTACGAGGTGCCCTTGCGGATGACGAAGATCGAGTAGCGGGTGTCGGCTTCGGTCGAGAGGACCACGTGGTAGCCCTGGCCCGCGAGCAGGGTCCGTGGCGTGGTGAAGGTGTAGGTCTCCCACGTCGGCTGGGTGCCGTCGATGCCCGGTGTCCCGACGGCGATCTCCGAGGCGGCGATCGTGCCCTGCTCGATCAGGGTGCCACCGGACGTCTCGAGGCGGACGGTGAGCGGACTGCTGCCGCTGATCCGCATGAGCCGGATGCTGAACGAGCTGACCGCCCGGTTGGCCCCGCTCACGGTGAACGCCTCACGGGCCTTGGCGCTGCCCGAGATGGTCTTGTGCGACCGGACCCAGACCTCCATGTAGCCGAGCCCGTCGGTGACACCGTTGGCGTAGTTGAGCTGCATGATCGGTACCGTGTTGCTCCTGTCGGACCAGGCCCCGGAGCCAGAGCGCATCGGCTGGCCCCAGTCGAGGTCGCTGAAGGCGGCCTGGCGGGGCGCGGTCGGGCGGAACATGAAGACGCCGTCGACCGAGGCGTAGTTGAGGTCTGGACGTGCGTCGATATTGCGGAACACGACGTGGTAGAGCGTCCCGGCGGTCAGGGTTGCGGGCGCAGACCACGTGATGAGCGGCAGGCCGTCCGCGGGCTTGATGGTGGTCGTGGCGAGGACCGTGTCCGACGGGCCATGGGCTGAAGTCCCGTCGTCGGACCGGACCGTCACCTCCCAGGTGCCGCCCGTCCCTGCCCCGTATCCGGCATGGGTTGGGCCGATGATGTAGATCCGGATCGAGCTGAGCCTCGCCGAGGTTGACGCCCGGAACCGGTAGCTCGTGGAGATGTTGTCCGGTCCGCCCACGCGGGTGTTGTTGAGACTGTCCATCCCGATGCCAGGACCGTAGACACCGGAGAGTCCTGCGGGCGGGGTGGACGAAGGGGCGGCGGTCGGACTGGGCGATGGCCTTGAAGTCGGCGTGGGGGTCGGCGTGGGTTCGGGCGCCGAGGTGGGGCTCGACGTAGCAGCCGGGCTCGGGGTGGGAGCAAGGGTCGGGTCTGGTGTGGCCGTCGGATCCGGAGGTGGAGCCGGAGACTCGCCCGGATCCGGAGCGGAGGTTGGATCCGTATTCGGCGGATCCGTCGCATCCGCGGTCGGAGCGGGGCTCGCGGTCGGATCAGGCGCCGGGGCTGCCTTGCCCTTCCCCTTCTGATGGCGGACGACGAATGCGTCAACCGAGAACTTCGTCTCGCGGCTGGTGCCAAGGACGGTGACCTCGATGGTGTGCGTCCCCTCGCCGTCGAAGCTTGTGGCGTATAGGGTGACCTTGCGGTGGTACGTGCCCGATCGGGCGCTGATCGTGGCCACGACCTTGCCGTCGATCATGATTCGCGCCTTGCCCCGGATACGGCTGGTCGGGCCAACCACGGCGATCCCGCTGCCGGTGAATCGCATCCTGATCGTTGCGCCGCGGTCCCAAGACGTGAGCGCCCGCCCACCGAGGAACGCATCGCTGTTCCGTCGCACGGCCCATGTTCCCCGGGTATTGACCTGTCTGGCCGACTCCTGGACCACCTCCTCGGAGAAGCTGTCGCCCCAGGCCAATGTCAGGGCTTCGGAGCGGTAGCCCGCATCCACCGGCTGTGGCGACGAGACGCCGAGCGTCGTCAGCCCGATCAGGATCACGCCCGCTAGGAGAGAGGCGGGCAGGCGCCGCGTGGCCGCTTGGCGGGTCTCGGCAAGTTGAGCAGCTCGGACGCGTTCGTCGATCCAACGCGAGCCATCCCAGAACATGGAATGGACGCTCCTTTCGGCAACCCGGCTGACTCGTGGAGTCCCGTGGCTTTGCGGCCCCGCCTCGCGACGGGTGTGCGGTATCGGGGAGGCGGCTCGTCAACAGTCCGCTTTGCGCTTCTCGGGGCGCACCGCGAGCCTACGGTGAGGGCGTCGCGCGGCCTACCCCTACGTTGGTACAGGCGCTCGACCGGTCGTGTCTCGGGCACGTTGCGATCCGACTGCACTCAACCAGACCAGACTCGGACCGGTGGTACCTACGGGCACCGCCGATGTGCCTAGGTCGCCCCCGGACTCCCTGGAAGGTGGCGCGTCTGCGCACCACGGAGTTGGACCGCTCCTACTCGGCCGGTCGCTTCCGAAGGAGTGTGGGCGCCGCCAGCCGATACCTGCCGACCTCGTAGGTCATTCCGATCGGTAGGCGGGAAAGAAGCCGTCCAGCTCCTCCGGGTCACGACCCACGGCCCGGCTCAGGCGTCCGTAGGCCTCGGCGTCGAGAACAGCCCGCAGCGTGTGGTAGGGGTGACGACGCGGCGAGAACCCGGCCTTGAAGTGGAACAGGGAGTCCTCGGCCCCACCGAGGCCACCGCCAAGATGCAGCAGCTTGTTTCCTCGGCCCCGTGCCCACCCGGTCAGGAAATGGACCATGAGCTTGGTGGGTTCGGCATGGTGGTCGGGAGCATCCGAGCCCATCAGGTGATACTGCGCAACCCCATCCGCTTCGATGCACAGTCCGGCCGCGGCGACCCTCGCTCCATCCTCGACCAACGCCAGGTGCAGGTGTTTCCCCAGCGCAGCACGGAGGGCATCGAAATACGCATCGCCGAAGTGGTAGTAGGCGTCAGCGGATCGCCGTTCCATGGTCTCGTGGTACAGGCGCTTGAATTCGTCGTAGCGCGCGAAGTCAGGGTCGAGTCGGGCCGTCAAGCCGCGGTTGATCGCCCGGTTGATCTCACGCCGGTGATTTCGGCGCGTCTCACGCCACGTGGTTTCCGCCGCCAGCGTCAGGTCGATGCTGACGGTTGACCCGTGGAGGACGACGGTACCGACGTCGTGCGGAGGCTCCGGGCTCAGGATGGGGTTCCAGCGCACGAACAGTGCAACCAGCCCCCTTTGCCTGAGCGCATCCAAGCCCGCGCTGAGCGCCGAGCGGATGAACCCAGGATCCCGCTCGCCCTGCACTAGCGGGCCCGGGTACCCGTATGGAGAAGCCGCGTCGGTCAGTCCGCTGTCGCCAATCGGGCGAATGATCAGCGGCAGATAGAGCGCCCGCGCGCCGTCCTCGACGAGCAGCGCAACGGCTCGCCCGCCCTCGTACGTCGCGGACAGACTCACATATGCCGGAAGATGGCTGAAGTCGTGCAGGGTGGCCGCAAGGAACGCGTGGACAGGCTCAGCATCGGCCTCGATCAGCTGGGCCCTCATGCTGAAGCCCACCCCTTGGCATCGATGGGGTGCCGAGTGGGTCACAGCCGACCCTGGTTCGAGTTCCTGGCCGTCAGGGTCGGTCTGGCGGCAGGCCCGACCACTGTGATGTCGCCCGCGACGTCGTGGGCCACGACCGCTCCGGCGCCAACTGTGGCTCCGCGACCAACCCGGATGCCCGGCAAGACGACACTTCCCATCCCGAGCGTAGCGCCCTCCTCGATGACGCAGCCGCCACCGAGGTGAACCCCGGGGAACAGGGTGGCGAAGTCCTCGATCGTCACGTCGTGTCCGACGGTGCAGTTGACGTTCACGTGCGCATGCCGGCCGATCGCCACGTGAGTCGTGACCCGGGAGCCTGCGCCGACGATGGCTCCCTCGCCGACGAGCACGTCGGTCCCGAGCGTTGCCGACGGGTGGACCAGGGTCGCCACCGCGACGTGGCGGGTGGCTCGCGCCACCGCGTCGATCCGGCGACGTGCCTCCCCCGAGCCAATGGCGATTACGTAGGCTGCTCCGAGGTCGGCGATGCGACCCGTCCGCCCGAGCACCGGGACACCGACTCGCTCGATCACGTGCGGGTTCACCTCGCCGTCATCGAGGAATCCCAGCAGGTGGAAGGTCGGGTGGGCGCCGTTGATGTCGCGCACGAGCTCGAGCACCTCACGCCCGAACCCGCCGGCCCCGACGATCACCAACGGGGTATCCGTGACGCCGACGGCCGCCGGGTCCTTCTTTCGTCCGGACACTCCCGTGCCAGCCTCCTCGCTGGAAACTGACCGCCCGGTGCGCCTCCAAATGCCGCGCCAGCCTCCGAGCCGTCAGCCTGCGGCGAGTGTACGCTCGGTCCCGGATTGCTGGGCGGGGCACGGTGCCGTAGGTGGCCTACCGCGCCGTGAGGGTCGCCGCGAGGACCGCCCGCTGGAGCTTCCCCGCCTCGTTTCGCGGCAGCGACTGCGCGAACCTGATCGCCGCAGGCACCAGGTGGGGAGGCAGGCCGGCGCGGCACAGGGCAACGAGCTCCGCCGCGTCTGCGCCGGCACCGGAGCGAAGGACGACGACAGCCACCGGAACCTCGCCCACGAGGTCGTCCGGCATGCCCACCACGGCGACCTCCTGGACATCGGGATGCCCGGCGATGACCTGCTCGATCTGCGCCGGGCTCACCCGGTGGCCGCCGACCTTGAGGATGTCGCGGACGCGCCCCCGGTGGTAGAAGAAGCCGTCCGCGTCGCGCTCACCAAGATCACCCGTCCACAGCCACCCGTCGCGGAGGATCGCCGACGTCTCCTCCGGATCGTCGAGATAGCCAGGGGTCACGTTCCGTCCCCGGGCCACGATCTCACCGACCTCGCCCGCCGGCAGCTCCACACCCGATGCATCCACGACCCGGAGCTCGACACCCGGGATCGGGATCCCGATCGAGCCAGCCTTGTCGCTGCCACGTTCGGGCGGGAGGTAGGACAGGCGTGCGGTGGCTTCCGTCTGCCCGTACATCACGTACAGCGGCGCCGGAGCGAACGCCGCGCGGGCCCATGCGATGGTGTCGGGTGCCATCGCGCCGCCGGCCTGCGTCACGTAGCGGAGCCGCGACATCGGGATCGAGGCGAGATCGACGCTGCGCCGGAGCAGCTCGAACGTGAGCGGCACCCCGGCCAGGCCCGTGCAGCCCTCCACGGCCATCGTCTCCATCACGCGCCGCGGAAACGCCATCCGGTCGTCCATGACGACGGAGCCCCCGACCAGCAGGTGGGTCTGCAGGACGCTGCGGCCATAGCAGTAGGAGAGAGGCAGCATGAGCAGCGCCCGGTCCTCGGCGGTCAGCCCGAGGTAGTCGACGATCGACCGGGTGTTGGCGTCGACATTGCTGAACGTCTGGATCACGCCATGCGGCCGCCCCGTGCTCCCCGACGTGTACAGGATCAGGGCCGGCCAGTCGGGCTCGAGGTCGGCCACGGGCACGGACCGGGCGGGCGCGTCGATCGTGCCGTCCTCCAGCACCGGGGTGGTCGCGAACGGGCCGCCGTCCGCCGAATGGCGGGACGGCGGATGGTCGCGGCGGACGACCCAGGCATGGTCGACCGCGCGGCCGGCGAGCGCGCGCTCCCAGGTCGCGGCATCCCGTGCGGCCACGATGAGGTGCCGGGTCCCGGTGCGCTCGACGATGTCCCCCAGCACCTCGGCAGTTCCAGCCGCGGCTCACCTCGACGGAGGTGGCGCCGAGCCGGTTGATCGCCAGGCCCGCGACGATCGTCGCGGGTGTATTGGGCAGGGCGAGGAGCACCCGTGTGCCGGGCTCGACCCCGCGCCGGGCAAGGTCGGCGGCCAGCGCCCGGACCCGGCCGGCAAGGTCGCCGTAGGTGAGGCGCGTGGCCCCGGCCACGACCGCCGGCGCATCGGGTCGCCGCTCGGCTTGGAACTCGAGCCAGTCGGCGAGGAACGGGCTCGACGGGAGCTCGGGGCCGCGCTCGTCGCTCGCCGGCATGTCCTGCTCGATGCCCAACGCTTCCTCCATCCGTCCCCGGCCGTTGTGCCGTAGACTCGCGGTCCAACACGCTCGCGATGCCTCCGCCACGCGAAAGGCGGCGGTGCCGTGGGCGTGCGCTCGGGAGCCATCCGCATGTTCTCACGGGACGTCCTCCGGATCGACCCCGTCGCGAGGCCGAGGGGATCGAGGCGCAGATCCGGTCGATCGTCCTCGGGGACCTGCGGCGACGTGGGGTCGTCGTGGCGATGTCCGGCGGCGTCGACAGCTCGGTCGTGGCCACCCTGGCCACGCGCGCGCTGGGTCCGGAGCGCGTGTTCGGGCTGCTGCTCCCGGAGCGCGACTCGTCCGACGACGCACTGCGGCTCGGGCGGCTCCTGGCCGAGCAGCTCGGGATCCGGTACGCGGTCGAGGACATCGCGCCGGCGCTCGCGGCGCTGGGCTGCTACGAGCGGCAGGACGAGGCCGCCCGGATGCTGGTGCCCGAGTATGGTCCGGGCTGGCGGTGCAAGATCGTGCTGCCGCCGCTCCTCGATGGCGATCGCCTCAACGTGGCCCAGCTCGTGGTCGCCGATCCGCGGGCAACGAGCGCCGCCTGCGGATGGACACGACGCCCTTCCTCGCAGCTGGTCGCCGCGACCAACTTCAAGCAGCGGACGCGCACGATGCTCGCCTACTTCCACGCCGATCGCCTTGCGTACGCGGTGGCCGGCACGCCCAACCTCCTCGAGTACGACCAGGGCTTCTTCGTCAAGCAGGGCGACGGCGCGGCGGACATCAAGCCCATCGCCCACCTCTACAAGACACAGGTCTACGCGCTGGCCGACGAGCTCGGGGTGCCCGGTGAGATCCGGGAGCGCCAGCCGACGACTGACACGTACTCGCTGGCACAGAGCCAGGAGGAGTTCTACTTCGCCCTCCCGTACCCGGAGATGGACCTCTGCCTGTGGGCCGTCAATCACGGTGTGCCGGCCGCCGATGTTGCGCCAGCGATCGGGCTCAGCATCGCGCAGGTGGAGCGGGTCTTCCGCGACATCGAGGCCAAGCGGCGCGCCAGTCGCTACCTCCACGCCGTGCCCAGGCCGCTGCGCGCCTCCTGAGCATGTGCGGGATCGCCGGCTCCGTCGCCCTGGCCGGGACAACGCCGCCGCCGGAGCTCGCGGACCTCGAGGCGATGGTCGCCGCGCTCCGGCACCGCGGGCCGGACGAGTGCGGCTTCTACCGTGACCGGCGCGCGGCGCTGGGCCACGCCCGCCTGTCGATCATCGACCTGTCCACGGGGCAGCAGCCCCTCGCCGGCGAGGACGACCGGGTCTGGGTGGTCTTCAACGGCGAGATCTACAACTACGTGGAGCTCCGCGAGGAGCTGACCGCGCTGGGACACCGCTTCCGGACCCGGAGCGACACCGAGGTGATCGTCCACGCCTGGGAGCAGTGGGCTGCCGATGCGTTCGCACGGTTCAACGGCCAGTTCGCGATCGCGCTCTGGGATGCCGTCGACGAGACCCTGATCCTGGCCCGCGACCGGTTCGGCGTCCGGCCGCTCTTCCTGTGCGAGCACGGTGGACGCCTGTGGTTCGCGAGCGAGGTCAAGGCGATCTTCGCCGGAGATCCCTCGATCCCCCGCCGCCTGGACCCGATCGGGCTGGCCGAGGTGTTCAGCTTCTGGACCAGCGTGGCACCCCAGGTCCGTGTTTGCCGGGATCTCGGAGCTCGAACCGGGCCACGTGCGCACCATCCGCGCTGGCCAGGTCACGGTTCGGGCGTTCTGGGAGCCCCGCTACCCGCCTGCCGGGGGTGGCCAGTTCGCCGGCACCATCGACGATGCCGCCCATGCCGTGCTCGATGCGCTCGAGGCATCCGTGCAGCTTCGCATGCTGCGTTCCGATGTCCCCGTCGGCAGCTACCTCTCGGGCGGGCTCGACAGCTCCCTTGTCGCGGCGCTCGGCCTGCGTGCGAAGGGCGACCGGTTCTCGACCTACTCGATCCGGTTCGAGGACCCGGAATACGACGAGACGCCCTACCAGCGGCTGATGGCGCAGCACCTCGGCAGCGACCACCACGAGGTGATCGTCACGCGCCGCGCCATCGCCGACGCGTTCCCGGACGTCGTCGAACACGCCGAGCGGCCCCTGCTGCGGACGGCGCCTGCACCCCTGTTCCTGCTGTCACGGCTCGTCCGGGAATCCGGGATCAAGGTGGTCCTGACGGGCGAGGGCGCCGACGAGATGTTCGCGGGCTACGACCTGTTCCGCGAGGGAAAGATCCGGCGCTTCTGGGGACGTCAGCCAGGCTCGAGGCTGCGACCACTGCTCCTGCGGCGGCTCTACCCGTACCTCGCCCGGTCGCCGGTTGCCCAGCAGGCGATGGCCCAGGAGTTCTTTGGCCGCGATCGTGAACGGTGGGCGAGCGCCGGCTTTGGGCACCAGCCGCGCTGGCAGTCAGCAGCGGCCCTGCAACGCCTGTTCACGCCCGACCTGCGCCACGAGATCGCCCGGGCCGACGTGGTCGGGCGGCTCCTGGCCGGTCTGCCAGCCGAGTTCGAGCGGTGGCCCGCCCTCGCCCAGGACCAGTACCTCGAGACTCGAACTCTGCTGTCTGGCTACCTCCTCTCCTCGCAGGGCGACCGGATGCTGATGGCCCACTCGGTGGAGGGCCGGTTCCCGTTCCTCGACCCGGACGTCGTCGAGCTGGCGAACGCGTTGCCCCCCTCGTTCAAGCTGCGCGGGCTCGACGAGAAGCACGTGCTCAAGCGGGCCGCGGCGGGCCTGGTCCCGGAGCCCATCCTCCGGCGGCCCAAGCAGCCGTATCGCGCTCCTGACGCACTCGCGTTCATCGGGGACGACCGGCCGGGCTGGATCGACGAGGTGGTGTCACCTGGCAACGTCACGTCCGGCGGCGTCTTCGATCCGATCGGCGTCGAACGCCTCTGGCGCAAATGCCGGGCCAACGCGGAGCGTGCTCAACTCTCAAACGCCGATAACATGGCGCTGGTCGGTGTCCTGTCGACGGGCCTGCTCGTCGAGCAGCTCGTGGACCGCGAGCCGGACCGGCATCACCTGGTGGAGTTCCAGACGTCCGTGGATCGCCTGGCGACCACACCGTCGGCGGGAGGCGAGCCATAGAACGCAAGATCGATCCACCTGGCATGACGGTCCAGGCGGTGGTGAGGGACCGTATCCTCGAGATGTTCTACGTGAGCGAGCCGTCGGAGCTGACCGACGAGCTCTCGCTCATCGACAGCGGGCTGGTTGACTCGACGGGGATGCTGGACATCATCCTGTTCATCGAGGCCGAGTACGGGTTCCACGTCGAGGACTCGGAGACCGTCCCGGAGAACCTCGAGACGATCGGGCGCATCGCCGAGTACGTCGCCCGCAAGACGGCCACCCTGGCTTGAGCGCTGAGGCGCCGGCCCTGGTCCTCGACCACGTGGGGATCGCCGTGCGGTCGCTCGACGAGGCGATCGAGCGGTGGCGAACCGTGTTCGGCTATCGCCAGGCCACCGGGATCGTGCTCAACACGCGCCAGCAGGTGCGCGTGGTCTTCCTCGACAAGGAGGGCTCGCTGCCAGTGAAGCTCGTCGCGCCCTCCGGGCCGACGTCGCCGGTGATGGGCCTGGTCCGCCGGGGTGGTGGCATCCACCATCTCTGCTTCCGTGCCCCATCCATCGGGCCCGAGCTGGCGCGCCTGGAGGCGCTCGGCCTGCGGGTGATCTCGCCACCGGAGCCCGGGGAGGCGTTCGAGAACGACCCGATCGCGTTCGTCTACGCGGGCGACGGGCTCAACATCGAGCTGATCGACTCGCTTCGGCGAGCCGACCGGATCCCGTCGCCGGCCGCGGCCGACACCACCGGTGATGCGTCGGACCACCGGAGCGCGGATCGATGACGGACCAGTCGATGCCCCGCGCCCGTCGCCAGATTCCGCTCGCTCGCCCCGACATCGGCGAGCGCGAGCGGGAGCTGGTCACCCAGGTCCTGCGGAGCGACGTCCTTGCCCTCGGCCCGTTCGCCCCGCGGTTCGAGGCGGGCATCGCGGCGCTGGCGGACCGGCGGGAGGGGATCGCCTGCTCCAGCGGCACCGCCGGGTTGCACCTGGGCGTCCGGGCGCTCGGGATCGGCGCCGGCGACGAGGTGATCACCACCCCGTTCAGCTTCGTGGCGTCGGCCAATTGCGTCCTTTACGAGGGCGCCACCCCGCGGTTCGTGGACATCGAGGAGGACAGCCTCGGCATCGATCCCGCCCTCGTCGGCGACGCTGCGACCGACCGGACCACGGCGATCCTGCCCGTCCATGTCTTCGGCCGCCCGTGCCGGATCGCCGACCTCGCCGGCATCGCCCGCGACCACGGCTGGGCGGTTGTCGAGGATTCGTGCCGAGGGCCTGGGCTCGAGCGTCGGGGGACGCCCGCTGGGCAGCTTCGGCGACGTGGCGGTGTTCGCGTTCTACCCGAACAAGCAGATCACCACCGGTGAGGGAGGCATGGTCGTGACCGATGACCCCGCCCTCGCCGAGGTCATGCGCAGCATGCGCAACCAGGGCCGCGACACGAACGGGACCTGGCTGCGGCACGTCCGGCTTGGCTTCAACTACCGGCTCGACGAGCTGTCGGCCGCGATCGGCGTGGCCCAGGTGGAGCGCCTGGCCGAGCTCCGCGCCGGGCGCGCTCGTGTGGCTGCCGCCTACGAGCGAGCCCTTGGCGGCCACGACTGGGTGCGCCTCCCGCGGGCGGGCGCAGGGCAGGAGGTCGACTGGTTCGTGTACGTCGTCCGCCTCGACCCATCGATCGACCGGGATTCGCTGATCCACGGCTCGCCGAGCGCGGCGTGCCAGCCCGGCCATACTTCCAGCCGCTGCACCTCCAGCCGCTCTACCAGGAGCGGTTCGGCTTCCGGGCGGGGGACTTTCCGGTCACCGAGCGGGTCGGCTGCCTCGACGCTCGCGCTGCCGTTCTCGTCGCGGCTGCCGGACGAGGATGTCGAGTACGTGGCGAATGCGCTGATCGAGGCGGCAACAGCCTGAGCGCCGCCTTGGGATCGGCCGTCGCACCCGCGCCGGAAACGGCCGTGAGGGTCAGCCCCTGCGTCCCTCGGGGCCCTTGTCACCGAGCCTCAGCGCAGCCTGGAACCGTTCCGGGAATTCGGTTTCCGCCGGGTCCTGGGTGACGGAAACCCCTTCCCGCCGGAGGACCTGCGCCAGCGTCATCCAGATGATCCGGACGTCCAGCCACAGGCTCCAGTGATCCACGTACCAGACGTCCAGCTGCAGACGGTCCTCGAACCGGGCGGAGTGGCGCCCGTTGACGGCGGCCCAGCCGGTGATCCCGGGGCGCATCTCGTGACGCCGGCGCTCCTCCGGGGTGTACTGATCGAGGTACTCGACGAGCAGGGGCCGGGGGCCGACAAGGCTCATCTCGCCCCGGAGCACGTTCCACAGCTCCGGCAGCTCATCGAGGCTCGTGGCACGGAGGAACGCCCCGATCCGGGTGACGCGGGCCGCGTCGCTGTCGAACCAGACCTCCCCGGGGCGTGGCGAACGCATTGTCCGGAACTTCCAGATCACGTACGGCTTGCCATCGATGCCCGGCCGCACCTGGCGGAAGAAGATCGGCCGGCCCATGGTGGCGGCGATTGCCACCGCCGTCCAGGCCAGCACCGGTCCCAGCAGCACCA
The DNA here is from genome assembly GCA_963716025.1 of uncultured Chloroflexia bacterium. Taxonomy (GTDB): domain Bacteria; phylum Chloroflexota; class Limnocylindria; order Limnocylindrales; family CSP1-4; genus CAIXZV01. The sequence continues at coordinate 27,421 of CAVQSY010000040.1, forward strand.
GGCCGACCACGGCGCCGGCGACATCGATCGCGCGCTTGATGGCGAGTGTTACCGACCTCAAGGCCCGTCCCTCCCGGTCGCAGCCCGTGCCATGGTCCTCCCGATCCCGGGAGGCTGCCAGTAGCCGGGTCTGCCACTCCAGTATGATCGGTTCAGCTTCGACTGACCGGTCGGGCATCAGCAGCTGGGAGCCCACACCTCCCGACGATCCCGCCCAGGCTGCATGACGGAGTGCCGTGCGCATCTACCTGGCTTCGCCCATCGACGAGTCGGCGTTGGCGCTGCTTGCCAAGCGCCACATTGTCGAACGGCCTTCGGTGCCGGGAGTTGGCAAAGATGGATTTGCCGCCTGTGACGTCCTCGTCGTTCGATCCGGTGTCACGATGTCGGCTGAAGTCCTCTCGAAGGCCTCGCAGCTTCAACTCGTGGTGCGCGCTGGCTCGGGTCTAGACAATCTCGACCTGGGGTACCTCAAGGCTCGTGGCATCCGGCTTGTGCGCGTGCCTGGCCCGGGCGCGCGGGCCGTGGCTGAGCTAACGTTCGGCCTCATCCTTGCTGTTGCGCGCCGGATCGCCGCGGCAGACCGCATGGTCCGTCGCGGCCTGTGGCCGAAGCATGAGCTCGCCGGCCCGCTGCTGGAGGCAAAGGTCCTCGGAATCATCGGGGCGGGAAGCATCGGATCGACCGTCGGGCGACTGGGCGTGGCGTGGGACATGCGTGTGCTGGGATGCATCGACGAGCGCGACGAGATTAGCCGGGCGCGTCTGCGGGGCACCAGCATTGAGCTGGCCGACATAGAGACCGTGGTCGCGATGGCGGATGTGCTGACGATCCATGTGCCTTTGCTGCCCACGACCCGCCACCTTGTCGACGCGAGCATGCTCAATCGGCTGAAGCCTGGATCGATCGTCATCAACGCAGCCCGTGGCGGGGTGCTGGACGAAACTGGTCTGTACGACGCGATCCAGCGGGGGCACCTTGCCGGCGCTGGCCTCGACGTCCACGAGCGCGAAGGTGAGGGGATCATCCCGCGTCTGGCCGAGCTCCCAAACGTCGTCCTGACCCCGCACATCGGCGCCATGGCGTCCGATGCGCAGCGACAGATCGGCGTCCGGGTCATCGAGCTGATTGATGCGTACACGCGAGGCGTGCTCGCTGACGTCGCACTACCGGAGGAATTGGTGCTGTGACCGAGGGCAGGGTGGGGCTCGATGCCGCGGGGGGGCGAATTGGCCGAGCGACCCACAAGCGCCGTACTCTGCGGGCCGGTCTTGCCGCAGACACGGTGGTCGTGGCAGTCGGAGCTCACGACGCGCTCACGGCGAAGTTGATCGGGTTGCGGGCGTTCGACGCTGTGTGGGTGAGTGGTCTCGGCGTGACCACCGCTCAACTCGGCCTGGCGGATCTCAATCTGATGTCCTTCAGCGAGGCGCTCGAGGCGGCGGTTCGGATTGACCGCGCGACGGACCTGCCTGTCATCGCTGACTGCGACAACGGCTACGGGGGCTTCCTCAACGTTGTCCGGACTGCGCGCGAGTACGAACTGGCCGGCATCGCCGGAATTCTGCATCGAGGACAACGTGTTTCCCAAACGCAACAGCCTGCTGGGCGGTGATGTCACCCGCGAGTTGCTGCCGGCCGCGGAGCATGCTCGCCGCGTGGCTGCCATCAAGCAGCGGCAGGATCGCGATGACTTCCTCGTGATCGCGCGCGTCGAAGCCCTGATCGCCGGACTTGGTGTTCAGGACGCGCTTGACCGAGCGCTCGCCTACGCGAATGCTGGCGCGGACGCACTGGTGATCCACTCCCGGGATCGGACGCTTGCTGAGATCGATGCCTTCCTGAGTCGCTGGAAGGTGATCGACCCTGGCGTACCGCTCGTGGCGATCCCGACCTTGTTCCCGACCTTCACCGCGGAGGAGCTCGGCGCGCGTGGGTTCTCGATGGTCATCTTCGCGAACCAGGCGCTTCGCGGAGCCGTCCGCGCGATGGAAGGCGTGCTGGATGCGCTCCGCGATCAGCGGCGCGCTGCAGCCGCCGACCCATTCATCGATCCAGTTGATCATCTGTTCGATCTTGTCGGCACCAAGGAGGCCATCGCATTGGACGATGCAGGCTCCTGATCGCGCCGGGCACCATCGATCGGGCGCGACCGCCTTTACGGCGCCCGCGCCCGAGTTCAACGCTCGCAGCCGGCAGCGCCTGATCGCGCGCTCGCCCCGTTGGCGTCGGCCTGCCGCCGTAGTAACGAACCTCGAGGTTTTTCCCGGATTGCAGACCGCCCGCCTCATGCGGAGGCACGGCATCCCAGTAGTTGGACTAGCGGACCGCCCCGACGGGCCACTCTGTCGTACGCGGTCTGTCGACGCAGTGTTCGATGCCGGCGTTGGCGGGGTCGATACGGTCAGCGTGCTCCAGGAGATCGCGCATCTGTTCCCGGCGCGTCCAGTTCTCATCCCCTGCAGCGACGCTGCCGTGGCCGCGATCTCCGCCGCCCGAGCCTCGCTCGACTATCGTCTTGTGCTGCCCGAACATGACGTGATCGAGCTGCTCACCGACAAGAGCCGGTTCCTCTCCCACTGCGAGGAGATCGGAGTCTCCGTGAGCCCGTACCGTGTCCTTTACGACCGGAATGACGCTGTCGTCGCCGCTGCCGAGCTGCGGTACCCGCTGGTCATGAAGCCCTTCCGCAGCAACCCGATCTGGGAGGAGCGCGCCGGCCAGAAGGCGCTCCGGGTCTTCGAGCCTGGCCGTGTCCTCGAGCTCTGGGATCGTGCCGCGCCTGACTATCCGGTTCTGCTCCAGGAATGGGTCGAGGGCGGGGACGATCACCTCTATTCGTGCAATGCGTACTTCGGCGACGACGGTCGGCCCTTGGTGACGTTCGTCGCCCGCAAGCTCCGCCAGTGGCCGCCTCACACCGGGATGTCGTCGCTCGGAGTGGAGTGCCGAAATGACGAGGTGCTCGACGCTGCGCTGCGGCTGTTTGCGAGCGTGCCGTATCGCGGCTTCGCGTATCTCGAAATGAAGCGCGATGCGCGAACTGGCCGGCACTACGCGATCGAAGCCAACATCGGCCGCCCGACCGGACGCTCGCCAATCGCCGAAGCCGGCGGAGTGGAACTCCACTACGCGGGCTACTGTGACGCACTCGGCCTGCCGCTGCCGGGCGAACTCCACCAGCGGTATGGGAGCGCCAAGTGGATCTACTTCGCCCGCGATGCGGTATCCGCGTGGTACTACCATCGCCATGGAGAACTGTCGATTCGGGGCTGGCTGCGTTCGCTCCGAGGGGTGCGGGCAGACGCGGTGTTCTCGTGGCGGGACCCCGTGCCGTTTGCCCTTGATGCGTGGGCTGGCCTCCGGCGCGTCGTTCGTCGTGAACCGCTGGAGTAGCAGCGGTCCAACGCTGCGCCGCTTCGGCTGGGCCGTCAGTCGAGCTCAGTCGAGGGATCGTCGATAGGCGGGGAAGTAGCCGGTGTCCGCGTCCTGCCTCCCTTGGGCCGATGGCTGCAGGTCACGTTCTCGACACAAGCGGTCATAGCCCGTTTCGTCGACGACCCACTGCCACGTTGAGAACTCATGGCGACGGTCCGAGAACCCAGCCTTGTACTGGAACAGCGAATCCTGCCGACCACCGACGCCTCCCCCGAGGTGGAAGACCCGAGCTCCGCAGGCCGTCGCCCAGCGTCTGACCGTGTCGTCCAGGAGACGAACCGGCGAGATCGCCGCGTACTCCGCCAGTGACGCTCCGAGGTGCGCCTGCGTGATGCCGCTGCACAGGCTGTAGAGCCCCGCCGCGACGACCGTCGGTCCGATGGAGGCGACGAACAGGTGCAGCACGGAGCCCAGCTCGGTGAGCAGAAGATCGAAGTAGCCCTCATCGTACCGGTACGACGACGCAGCACCGACGCGCTCCATTGTGGCCGCGTAAAGCGCCGCCCACTCCTTGCGATGAACGCCGGCGAGATCCTCCCTGCACACGACCCCGGCCTCGGCGGCCCGACGGATGATCCGTCGGCACTTCTTGCTGTATCCGCTCCACTGCTCGTCTAGGGGCAGCGTGAGATCGACCGAAACGGTCGGCCCAACGGATCTGATCTCACCCAGCCCTGAAAGGAGCCCACGCTGGTCGATCAGGGGGTGCAGCCTCGAGAACACCGCGACGATGCCCCGCCGCTCCAGGTCCTCACGGATGGCTCGCTGGAACGCGTCGATGACCGTGACGGGAATGTCGCGATGCGAGGCGATCGGACCCGCGTAGCCGTACACGGACGTGGCGTCCTGTGGCCCGTCGAGCCCGGCGGGGTCGACGGAACGAAGCAACAGCGGCAAGGCGATCGTGTAGCCGGAGCTGCGATAGACGAACATCGCCGCGGAACCTTCGCCTCGTTGCTCGGCGATCCGGTGGTATCCGGCCATGTGATGGAAGTCGTGCTCGGCGACCTCCTCCAGCACGGCGGCCCAAGCGGCGTCGTCGGCGGTCGTATACACGTCGAGCTGACTGGTGGCGCGTGCCTGGCTGCCCTGGCCTGCGAAGGCGGATCCGGCGGTGCGGGCGACCCCGGGCCGACGAGCACCGTTGACGTCCATGTCTCTCCCGTCGCGCCGTGTCACGGAAACCGGACCAGCGACGCCGGGCGCCCGGAGAGTATGCCATGGCCCATCGGGCCGGCTGGTCGATCGCATCCGGGCCGAGCCCCGCGTC
>CAVQSY010000041.1:0-90350 GCA_963716025.1 uncultured Chloroflexia bacterium
CGCCGAACGTCCGTGCGATTTGTGACACCGGAGCTGTCACAGCGTGCGGCGATCCTTCGCCCACGACGCTTGACATCGAACACCTGTTCGGTCTAGTGTCTCGAGCAGAAACGAACAAGCGTTCGCATCCGGAGTGCCCCCGGCTGACGACGAAGACCCGCCGCATGAAGGAGAGCTCCATGGCGATGGTTCGCGTCGCACCCTGGTCACCGTCCGGGTCCGGACGGACTGGCTGCACGGCATTCCCCGCGAGATCACCTGGGCTAGGACCGGATCCCGGTCACCCGCCTGGTGAGCGTTCGTGACCAGGGCTGTGCTCATCCGGCCATCACGGGTCCGCGCACGCTGTTCGAGGTGGACACCCCCGGGTACCGCGTCGCGCTCACCTTCCAGCACCGCTCCCGCCGCTGGACGATCGAGGGGCTCGACGGCCTGGAGGGGCTGGACGCCGCCGCCTGAGGGTCCGCGACCACAGTCGGGAGCCACGGCTCCTCCCCGTTGGCTCCCAGGGTCGGCTGCGGGGCGGGCGTGATCGCGCTCGCCCCGCGGGCCACTCGACAGGCCGATCGGCCCGGGAGCGGCGGACGAACCGGCCTGCGGTGGGCCGGCTGCGGACTGTTTACAATCGACAGGTGGAACCTAGCAGCCGCTTTCGCGACCTGACGGTCGCCGAGTTCGTCCAGCAGCTCGCCTCAGGCGAGCCAGTCCCGGGCGGCGGAGCCGCCGCCGCCATCGCCGGCAGCCTCGGCGCTGCCCTGGTCGCGATGGTGGGCAACCTGTCCGAGGGGCGTGCCAAGTACGCCGACCACGCCGACCTGCACGCCCGGGCGATCCCGGCTGCGGCCGAGCTCGCCGAGCGCCTGCTTACCCTCGCCGACGAGGACGCCGAGGCGTTCGCGGGCTACGGTGTGGCGCTCAAGATGCCGCGCGAGACGGACGAGGAGAAGGCCGTCCGGACGACCGCGATCCAGGAGGCGGCCCTTGCCGCCACGCTCTCGCCGCTCAAGGTGGTGGAGGCCTCGCTGGAGATCGTCACCCTGGCCGAGGAGCTGGCCGGACCGCAGCAACAAGAACGCCTCGTCGGATCTCGAGGTCGCGTCCCTGATGTCGGTCGCGGCCTGCCGGTCCGCGGCGGCCAACGTGTACATCAACCTTCCGTCGCTGGGCGACGAGTCACAGGCGAGGGACATCCTGGAGCGGACGGTCGGCCTCGCCGACGCGGTCGAGCGCCTGGCGTCGCGGACGCGCGAGATCGTGCGCAGCGGCGAGGCCCGGGGCGCGCTCCCGGCGGAGGGCGAATGACCGCCTTCGCTGCCGACGACGGCCCCCGCCTCCTCCGCGGCGGCCCCATCGGCAAGGCGATCCGCGAGCAGGTTGCCACGGACGTCGAGAGCTTCAAGACCGACTATGGCTTCACCCCGTCCCTCGCCGTCGTGGTCGTGGGCAAGGACGCGCCGTCCGCGGTCTACCTCCACAAGATCCTCGACGGCTGTCGCCTCGTGGGGATCAAGGACCAGCTCGTCGAGCTCCCGGCGGACATCGACGAGCAGGGGATCGGCGACGCGCTGACCCGGCTCCAGGCCGATCCGCACGTCGCGGGGATCATCACCCAGATGCCGCTCCCGCCCGGGATCCCGCTCCGAGCGGTCATCGACGTGCTGGATCCGCAGCGCGACATCGACGGCATCCACCCGCTCAACGCGGGCCTCCTCTCGCTGGGCTACGACGGCTTCCTGCCCGCAACCGCCCACGCGAGCATCGAGATCCTCAAGCAGTCCGGGATCGAGATCGCGGGCAAGCGGGCGGTCGTCGTCGGCCGGTCCAACGTGATCGGCAAGCCGGCGGCGCTGCTGCTGGTCCGCGAGAACGCGACGGTCACCATCTGCCACAGCAAGACCCAGGACCTCCCGGACGTGATCCGCAGCGCCGACATCGTGGTCGTCGCGATCGGCAGGGCGAACTTCGTCACCGGGGACATGCTCAAGAAGGGCGCCGTCGTCGTCGATGTCGGCATCAACGTCGTCGAGGGGCAGCTGGTCGGCGACGTCCACTTCGAAACCGCGAGTCGCGTCGCGTCCGCCATCACTCCCGTGCCCGGGGGCGTCGGGCCGCTCACCAACGCGATCCTGCTGACCGTATCTCGCGCGCGCGGCCCGCGACCAGGCGAAGGGCCTGGTCCCGCTGGGCGCGCACTCGCTCGCTGTCGCCACCCCGCAGGGCCGACGAGATGTCGTTCCCGTCCGACCTCGAGATCGCCCGCTCGGTCACCGCTCGCCCCATCGGGGAGGTCGCCCACGAGCGGGGCTTCAGCGACGACGAGATCGAGCCCTACGGCCACACAAGGCGAAGATCACGCTCGAGGGCATCGAGCGCAAGGAGCGCGGCCGGCCGGGGCAAGTACGTCGTCGTGACCGCCATCACGCCCGACGCCGCTCGGCGAGGGCAAGACCACCACCACGGTCGGCCTCGCCCAGGGCCTGGAGCGGATCGGCAAGAAGGCGTTCACGTGCCTGCGCCAGCCGTCGCATGGGCCCGTGTTCGGGATCAAGGGCGGCGCCGCCGGCGGCGGCTACAGCCAGGTCATCCCGATGGAGGACTTCAACCTCCATCTCACCGGCGACATCCACGCCGATCGGCGGCGCACAACCTCGCCGCGGCCTCATCGACAACCACATCCTCACGGCAACGAGCTTCGGCATCGACCCGCAACACGTCTCTGGCGACGCGTGGTCGACATCAACGACCGCGCGATGCGCGACGTCCTGGTGGGCCTCGGGGGCGACGAGAACGGCGTCCCGCGCCAGACGGGGTTCGACATCACCGTCGCCGCGAGCTCATGGCCATCCTGGCGCTCGCCTCGGACCTCAAGGACCTGCGCAAGCGGCTGGGCCGGATGGTCGTCGCGACCGTCCCGACGGCACGCCGATCACGGCCGACGACGTCAAGGGCGCCGGCGCGATGACCGTGGTCCTCAAGGACGCGCTCAAGCCGACGCTGATGCAGACGCTCGAGGGCACCCCCGCCTTCGTCCACGCGGCCCGTTCGCCAACATCGCCCACGGCAACTCCTCGATCGATCGCCGACCGGGTCGCCCTCGGCTGGCCGACATACGTGGTGACCGAGGCCGGCTTCGGCGCCGACATGGGCGCCGAGAAGTTCTTCGACATCAAGTGCCGCGCCTCCGGGCTCGCCCGAACGCCGCCGTGATCGTGACCACGGTCCGCGCGCTCAAGATGCACGGCGGCGTTGCAAGATCGTCCCGGGCAAGCCCCTCGACCCGGCGCTGCTCGAGACAACCGCGAGGACCTCCGCCGAGGCGGCGCGCAACCTCGAGAAGCAGCTCGAGAACGTGGCGGCGCTCGGGATGCCGGTGGTCGTGGCGATCAACAGGTTCCCGACCGACACCGAGGCCGCGATCACGACTCGTCCGCAAGGGCGCGCTCGCCGCGGGCGCGTCCGGCGCCGAGGTGTCCGAGTTCACGGAGGGCGGCGGGGGCGGTCGAGCTCGCCCAGGCCGTCGACGCGGCGTGCGACAAGGGCGCGCCGAAGTTCCGGTTCCTCTATCGCGTCGAGACGCCGGTCAAGGAGAAGATCGACACCATCGCCACCCGCATCTACGGCGCCGACGGCGTCGACTACCGCCGCAGCGACCAAGGACATCGCCGCGTACGAGGGGCTCGGGTACGGCGACCTGCCCGTGTGCATGGCCAAGACCCAGTACTCGCTCTCGCACGACCCCAAGATGCAAGGGCGCGCCCGAGGGCTTCCGGCTGCCGGTCCGCGAGGTGCGCCTCCGCCGGCGCCGGGTTCATCTACCCGCTCTGCGGCGAGATGAAGACGATGCCCGGCCTCGACAGCCGCCCCGGCGTCGAGCGATCGACATCGACGCGAAGGGCGACGTCGTCGGGCTGTTCTAGCGTTCGCGCCTGCAGGCCCGGGTGAGACACCCGGGCCGCGAGGAGCCAGCTCGCCATGATCGACGCCCTGGGCCGGGTCCTCCCGGTCCTGCTCCTGTTCGTGCTCGGGGCCGTGCTCCGGCGGCGCGAGTTCCTTGCCGTGACGACGGTCGCCGACCTGCGCCGGTTCGTGCTCACGGTCACCCTGCCGTCGGCGCTGTTCCTGACCTTCCTGCGGGTCGACCTGGAGCTGCGGTACCTGCCCATCGTCGTGATGGTGTTCGGCGCGTGCGTGGCGATGCTGCTCGCCGGTCCGCTCCTGGCACGGGGCGCCGGCGTGCGCTCGCTGTACGCGGGCCCGCTCCTGACCGGGTTCGAGGCCGGGATGCTGGGCTATGCGATCTACGGGGGCGTGTTCGGACAGGAGAACCTGTACCGGTTCGGGATCGTGGACCTCGGGCAGGTCCTGTTCGTGTTCTTCGTCCTGGCGACGCTGCTCACCCGGCGCGCGACGGGCGTGACCCCACGGGCCCGCGACACCGTCGCCGCGTTCATCCGGACGCCGGTGATCGTGGCCATCCTGGCCGGCATCGCCGGGAACGTGGTGGGCCTCGGTCCGCTGCTGGACTCCAGCCCGATCCCGGCGTCGCTGCTCGGGACCCTCGCCCTGCTCGGCGCCTGCACGACGCCGCTGATCGCGGTCGTCATCGGGTACTCGACGACGCTCCGGCGGGGGGCCCTGTCGCGTCCGGCGCGGACGGTCGCGGTGCGGCTGGTGATCTGGGTCGCCCTGGCGCTGCCGTTCAGCCACTTCGTGGTGCAGGGCGTGCTCGGCCTTGACCCGCTGTTCGCGGCCGCCGTGATGACGATGGCCGTGCTGCCGCCACCGTTCGTCATCCCGCTGTACATGAGCGCCGATGCCGGGGACGAGCGCGACTACGTGGCGGACACGCTCTCGCTCGCGACGGTGGTCACGCTCGTCGCGTTCTCCGTGGTGGCGGCGGTGTTCGCCGGCTGACTCGGACCGGGGGTCGCGAGCGCGGGGGCGGCGCAGCCCGGCCGTCGCGGCGGCGCCCGGCCGCGACGCCCGACGAGCAGCACGCCCACCAGCAGCCCAGCACCGACGAGCAGCACGCCCGCGGTGGCCGCGATCGCGACGTCTCGCTCGACGGGCCGGGGTCGGCCGCGGGCGTCGTCATCGGCTCCGGGCGTGGCGGCGCGGGGCGGCGGTGGCGGCGCTGGGGCCGTAGTGGGCGCCGTCGCGGAGGGGCTGCCCGTGGGCGCCCCACCGCCGCCGAACGTCGCGATCGCCTCTTGCAGCATCGCCTCCCCCGCGGGCGTGGACAGGTCCGCGAACGGTGGCAGATGCTGATCTGGAGGCCGTCGTCCAGCGGGTTGGGGATCCCGTCTCGTCCTGGGGTCGCCACGCCACCCAGATCCAGCGCGATCCCAGCGACGGCCGCGACCCGACGCCGCAGCTGGCGCCGTTGCTGAAGTCGCCCGCGATCAGGACGATCGGGGCCGCACCCGTGCCGGAGAACCACTGCTCGACGGCCACGCGGACCCCGTCGGGATCGTCGCCCGACCACCTGGCCGGCAAAGATGGCCGTGTCCGGGCCCGTGTACGCTTCGAGGGGCTGCGGCCCGATGCAGGAGCAGGCCGACGGCCACGTGCGGGATCGCCACGCCACGGCCGAGCAGCAGCGCGGAGGCGAGCACGAGCGCGCCGAGCGCCGGGACGAGCGCGCGCGGTCCGCACCTCGTGGCCCCCGTCAGTGGCTGACGGTGAGGAAGGCGAAGTCCGTCGCGATCGCCCATCCGGCGACCACCGCCAGGGCGGCGATCACGCCGATGACCCCCACGCTCCACATCCGCCAGTCGATCGGCCCCAGGGCGCCAGCGGCGTCGTGGGCCGCCATGATCGGCCTCGTGATCATCCGCGTGGTGGGCCGGATCCGGGGCGTGCGCCGTCGCGTCGTGGTCGCTCATCGTGGTCTCGCTCGTACCTCCGGGGACAGTCTGCCACGGCTGGCACACCCTAGACTGGCGCCGTGCTCACCGTCGTTCTCACCCGCCATGGCCTGACCGACCGCTCCGAGCCGGAGCAGCACCTCGGCCAGCACATCGACATCTCCCTCTCGGATGCCGGCCGACGCCAGGCGGAGGCCCTGGGCCGGCGTCTGGCGGGCGTGCGTTTCGACCGGGTGATCAGCAGCCCCCTGTTCCGGGCCCAGGAGACGGCGGAGGATGATCGCCGCCGGCGAGGGCCCGCGTGGAGACCGATCCGCGGCTCAAGGAGATGGACTACGGGGCCTGGGAGGGGCTGACCTATCGCCCAGATCGACGGCGCGCGACGCGGCCGCCGCGCCGCGAGTGGGAGCTCGCTCCCGACCGGATCGCCTGCCCGGGCGGAGAGTCGGGCAACGACGTCGCCCTGCGTGTCCGCTCGTTCCTCGGCCGACCTGCTCGCCGAGCACAAGGCGTGGCATGCCCGCGCGTTCGTTCCGGGTCGCGACCTCGGATCCGGCCGGGGGACGCGCCGGCGGAGCGACCGGTGCTGGTCGACGGCCCACAGCTCGACGAATCGCGTCCTGATGTGCGTCGCGCTGGGCACCGACGTGCGCGACTACCGCAGGCGGTTCGTCCAGGCCCAGGCGAACCTCACGGTGCTGCGCTGGGAGGTGGGCGACGGCCCCGCGGACGCGAAGCTGCTGGTCGCCAACGACCTCGGCCACGTGCGTGCGCCCGGCGAGCTGCCCTGGAGCTGACGACCCGGGCGCAGCGGGCTCAGGCCTCGGTCGCGCGGCGCCTCCCCGTCGCGGCCGGGATGAAGCTCGAACCACAGGTAGGCGAGCGCGACGACGGCCAGCGCCGCGAGCGCAAGGTACTCGTACTGCTTGAGGAAGCCGCCGATGACCTCCCAGTTCTCGCCCAGCAGGTAGCCCGCCAGGATGAGGGCGAGGTTCCAGGGCGCCGAGCCCAGGATCGTGAACACGACGAACGGCCCGAGCGGCATCCGCCCGATACCGGCGCCGAACGACACCAGCGATCGGACCACGGGCACCATGCGCCCGAGGAAGCTCGCCCATGATCCCCAGCGCTCGAAGAAGCCCTCGGTGCGGACGAGGTCGGCCTCGGTGAACCGCAGGAACCGGCCCCACCGGATCAGCAGCGGGCGGCCGCCCCAGTACCCGATCCCGTACGCGACCAGCGCACCCACCAGCGACCCGAGCGTCGCGAACACGACCAGGATCGGGACGTTCCACGGCGAGCCCGTCAGGGGCTCCAGCGACGCCGTATCGGCCGCCAGGAATCCCGCGAAGGGCAGGATGATCTCCGACGGGATCGGGATGATGACGCTCTCGATGGCGACCCACAGGGCCACCCCGAAGTAGCCCACCGCCTCGTAGATGGCCGTCACGAGGTCGCGGACGGGCCCGTTCAGGAAGTCGAACACGGCCGAAGGGTAGCGGACTATCCTCGCTCTGGTGACCGACGCGCACTTCCTCCCTGAACGATCGCCCGTGACGCGGGCTCGCGACCTCGTCGTCCTGACCGGTGCGGACCTGTCCGTGGCGGACGTCGAAGCCGTGGCGCGCCGCGGCGCGCAGGCGGCGCTGGACATCCATGCCCGCGACCGGATGCAGGAGGCCCGCGACGTCATCGAGGCGCTGGTCGCCCGAGGTGAGGTCGTGTACGGCGTGACGACCGGCTTCGGCGACCTCGCGACGACGCCGATCCCGCCCGGCGATGCCGTCCAGCTGCAGGAGAACCTGCTCGTCTCACATGCCGCGGGCGTGGGGCCGGCCTTCCCGCGAGAGGTCGTGCGGGCGATGCTGCTGCTGCGGGCCAACACGCTGGCCCTGGGCCACTCGGGGTGCCGCCCGCTGCTGGTGGACCGGATCTGCCGGTTCCTGGAGCTGGGAATCCACCCGGTGGTCCCGGAGCAGGGGAGCGTGGGCGCGTCGGGAGACCTGGCGCCGCTCGCCCACCTCGCGCTGCCGCTGATCGGACGCGGGCAGGTGGAGCTGCGCGGTCAGGTGATGCCCGCGATGGTCGCCCTCCGGGAGTGCGACCTGGAGCCACTGACCCTCCAGGCCAAGGAGGGCCTAGCGCTCCTCAACGGCACCCAGCTGATGAGCGCGCTCGGAGCCCTGCTGCTCGCTGACGCGGACCGGCTGGCGCGCACGGCATCGGTGGCGGCGGCGATGTCGGTCGAGGCGCTGCTGGGGACCGAGGTGGCCTTCGCGGCGCCGTACCAGCTCGCCCGGCCGCACCCGGGCCAGGTCGCGGTGGCGGGGGAGCTGCGGCACCTGCTCCGGGGCTCCGGGCTGCAGACCGCACACCACGGGTCCGCGCACAAGGTCCAGGACCCGTACTCGCTGCGCTGCGTGCCCCAGGTGCATGGAGCCGTGCGCGATGCGCTGGACCATCTTCGGCGGGTGCTGGACATCGAGCTCAACTCCGCGACCGACAACCCGCTCGTGTTCCCGGACGGTGGTTCCGTCCCGACCGATGCGCTCGCGACCGGGGGCGGGCTCGTGATCAGCGGTGGAAACTTCCACGGGGAGCCGATCGCGCTCTCGCTCGACTTCGCGAAGCTGGCGGTCTCGGAGCTGGGAGCCATCTCGGAACGGCGGACGGCGCTGCTCCTCGATCCGCGGCTCAACGGCGGGCTGCCGGCCTTCCTCTCGCCGGACCCGGGCCGGAACAGCGGGCTGATGATCGCCCAGTACACGGCGGCCGCCCTGGCGTCGGAGAACAAGGTGCTGGCCCACCCATCGTCGGCCGACTCGATCCCCACCTCGGCGAACCAGGAGGACCACGTCTCGATGGGGGCCACGTCCGCCCGGCACGCGCGCACCGTGCTGGGGCACGTCGAGCAGATCCTCGCGATCGAGCTGCTGTGCGCCGCGCAGGCGCTGGACCTGCGGCTGGCCCGGGTTGAGGCCGGCGCCGACGGCGCGGTCCCGGCGCCGGGCTCGGGCGTCCTCGAGGCCCATCGCCGGCTGCGCGAGCGGATCCCGTTCCTGGCCGAGGATCGCGAGCCGGGGCCGGACCTCGCGGCCGCCCTGGCGCTGGTCCACGAGGGGGCGCTCGCTGACCTCGTCGGCGGCTGACACGGCCCGAAGTCGGCAAGTCACCTCCGACTGGGATCCGTCACCACCGAACAGGGCTCGTCACGCGTCCAAGCGTGACCGCGCGACGAGCTCCTCGTGCTGCCCGGCCGGTTGAGTCGCTGGCGACTTGTGGCACGTGGCGCGGCCCGGTGGGGCTGCGGCGCGTCTGGGGGCCCCAGCCGGCGAGCCCCCGCCGTGCCCCCCGGTGGGCGGCCGGCATCCCCGGCGGCCCGTCAGGAGCGGGCGAACCGGCGCAGGCTGACTCGGCCACCCGCCAGGGCGGCGAGCAGCAGCATCAGGGCCGGCAGTTCGCCGGGTTTCGGTGACGGGCCGGGTTCCGGCGGCGGCACGAGACCGGCTGTCGCGGTGTCCGGCGCGGCGGTCACGGTGAAGAACGCGTTCGGGCCGCAGGGCTCGTCGCCACCCGGGATGCGCAGGTGCGCTCGCCACCGGCCGACGTCGGCAGCCCTCGCGACGAACCGGTACTCCTGGCCGTCCCGACCGCCAACCCGGACGCGCGCCACGCGCACGCCATCGTGGAACAGCGTCACGATGCCGGCAACGCCGCTGCCTTGTCCGATCACGAACTCGGTGCCCGCCGGGCCGCGGCGTGGCTCCACGTCGACGACGAAGCAGTGGTCGGCGTCGGCAGGGGTCGCTGCACCAGGGCTGACCAGCATGGCGATCGCCATGACCAGCGCCGTGCCCAACGTTCGTCGCATCGTCGTCTCCGCACTCGGTTCGCTGGGGGAGACTCCCTGGACCCCGCGGTCGTGACGGGACCCCGCACGCCGTAGACTCCAAGTATGGCCATCCGCATCGTCGACGTGACCGACGACGCCACCTTCGTGCTGCTCCCGCCGTGCGCGGACGCGGGGTTCGACCACCGGTCGTGCGACTACTGGGAGGACGCGGATCGCGGCTCGCGCGCCGCCCGGTCCTCGTGGCTGAGCGCCGCCGTGCCCACCCCCGTCGCGAAGCCGCGGCCGCGCAACCCGTTCGGGGAGGACGAGGGCGACGAGCCGGTCATCAACCCCTTCGCTCGGGCCTCCCGTGGTCCGGCGCTCAACCCGTTCGCGACCGGCGACGACGAGCCCGCCTTCAACCCCTTCGCGCCCGCGCCGAAGGCTCGGCCGGCAGTGGCCGCAGATGCGCTGCCCAAGCTGCGCCTCCTGGCCCGGGGGCTGGGCGTGTTCGGGTCGTACGCCAAGGTGCTGCTCGACGACGACGAGCCCGCCGCGTATGCCCAGTTCGGGCCGCTGTCCGCCTACCCACGGGCGCTCCGCACCCGCGACCTCTACCCGCGCCTGCCCGCCTCGCCGCTGCCCGCGGTGATCACCTGCATCGCCACCACGGCCGCGGCGCGGGAGCGCGGGCTTGCCGCGATGCTGGTCGACGCGGTTTGCGACGATCTCGCCGGCCGGGGTTTTGCCGCCGTGGAAACGTACCCGGAGATCGGTGCCCGCCCGAATGCGACCAGCTCGCCGGCCCCGGCGTTCTGGGAGCGCCTCGGCTTCGTGGTCGCGGCTCCTGACGAGCGCTTCCCGGTCATGCGCCGCGAGCTCGCGTGAGGCGCCTCCGAGGACCGGTGCTCGTCGCGCTCGTCGCGCTCCCGCTCGCCGCGCTGGGCACCGGATGCGGTGGCCCGGGGTCGTCGGATGCACCAGGGCCCGCCTCGACTGGCTCGCCCGCGGCAGTCACCACGACTCCGACCGCAAGCCCCGGCGCGACTCTGACCGCGAGCCCGATCCCATCGGCGCCGGGGTCCCCATCGGCTGGGTCGTCGCCCTCGCCTTCGTCGTCGAGCACCGTCCGCGCCGTCGAGGACCCCGCGCTCATCGAGATCCTCCCCGCCGAGGTTGCCGGCAACCCCGTCACCCTCGAGTCCCTCGCCTTCGCGGAGGCCCTGGCCGACCCCGGGTTTGCGGCCAACATCGAGGCCGCCGCCTTCGGCATCGTCGTGGCCGGCAACGACCTCGCGTCCGCCGTGGTGGCAAGGCCCGTCGACGGCGTGGTGACCGACGCCTGGTTCCGCGACTGGCGCGACTCGTACAACGAGGGCGCCTGCGCCCAGTCCGGTGGCGTCGCGGGCAACGCCGAGGCCGACATCGGCGGCCGGACGGTCCACATCGGGACGTGCGCTGGGGGCCTTCGCACGTACCACACCTGGATCGAGGACCGCGGCCTGCTGGTCTCGGCGTTCTCGATCGGCGAGGGCCGGTTCGGCGAGCAGCTGATGGCGGGCCTGCGCCCCTGACGAGCAGCGTAGACTCGGGGCCATGACCACCGAGACCGACGGCGCCGATCCCTCGGGCCCGCGCCCCGTCCGCGCCCCCCGCGGCACGACCCTGTCCGCGAAGGGATGGCAGCAGGAGGCGGCCCTGCGGATGCTGATGAACAACCTCGACCCCGAGGTCGCGGAGAACCCCGACGAGCTGGTGGTCTACGGCGGGACCGGGCGCGCGGCCCGCAGCTGGGAGGCGTTCGACGCCATCGTCCGCGAGCTCCGCCGCCTCGAGGACGACGAGACCCTGCTGGTCCAGAGCGGCAAGCCCGTGGCCGTGTTCCGGACTCACGAGTGGGCGCCGCGGGTCCTGATCGCCAACTCCAACCTCGTCGGCAAGTGGGCGAACTGGGATCACTTCCGCGAGCTGGAGCGGCAGGGGCTGATGATGTACGGCCAGATGACCGCGGGGTCCTGGATCTACATCGGCACCCAGGGGATCCTCCAGGGCACCTACGAGACCTTCGCGGAGCTTGCCCGCCAGCATCACGACGGGACGCTGCACGGGACCGTGACCCTGACCGCGGGCCTCGGTGGGATGGGCGGCGCCCAGCCCCTTGCGGTGACGATGAACGAGGGCGTGTGCATCGCGATCGAGGTCGACGAGCACCGGGCCCAGCGGCGGCACGAGATCGGCTACGTGGACCGGCTGACGCACTCGCCCCAGGAGGCGCTGGCGATGGCCCGCCAGGCGGCAGCGGCCGGCGAGGCGGTCTCCATCGCCCTGGTGGGCAACGCGGCCGAGATCGAGCCGATGTGGGCGAAGGCCGGCGAGCAATTCGACGTGGTGACGGACCAGACGTCGGCGCACGACGCGCTGGCCGGGTACGTGCCCGCCGAGATCTCGCTCCACGACGCGCACGTGCTCCGGATCTCGCAGCCGGATGCCTACATGGAGCGCTCGATGCGGTCGATGGCCGAGCATGTCCGGGCGATGCTCGTTTTCCAGGAAGCCGGCGCGGTCGTGTTCGACTACGGCAACAACCTTCGGGCGCAGGCGCAGGAGGCGGGTGTCGAGCACGCGTTCGACTACCCGGGCTTCGTGCCGGCGTTCATCCGCCCGCAGTTCTGCGAGGGCCGAGGCCCGTTCCGCTGGGTTGCCCTGTCGGGCGATCCCGCGGACATCCGGCGGACCGACCGGGCGCTGCTCGAGCTGTTCCCCTCCGACCGAGGCCTGCGTCGCTGGCTGGAGCTGGCCGAGGCCAAGGTGCCCTTCCAGGGCCTGCCGGCGCGGATCTGCTGGCTGGGCTACGGCGAGCGGGCGAAGGCCGGCCTGGAGTTCAACCGGCTCGTCGCGTCGGGCGAGGTCAAGGCGCCGATCGTGATCGGGCGCGACCACCTGGACTCGGGGTCCGTGGCCTCGCCCAACCGCGAGACCGAGGCGATGCTCGACGGCTCCGACGCGGTCGCCGACTGGCCCCTGCTCAATGCCCTGGTCAACACTGCCGCCGGGGCGACCTGGGTGTCGATCCACCACGGTGGCGGGACGGGGATCGGCTACTCGCAGCATGCGGGTATGGTGGTGGTGGCCGACGGCACCGAGCTCGCCGCCCGCAAGCTCGAGCGGGTGCTCACGAGTGATCCGGGCATGGGCGTGGTCCGCCACGTGGACGCGGGCTACGAGCGCGCGATCGAGGTCGCCCGCGAGCGCGGCGTGCGAATTCCGATGCTCGACCGCTGACGCCTGTCCGGATGGGGGATGACGTCCTGGTGATGGCGCGCTGACGCCATGCGTCGATGATTGGCCCGATGCACGGACGCCCAGGCCGTGCCCCATCGGGGATGGAGATGGACATCGCCCACGCGGTCGCCAGCCGGCTCACCGAGGTCCGCATCCGGCAGGCCCTCGGCGAGGCGCAGCGTGCCCGGCGCGAGGTGCTGCGAGAGGACCTGTTCGACGGCGACTGCGCCCGGTGTGTGCGTCGGGCCCGCGCCGCGGATGCTCGAGTGCGCCGCCTCGAGGCCGCGCTGCACGCCCGCCGCCAGAACTGACCCCCGGCGGTGCCGGTCGCCGCTGGGCCTGCCGGCCCGCCGGTTCGACCCGCCGGCCGGCGCCCCGGCCTGTAGATTCGAAGCGTGCTTGTTGAGAGCGTCCCCAACGTCTCCGAAGGCCGCCGCCTCGACGTCGTCGAGCGCCTCGCGAACGCCCTGATCTCGGTTCCCGGCGTGTTCCTGTTGGACCGCACCTCGGACGCGAGCCACAACCGGTCCGTGTTCACCATCGCCGGTGAGCACGACGCGGTTTCGGAGGGCCTGGAACGGCTCGTGGACCAGGCGCTCGCCGACATCGACATGGACGCCCACACGGGTGAGCACCCGCGGATCGGCGCGGTCGACGTGATCCCGTTCATTCCCCTCGGCGACACGACGATGGACGCCTGCGTGGACCTGGCCCGGTCCTTCGGCGCCCGGATCGCACACCGCTGCGACCTCCCGGTCTTCCTCTACGCCGCAGCCACGACCCGGACGGACCGGGTCAAGCTCGCCGACGTGCGTCGGGGCCAGTACGAGGGGCTCAAGGTCGAGATCACCCACAACGGACGGCAGCCGGACTACGGCCCGGCGAGGATGCACCCGCGGTTTGGCGCGGTCGCCGTGGGCGCACGGCCGTTCCTGATCGCCTGGAACATCAACCTCGACTCGGACGACGTGGAGCTGGCGAAGCGGATCGCCCGCCGGGTCCGGGAGTCGGGCGGCGGGCTGCCATCGCTGCAGGCGAACGGGTTCCGGGTCGAGGAGCCCGGGCGCGGGCACCCGGTCCGTGCCCAGGTGTCGATGAACCTGCTCGACTTCTCGGTGACTCCGCTGTGGCTGGCGTGGGCGACGGTGCGCGAGCTGGCGGCTGAGGACGGCGTCGCTCTCGCCGAGTCGGAGCTGATCGGGCTCGCTCCGCTCGCGGCACTGCTCGACGTTGCCGACCATGCCGGGGCGCCGGACGACGCCGACGTCCGGGTGCGCCTTCGCGCCGCGGCCGAGGCGATCAGCCTGCGTGACTTCTCGCCGCTGATGGCCCTCGAGCTGCGCCTCGCGGCGGCCCGCGAGACCGGCAGGATCCCGAAGTGACCCTCCGCCTGATCGAGGGCGGACGAGCGTCGGCCGATGCGCCGGGGCTGCTGATCCATGGCGCGTCCCAGGTCGCGACGCTTGCCGGCGGCATCCGCCGGGGTGCGGCGCAGGACGATCCCGGTCTCCTCGACGCGGCGGCCGTCGGTGGGCCGGGCTCCGCGGCCGCCCCCGTCGTCGCGTGCTGGGAGGGCCGGATCGTCGCGGTCGGCCCGCGGGACCTCGTGGAGCAGGGACTCGAGGCCAACGGCCTGCCGCTGGCGCGGTTCGTCCGGATCGACGCCGACGGCGGGGTCGTCACGCCGGGCCTCGTGGACCCCCACACGCACCTGCTGTTCGCCGGCTCCCGCGAGGGCGAGCTCATCCTGCGCCAGCAGGGCGCGAGCTATCTCGACATCCTCGCCGGGGGCGGCGGGATCCTGGCCACGGTGGCCGCCACCCGGGCCGCCACGTCCGAGCAGCTCGCCGCACATGGGCGGCGCTGGCTGGACGAGATGGTCCGCCACGGCGTCACGACCGTCGAGGCGAAGTCCGGGTACGGGCTGGATCTCCAGACCGAGCTCCGGTTGCTCGAGGTGGCCTTCGAGCTCGGGAAGGAGGGGCCGGTGGACATCGTCCCGACGTTCCTGGGTGCTCATGCCGTCCCCGCCGAGTACCGGTCTCGTCCGGACGGCACCGAGGCGTACGTCCGCCACGTCATCGAGGAGCAGCTGCCCGGCGTGGCGGCGCAGGGCCGCGCCCGGTCCTGCGACGTGTTCTGCGAACAGGGCGTGTTCACCGCCGAGCACAGCCGCCGCATCCTGCTGGCCGCCGCCGCGTACGGCATGGCGATCCGGCTGCACGCCGACGAGCTGGCACCGTCGGGCGGTGCGGAGCTGGCGGCCGAGCTTGGCGCGCTGTCCGCGGACCACCTCCAT
This sequence comes from uncultured Chloroflexia bacterium, assembly GCA_963716025.1. Classification (GTDB taxonomy): domain Bacteria; phylum Chloroflexota; class Limnocylindria; order Limnocylindrales; family CSP1-4; genus CAIXZV01. The sequence goes on from CAVQSY010000041.1 coordinate 15,281, forward strand.
TCGCCCTCCGACGAGGGGCTTCTGGCGCTGGCCGAGGCCGCGAAGGGCGAGCGGCCGACCGTCGCGACCCTGCTGCCGGCAACCACCTGGTTCCTGATGGCCGACGAGCCCGCCCCCGCGCGCCGGTTCATCGACGCGGGCGTCCCGGTCGCCCTGGGCACCGACTTCAACCCTGGCACCTCGCCCACGCCGTCGCTGCCGCTGGTGATGACCATTGCCTGCCTCGCGATGAAGCTGTCGCCGGCAGAGGCGCTGGCGGCCGTCACCGTCAACGCGGCGCACGCGGTCGGCGTCGCCGAGGAGGTGGGATCGCTCGAGCCGGACAAGGCAGCCGACCTTGTGATCTGGCGCGCGTCGACCGTGGACCAGCTGCCGTACTGGGTCGGCGCCGACCTCGCCGAGACGGTCATCAAGCGAGGACGCGTGATCTACCGGCGGCCCGCCTGAGAGTGGCTCCTCGCGGGGCCGGAAGCCCCGGCAGGGAGCCGGGTCGCCGGATGGGATCCGTGGCTCACCGGACCAGTGCCAGCAGGATCAGCCCCTGGGCGAGGTGGTAGGTCACCATCACCCCCGTCCGAAGCATCCGCCATCCGCCCCGTTCCCGTTCGAGATCGGACGCCCGGAACCGGCGCCAGCCCAGCAGCGCGTCCGAGGTCACGAACAGCCATGCCCCGGCGATCGCGGCTGGCTCGCCGGTCCGCGTGGCGACCACCGCCATGACCGTGATGACGGCCAGGTAGACGGCGACCGCTCCCCCCAGCCCGGCGGCGCGCGCCGCACGGAGCAGAACCCGGCCCACGGTCGCCGCGACGACCGCGCCGGCCATCAGCCCGACCACGAGCCAGGCCGGGTCGCCGGGGACCAGCAGGAAGGCCGCGAGGTAGGCGAGGTGCGCCACGAGGAAGGCCGCCAGCCCGGGCACGAAGCGTGCCGGCGGGAGCAGCAGGATGTCGCCGGCCAGCGACGCCGCCAGCCCTCCCACCAGCCACGGTCGAATGCTCGCCGCCAGGGGTGTGGAGGCCGGGGCAACGAGCGCCACCGCGATCAGCGCGATGATGACGAGGGGCTTTGCGATGCGCTCGGTGGCACGGCCGACCGGCCCGCCTGCCCACACGGCCGCCCAATTCGCGATGGCGGCAACCACGGCGACAGCGAGGGGAACCCACGGTTCCACGAGCAGCCCCATCCCTACCCGGTCACGACGTCAGGCCCGGGACCCGGTTCACGACGTCAGACCTTGCCGCGCGACTCCAGCACGACGGTCGTGGTCTCGGGCGGGAGGCTCGATGAGGTCACCGAGAGCTTCGCCTGCGGCACGGGCTCTGCGCCCATCTCGTGCAGGAACTGCTTCATCGCCTCGTCGCAGTCCGCCTCGTCCTCGCAGACCGGCATCGGAACGACGATCTTCGGGTCCAGCTGGGCGATGAGCGCTGCCGCCATGGTGGCTGTCAGGGCCCCGCCGATCGGCACGCAGGCGATATCGATGCGCCCGATGTCCCCGAGCTTCCCCTCCGCCAGCTCGTGCCCGATATCGCCGAGGTGGATGGTGTGCAGGTTGTCCAGCTCTGTCACGAAGCTGGTCTGGCGGCCACGGCTGGAACCCTTCGCGTTGTCGCGGAAGGTGCGGACGCCGGTCAGCAGGACGTGGTGGACCTCGTACTCTCCCGGACCGTCGAGGACGAACGCCGTCTCGAGGCTCGACGGGATCGCCGTGGCTCCATCGCGCGACCGCAGGCCGGGCTTCTTGGGGAGCGGGGCGTCGTCGGGATGGCTGTAGGTGATGACGTCGGCGGTGATGCCGCGGCCGGTGGGGCCGACGACGGCGGGGTAGGCGTCGTTGACGACGACGGCGTCCTTGCCGCGCAGCCGGATGCAGGTTCGTCCGTACCAGGTGAGCTCCATGGCTCGATTCTTGCACAGGGAGCTCACCGCGGGCGTCGCTCCCCAGCACCGATGCCCGCCCGACGCTCGCCCGTTAACGGGAGGGACCGGAAGCGCCTGCCCAATCGGCGCTCCCGGTCCGAGGGAGGGAGGATGGAACCTGAGGGGTGTTCCGGGACGAACGATAGACGCGGTCGGATTCAAGCCCGGCAGGGCGAACGGTTAAGAAACGGACATCTCGCGGGTGGACCCGGGGATCGCGGCGGGGCCGGGCCGATGCCGTGGCACAATCGCCGTCCATGACTGCCTACACGCGAAGCTCGGGGACCCTGGTCGCGCTCGTCGCGGCCCTGGTCGTGGCTGCCTGCGGCCCTGCCTCCCCAACCACCCCGCCGGCGACCACAGGTCCCGCCCCCACCGAGACCGCGGCGCCGATCGCCACCCCCACGGCGCACCCGTCGGCCTCGGCAGCGGGATCCGTGTGCGACGACAGCGTCGTCGGCTCGCCGAATCCCACCTCGGATGCGAGCGACCCCAACGCGGACACGTACGCGGCGATCGAGTCCCAGGTCGAGGAGCTGCGCGGGCTCAGCACCACGACGCCTGTCGAGCGTGGCCTGTTCGACACGGCCGGGCTCTGCGCATACCTGCGGGACAGCTTCCGAAGGGACAATCCCGAGGATCTCATCCGCAGCACGCAGGTCCTGTACAAGGAGCTGGGCCTGATGCCGCAGGACGCATCGCTGGAGCAGCTCTACCTCGACCTCCTCACCAGCCAGGTGGCCGGCCTGTACGACGACGAGACCCGGCACATGTACGTGGTCAGCCAGTCGGGGGCGATCGGGCCGACCGAGGAGATCACCTACGCCCACGAGTACGTCCACGCGCTCCAGGACCAGCGGTTCGTCCTCAAGGGCTTCGTGGGTGAGGCCACCGACCAGGGGGATCGCACGATGGCCAGGCTCGCCGTGGTCGAGGGCGACGCGACCCTCGCGATGACCCTGTGGGCCCAGCGGTACCTGACCCCGGCCGAGCTGTCGGAGGTCGCCGGCAGCGTGGACCCGGCGTCGCAGGCCATCCTGGACGCCATGCCGGCGATCCTGCGGGATCCCCTCGAGTTCCCCTACCTCCAGGGACTCCAGTTGACCCTCGGCGCCTTCTCGACCGGCGGCTATGACGCCGTGAACGAGCTGTTCGCCAGCCCGCCGGACTCCACCGAGCAGGTCCTGCATCCCGACCTGTTCCGGGTTCGCGAGCAGCCCGCAACGGTCGCGTTCCCGGACGACCTCGCGGCGCGCCTTGGCGACGGCTGGAGCGTCGCGGCCCAGGACACCTTTGGCGAGCTCGTCCTGGGGATCCTGCTCCGGGATGCCGAAGGCGCGACCGGAGCCTCCGATGCTGCGGCGGGCTGGGGCGGCGACCGCGTCGCCCTGATCGAAGGTCCGGACGGGCAGGTTGCCGTGGTGCTCGACACGGTGTGGGATACGGATGCGGACGCCGGCGAGTTCGAGACCGCGTTGGCGCCGACCATCGTCGAGCTGACCGGGCTGGGGCGGTCACCGGCCGTCCTGCGTCCGGCACCGGATCGGGTCGTCCTGATCAGCGCGGAATCGACGGACACGATGGGGCGCGTCGCCAACGTTCTCGGCCTGGCCCAGTAGGGGTCCTCGTGGACGTCGCCGGCGGCTGGACTGGCGACGCCAGCGGCCCGTTGTCGTGCCCGGAGTGCGGCTGGACCAGGGCGGCATCCCTGCCCCGGGGCCCGATGGAGCCTGGAGGAGACGCCATCGCCGCTGCTGCGCCGACGTGCCCGCGCTGCGGCACGATCGTGCCACCGGATCTGCCATCCGCCGAGGAAGTCCGTGCGGCGAGGCGCGCACCGGAAGGCTGAGCGTGGCGTGCCACGATCGCGCCCGTCCGGCCGCCCGGGAGGCGCTGACGACCGGACCCGCGAAGGCGCCTACATCGAGTCGGGAGCGGAGATCCCCAGCAGCGCCAGCGCGTTCGCCAGCGTGGACTTCGTCGCGAGCGCGAGAGCGAGGCGCCGAGCGGACCGCTCCGGCTGCTCCGTGTCCACGACGCGCGCATCCCGGTAGAACGCGTGGAACTGGGTCGCCAGCTCCGTGGCGTACACCGTGACGCCCTGGGTCTCCTCGGCCAGGACCGCGTCCTCGACCACCTCCGGCAGCCGCGAGACCGCCCGGGCCAGCGCCGCCTCGGGCTCGCCCTCCAGCACACCCGCTGCCGATGCCGCCGGTGCCAGGCCCGCGTCGGACGCCTTGCGCACGATCGAGGCGATCCGCGCGTGTGCGTACTGGACGTAGTAGACGGGGTTGTCGGCCGACTGCTGCCGCGCCTGCTCGATGTCGAAGTCGAAGGCGACATGCGCCGAGCGTGACGCGAAGAACCAGCGCGCCGCATCGGTGCCCACGGCGTCGAGCAGGTCATCGAGCGTGACGAACGTCCCCGCGCGCTTGGACATCGAGACCTCGACGCCGTCCACCACGAACCGGACCCAGCCGATGAGCAGCACCTGGTAGTGGTCCGGGTCGTAGCCCATCGCCTGGGCGGCGTTCTTGTTGCGGGCCACCGTCCCGTGGTGGTCCACGCCCCAGATATAGATCAGGTGGTCGAAGCCCCGGCTGAACTTCTCGGTCACGTAGCCGATGTCGGCCGCGAAGTAGGTCGGCCGGCCGTCGGAGCGGTAGATGACCCGGTCCTTGTCGTCGCCGTAGGCCGTGGAGCGGAACCAGGTCGCGCCGTCCTGCTCGTAGACCTCGTCGGCCGCGCGCAGCCGCTGGACGGCACGCTCGACCCAGCCCTCCTCGTGCAGGGAAGCCTCGCTCTTCCAGACATCGAACTGCACGCCCAGGCGCGCGAGGCTGGCCTCGATCATGCCCCGGACCCGCGTCGAGGCCCACGCGCCGAGGACCGTGGCGGCGTCGGCGCCATCCGCGGTTGCCGCGGCCCACACGTCTTCCGGCACCTCGCGAGCGAGCTGATCGACGTAGGCGCCCTTGTAGCCGTCGTCGGGCACGGGCTCGCCGCGGCGGACCGCAACCACCGAGGCGCCCAAATGGTTGATCTGCGCGCCGGAGTCGTTGAAGTAGTACTCGCGGGTCACGGTCTGCCCGCCCGCCTCGAGGATGCGGCACAGCAGGTCCCCCACGAACGCCCCCCGCGCGTTGCCAACCGTCAGCGGGCCGGTCGGGTTGGCCGACACGAACTCCACGTTCACCGACCGCGGATTGACGGCCGGGATGCGGCCCCATGCGGCTGGCGCGGCCAGGATCCCGTCGAGGAGCGACTCGTAGGCGGCGCTGGCGATCCGCAGGTTGATGAACCCGGGCTTCGCCACGTCCGCGTCATCGATGAGCCCCGCACCGGCTTCGCCTCGCAGGGACTGGGCGAGCGCCTCGGCGATCTCCATCGGCGATCGGCGCAGCGGCCGGGCGAGCTTCATCGCGAGATTGGTGGCGAAGTCCCCGAACGACGCGTTGGTCGGCCGCTCGACCTCCACGGCGGGGGCGCCCGCCTCGGCTTCGAGCGGCGGCAGGAGACCCGCCGCGACCGCTTCCATCCACGCGCGCTCGACCGCCGTCCGGACCCGCGCGCGGATGGACTCGGGGGCGGCGACGGCATGGGTGCGACTGGACACGGACGGTCTCCTGGCGGGGGCGGGTGCGGCGCCCATCCTACCGGTCGAGCTGCAGGGATACCCCGGTCGCGGGACCCGCGGTGGGAGCCTGGCACGATCCGGGTGGCGACACGCCCTGCACCGGGCTGCGGCTGCGCGGCATCCGGCCGTGCGGCATCGCCCGGGACGTTCCTACAGCGCCAGGTCCGCCCCGGGCCACACCATCTCGACCGGGCCCGGGTACGCCGCCCGGCATGATTCGATCGTGGCCTCCGGGTCGTTCCCCATCTGGAGGTGGGTGAGCAACGCCCGCGAGGCTTGCGCGGACGCCGCCAGCCGCCCCACGGACGGCCCATCGAGGTGCTGGGCGCCCGGCGGCACCGGTCCGGTCCCGAATGACACCTCGGCCAGGAGGACGTCGCCTGGCCGGATCAGCGGGGCGATGTCCTCAGCCCGGCCGCAGTCCCCGCTGTACACGAGCCCGGGCCCATCGCCCGCGGCCGGCGCCACCCGGATGGCATAGCTCTCGTCCGTGTGGGTCACCAGCCCGCCCTGCAGGGTGAGGGTGCCGACCCGGTGCGGTCCCTCCCCGAGCGTGTCGACGTCGAGCGCCTCGGCGGCGAAGCCGGGCCATGCGTGGAGCGCGTCAAGCCTCGGGGCGAGCTCCGAGGGGCCCAGGACCCGAACACGCCGCGGCGGTGAGAACTCGTATCGCAGGTAGTGGCGGAGGGGCACGAGGTCGATGTAGTGGTCCGGATGCAGGTGGCTGATGGCCACCGCCTCGAGATCCTCCGGGCGGAGGTGCTCGAAGATCCGCGGAAACGACCCCTGACCCAGGTCGAGCAGGAGGCGTGTCGATCCGAGCGTGATGAGGTAGCACGCGCCGGTGGACCCGGCGCGATCGGTGTAGGCGGGTCCGGCGCCGAGCACCGACAACCGCAGCGACGGGTGGCTCATCGTCGGGCAGGGTAGACGATGCCGAGGTCATGGCGGCGGGCGGCCCTGCGCACGCCGCTCACGCCGGCCGAAGCGGGACCTGGACCCGAGGACCCCCGCGCCGGAACGCCAGCGCCTCAAACCCGGCTCCGACAACCTGGCCATACGCCCTCGAGAGGCCGTAGGCGAACCACTCCGTCCGGTGGGCATCGCTGCCGATGGTCACGTGCCGGCCCCCGACCTCCCGGTAGCGGGCGACGATCGCGGCCGACGGGTAGGTCTCGCGGGGCAGCTGCCGCAGGCCGGACGCATTGACCTCCAGGGCCGTTCCCGATTCGACGAGCGCGGCGAGGACCGGCTCGTACAGCTCCGGGGCCGCGGCGAGCTGCACCGGGAGGACGTGGGGCACGAGGTATCGCTTGACGAAGTCGAGATGGCCGATGGTGTCGAACAGGCCCGATCTCGCGGCGCCGATCACCTCCTCGAAGTACGGGGCGACGATGTCCGACAGGGAGCGCCCCGCGACGAACGCCGCCACGTTGGAGGCCTTGTACGGGGACTCGGCGCTGATGTGGACGGAGCCGATCACGTAATCATGTGGGTGGCGGCCCAGCCATCCCCGGATGTCATCCTCGTACCGGCGCTCGTAGGTCACTTCCACGCCGAAGCGGATGGCGAGACCGCGGTCTGCCCAGCGCCCCGCCGCCTCGCGCACGTCGCGCTCCCGGTCGGCGAACGAGGCAAACCCGTAGGCGGGCATGGCGGGGTCGAAATCCACGTGGTCGGTGATCGCCAGCTCGGCGATCCCGCGCTCGACCGCGAGCACGCAGTACGCCTCGAGCATCGCGTTCGCGTCGGGCGAGCGGATCGTGTGCAGGTGCGAGTCCAGCGGCAGGTCGCTCGAATCGCCGAGCCCGGCCCCGATGCCGGCGAGGTACACGTCGCGCTCGACATCGGCCCGCGGGCGGGTGTCGGCGGGGTCGGGCACGCCGACGGGATGGGCGGGGCTCACCCGCTGATGACGCCCAGCTCGTGCCCGACCCGGTCGAACGCCGAGACCGCCTGCTCCAGCAGGTCGTGGGTGTGCGCCGCCGTGACGATCGTCCGGATCCGCGCCCGGTCGAGGGCCACGGTGGGGAACACCACCGAGGTACCGAACACACCCTCCTCGAACAGGCGGTTCGAGAAGCGGATGGTGAGCTCGCTGTCGCCCAGGACCACCGGCGTGATCGGCGTCTCGCTGGTGCCGATGTCGAACCCGAGGCGGCCGAGCTCGCCCTTGAGGAAGCGGGTGTTCGCCCACAGGCGCTCGAGGAGCTCCGGCTCCTCCTGCATGATCGAGATCGCCTCGCGGCAGGCCGCGGCAACCGCGGGCGGGTGGCTGGCGGAGAACAGGAACGGACGCGCCCGCTGGACCAGGATGTCGCGCAGGGCCTGCGACCCGGCCACGTAGCCACCGAGGACGCCCATCGCCTTGGACATCGTCCCGATCTGGACGGCGACCCGCCCGTCAAGCCCGAAGTGGTTCACCGTCCCGCGGCCGTCCGCCCCGAGCACGCCCGACGCGTGCGCATCGTCCACCATGACCGCGGCCCCGAACGCCTCCGCGACCTCCACGATGCCCGGCAGCGGGGCGATGTCGCCGTCCATCGAGAACACGCCGTCGGTGACCACCAGGATCAGCCGCCACGGGCTGCCCTCGCCATCCCGTCCCTTCTCGGTCGCCTCGGCGAGGACCTCCCGAAGCGAGTCCACGTCGGCATGGCGATAGATCTTCCGAGGCGCCTTGGACAGCCGCATGCCGTCGATGATCGAGGCGTGGTTCAGCTCGTCGGACACGATCAGGTCGGTCTCGCCGGTGAGCGTGGGGATGACACCCGTGTTGGCCGTGAACCCCGACTGGAAGGTCAGCACCGCCTCGGTGTGCTTGAAGGCCGCGAGCTCCGCCTCGAGCGCCTCGTGGAGGGTCATCGTGCCCGCGATCGTCCGCACGGCGCCGGAGCCCGCGCCGAACTGCTCCACGGCGTCGATCGCGGCCCGCTTCATGCGCGGATGGTGTGACAGCCCCAGGTAGTCGTTGGACGACAGGCTGATGACCCGCCGGTCGTCGAGTGACACGATCGGACCCTGGGCGGACGACATGACCCGCAGCGGGCGGTAGAGGTGGCGCTCGCGCAGGGCGGCCAGCTCGTCGTCGAGGAACGCGAGGGGGTTGGGGCGCGACGCCGTGTCCATCATTGCCTCCTGCGCCACCGGCTAGTCCGTCCAGTCCATGATGACCTTGCCGGAATCGCCGGACCGGGCCGCGTCGAAGGCGGCCTCGTGGTCCCGGAACCCGAACCGGTGGGTGATGGCGGGGCGGATGTCCAGCCCGGACTGGAGCATCACCGTCATCTTGTACCAGGTCTCGTACATCTCGCGGCCGTAGATCCCCCGGATGGTCAGCAGCTTGAACACGATCTCGTTGACGTCGATCCGGATGTCCTGGGTGGGGATGCCCAGGATCGCGATCGATCCCCCGTGGGCCATGCTGTCCATGGCGCTCCGGATGGCCGCGGGGGCGCCGGACATCTCCAGCGCCACATCGAAGCCCTCCACCATCCCCAGCTCGCGCTGGACGTCGCCGAGGTCGTCACGGGCCGGGTCCACGACCGTGGTCGCTCCCATCCGGAGCGCAAGCTCGCGGCGGGTCGGGTTGGGTTCGGAGACCACCACGAACCGGGCGCCGGCATGCCGGACGACCGCGGCGGCCATCAGGCCGATGGGGCCGGCCCCGGTGATCAGGACGTCCTCGCCCAGGACGGGGAACGCAAGCGCCGTGTGGACGGCGTTCCCGAACGGGTCGAAGATCGCGGCGACCTCCTCGTCGATGCCGGGCCGGTGGTGCCAGATGTTGGTCATCGGCAGCACCACGAGCTCGGCAAAGGCGCCGGCCCGGCCGACGCCCAGCCCGACCGTGTTCGCGCACAGGTGGCGGCGCCCGGCGAGGCAGTGGCGGCATCGACCGCAGGTCACGTGGCCCTCACCGCTGACCATGTCACCCGGGTGGTAGTCCACCACGTTGGAGCCCACCTCCACGATCTCGCCGACGAACTCGTGACCGGCGATCAGCGGCGGCTCGATCGTCCGTGCCGCCCACGGATCCCAGGCTTCGATATGGAGGTCCGTGCCGCAGATGCCGGTCTTGCGCACGCGGACGACGACGTCGTTGATCCCCGGGACCGGATCCGGGACGTGCTCCAGGCTGAGGCCGGGTCCGGGTGCCGTCTTCACCAGCGCGAGCATGGGTGGCTCCTGCCTGTGCGGTTCCGCGATGTCCGGCGACTCAGGGCTCCGGTCGCGGGTCCTCGGTCCAGTCGACGATGGGATTCTCCACCGTGCCGATGCCCTCGATCTCGCACCGGACGCGGTCCCCGGGCTCCAGGAACACGGGGGGCTCGCGGAACACCCCGACGCCCGCGGGCGTGCCCGTGGCGATCAGGTCGCCGGGCTCCAGCGTGATGTGCCGGCTGATGAAGCTCACCAGGGAGGGAACGTCCTGGAGCATGTCCGCCGTGGTCCCGTCCTGCATCAGCACCGGGGTGCCAGCCTGGTCGCCGCTGCCGGGGATTCGCCAGCTCCGGAGCGCCAGACCGGCGCCCGGGTCCACCTCGTCCGGGGTGACGAACGCCGGACCCATGGGCAGGAAGGTGTCAGAGCCCTTGGCTCGCAGCCACTGGCCGTCGCCCTTCTCGCCCTCGTGCAGCGCCTGGGGGTTGCCCTGCCAGTCGCGGGCGCTGACATCGTTGACCACGACATACCCGGCGACATGCGCAAGTGCCTGTTCCGGCGTGACGCGGCGCGCGGCGCGTCCGATGACGACCCCCAGCTCCACCTCCAGGTCCAGTGCCCGCGTCCCCTGGGGCCGGACGATCGCATCCCCGTCGCCGACGATCGAGTTCTGGAACTTGGCGAACAGCATCGGCCGGTCCGGCGGCGTGCGGCCGCCCTCGGTCGCGTGGTCGCGATAGTTGAGGCCGACGCACACGATCTTGCCGGTCACGACCTCGTTGAGGGCGGGCGCCGGGCGTCGAGCCTCCAGCTCGATCAGTGGCGCCCCCGCCTTCAGCGCTCGCCTGGCCGCCCGCCGGAGCTCGCCGATCCAGTCATCGTCGAACCCCAGCTGGAAGCCGACGCCGAGATGGGTGTCGATCGACGGATCGAGACGTCCGCGCTTCTCAAGCTGCGAGCCCGTCAGGAGCCGGCCCATGATGACGACGCCGAATCGCTCGTCGTCGTAGCGGTCGTAGTACGCGTGGAGGTGCATCGATCTCCCGTCAGCTTGGGGCCTGGCCTGGTGTCACCAGCGAGCCGGCGGACGGGCTCGCGGAGGGGACCGCACACTGCGGCTCCGGTGGGGCAACGAAGCGGCCGTCGGAGACACGTTCAGCGTAGCGGACGAAGAAGTCGTAGACCTGCGCGTCGTCGAGCGTGTCCAGGTAGAGCACACGGTCCCAGACCAGGGCCGCGTACCGCGTGGGCATCTGCTCGAACCGCGCCACGACCGGACCGACCACGCCCGCGGGGATGCTGCACACGGCGCTGCTGGGGAAGCCCTGGTCGAACGCCTGCAGCGCTGCGAGGCCGACGTCGTCGCATGCCCCCCGGTCGCACGAGTAGAGGAGCACGAGGCCGCCATGCTCGAGGTTGTGGATCCAGCCATTGGGGACGGAGTCGTCGTCGGGCCCGTACACCTTGGGCTCCAGCGGCCCGAACCCGGTCTTGTTGACGTGCTTGCCCGAGGCGGGTGGGCACACCGGGTAGGTGACCGTGTCGCCGGTCTGGACGTGGCCATTGCCCTGGTCCTGCTGGACCTGGCCAAGCTCGCCCGCAGCGGGTGGCTGGACGGTCTCCACCGCCGAGCAAGCATAGACCGGCGCGGCCGCACCGGCGACCACGGAGAAGCCGACTCCGACGAGCGCGACGACCGCCACGATCGCGAGGATCGGGGTGCGCAATCGCTGCAGGGCCGTCTGCTCGGGCGGGCGGTGGCGGGTGGCAACGCGTCGCCCGGCGCGGGGCGTGCCCGTCGGGCTGCGCTTGTGCGGCCGCTTGCCGGTGTCCTGGTTCGACGGTTGGCGTGAGTCGGTCACGGCGGGAAGGGTAGCGTCCCTTGCGCGCGAGCGCGCGAGCCGGGCATCTGGGGACGGACGCCGCTGGCGATGGCTCGCGGGCTAGGGCTCGCTCAGCCAGGCGCGGACACCGGGGCGGGTGAGGCCGAAGAACAACAGCGCGGCGAGGGCGGCGAGGATGACGGCGGCGATGGGCTGACCCGCCAGGACGGACAGCAGGATCGCGGGCAGCGTCAGGGACGACAGGCCGAGCGCCAGGCCGCGGGCGGCCTGCTTGCGCTGGAGCACGAGCGTCGTGGTGAAGATCGTGTAGGCGAGCAGGATCATGACCACCACGCCGGGCAGCGAGACTGGCGCGCTGATGGCCTGGTCCACCACCCAGCGGAGCGAGACGCCGATCAGCCCGAGGACCAGGAAGGCGTAGCCGAGGAAGATCCGGATGCCGCCTGGCATCCCGAGAAGCTGGCGGAGCATGGACCGATGATGCCACCGCTGGCCCGGGTCCGTTTCGAGGCTCAGCCGCCGCCGATGACCCCGAGCCGCAACCGTCCCGCGAGCCACTTGACACCGTCGGGCGAGGCGCCTAGGCCGTGGTAGCTCGCCGCCTCGGCGACGGGCATCAGCCAGATCCCGGTGATGCCGAGATCGGTCGAGGTGCCGGGATTGCCGTCGTTGAGGTCGTCGAGGTGTGCCGTCAGACCGCGCAGGTCGCCGATGCCGTCGCCGTCGGAATCGGCAAAGGATCGGACGAAGATCTCGTAGAAGACGCGATCGTGCCACCAGCGAGCCTGGAGGGGCTCACCGCCGCAGGCCACCAGTGGCGGCGTGGTGGCAGCGCCCGACGGTTCCAGCACGGTCGGCAGCGACGCGGGTGCCGGCGACGCGGGTGCCGGCGCGCAGGCGGTGACCAGCAGAACGGTCGCCACGGTGAGGGCCGCACGACGGCGGGCTGAGGAGATCACCGGCCGAGTCGAGCGTCCGGTTCGGTATCCTCTCGGACATGTCCATCGACACCCCGGACTGGGTCCGCGATGCCGTGTTCTACCAGGTGTTTCCGGACCGCTTCGCGAGTTCCCCGCGGGTCGCGAAACCCGGGCCGCTGGAGCCATGGGAGGCGCCCCCCACCGACCACGGGTTCAAGGGTGGCGACCTGCTCGGCATCGTCGAGCGGCTGCCCTACCTGGCCGACCTGGGGATCACGGCGCTCTACCTCACCCCGGTCTTCGCGTCCGCCTCGAACCACCGGTACCACACCTACGACTATTTCTCGGTCGACCCGATGCTCGGTGGCGACGCCGCCCTGCGCGAGCTGCTCGACGCGGCGCACGCGCGTGGCATGCGGGTCGTGCTCGACGGGGTGTTCAATCACACCGGACGCGGGTTCTGGGCCTTCCACCACGTCCTCGAGAACGGCGCGGGCTCACCGTACCGGGACTGGTTCCACTTCGACCCGGAGGTGCTGGAGGGCCGGCGGCCGCTCCGGCCGTACCACTGGGTGACGGACCCAGAGGGTTCACCGCCTGAGCCCGGCAGTCCGGGGGCCATCGACCCGCTCGGCGACGAGTCGCTGCAGCGGTTTGGCTATCGGGCCTGGTGGGGCCTGCCCGCGCTGCCCAAGCTGAACCTCGCCAACCCGCATGCCCGCGAGCACGTGATGACGGCGGTCGAGCACTGGCTGCGGCTCGGCATCGACGGCTGGCGCCTGGACGTTCCCACGGAGATCCGTGAACCTGGGTTCTGGGAGGAATTCCGGCAGCGGGCCCGGGCGGTCAACCCCGATGCCTACCTCGTGGGCGAGATCTGGCACGAGGCGCCCGAGTGGCTCGCGGGCGACCGGTTCGACGCGGTCATGAACTACCCCCTGGCGCAGGCGATCCTGGGCTTCGCCGCCCAGGGCTCGCTCGACGAGCGGGTGGTCCGCGCCCACCACGAGTACGGCCGGACCGTCCTGCGCCGGGATGGCGCTGCCTTCGCGGCCGAGCTCGAGCGACGGATGGGCCTGTACGACCGGGCCGTCACGGACGTGCAGCTCAACCTCCTCGGCAGCCACGACAGCCCGCGATTCTGGACGATGGCCGGCCGCGACCCTGCCGCGTATGCGCTCGCCGTGCTGCTCCAGGCGACGCTTCCTGGCGCCCCATGCACCTTCTACGGCGACGAGGTGGGCCTGGAGGGCGGCCACGATCCCGACTGCCGCCGGGCGTTCCCCTGGGACGAGAACGCCTGGGATCCCGACGCCGTTGCCTGGACCAGGGCCGCGTACGCCGCCCGTCATGCGCTGCCGGCGCTCCGGCGCGGGTCGTTCCGCATCGCCGGCGTGCACGAGGATGCGATCGCCTTCGTGCGGGGCGCGGCCGAGGGGGCGCCGCCGGTGCTCGTGATGGTCAATGCCGGCGACCGGCAGGTCGAGGTTGACGTCGCCGCACCCGAGCTGGCCGGGTCCACGCTCCGGGACCAGCCCCTTCCCGGCAGGGGCGCCGCCGACGTCGCCATCGGCGGCGACGGCCGGGCGCTGATCGCCGTTGCCGCGCGCGCCGGACGCATCCTCGCGCCGGCGGCCGGCTAACAGGTCCACGCGGGCACGGGCCGTGTCCGGGCGGGCTTCGGAGGTATGCTCGCGGCTCCGTGACCGACCTGCCCTTCGCTTGTGACCCCGTGCTCGCCGATCGCCTGTCCGCCGTGATGGACGTCGAAGGGCGGATCCCGCGTGCCCTCGATGCGCTGGGTCCGATTGCGGGTGCGGCCGTGGGCGCGCTCGTCGTCCCGGGGACGCCCTGGCTGGACCGGGTGCAGGCGCTGGCTCCCTCTCCGCTTGTCGCGGCACCCGCCGATCCCGGAATCCCCCTCGTGATCCCCGCCCCGGACGCGTCGCTCGACGTGGTGGTGACGCTGTGGTCGGGCTTTCGAGGCGTGGATGCGTCCGATCTGTCGGAGGTCGACCGGGTCCTGCGGCCCGGCGGCAGGCTGCTCGTCGTCCACGACTACGGCCGGGACGACGTGTCCGCGCTGCGCGACCCCGAGGCTCCCGAGTACCGGTCGTGGAGCCGGCGCGGAGGCCCGTTCCTGGGCCCGGCGGCGTTCAAGATCCGCGTGGTGCACTGCTTCTGGACCTTCGCGGACGTCGAGGCGGCAAAGGCGACGCTGGCCGCCTTTGGAGCCCGCGGCGAAGCCCTTGCGGCAGCGCTGCGGCGGCCACGCCTGACCTGGAACGTGGCGGTCTACCATCGCCTGCGTCCCGGTGCCGGGTCCGGCAAGGCGCCCGATGGCGAACCGGGGCCAGGCCCCGCGACCGGCTGACCGGTCCGGTGGTGGCACCCCTGCTACGCTCGGCGTCATGAGCGGGCGCAGGACCTACGATCGCCGGCCGGCGGCTCCGGCCACGCACCGGCGCGGCCCCCATCTCGGGCCGGTCGGCATCTCGCCGATCCGCGTGATCCTGTTCATCGCGCTGCTGGGTGGGCTCGGCTTCCTCGGCTACGCGGTCTTCGTCCGGGACCAGCTCCAGGTGCCCTTGATGGCCTCGGGGTTTGCCGTGGTGGGGATCGTGTTCGGCGCGATGGCCCTGCTGGCGCTCCTGTCGGTGGTCCGCGCGGGTCGAGAGGGACGCGACGGGACGGCGGTCCTGACATCGGTGTTCGGGGGCCTGCTGGCCATGGCCTCGCTCCTCGCGCTCGCGGCCGCCGTGATCATGAGCCTCCTCTGGGGCGGGACCAAGGGGGCCTGACTGGTACACTCGGCCGGCCGTCCGCCGCGCCGTGCCCCCATCGTCTAGAGGCCTAGGACGCCACCCTTTCAAGGTGGAGATCGCCGGTTCGAATCCGGCTGGGGGTACCACCTTCCCCGGCCCCGGATCGGTGGACAAGCCCCCTGGCCTGACACGAACTCCGCGCCTGCGGCATGCTGCCGTCGTGACCCTGGTGCCGTTCACGCACGAGCACGTCCTGCCGGCCGCGGCGCTGGTGGCTGCGGGCATTGATCGCCTCCGCCACCGCGTGCCCCCGGTCCCGCCGTCGTGGACCGATCCGGCGCGCGTGGCGCGGGTGCTGGCCGGGCTCGCCGATCAAGGCGCCGGTCTGGCGGCCATCGACGACGGTGATCTCGTCGCCTTCCAGGCGGCGATCACCATCGACGGGCGAGGCGGACGCTGGACCTACACGTCCGACGTGGGCCATGCCGCGCCTCCTGACCCCGACGGAAGGCTGCGGACGCGGCTGTACGCCGCGCTGGCCGATGGCTGGATCCGGGGCGCCAGCCCGGAGCACGTGATCTCGGTTCCTGCCGACGACGAGGTGGCGCTCGCGACGTATGCGCGGCTCGGGTTCGGGCGGCACATGATCGACCGCATCGGGCCACTTTCGTCGATCGAGCGCGGCCCGCTCCCGGCGGGCGTCACGCTCCGGCGTGCCGGGCCCGCGGACGCAGCGGCGATCGCCGGGCTTGATGCCCACCTCCGCCGTCACCTCGAGGCGTCGCCGGTCTTCGTGCGGCCTGGTGCGTCACCGCCGGTCGAGGTTGGGCGCGGACGCCTTGGGGACCCCTCCATCGCCACGTTCATCGCCGAGCGCGACGGTGCCGCGATGGCATTCCTGCGGATCGGGCCGTGCGCCACGGACGTCGCGACGATCGTGCGCGACCCGGGAACGGCGAGCGTGACGGGTGCCTTCACGCACCCGGAGGTCCGGGGCAGGGAGATCGGCTCGCACCTGCTGGCGGCCGCCGTCGCCTGGGCCGAGACGGAGGGGTATGTCCGGTGGGCCGTGGATCACGAGTCCGCGAACGGCGAGGCCTTCCGGTTCTTTGCCCGGCACGCGACGCCCGTGACCGTCTCGATGAGCCGGAGGCTGGCTCCATTCCTGGTCCCGTGAGGAATTTGGCCGACCGGGGACGGCTGCCGGCCGTGCCCCCTGCTATCCTCCGGGCGATGGAGCTGATGGGCGTGACGATCCGCACAATCGTCAAGGACAACGTCGCGATCCGGTGTGACGGCTGCCGGGACATCATCCCGGGCACCCCGTGGCGCGTGAACCTGCTCGACATCGTCGCTCCTGAGGTCGCGGTCGGCTGGACCGAGTCGTCCCCTGTGAACCCTGGCCCGCACCAGTTCCACTCGGACCCCGCATGTGTCCGCCGATGGATGGCCGAGAAGGGTTACCGGTTCTGCCGGCGGGGCGAGGTCCGCGAGATCATGCGTCCGGTGCCTCTGCCCACGGAGCCCCCGTCGTGGGGACTGTGTGATGGCATCCACCGCGACGATCACGAGTTCGTCCCGGCCTGATCCGAACTCGTCCCGGCTCTGATCCGGACCTGCCCGCGTGTCCGCGCGCCGCGACCGATCCCCAGGCTCTCCGTCCCGACCCCGTCCACCCTGCCGCCCCGGCGCAGCGCCTGGACCGTGCCGTCGCGGGCCACCAGGTCGCACCTGGCCGTCGCGGGCCAGCCAGGGAGGTGCCAGATATCAGCCCTGACTGCTGCAAGCGCGGCAGGTCCGGCCTGAGGCCCGCCGAATATCAGTTGCGGCTGATGTAATCGATTGGCACCTGCGCGGGCTCGGTCGAACATCAGCCCAGGGTGATATCCGGCGGATTGGTGTCCGCCCTGCCCCCACCCCCAGCCACGACACACGATCCGTGGTGCGGTTGACGACCCTCGGCAGGCGCCCCTACACTCCGCGCCGCCGGGTCTGCGACAACGGACCCAGATTTGCCAAGATTTGCTGCCTCTCCCCGCCTGGAGCACCTGTGCCCGACCAGCGGCCATCCCCCGAGCGGCCCCAGCCGGAGCGCCTTGCGCTCGGCGAGGCGAGCCGGCTCCTGGGCGTGGATCCTGACACGCTCCGCCGCTGGGCCGACGAGGGCCGGGTCCCTGCCTTCACGACGCCTGGCGGACACCGCCGCTTTGACCGGCGGGCGCTGGAGCGCCTGATGGCCGCGCGGCGGACCGGTCCTGCAGGTGGCCTGGCGGGTGTCGGCGCCAGCCAGGGCCGCCTGAGCGCGGCGTACCGGCGCCGCTACGGCCTGTCCCATGGCGGCACGCTGGACCCGCGGATGACGGTGCGCGCCGAGGACCGGGAGGCGTTCCGCGAGCTGGGTCGGGGCCTGGTTGACGCCCTGGTCCGCCACCTCGACGAGGCGGGTCCTGGCCGCGCGCTTGCCGAACGAGACGCCCTTGAGCTCGCCGCGCAGTTCGGGGAGCGGCTGGCTGCGCACGGTGCCCCGCTCGCCGGCGGGGTCTCCATGTTCGTCAACGCACGCCAGCCGTTCCTCGCCGAGCTGTCGGTCTTCGCCCGGCGACGTGCCGTGGATGCCTCGCGCATCGGCGAGCTGTACGACGCCTCGACGGGCCTCCTCGATCGCCTGCTGCTCGCCTTCGTGGCGGCGCACGAGGGCGCGTCGTCGACCGCTGCCGTCCCTCCCGAGCGGGCAGGTCGGCCATCGCCGGTCGTTCCGGCCGGGGACTGAGCGCGATGCAGGTCATGCTCCCGGCCGTGACCAGCGTCCTTGCGCTCGTCTTCGCACTGATGCTGGTGGACCAGTGGCGCGAGCGGCGCCATGGCTTCCAGCTGGTGTGGGCGCTGGGAATGCTCTGGTACGGCCTGGCCTCCGCCGCCGAGGCGCTTGCGGCGGCGTGGGGCTGGACCGAGGTCCTCTACCGGACCTGGTACCTCACCGGCGCCGTCTGGACGGCCGCGTGGCTGGGCCTCGGCACGGCCTTCCTGCTTGGCCGCACGCGGTTCGGGTACACGTACGCCATCCTGCTGCTGCTCTCGGGCCTGGTCGCGCTGATCATCCGGAACGCGCCGGCGTACGAGGGCGCCGGTCCGCTGCCGCTGCTGTACCTCATCGGCGCGGTCATCCTCGCCATCGCGATCGGAGCGGAGACGTACTTCGGCAACGACGCGTGGCCCCGGTTCGCCGCTGGCGCCATCGTCGGCGTGACGCTCGTCTCGGTGGCCCTGATGGTCGCCACGCCGGCGCTGCCGGCGCCAGGCTACGCGGTCAGCCCCGCGACGGGCCAGCCGGTCGGCGACGCCATGCCCGGCTACCTCCGGCTCCTGACGCCGGTGATGAACATCCCGGGGGCGTTGTCGCTGCTGCTGGGCGCCGTGTTCTCGGCCTACGTCTTCATGCCCAAGCGGCGGGTGCTGCCGTACTCCCTGGACCCGAACCAGCCCGGCGACCAGTTCCTGTTCAACCTGTGCATCGCCCCCGTCGCCATCGTGGTCAACCTCGTCGCCTCACTTCCGGGCGCGCTGCGGGCGCTGGTTGCCGGCCGGCTCCACTCGCGCGTGCCGGCGACGATCCTGATCGCCGTCGGCGCCTTCTTCCCGACGATCACGGACTCGCTCAACCGGGCCGGCTCCACCGAGCTGTTCGCCCTGGGGAAGTTCCTTGGCGTGGTCTTCCTGTTCGCCGGCTTCCTGGTGTCGGCCGAGGTCTTCCGCGAGATCCGGATCCCGTTCACCGGCGTCCGGTTCGTCACCCGGCAGCGGGCGGTGGACCTCGACCCTGCCGCGCCCGGTGCCCCGGGTCCCGACCCGCGACCTTCGTAGGCAGCAACGCCGCTCGCGAGGTCGGCTGGGGATATCCTCGATGCCGATGGACGACAGCGCTCCCGGATCAGGTATGCGTCCGTGGACGGCGATCGGGCCCCGGGATGCCACGGGCCTCGTGTTCCTCCACGGCACTCGCCTGAGCCGTGCGCAGTGGTGGCCACAGCTGCGGCGGCTGTCGGGCTCGTTCCGGTGCGTGGCGCTCGATCTTCCCGGCCACGGCGAGCTTGCCGCCGAGCCGTTCACGATCGACGCCGCGGTCGAGGCCACGTGTCGGGCCATCGAGGCCGAGATCCCGTCCGGCCGCGCGATCCTGGTCGGCCTGTCGATGGGCGGATACGTGGCCATCGACGCGGCCGAGGCCCACCCGGAGCGGGTCTCCGGCCTCGTGCTGGCCGGCTGCTCGGCGGAGGGTGTGGGCCCGATGGCCTGGCCATTCCGCCTCTTCCGCTCGCTGCTCCGGGCGACCCCGCGAGGCGCCCAGGACGTCGTCAACCGGGCGTTCTTCCGAGCTCGCTACCGGGAGGCGATCGCCGAGCCGATCATCGGGGCGGGCTTCTGGCCGGATGGCGGTGCGACGGCGCTCGACACGCTCCTGGGCCGCCCATATCTGGAGCGCCTCGGCCGCCTGTGGACGCCGGTGCTGGTCGTGAATGGGGCGCTCGACCCGGTCTTCGGGCCGCAGGGCGAGTACTGGGCGGCATCGTGCCGGCAGGGGCGCCACGCCGTGGTCCCGCTCGCGATGCACCTCTCGAACCTCGACCGCCCGACGAGCTTCGCGCGCCTGGTGGCGGCCTTCGCGGGTCGCGTGGCGCGCGACGCCTGACACGGCCCCCGGAGCTCGTCGAGGGGGGTTCCGCGAGGGTGGCGGTATACTGGCCATCCTCCACCCAGACTCCCGAGAGGTTTGATGCGCGTTCGAAAAGCCGTCTTCCCGGCTGCCGGCTGGGGCACCCGCTTCCTGCCGGCCACCAAGGCCCAGCCCAAGGAGATGCTGCCCCTGGTCGACAAGCCGGTCATCCAGTACGCGGTCGAGGAGGCGGTGGCTGCCGGCATCGAGCAGGTCATCATCGTCACCTCTTCGCAGAAGCGGATGATCGAGGACCACTTCGACCTCAACTACGAGCTGGAGCACCTGCTCGAGGAGAAGGGTGAGATCGAGAAGCTTCGCCAGGTGCGGCACATCAGTGACCTGGCCCAGGTGGCCTACGTGCGCCAGAAGGAGCAGCTCGGCCTCGGCCACGCGGTCCTGATGGCGAAGGACCTCATCGGTCACGAGCCGTTCGCGGTGATCCTGCCCGACGACGTGGTGATCGCGGACCGGCCCTGCATCGGCCAGCTGATCCATGCCTACCACCAGCACCACGGCAGCGTGGTGGCTGTGGCCGAGGTCGCACCCGAGGACACCAGCCGCTACGGCGTGATCGCCGGCGAGCCGGTCACCGAGGGCCACGACCAGGACCGGACCTACCGTCTCACCGCCATCGTGGAGAAGCCGGAGCCGGGCACGGCCCCGTCCAACCTCGCGGTCATCGGTCGCTATGTCCTGACCCCCAAGATCTTCGACAAGCTGGAGCAGACACAGCGCGGTGCCGGCGGCGAGATCCAGCTGACCGACGCCATCCAGGCCCTGATGGACGAACAGAGCGTGTTCGGCTACGCCTACGAGGGCACGCGCTATGACGCCGGCACCACGATGGGCTGGCTCCGCGCGTCCGTCGAGCTGGCGCTCGCCCGCCCGGAGTTCGGGAGCGAGTTCCGGGAGTACCTCCGCTCGCTGGACATCTAGCCACCCGCCGGCGGGTGATCACAGCTCCGTGGGGTAGGATGCCCCCCGGCCGTGGCGACAGACCCCCGGCACGAGAAGGGGACGAGCAGAACCGTGACTGAGATCGGGAGCGTGCTGGGCGGCCGCTATCGCCTGGTCGAGCTGCTCGGCCAGGGAGGCATGGCGACCATCTTCCGGGCGCGGGACGCCCAGCTGGATCGTGACGTCGCCGTCAAGCTGCTGCGCGCCGAGCTCGGGCGGGACCCGGACTTCCTGGCCCGCTTCCGCGACGAGGCCCGGGCTGCCGCCTCGCTCAACCACCCGAACATCGTGTCCGTCTTCGATTTCGGCGAGGAGGCATCCGGCCCGTACATCGTGATGGAGCTCATCGACGGCCAGGACCTGGCATCGATGCTGCGCGAGAACGGCCCGCTCGCACCCCGCCAGGCCACCAGGGTCGCCGCCGAGGTCGCCAAGGCGCTCCACGCGGCCCACGTGCGCGGGATCGTCCATCGCGACGTCAAGCCGTCGAACATCCTCGTCGGCCGCGACGGGCGGGTGAAGGTCGCGGACTTCGGGATCGCCCGTGCCCTCGCCGAGTCACAGTCGACCTCGCCCGGCGTCACGATGGGCTCGGTCCACTACTTCAGCCCCGAGCAGGCCCGCGGCGAGGCTGCCACTCAGGCGTCCGACATCTACGCCCTCGGGATCGTCCTCTACGAGGCGCTCACCGGCCAGCGTCCGTTCTCCGGCGATGGGGCGGCATCCGTCGCCCTGGCCCGCCTGACCACCACGCCCCCGCGACCCTCGGCGCTGCGAGCGGGCACACCGGTCGAGCTTGACCGGATCGTGCAGCGGGCGATGGCCCTCGACCCGGCGGACCGGTTCGCATCCTCGGCGTCCATGGCGAGTGCCCTCGAGGGCTGGCTGTCGGACCCGGCGGCGGCGCAGCCCTCGACGACCGCTGCCGGCGGGGCCACCGCCGCAACCCGCACCGTGGCCTCCGCGCAGGCTCGCCAGAACGCCGTGCCCTATGCGGCCGACGCCTACGCACGGTCCGCGCCGCCCACCCCGGTCACCACGCGGGGGACGCCGCCGCCGCCCCCCGGATCCAGCTTTGACGGTGACGATGGTGGCGGCTCCGGCCCCTGGGCCTGGATCGCCGGCCTGATCGGGCTCGTCATCCTCGCCATCGTCGGCTTCCTCGTGTTCCAGATGCTCACCGGCGGCGGAGATGCGTCGCCCTCCGCCAGCCCGTCCGCGTCCGCGTCGGAGTCGGCATCGGCCGGGACCGTGAGCGTGCCCAGCTTCGTCGACCTCACCATCGCCGACGCTCAGTCGCAGGCGGATCTGCTCGGTATCCGGCTGGTCATCGCGGGGACCGAGGAGCGCACGGACATCGATCCCGACATCGTGCTCACGCAGGAGCCGCCCGAGGGGACCTCGATCGCCGAGGGCGCCGAGGTCAGGATCACCATCTCCCGGGGTCCCACCTCCGTGGCCGTGCCGGACATCCGGACGAGGCCGGAGAACGAGGCGCTCCAGCTCATCGTCACCGCGCAGCTCTCGGTCGGCCAGAAGACCACGGCCTTCGACCCGACCATCCCGAAGAACACCGTCATCTCGCAGAGCCCGAGCCCGGGCATCCTCGTGGCGCTCGGCACGCCGGTCGACTACGTGGTGTCCGCCGGCCCCGAGCCGACGCCGTCACCGACTCCAAGTCCCACGCCGTCACCGACTCCAAGTCCCACGCCGGCTCCGACCCCGACCCCGACGCCCGCGCCGGTGAACGTCGGCGACTACCAGTGCGTGACGGTCGAGGTGGCCACGAACCTGATCGATGCCGACGGCTTCGCCCTGGGTACGGTGACCTCCTCGCCGGCGGGCACCAGCCCGGTCCCGCAGACGTGGATCGTGATCGACCAGACGCCCAACCCGGGGGTGAAGCGCCCACTCGGGACCGCGATCAACCTCGTTGCCGCCGACCCCGCCGACCCGGCCACCGTGGCGGCCTGTCCCTGAGCTGACGCCTCCCTCAGACCCCGAGGACACCTCCGGCGCCTGCGGTCTCCTCCGGGCCTCGGTCTAGAGCTCCGACCAGGGTTCCGGGTCACCCCACAGCCACCACGTCCCGGGGACGCGGCCACCGGCGCCGGTGGCCGGCGAGATTGGCGCCGCCCGGGCTACGGCCGCATCCACGGTGCCGGTCCGGGCCACCGTCACCGGGGTCGATCCGGCTGGCGCTGCGGCTGCCTCGACCGGAACGAACGTCCTGGGCTGGCGCCCGGACAACCCGCCGGCGGGCATCCGCCCGGGTCCCACGGCGACTGGCTCCCGCAGGCCAGGCTCGGGCGGCGGCGGTGCCGCGACCCAGCACTCGCGCATCTCGAGGCCGCTCAGCGCCGGGCGCCGGGGATCCATGCCACACACGCCCAGCCCGCCGGCGACCCCCTTCCGGAAGTGGCGGCAGGTCAGGCACGACGTGGTGGAGCGGCGGCAGACCCAGCAGCGGGACGACTCCGGCTGCGGGGTGGCGCAGTGGGGGCACCGCCAGACCGCCATGGGGTGGATCGTAGCTGCGCCCGGAGCTGCTGTCGAGCGGATTCTGCCCTTGGGCGAACGTCTATTCGATCACCGTGAGGACCTGGCGGTCGCTGATGTCGCCTTGTCCGGACACGGTGACGAGGACGGTCGCCAGGCCACCGCCGGGCTGGGCGCCCGCCGGGATCGTCGTGGTGAAGCTCGCGACCCCGTTGGCGTCGGTCTCGGCCTCGGCCGAGACGATCGCCTCCAGCCCGGGGACGCTGACCGTGAACAGGGCGACCGCACCCTTCAGGCGCCGGCCGTCGGGATCGGTGACCGTCACCGTGAGCGTGATCTTCTTCGGCAGCTTCGAGGCCTTGAAGCGGTACGTCGAGGCGGACAGCACGGCCGTCAGCTTGCCGGATCCCTTGCGCAGCGTCAGCTCCGCGCTGTTCTCGTTGCCCGCCGGGTCGGTCGCCCTGACGGTGATCAGGTTCACGCCGTTGGCCACGGCGATCGGCGTTTCCCACAGGCCGTCGCTGCCGGCGATGGTCGTGGCGATCGCCCCGTTGGCCGCGTTCTGGAGGCGGATCTCGGCGCCCGCCTGGGACTTGCCCTTGACCGTGACGTTGGACCGGTTGACCAGGGCGTTGTCCTTGGGCGTGATGACGCTGACCTTGGGCTTGGACCGGTCCAGGATCCAGGTGGCGACCTCGGATCGCTCGCCCTCACCGCCGGGGCCGAAGACCACGGCCTGCATGTCGTTCCGGCCCGCGGACAGCGTCACGCCGACGAACACGTGGATCGACGTGGCACCCACCGGCTCCTCGCGGATGAGCTCCGGCTCCTGGTCGGCGAGCGAGTCGTAGAGCCGGATGGTGCCGCCCACGACACCCGTCGCGGCCGCCGGCACGATGACCGTGATGTCTACCGTCTCGCGGTTGGTGTACGGGTTGTCGGGGGCCTCGATGGACGGCGCCCCGGCCGGCTCCGGAGCGGCGGTCGGAGTCGGGCTCGTTGTCACGTTGACGGCGTCCGACACCAGCCCTCCGAGGCCCGTCAGCGCCGAAGTCACCAGCGGCCCGACCTGGCCGACGCTCACCCACAGGATCGCCCCGCCGAGCAGGACGATCGAGACCGCCAGCAGCGCCTTGGCTGCCAACGGCAGTCCGCGGCGGCGCTCGATGCGGCGGTAGCGGTCGAGCCGCGTCGGCGACGGGGTGATCGGGCGGACGCGCACGGGCGACGGGCGGCCAGTGGTGGGGGGACGCGGCCTGACCTGCGAGGGCCGATCCCCATGGCGAGGGTCCATCGGGTCCGATTGTCGCATGAAGCGGCGGGATGCCCACCCGACCACGCGCCGCCGCCGTGGTGTGGTCCGCGACGCGGCCGGATCGTCACGGGGCTCGGTGATACGCTCCCCGTGCGACACGCCCCTGCCGCCCCGGGGGGCGTTCGTGCACGCGAGGGAGCCGTGGAACCGCGCGATCGGAGACCTGTCCGACCGTCACCGGGTGATCGAGGCTCGTGGAGCCATGGGCCGATCTCCCGCGTGAGCCCGCGCCCGGCCAACGGATCCGAAGATGCCGCCGATGGGCGTCCCGCATCGCCCGAGGGCCGGCCAGCACTGCCTGCCGTCCCGCCGCCGCGGTACCCGGTGGCGCCGCCGCCGGGTCCCGCACGCCGTCCTGCACCGCCGGTCTTCGGCCGTCGGCCGTCGCTCCTCGAACGCTCGCTCGCGGGGGATGGCACGTCGGTTGCGACACCGGGGCGACCGGTGGCGCCCTACGCCGCCCGGACTGGCGTCCCCGGTGGACCCCGCACGGCATCGCCGCCGGCCCGGGGGGGATTCGGCCTGCCGAGCCTGCGGCGCAACGTCTGCCCGCACTTCTACATGACCGGGTCACGGGGCGCGATCCCCATCCAGGCGCCCCACCTGCTCAAGGGCCTGCTGCGCCAGCCGAGCAACATCTCGCGCTGCCAGCTCCGCGGTGGTGTCCATCTCGACGAGGGCTACGTCAACGACGTCTGCCTGACGCCTCGGTTCAACCAGTGCGTGTTCTACGAGGACGGCCTGAACCAGGAGTGAGCGACCTGGGCCCGCCTCGCGCTCGCACGTACGCCGAGGCCCTGGATGCCCTCCAGGCCCGCGGCCGGTACGGGATCCGGCTGGGTCTCGGTCGGGTGCGGTCGCTGCTCCGGGCGCTCGGCGAGCCCCAGCTGGACGTCCGTGGCGCGCTCGTGGCCGGCACGAACGGCAAGGGCAGCGTCATCGCCCTTGCCGCGTCCGCGCTGCGGGCTGCCGGCTACCGGGTGGGCGAGACGCCAAAGCCCCACCTCGTGACCTATCGCGAGCGGATCGTCGTGGATGGCCTCCCGATTCCCGCCGCGGAGTTCGCCCGGCTGGTGGACCTCGCCGCCGTGGCTGCGGACGGCGTGACCCGTCGCCTGGGACCCCCGACGGAGTTCGAGCTGCTCACCGCGGTCATGTTCCGCCACTTCGCGGAGGCCTCCCTCGATCTTGCCCTGGTCGAGGTTGGCCTGGGCGGCCGGCTCGATGCCACCAACGCCTGGGACGGGGGGGTCGCGGTGGTCACCAACATCGGCCTCGACCACACCGACCGACTGGGGCCGACGATCGGGCACATCGCCCGCGAGAAGGCGGCCATCGTGAAGCGCGGCGACGTGGCCGTGACCGGGGCGGGCGGCGAGGCACTGGTGATCCTGCAGCGGCGGTGCACGCGGCTGGGAGTGCCGCTGGCGGTGCGATCCCCGGCGCCGCTCCTCGGCTGGTCGCGTGATGCGGTCACCGTCAAGCTGCCCCGGCTCGGCGAGGTGGAGGTGGGCCTCCGGGGGCGCCACCAGGCGGCCAACGTCGCCGTGGCGGATGGCCTGCTCGACGCCCTTTCCCAGGCGGGGATCGCGACGGTCGGCCCGGCGGCCCGGCGGCAGGGCTACGCGGCCGCCCGCTGGCCGGGACGCCTTGAGCTGGTCAAGGCGCCGGCGCACGGCGGCCTGCCGGCGCGCGAGGTCCTCCTCGACGGCGCGCACAACGCCGATGGGGCCGCCGCCCTCGCACGGGCGCTGGGGGACCTGCGCCCCTTCCTCGTGGGGGGCACCTCGATGCCGCGGCCGCCCTTGACGCTGCTCTGGGCGTCGATGGCCGACAAGGACATCGCGGCCGTCGTGGGCGCGATGGCCGGCAGCGCGGAGCTGGCCGGCGCGACCATCGTGTGCACCGAGCTGGACCTTCCCCGGGCGCTTCCCGCCGCCGATCTCGCGACGGCGTGGCGCGCGGTGCTGCCATCGTCCGACGCGGACGTGCGGGTTGAGGCGGACCCCGACACGGCGCTCGAGACCGCCCTCGCCTCGGGGCATGGGCCGCTCGTCGTTGCGGGCTCGCTCTACCTGGTGGGGGCCGTGCGGTCGAGGCTCGTGGACGACCCCGACCTGGCGCCGGACCGGGCATGATCTGCGCATGAGCGACTCCGGCCTCCCCGGCATCCCGCCCCCGGTGTCGATCGGCGGCACGACATTCCGATGGGGCGAGCGCACCTACATCATGGGGATCCTCAACGTGACCCCCGACAGCTTCTCGGGCGACGGCCTGCTTGCCGCGTCGGACCCGGTGGAGGCGGCGCTCGCCCAGGCCCGGCGCATGGTCGAGGATGGTGCGGACCTGCTGGACATCGGCGGTGCCTCCAGCCGCCCGGGGCACGTGCCGATCGATCCGTCGGTGGAGGCCGCCCGCGTGGTCCCGATCATCCGCGCCGTGGCCGACGCCCTCCCCGAGGTCGTCATCTCGGTCGACACCACCAGCCCCGCGGTCGCGCAGGGGGCTCTCGATGCCGGTGCCCACCTGCTCAACGACGTCTGGGGGGTGGGCGACGATCCTGGGATGATGCGGATCGCCGCCGAGCGGGACGTGCCGATCGTGCTCATGCACAACCGCGCGGAGCCCAGGTACCGCACCCTGGTTGCGGAGGTCATCACCGACCTGCAACGGGCGCTGGAGCGGGCCGTGTCCCTCGGGGTTGGGTGGGACCGGCTGATCGTGGACCCGGGGTTCGGCTTCGGCAAGACGCCCGACCACAACCTGTCCCTGCTCGCCGGCCTGTCCGCCCTCCGGGTGCTGGGTCGCCCGGTCCTGCTCGGGACGTCCCGGAAGTCCACCCTGGGCAAGGTCCTTGACCTGCCAGCCGATCAGCGTGTCGAGGCGACCGTCGCGACCACGGCCCTCGGCATCGCCGCGGGCGTCGACATGGTGCGTGTCCACGATGTGCGCGAGAACGCCCGGACGGCGCGGGTCGCGGATGCGATCCTGCGGGGGTGGCGCCCGGACGGGTGGCCCGGAGGAGCCTGACGACCGTGACCGACCGGATCATCCTGGACTCGATGACCTTCCGGGGGACGCACGGCGTCTACGAGGAGGAGCAGCTCACGCCGCAGCCGTTCGAGGTGGACGTGGAGCTGTTGCTCAACCTGGAGCCGGCGGGGCTCTCGGACGACCTCGCGCAGACCATCGACTACGGCGCGGTGTTCGATACCTGCCGCCAGATCGTGGAGTCAACCCGCTTCCACCTGATCGAGGCCCTCGCCGAGGCGATCGCCCAGGAGCTGCTGTCCGGCTTCCCGGTCGACGAGGTCCTCATCCGGGTCCGCAAGCCGAAGGTGAAGCTGGGCGGAACGTTGCGTTCGGCGGGCGTGGAGATCCGGCGCCGGCGCGCGTCCGCACCGACGGGCCGAGCGTGAGGCCGCGCCGGTCGCGCGCGCGCCGCCCGGGCCCTCCGGACGGCGCGCGGTCTCGCGAGGCAGCGGACACCCGCTCCTCGCCACGTGCCTAGAGGTTGCCGGGCCGGGTCCCGAGCACCACCGTGAGCTGGACGGACGAGCCGTCGCGCAGGACGTCCAGGATGATGGAATCCTCCGGCGCGAACTGCGTCAGCACCGCGTCGAGCGGATGCTCCTGGTCGATCCCGATGCCGTTGATGGCCACGATGATGTCGCCATCCCGGAGGCCCGCATCGGCCGCCGGGCTGCCGGTGACGACCGCGGAGTCGGTGCCGCCGGCGTTGGTCACCAGCGCCCCGCTGTCGACGCTCAGGTTCTGATCCTTCTTGACCTGCAGATCGATCGACGTGAAGCGGATCCCGATCCACGGCCGGCTCAGTGCCTCGCCGTTCACGGCCTGCTCCATGATCGGCCTCGCGATGTCGATCGGGATCGCGAACCCGATCCCCGCCGACGACGACGCGACCGCCGTGTTGATCCCGACGACCGCGCCGGTGGCGTCCGCGAGCGGTCCACCGGAGTTGCCGGGGTTGATGGCGGCATCGGTCTGGATCAGGTTGTTGATGCGGGTCCCGTTGTCGACGACGATGTCGCGGCCCTTGCCCGAGACGATGCCGCTCGTCACCGAGAACGAGTAGGTGCCAAGGGGGCTGCCGATGGCGACCACGAGCTGGCCGATCTTGAGCCCGTCGCTGACGCCCAGCGGGGCGACCGGCAGACCGGTCTCGTCGATCTTCACGACCGCGAGATCCGTCAGGGTGTCGATCCCGTAGACGCGGCCCTGGTACTGGCGGCCGTCTCTGAGCTCCACGGTCAGCGTCTCGGCGTCCGCGACGACATGCCGGTTGGTGAGGATCCAGCCGTTCGGGTCATAGATGAAGCCCGACCCGACGCCCTCGCTGGGGACGCTGCCGAACGGGTCGCTCGCGGTGCCCTCGACCGTGATCTTGACCACGGCGGGGCCGACCTTCTCGGCGGCATCGATCACGGCCGACGACTCGTCGATGGTCACCGGCAGCTGGCCGGACGTCGGCTGTGCCGACCCGCTGTTCGAGGTCGGCGCGGGCCGGTCGAAGGCGCCGGTCTGGTTGAGCGCAACGACGGTCCCGCCCGAGGCGAGCACCGCCGAGAGCAGCGAGGCGGCGACGACCGTGCCGACGCCCGCTCCACCGCGCCTGCCGCCCGGCACCTGCGCGCCGGCCCGCGTGCTGTACGCCGGGGGCTGGCTGTCGATATCGGCGGACTGACTCCGGGGCAGGGTGCTGTACGGCTGCCCGGCACCTGGCTGGCCGGCCGCGCCGGACCCTGGCCAGCGCTCCGGACCGGGCTGGTCGTCGGTAGACGCCCACGCCCATCGGGCGTCCGGGCGCGGATCGGGTGGTGGCGCGTAGCGCGGAACATCGACCGGCTGCGTGTCGTCGAGCGGGTTGGGGCCGGCGGGCTGGGGCTCGCCGGGGACGGGGTTGTCGTTCATTGGGGCGACGTGCTTCTCTCCGGTGGGGTCGATAGCTCGGGCTCCGACTGGCCGGAGCGCACGGACAAGGATGCCGGAACGGGATTCACGCGGGAGTCGTCAACCGGTGAAGAATCGTCCACGTTCCGTCCCCGGATCTCGGCTGTGGCGAGCACGCGGCGTTCAGGTTCGCCGTCTCGTTGCCCAGCCGGCGACTCACGCACGGCCGGCTCCACCCCGGTCACCCCCCTCGGGTCCCGGGGCAGCGTGACCACGAACCGGGAGCCGTCTCCCACGCGGCTCTCGACCGCGATGGTGCCGTGATGCAGGTCCACGATGGACTTGGCGATGGCCAGCCCGAGGCCCGAGCCGGCGCTCCGCGCCTCGTTGTTGGCCGATCCCCGGTAGAAGCGGTCGAAGATGTGCGGCAGCTCGGCGGTGGGGATGCCGACGCCCGTGTCAGTCACCTCGATGCGGGCGCCAGCGTCAGGTTCGGCTCGCGCCGTGACGCGCACCTCGCCTCCGCGCTCGGTGAACTTGACCGCATTCGCCACGAGGTTGCTGACCACCTGGCCGACCCGCGGGGAGTCGTGGCGGATCCGCAGCGGACCATCCGGCAGCGCGACCTCCAGGCCGATGCCCTTCCGCTCCGCCGCCGCGAGCTGCTGCTCGACGGCTGATTTCGATCGTCCCCCGGAGATCGTCGGGGCGCAGGTCGAGGAGGGCCAGTCCGGAGTCCAGCCGGGACAGCTCGAGCAGGTTCTGGGCGAGCCAGTCCAGGCGGTCGAGCTGGGTTGCCGACGAGGCAAGGAACTCGGCCCGCGCTGCGGGATCAACGCCGGCCGACCCCTGGAGCAGCTCCACGAACGTCCGCATGGCGGCGATCGGCGTGCGAAGCTCGTGGCTGACATCGGCGAGGAAGTCCCGGCTCCGGTCACGGTCACGACGGATGATGCCGACGCTCTCCTCGAGCCGGTCGGCCATCTGGTTGAACTGGGTCGACAGCGCTCGCAGCTCCAGCGTCCCCGACGAGAGCTCGTCGGTGGCCACCCGGGATGCCAGGTCGCCGTCCGCCAGTCGCCGCGACGCGTCGGTCAGGCGCGTGATGGGGACGGTGAACCGGTGGGCGAGGAAGGCGGCGACCAGCACGGCGATCAGGAACGCTGCCGACGCCATCACCAGCAGCAGCCCATTGATCGCTGCGATCGTCGTGGCGCGGCTCGTGAACGGCTCGCTCAGCGTCGCCTCGATCCCCCAGTCACGCTGCGCGTTGGCTCGTC
Source organism: uncultured Chloroflexia bacterium (assembly GCA_963716025.1). Classification (GTDB taxonomy): domain Bacteria; phylum Chloroflexota; class Limnocylindria; order Limnocylindrales; family CSP1-4; genus CAIXZV01. The sequence continues at coordinate 46,210 of CAVQSY010000041.1, forward strand.
CCGCCGACGCCGTGGCCGGGCGGATCGCGGCGTCCGGGTGCTGGCCGCGCTCGGGATCCACGCGCGTGTCGGCGTGAAACGACAGCGACGGGTCCGGCTCCGGGACCAGCGTCCCGTCCGTCTCCTGCCGGGCAGGCCCGAACGAGATCTCCACCCTCGCCAGCGCGATCTCGTCGGCGACCGTCTGCAGCAGCCCCGCATCACGCAGCAGCACGCCGACGGCCGGGTTGAGCAGGACCTCGCCGGTCCCCGGGTCCACCCACACGACCGCCTGGTCATCGCCGACGGCCCGGGCGATGAACAGCACCAGGATCTCGGCGGTCGCGTCGGCACGCTCCTGGAGTCGCGTCTCCTCCTGCTGGCGGAAGAACTCGTCGAGCTTGAGCACGAGGACCGGCGCCACGAGCGTGAGGGTGAGGGCCACCACGGCCATGAACGCGAACGTGAGCCGGGTCTGGAACGACTGGGGCACCGGGCCGCGCCGCCGCCCATCCCCGGTGCGGTGAGGCGGCGGGACCGCGTCCACGCCGCGGCCGAGGGTCACCTCAGCGCTCGGCGAACTGGTACCCGGCGCCCCGGACCGTCAGGACGAACTGGGGCAGGGAGGGATCGTCCTCGATCTTGTCGCGCAGGTGGCTCACGTGGACGTTGATCGTCTTCTCGTCCTGGTCGAGCGCCTCGTAGTCCCGGAGCAGCTCCAGGAGCTCGCGACGCGAGAACACGCGACCCGGCCGGCTCGCCAGGTGGCGCAGGATCTCGAACTCGGTGGCCGTGAGGGCGATCCGTCGGTTGCCGCGCTGGACACGCCGCCGCTCGAGGTCGATGACGAGGTCTCCGTGCCGCATGACCCGGCCGCCGGCGGCGTTGGCGAGATCGCCGTACGCTCGTCGGAGCAGCGCCCGGATCCGGCTCATCAGCTCCCGGAGGGCGAAGGGCTTCGTCACGTAGTCGTCCGCGCCCAGCTCCAGCCCCACGACCTTGTCGAACTCGTCGCCGCGGGCCGTGAGGAACAGGACCGGCGCCTTCGAGCCAACGGCGCGAAGACGGCGCAGGACCTCGAAGCCGTCGATCCCGGGCAGCCGCACGTCGAGCAGGATGAGGTCCGGGGCCTGCGTCGTGGCGAAGTCCAGCCCCTCCTCACCCGAGCGCGCAATGGTGACCTCGTACCCCTCCTGCTGGAGGGCGTACTGGATGCCGCGTGCGACGGCGAACTCGTCTTCGACGATCAGGATGGTGGCTGCCACGACCTCGCGATCCTACACCGGAGGACGGGGAGGGGCCGTCATGGTAGCCTCCCCGCTGACGCAAGCGCGGGCCGGAGGCCTGCGATGACGCGGTCCCGCCCCGCGGTGTGCGAGGGCGCGCGGGCCGCCACCAGGACGAGGACCACCAGACATGCCCAATCGACCCAGCCTCGCGGCCGCGAGCCGCACCGTGACCGGCAAGAAGGTTGCCCGGCTCCGGAGCGATGGGCTCCTGCCGGCCATCGTCTACGGCCATGGCACCGCCAGCGAGCCGGTGACGGTCGATGCGCACGAGTTCGACCTCCTCCGCCGTCGCGTCGGCGCCTCCACGCTCGTGGACCTCGCCGTGGACGGAAAGAAGTCGCGCCCGGTGATCGTCCACGGGATCCAGGTGCACCCGATCAGCCGCAAGCCGATCCACATCGACCTGTTCGCTGTCCGGATGACCGAGGAGCTGACCGTCGAGGTCCAGCTCATCGGCAGCGGGATCGCGGCCGCGGCGGAGACCGGCGGCACCCTCGTGCACCCGGTCCAGAGCGTCAAGGTGCGTGCCCTACCGGACAACCTGCCCGAGACGCTCCACTACGATCTCTCGTCGCTGGTCGATTTCGACAGCACGATCACGGTCGGCGACCTGGTCGTCCCCGAGGGGGTCGCCATCCAGGCCGACCCCAGCGAGGTGATTGCCCGGGTGCTGCCGCCGCGCGTCGAGGTCGAGGAAGTCGAGGGCGTCGAGGGCGTCGAGGGCGAGGAAGGGGCCGAGGCGACCGCCGAGGCTGCCGAGACCGCGTCGGAGGGCGCCGAGGAGGGCTGACCTCCGCGCGACGGGTGAGCCAGCTCAGGCGCGCCCGCTGTGCCGCCCGGAAGCGATCACCACCGGCAGGCGCAGGCGAAGGCTGTCTGGCGGCAGCCCGCGCAGCCGCTCCAGCAGGTCCGCCTCGAGCGCGATCCGCGTGGTCGGATCGAGGGTCGCGAACAGGTCCTCGTCGTCGAAGCTCGCGAGGAATGCGAGATACGACTCGGGGGTATACCGGTGATCGACCTCTGTCCGGGTCGCGGTGACGCCGGCGAACCCCGCCCGGCGCAGCCGGGCGGCCGCATCGCGCGGCGACCGTGGATCGTCATCGTGGCCGCCGCCACCCCCGGGCGGCTCCAACCCCGCCGCGACCAGCGCGTCGGCATAGACCTCGTCCGCTGGGAGTGAGCCCCCGGCAAGCCAGGTCGCGAACGCCAGCATCGAGCCTCGCCGCAGGGCACGCCGGCCCTCGCGGAGGACCCGGTGTGCGCTCGGGACCAGCTGGAGCACGAAGCTCGAGACCACGACATCAAACGACGCGTCCTCGAATGGCAGCCGGTCCGCCGGCGCCTGGACGAGGTCGATCCGCGCGCGGGCCGCGGGTGGCAGGGCACCGAGCTCACGGTCCGCCACCGCGAGCATGCCCGCCGAGACATCGACCCCGGTGACGTGGGCGGACGGCCACCGGCTCGCGGCCGCGGCAGCGAACGCGCCCGTCCCGCAGCCCAGGTCCAGGATCCGGGTCGCGCCTGCTTCGAGGTCCGGGGCGATGACGTCGAGCATGGCCAGCGTGGCCGGCCGGTGGACGGGGGACCACCATCGGGCGTACCCCTCCGCGATCCGGTCGTAGCGCGCCTCCTGGTCCGGCATCTCCCAATCGTGCCATGCCGGAATCGTGCCCTTCGGCCCGCGCCCGCAGTCCGCGGGCCGCTGTCGCACGTGAGCGGCTTGGGGGATGCTTCCATGCTGGAAGAGATCGTGAGCCCGTGCCAGCTGGTCGGAGTACCGGCGCCGGGGCTCGCAAGGAGCTCGAGCATGAAGAAGATCCTGCTTGCCTACGACGGCGGAGAGCCGGCCAAGCGCGCGCTTGAGCGGACGATCGAGCTGGCCAAGGGGTTCGGAGCCGAGGTTGGCGTCGTGAGCGTCGTCCCGAGCCGCCCGGGTCGGGCGCCCGTCGATCCGTGGGATGACCGGACCGTCCACGCGGAGGAGCTGCTTGAGGCGCGCAGGCTGCTGCGCGAGGCCGGCATCGAGGCCGACCTCCTGGAGCCCGGTGGGGACGTGCCCGCGACCATCGAGCGGATCGCCGACGAGCGCGGCTACGACACCATCGTCGTGGGAAGCCGCGGCCTGAGCAGCCTTGCAAAGGTGCTCCAGGGCAGCGTCTCGGAGCACGTCGCGACACACGCCCACGCCACCGTCGTCGTTGCCCGCTGACATGCTGACCGCCCCCGCAACTCCCCGCGGTCACGCCCACCGGCTGTCGCGGCTGGTGCTCGATGCCCTCCGGACCGGGGTTGGTCCGGCTCCGGTCACGCTCCGGGGCATGGCGCTCCTCGCCGACCCGGTGCTCAACAAGGACGCGGCCTTCACCGACGAGGAACGCGAGGGCCTCGGGATCCGCGGCCTGCTGCCGCCCCGCGTCGTCGACATGGATCACCAGGTGTCCCTGGAGCTCGAACACGTGCGCCGGAAGGCGGATGACCTCGAGCGCTACATCGGCCTGGCTGCGCTGCAGGACCGCAACGAGACCCTGTTCCACCGCGTGCTGCTCGAGCACCTCGAGGAGCTGCTGCCGATCGTCTACACCCCGACAGTCGGGCTGGCCTGCCAGGGCTTCAGCCACCTGTGGCGGCGGCCGCGCGGTGTCTGGATCACGCCCGACGACGTGGACCGGGTCCCGGAGCTCCTGCGCAACGCGGCCCGCGACGAGATCCGGCTGATCGTGGTGACCGACAACGAGCGGATTCTCGGGCTCGGTGACCAGGGAGCCGGCGGCATGCCGATCCCGGTCGGCAAGCTCGCGCTCTACTCCGCCGCTGCAGGGATCCACCCGGGCATGACACTCCCGGTCTCGCTCGACGTGGGGACGGACCGATCCGAGCTCCTCGCGGACCCGCTGTACGTCGGCTGGCGCCATCCTCGCCTCCGCGGCGAGGCCTACGACGAGGTCGTGGAGGCCTTCGTCGCCGGCGTCCGCGAGGTGCTGCCGCGTGCCGTTCTCCAGTGGGAGGACTTCAAGCAGCACAATGCCATCCGCCTGCTGGACCGGTATCGCCAGTGGGTCTGCTCGTTCAATGACGACATCCAGGGCACGGCGTCGATCGCGGTGGCAGGCATTCTCGCCGCGCTCCGTTCGACCGGCCGGACCCTCGAGGGCACCCGCTACGTGCTGGCGGGCGCGGGTGCAGCAGGGACCGGCATTGCCCGGCTGCTGCGCGTCGCGATGGCGGAGGCCGGGATCCCACCCGGGGAGGTGCGCGCGTCGATCGCGATGCTCGACTCCCAGGGCCTGGTCGTCGAGGGCCGCCCCGGCCTCGACGACGACAAGGCGGATGCGGCGTTGCCGCGCTCCGTCGCGGCGTCGTTGGGACTCGATCCGGACGCGCCCCACCACCTGCGCGAGGTCGTGGCTGCCGTCAAGCCGGACGTGCTGCTCGGGACGACCGGCATCGGTGGGGCCTTCGGCGAGGAGACCATTCGCGAGATGGCCGCCCACTGCGAGCGCCCGATCATCCTGCCGCTCTCGAACCCCACCGCCAATACCGAGGCCCGGCCGGCCGACGTCCTCGCGTGGACGGACGGCAGGGCGATCGTGGCCACCGGCAGCCCGTTTGCGCCGGTGGAGATCGGTGGCCGGATCCGCCGGATCCCGCAGGCCAACAACGCCTACGTGTTCCCCGGGCTGGGCCTCGGCGCAATCGTGTCCGAGGCCCGGATCATGCCGGACTCGGTGTTCCTGGTGGCGGCCCGGCGGCTTGCGGACCTGACGGAGCCCGGAGCGCTGGCCACGGGTGCGCTGTTCCCGCCCATCGGTGACCTGCGGATGGTCGCCCGCGAGATCGCCGTCGCCGTCGTGGGACACCTCGGCGAGCTCGGGGTGGGTCGTCGCTTCCCGCCGAACGCGATCGAAGGCGCGGTGGATGCGGCGATGTGGCGGCCGGCCTACGTGCGGTACGAGGCGGTCTGAGGCAGGTCGACCCCCGCGGACGGACGAACCTCCTCCAGGGCCGTTCGCCACACCCGGGCCGGCCCGCCCGTCTCGAACGCGGCCGGCGTCATCGAACGGCCCGCGCTGGAGACCCGCATGCCATCGCCTGCCCGCCGGATCGTGCTGTTTGCGCTTGCCGGGGGCGTCCTGGTCGACGTCCTCGTCCCCGGCAACGCGGCCGGAGTCAATGCGCCGCTCGTGGTGGGCGCCTTCCTGGGCACGGCGCTGGTCACCGCCGGCCGCGGCGGGCTGGCGCGCATGGATCCCGCCGATGCCTGGCTTGGGCCGGCCGCCCTGGTCCTCGCGTCGCTGAGCGTCCTTCGCACCGACGACTGGCTGGTCACGATCGATCTGCTGCTCGCGGCGGCGCTCGCGGCCGGCGCCGTCGGATGCCTCGCCGGTGGCCGGATCACCCGCGGCCTGGTGCCGCGTGTCCTGGGGCTGGCCATGGGGGTCGCGGCGGCGGTGGGGATCGGTGCGGTGGCCATGCTCGATGCCGCCCGGCCAACCAGCTGGGGGGCCGCTGATGCTGCACCGTCGGCCGTCCGGAGCCGGCTGCGACGCGTGGCACCGGTCGTGCGCGGCCTGGTCATCGCGATCCCCCTGGTCGCCGTGTTCATGGCCCTGTTCGCGTCGGCGGACGCGGTCTTCGCCCGGCTGGCTGCCGACGCGCTCTCGTGGCAGGTGGATCTCGATCTCGAGGATCTGCTCGGACGCGCCGTGGTCATCACGCTGGTCGCGTGGGGTGCCGCCGGGCTGCTGGGGCTCGGGGCGGGGCTGCTGCCGGCGCTCGCCGCGGCGCCCACCGTGGAGGCCGGCGTCGCAGCGGAACTGCCGCCCGGCAGCCCACCCGCACCGCCATCGGCCCGGGTAACCCCGGGGCCGGCATGGGCGGCCGCCGTGGCGACCGCCGAGCGTGCACCCGTGCGGCTGGGCCACGTGGAGGCCACGACGATCCTGCTCGTGGTTGACGCGCTGTTCCTGGTCTTCGTCGTCCTCCAGCTCGCCTGGCTGTTCGGGGGCCGCGACACCCTGGCGATGACTGGGTACACCTACGCGGAGTACGCCCGACGAGGCTTCTTCGACCTGGTGATCGTCGCGGTGCTGGCCGGGATCCTCGTGGTGACCCTGGACCTCGCGGTGGCTCGCCGGATCCGGCTCCAGCTGGCGAGCTCGGTGCTCCTGCTCGGGTTGACCGCGGTCGTCCTCGTCTCGGCCTTCCTCCGGCTGCGCCTCTATCAGGATGCGTACGGCTGGACCGAGCTCCGGTTCGTGGTCGTCGTGGCGATCCTGTGGCTTGGGGGCGCCCTCACGCTGACGGCCGGGCTGCTCGTCACGTTGCGGACCCGGTGGGTGCTGCACGGGCTCGGGATCGGGGTCCTGATCGCCGTTGTGGGCATGAACGTCGTGGGGCCGCAGGCGTTCGTGGCGCAGCGGAACCTGGAGCGGGCGATCGATCCGGCGCTCGTGCCGGTCGGCGGCCGGACCGGCCTCGACGCGGCCTACCTTTACGAGCTTGGCGACGAGGCGGTCGTCCCGATCGTCGAGGCGTGGGACAGGCTGGGCACCGCCGAGCAGGAGTCGCTGCAGCCGGCGCTCTGGGAGCGCGCGGACCGGCTCGCCAGCGACCCCACGCTCCGCGGCTGGCCGGCGTGGAACCTCACCCGCGAACGGGCCCGCGAGGCCCTGCGAGCGTGGGAGGCGGCGACGGGCACCGCCTCCCGCTGAGTCGTGCGGACGGCCGGGTCAGTCCTCGCTGCCGCCCCAACCGGCGATCGGGCCGGCAGGTGCGGCCGGGCCGGCTGCCCGGATCCTGGGCGAGAGGCGCCGGTATGCCCAGCGCACCACGAGCACGATCGCGAGCAGGACGAGGATCACCGGGAGCCAGACGATCCCGAACCAGATCGCGCCGGACACGATGGCCTGGCCGGCCTGGATCAGCGTCGCCGTCGCGCCGTCGACGTCCTTGCTGGGGTCCCACGCCTGCGAAGTCTGCTGGACCTGCTCGATCTCGGTGCCGAACGTGGCGACCAGGGTCCCGTAGGCCACCTGGTCCTCGAGCTGCGCCCGCTGGGCGTCGATCCGCTCGATCTCGCCGCGGACCTCGGAGATCCGCGCCTGCACCTCGAGCAGGTCCGTGATCTTGCCGGTGCCGGACGCGATCTCGACGAGCACCGCCTCGGAGGCCCGCAGGTTCCGAAGACGCGCCTCGAGGTCCACGATCTGGCTGCCCACCTCGGTCGCCCTGGTATCGCCCCCGACGACCTTGGTCGCAAGGTCACGGAGGGTGGCGACCGTCTCGTCCCAGCGCTGGGCCGGGATGCGGTAGGTGATGGTGGCTGCGGCGTACTGGTCGTCGTTGCGCTCCGAAGATGCGCCGATGTAGCCGCCGACCGCGAGCACCGCGGTCCGGGCCCTGGCGAGGGCCGCCTGGAGGTCATCGACCACGAGCTCGAGGGAGCCCGTGTAGACCACCTTGCGGTTCTCGGCGAGGGGGGCCGACAGGGGCGGTTCCTCGCCGCCCGGGAGCTGGCCGGTGCCGTCCTCGCCGTTTGCCGGCGCCTCGGCCGGGCCCGCGGATACCCCGGGAGCGGCGTACTCATTGCCACCGCCATCCCCGCCGCCCGCCGGCGCGGCGGTGGAGCCGGCGCCGCACGCGGCGACGAGCACCGCCAGGGCCACGATCGGGATCAGGATGCGGAGCGAGCCGCTCCGCCGCACGAGAGTCGTCATCGTCTTCCCCACCTGCGGTTCATTCCGCACGCGATATCGCGCGTGCTCGGGGGGCCGCGTGCACTGGCGGCTCTGGGGGGACGCGGCCCGGGGGACAGCGGTTCCGGGACAGCGGCATCGTACGCCCGTGGCGAGAACCTGCCATCGGCCACCCGGCGGTGTCACGGCGCGGTATCGTGCCGCCATGTCCCTGCCGTTCGAGCCCCCGATGGAACCCATGCTGGCCAAGGCGTCGGAGTCACTTCCCGAGGGCGGCGGCTGGCTGTTCGAGCCCAAGTGGGACGGCTTCCGCGCCCTCGTGTTCCGCGACGGCGATGAGGTCTACACGCAGAGCCGCGACCGCAAGCCGCTGGACCGCTACTTCCCGGAGCTCGGCGCGCCGCTGCGCGAGCAGCTTCCCGAGCGCTGCGTGCTCGACGGGGAGGTGGTGATCGCCCGCGATGGCACGCTCGACTTCGAGGCGCTCCTGCTGCGCATCCACCCGGCCGAGTCCCGGGTCCGGATGCTCGCCGCCGAGTCGCCCGCGAGCTTCGTGGCCTGGGATCTCCTCGCGCTCGGCGACGAGGATCTTCGCGGCGTGCCCCAGGGGGAGCGGCGGGCACGGCTCGTGGAGGTGCTCGCCGGGGTGCACCCGCCCATCCACGTCACGCCCGCGACCGAGGACCGGGCGCTTGCCGCCGACTGGTTCGACCGGTTCGAGGGCGCTGGGCTGGACGGCGTGGTCGCGAAGCGCCTTGACGGCGTGTACCAGCCCGGCAAGCGATCGATGCTCAAGATCAAGCACGGCCGGACCGCCGACTGCGTGGTCGCCGGGTTCCGATGGCACAAGAACGGCCCCGGGACGCACGTCGGGAGCCTCCTGCTCGGGCTGTTCGACGATGCCGGGAAGCTCCATCACGTGGGTGTCACGTCGTCGTTCACGTGGGACCGTCGCGCCGCGCTGCTCGGGGAGCTGGCGCCGCTCCGGGACGGCGCGCTCGACGGCCACCCGTGGGCCGAGTGGGCCGAGTGGGCGTCCGCGGGCACCGACGGGTCCGGGCAGCGGCTGCCGGGGGCGGGCTCCCGGTGGAACCGCGGCAAGGATCTCTCCTGGGAGCCGCTGCGCTGCGAGCGCGTGGCCGAGGTCGGGTACGACCATCTCCAGGGGGACCGGTTCCGCCACGCGACGACGTTCAAGCGCTGGCGCCCGGACAAGGCACCCGAGGACTGCCGCTACGACCAGCTGGAGACGGCGGTTCCCTACGAGCTCGCCCGGATCTTCGGGTCCGGCTGACCGTCCGTGCCGTCCGGGACCACGCTCAACGTGCTCGAGCTGCCCGCGGGGCTGATCGGCGGGCTGGCCATCGCCGGGTTCGCGGTCGCGATCGTCGCGGCCCTGCTTGCCCCGCTCCTCGCGCGGCTGCGCCGGCTGGACCCCTGGCACGACCCGCTCAAGCTCATCCCGTATGCACTGCTGTTCGCCGGGGCCGTGCTGGCCGGCGCGGCGGCGGCGCTGGGCTCGGTGACGGCGCCGCGGCCTGGCGTGCGCGAGGTGGCCTCGGCGGCGCTCGCGATCCTGTGCCTGACGCCGCTCGTCGGGGTGGCGGCCGTGCGGCTCCGCTATGGAGCGCCGGGCGGCCGGACGTTCCCCCAGCAGATCGCTGCCAACCGCGGCTCCTCGGTGCTGCTCGTGGCGGTGCTGTTCGAGCTGATGGCCATCACCGGGTTCCTGATCGGGGCGGCGGTGGGTGCCGGCTTCGGGGTCACCCTTGGGCTGGGGCTCCTCGTCGCGGGGGTATCCGTCGTCGTCACCCTTGGGGCGACCGCGTTCGCGTGGGCATCGGGTGATGGGCTGATCCTCGACCTGGCCGAGGCGAAGGAGGCGGGCCCCGCCGAGCAGCAGCTGCGCAACGTCGTCTCGGAGCTGGCGACCGCGGCGGGGGTCGCTGTGCCCAGGATCTTTGTCATCGACTCGACGTCGCTCAACGCGCTGTCGGTTGGCCGGGACCCGGACCACGGCACGATCGCGATCACCCGCGGGCTGCTCACGGCCCTCGACCGCGAGGAGCTCCAGGGGGTCATCGCCCACGAGCTCGCCCACATCGCGAACCTGGACTCGCGGCACGCGGTGCTCGTCGCGCTCCTGGTCGGGGCCATCGTCCTGCTGACCGAGGTGTTCCTGGGGCTGATCATCGAGATCGCCAAGAACCCGTGGACCGGCGACGACCTGCAGGACACCCTGGCCGCGCTCGCGCTGTGGCTCGTGGTGGTCGTGGCGGGTCTCATCGTGGGCGGTCTGCTGCGGCTCATCGCGCCGGTGGCGGCGCTCGCCGTCCAGGCGGCCATCAGTCGCGACCGGGAGTACCTCGCGGATGCCACCGCCGTGGGGATCACGCGGAACACGGCCGGGTCGATCGGGGCGCTCTCGAAGCTGGAGCGCTCCCGGGGCTCGCTCCCTGGTGGCAACAAGGGCACCCAGCACCTGTGGATCGTCAACCCGGTGCGCGAGGCGAAGGAGGGGGGCCGTGGCTGGTTCGACACCCACCCGGCGACGCCGGACCGGATCGCGCGGCTGCGGGCACTGACGGGGCAGGACACCGGGCCGGAGGAAGCGGGCGCAGCCTGACCGGCGGACTTGATCGACGTCGTATTGCGTTGTGCTACGCTGCATGACATGAGCGACCGACCGCGTGCCCGCCGCGCCGTACGCGAGACGACCAGCTTCCGACTCCCGGCGGAGACGGTCGCGCGGCTCGATGCGCGGGCGAGCCTGCTCGGGTCCACCCGGACGACCATCGCCGAGCGGCTGCTCGAGGAGGGCCTCCGGCTGGTCGAGCACCCAGGCATCGTGTTCACGGACGGCGCCCAGGGCGAGCGGCGCGCCACCCTTGCCGGATCGCGCCTCGACGTGTGGATGGTCGTCGAGACGATCCGGGCGAACGCCAACAGCACGGAGGCTGCCGCGGCGTACCACGACGTGCCGCGGACCTGGATCGAGACGGCGGCCCGCTACTTCGCCGCATTCCCGGACGAGATCGACGCCGAGATCGGGCGCAACCGGGCGTTCGCCGAGCGCGAGATGCGCCTCGCGAGCGAGCAGCGACGACTCCTGGGTTGAGGTTCCTGCTCGACGAGCACATCTCGCCACTGGTGGCCTCGCTGCTCCGCGACCGGGGCCACGATGCGGTGGCGGTCGCCGAGCGCCATGGGCTCCGTGGATTGCCCGACCGGGCGCTCCTGCAGGTCGCGCTCGAGGACGACCGCGCGCTGGTCACCTTCGACGTCGGGGACTTCGGGCGTCTCGCAGGGCGCTTGGCGAGGACCGTGGAGGCATACCCGGGCATCGTGCTCGTGGCGGCCTCCGCGTTTCCGCCGGCCCTGGACGGCGTCGGGCGGCTGGCGGGCGCGCTCGATGCCCTCGCGGCGGCGAACCCGGGCGGACTCGGCTCGCGCGTCGCCTGGCTTGAGCCGTCCCGCTGAGTGCCTGCGGGCTGCCTCAGCCCTCGGTGTCCGGCGTCTTGCGGCTGGGTCGCCGGCCGGCCATCCACGCGGCCCGCTCGTCGTCGGAGAGGCTCGACCAGTCGTCCGGGGCGGCGTCGGGGTCGAGCGGCTCCTGGGGAGGCCGGAGCGCCTCGGGGACGTGGACCAAGTTGAGGCGGAGCCGGTACCAGGCGTAGGCACGGCCGCGCATCGCTGTCTCGATCACATCGGCGGGCTCCAGGTGTGCCGCGGCCTCGGGGTGGCGGGTCTTCCAGCGCTCGAGGCCGGCGTGCACCTCGGCCTTGGTCGGGGCGCGCCCGAGCTCGATGACCGGGACGGTGCTCCTCCGGCGCCCGGTGGGCGAGGGGCGCGATCCTTCCCACTCGGTCGGCAGCCCGGCGTTCGCGTCGCCGGCGGCAACGGCGGCCGCACGCTGCGCCGCCACCTCCGGCGGCGGGCCACCATCCCTGCCGCGGCCCTGGTACTCGGTGTCCGCGCGACGTTTCCTCGACGGCTGGACGCGCGGCGGCTCCCCCTCCTGCTTGGCGTAGTTGGGCGGCCACGGCGCATCGCCATCGCCCTCGGCCTCGTGGCGCTCCGACAGCTCCAGCAGCGCGTCCAGCGTGCCCATCGCATCGTCGATCCCGGCGCCGGCATCGCCCCGCTCCGCGTGGATCGCAGGCACCGTGGCCAGCGTGAAGTCCTCCATCACGCAGTCGGGGACCTCGTCCCAGCGGAGCGGGAACGACACCCGCGCGTCCGGCGTGGGCCGGACGGAGTAGGCCGAGGCCACGGTGCGGTCCTTGGCGTTCTGGTTGTAGTCGAGGAACACGCCGTGGCGCTCCTCCTTCCACCATTTCGAGGTCGCGATCGAGGGCGCTCGCTGCTCCACGTCCCGGGCCAGGGCGAGCGCCGCCCGGCGGACCTGCGGGTACGTCCAGCGCGGCTCGATCCGCACGTTGATGTGGATCCCGCGCGACCCCGACGTCTTGGGCCAGCCGGTGAGGCCGACGGCTTCCAGCGACTCCCGGACCACGAGCGCCACCTCGCGGACCTGCGACCACGGCACGCCCGGCACGGGGTCGAGGTCCACCCGCAGCTCGTCGGGATGGTCCAGATCTTCCGCCCGCACCGGGTGCGGGTTGAGATCGAGACAGCCGAGGTTGGCGACCCACGCGAGGCCCGCCGCCTCGTCCACGACGATCTCGTCGGCCGTTCGCCCGGACGGGAAGGTCAGCGTCGCGACTCGCATCCATTCCGGCCGGTTGTCCGGGGCCCGCTTCTGGAAGAACGGCTCCTTCTCGGCACCGTCCACGAACCGCTTGAGGGCCATCGGGCGGCCGCGAACGCCGACCAGGGCGCCGTCGGCCACGGCAAGGAAGTAGCGCACGAGGTCCAGCTTGGTGTGGCCGGCGCGCGGGAAGTAGACCTTGTCGGGGTTGCTGACCGCGACCTCGCGGCCGCCGATCTGGAGGAGCTCCTTCCGCGTCGCCATGCGCTGATGCTAGAAGGCCGGGCAAGCCGGTGCCTGTCGAACCCGGTGCCCGTCGTTCGTCGCTACGATGACAGCCCGGAGGGACCGGGCCCGCCGCCGAGGAGGACCGCGACCGATGCGCTACCTGCTGATGATCTACGAGCAGCCCCCGGCCACGCCCCCTACGGACGAGGAGTGGGCCGCGATGATGCCGGCCTACGGCGCGTTCAGCGACTGGCTCCGTGAGCGCGGCTGGCAGGTGGCCGCGGAGGCGCTCCAGGACGTCTCGACCGCGACCACGGTCACCGTGCGCGACGGCCGGCGGATCGTCACCGACGGACCGTTCGCGGAGACCAAGGAGCACCTGGGCGGGTTCTACCTGATCGACGCCCCGTCGCTGGATGACGCGATCGAGAGCGCGGCGCGCATCCCGGGCGCCGCCACCGGCAAGGTGGAGATCCGCCCGATCATGGAGACGGGCTGAGCACGGCCTCCGGCGACGCCGTCGCCCGGGTCTTCCGCGAGGAGCACGGGCGCGCGATCGCGTCCTTGATCCGGGTGCTCGGCGACTTCGACCTCGCCGAGGAGGCGCTGGCGGACGCCTACCTGACGGCGCTCGAGCGGTGGCCGGTGGAGGGGGTCCCGGCGGTTCCCGGAGCGTGGATCACCACCACCGCTCGCAACCGGGCGATCGACCGGTTGCGCCGGGCGCGGGTGCTCGCCGACAAGACGGCGCTCCTCGCCCGGGACGCGGCATTCGATGCGGCAGCCCGCCAGGGGGCGCTCGAGGCGGCGGCGGAGGACGAGATGGCCCCGATCCCCGATGACCAGCTGCGCCTGATCTTCACCTGCTGCCACCCGGCGCTGGCGCCGGAGGCCGCGGTCGCCCTGACGCTTCGGACCCTCGGTGGGCTCACCACGCCGGAGATCGCCCATGCCTTCCTGGTTCCCGAGGCGACGCTCGCCCAGCGCCTGGTCCGCGCCAAGCGCAAGATCCGCGGCGCGGGCATCGCGTACGAGGTCCCGACCGGCGACCGGCTGGCCGATCGGCTCGAGGCCGTGCTCCACGTGCTCTACCTCGTGTTCAACGAGGGCTACGACGCCACCAGCGGGGAGTCCCTGATCCGTCGTGAGCTGTGCGTCGAGGCGATCCGGCTCGCGCGGCTTGTCGCCGACCTCCTGCCGGGCGAGCCCGAGGCACTGGGGCTGCTGGCCCTGCTGCTCCTCACGGACGCTCGACGCGCGGCTCGCGAGGGTCCGGGCGGCGAGCTGGTGCGGCTGGAGGACCAGGATCGCTCGAGCTGGGATGCGGCGCGGATCGAGGAGGGGCGCTCGCTGACCGAGCGGGCGCTCCGGTTCGGTCGGGTCGGCCCGTACCAGTTGCAGGCGGCGATCGCTGCGGTGCACGACGAGGCCTCGACGGCCGCGGACACGGACTGGCCCCAGATCCTGGGGCTGTACGGAGTCCTCCAGCGGGTATCGCCGTCACCGGTCGTGGACCTCAACCGCGCCGTCGCCGTGGCCCAGGTCACTGGTCTCGAGGCGGGGCTGGCCGCCGTGGATGCCCTGGCTGCCGACCCCGCGCTGGCGGGGTACCGGTTCCTGCACTCGACCCGTGCCGACTTCCTGCGCCGGCTTGGCCGACGGGCGGAGGCGATCGACGCCTACGAGCGGGCGCGAGCGCTCACCGAGAACCGTGCCGAGCGAGCGTTCCTCGAGCGGCGGATCGCGGAGGTCCGGACGCGCAGCGTGAGCTGACGCGGCCCGTGCCGTAGGCTGGACTGCGCACCGGCCTACGGCCGGACCCCCTCGATGGGAACCGATGACCGCACGGATCCGCCCCTCGCTCGCGCTCGCGCTCGCGCTCGCGCTCGCGCTCGCCGCCTTCCTCGGTGCGTGCGACGTGCTGCCCAGCCCATCGCCGCCACCAACCCTCCGGACCGACTCCGGGACCGCCGGACCGCTCGGGCCGGAGGCCATCTCGGCCGCGATCGGCTCCCTCGACGGGCTGGCGTCCTATCGCTTCGTGGGCTCGACGGCGGAGGGGGACACGGGCGTCTCCGAGACCCGCGGGACCGTGGTCAACGGGGAGGTGCGGCGGACGCGGATCGCCTACAGCGCCGACGGCGCTCTCGCGGGGGCCACGATCACGATCGCCAGCCGGACCTGGGTGCGCGTTTCCGGTTCCACGTACCAGGAGCAGGACGACTCGGGTGTGGACGACAACGACTGGGTCAATCCGGTTGCCCGCCTGCTGGACCCGTGGTCGCTGGGGATCACGGTCGTCGAGGACCTGGGTCTCGAGCCGTTGAGCGGGGTGGACGCCAGGCACCTTCGAAGCTCCATCGCCGCCGGAGACGTCGTCGACGATGACGGGCTGCCGGTTGGGAACGGCTTCAGCGGGACCGTGGACGCCTGGATCGCCGTCGACGGCGGACACCTGGTTGCGGCGAGCGTCGTCGGCACCGAGGCCCTGCCCGGCGTCGATGCGACCGACCCCGCTCCCAGCCCCGTGGCGTACCGGCTGGACATCGTCGTCGAGGGGGTCGACGACCCGGCCAACGTCATCGAGGCGCCTGTGGCGGGTGCGGCCACGCCGGCTCCCGTGGACGACCCGGTGGCGATCCGGCTGATCAGGGACATCCGCGACGGCCAGGCAGCACTCAATTCGTACGTCTACTCGATCACGTCGAGCATCGCCGGCTTCGACATCACCTCGAGGCTGACCGTCGTGAATCGTCCCGTGGCTGCGGCGCAGGTGGAAACCGACGGGGTCTCGGGGTTCGAGGGCACCACGATCCTCGCCGTCGGCGACGACACCTGGTCGCGAACCGGCTCGGGCGCCTGGCAGCCCGGCCGCCCGGGCGACGAGCCGGCCTGCGGGATCGGTGCCGACGCAACCTCGGACCCGGCGCCGTGCACCCTCGCCCGCCTGGTGGACATCGGGGCAAGCATCCGGACCATGCGCAGCACGTTCGCCGTGGTCAGCACCAACGAGCGCACGGCGGGGATCGACGTGACCCACCTGCGCAGCGAGGCCGGCGTGCGCCAGGGCGAGGATGTCATCGCCGGCACCCGCGACGTATGGATCGCAAACGACGGCGGCTATCTCGTCAAGGATGTGTTCACCGGGCTCGAGATCTCGTTCCAGGCCGTGATCGGCCGGGTCAACGACCCGCTGAACCGCCTCCTGGCACCCACGCGCTGACGCTGCCGGGCACCGTACCATCCGGGCATGCCCACGCTGCGGATCGCCCTGGTCCAGTTCGAGGCGCGTGACGACGTCGCCGCCAACATCACGCACGCGGCGGACCTCGCCGGCCAGGCTGCCACGGGCTCGGATCTCGTCGTGCTCCCCGAGTACGTCCAGTTCCGCGGCTCCGCCGACGGGTACCGGGCCTCGGCCCGCCCGATCCCGGGGCCCACGACCGAGCCATTCGCCGCCGTCGCGCGGGACGCGGGCTGCTGGGTCCTCGCCGGCTCGCACGCCGAGACCTCCGGGGATCCCCGCCGTCCATCCAATACCGCGGTCCTGTTCGACCGATCCGGCGCGCTCGTGGCGACCTACCGCAAGCTCCACCTGTTCGACGTCTCGGTGGACGATGGGCCGGCCGACACGGAGTCGGCGCGGGTGACGCCCGGGGACCGGGCGGTGGTGGCGTCACTCGACGGCGTGGGCCTGGGGCTTTCGATCTGCTACGACCTGCGGTTCCCGGAGCTGTACCGGGCCCTCGCGCACGCCGGTGCCGCCATCCTCGCGGTGCCCGCCGTGTTCACCGCGCGGACCGGGCGCGACCACTGGGAGCCGCTGCTGCGGGCCCGGGCCATCGAGAACGGGGCGTGGGTCCTCGCGGCGGGCGCCTGTGGTGCCGGCGGGTCGGGGGCGATCGCCGCCTGGGGGCACTCGATGGTGGTGGATCCCTGGGGCCGGGTCGTCGCCGAGGCGGGGGAGGGCGAGGCCATCCTCCGCGCCGAGCTGGACCTCGAACAGGTCGCCGCCGCCCGGCGCCAGATCCCGGTGCTTGCCAACCTGCGGCCGGATGCGCTGCCGCCGGTCCGCGACGTGGACCGGCGAGGCTTCTAGGGCGGCCTGGCGCAGCGCGCGGCCTCCCGAGGGTCAGCGCCGGCGCGTGACATCCTCGGCGAAGGCGAGGACCGCCGTGAGCACGCGATCGCGCACTGGAGAGGCCTCGGTCACGAGGTCGTGGCCGGCGTCGACCTCGAGGAGCGTGGGAGGCGATGGCAGCTGCTCCAGCAGGGCGCGGGTCTGCGAGGGCCGGCTCACGACATCGGCACGGCCCTGGACCGCGAGCACCGGGACCGCGACGGCTCGTGCCCCGGCCGAGGCCATCCCCGACACGCGGAACAGCTGCTCGAGCAGCGACAGCGGCACCTGCAGCTCACGCAGCCTCGCCGCAGTCGCCGCGTCGCCGACGGCCAGGCGACCGAACGCCCGGAAGCCGGGCGGCAGGAAGACCCGGAGCACCGGCGCCACGATGCGCTGCCAGGGTGGCACGGGCCAGCAGAAGGGCGCCAGGAGGACGAGGCCATCCGGGGCCAGGCGCGCCGCCGTCGCCAGGGCCAGCGATCCGCCGATCGAGTGCCCGGCCACGAGCAGCGTCGTGGCACCCGAGGCTCGAAGGGCCGCCGCCGCCTCGTCGACGGCCCTGGTCCAGTCCTCGACCCGGTAGTCGGCGATCTGGCCGAAGGCGGCGCCATGGCCCGGCAGGCAGGGGACCTCGACCAGCCAGCCGTTCGCGGCGAGCACAGCAGCCAGGCCCCGCAGCTCCTTCGGCGAGCCGGCGAAGCCGTGGACGAGGAGCGCGCCGCGTACCTCCCCGGGGGCGGCCTCCGCCGCCTGGAGGTCAACCCGGCTCAGCCGGAACCCGTCGTGTCCCGGGCCGGCGAACAGCTCCACCCCGGCGGGCAGCAGCGGACCCGGCCGCGGGACCCACCGGGTGTGCGCCAGGTCGAACAGGAACAGGAGAGCTCCCTGGATGCCGAGGCCGATGCCGGCACCGGCACGCCAGGCGTCATCGCCCGCCGAGACCGCGAGCCAGGCCCCGAGCGCGACGGCGAGGGCGTCGATCGCGACGCGGACGAGGAGCAGGCGCCGGATCCGACGCGTGTGGCGGTCGCGAGCGTCCTGGTCGCCGATGGTCCGGCGGCGGCTGCGCTCCGACAGCAGGCGAGCCGCGACACCGATCGCCGCGTCGACCGCACCCCAGCCAAGGAGTGCCGCCCCGAGGCCGCGCCAGGCGACGTCGCCCGCGACGACCGCGACGGCTCCCAGGATGACGCCGGCCAGCCCCCGGGCGACCAGGCGCCTGCCGAGGACGTCGACGAACTCGAAGATCACGCGATGCGGCTCCTGGGGCGGCCCCCGAGCCGGCCGGTGGCGGGTCCGGGGGTTCGCGCAGGAGCCTACATCCGGATGGGGTCAGGCGGCTTCGCGGCGGCTGCGCAGGACCCGACGGGTGAACGGGATCCGGAACTCGCGGAAGACCTCGACCGAGACGAGCGTCCCGGCGAACAGGAACACGACCCCGAGGAACTCGCCAAGGAAGAACGTCTCGGTGATGCCGAAGCGCGACAGGCCCGAGGTGATCGACGGGATGAAGCCGCCGATGGCGAGCAGGATCGTCGCCGGGACCCGCGAGTGCAGCCTGCCCGTCAGCAGTGCGCGGACCGTGCCGGGGATCGAGACCAGCAGGTTCACCGTGATCGCGAGCGGCGCGATGACGAGGTTCAGCAGGAGCCGGCCCAGGCCACGGTCACGGGCGAGGTCGTACCGGATCACCCGCTTCTTGGGCATGAACACGTAGGTGCTGTACAGGGCACCGAGCGCCAGGGCGAAGCCGCCGGTCACGTTGAACAGCGGTGTCAGCAGCCGGACCGAGCCGGGCATCGCGGTGCCGACCGGGATGCCGGCCGTGTCGAGGACGTAGCCCGGGGCCGGGATCGCGGCCAGCAGCACGATCGGGATGGCCACCACCGACCCGCCGATGACCAGCGCGCCCGCGATGATCGCCCAGCGACCCGATCCGCGGTAGGTCTCGATCGAGATCAGGACAGCTCCGACGGCGGCGATGGCGAACGCGACATAGGGGATGCCCCCGGTGTCCGGGTACTGCGCCTTGGCCTGCGACAGGACGGTGAACAGGCCGGCAAGCAGCACCGAGAACGCCGCCCCGTACCCGAATCGGGTCCTGCCAAGGAGGAACATCGTCCCGAGGCCGAGCCACGCGGCGACGTACACGGCGCCGATCAGGTACCACGTCCGGTACAGGGCCTCGCTCCAGCCGAACGCGCCGCCGACGAACTCGGTCCCGGCGGACAGGCCATACCAGACCATCCCGATCGTCCAGATGAGCTGGTACGAGCGCCGCCGCTCGAGCCACTGGTCGAGCAGGACGAGCGCGAACACGAAGCTCAGGAGTGACGACAGCAGGGGGAGCAGGATGTTCGGCTGCACGGTGGGGCACCTCAGGTTCCGGGGGCCTCGCCCGGCCCCGTGACCCTATCGAATGGCAAGGCCGCCGCTCAATGTGCCCGAGGATCACATTCGTCCCTGCCGGGTGGCCCCTTCTCCCCCGGTCGGCATGGATCGGACGGCACCGATCCATGCGCCGGGCGCCGTCCCGCCGCGGCTCCATCGCGTAAGGCTCGCGTAAGCCCGGAGTTGGAGACCGGTAAGGGCGCTCGTGCACCGTGGCCACCATGAACGACACCGAGAAGCGACGAGCCAAGCGCCGGCGCAAGGCCGGCAAGGACTACCGGACCTGGGACCTGGGCAACGGGGTGGTCCAGGCCACTCCGGAGGCGGTGCTCCGGGCGATGGGCGGCCTGCCGCCGGACCTCGAGTGGGAGGTGATGGCGCCAAACGTGATCCCCATCCTCCCTCGGCGGCGCCCGATGCCGTCCCAGGCCGGCGAGCCGTTCCGGGTCACCCTGCCGCCCGGCGTTCCCACGGGGTTCGGGATCGACATCGGCCCCGCATTCCTCGTCATCGGGGAATCGCTGCTCGGATCGTGGCCGGTCGGACCGGCCGAGCTCGTGGCCATGGCCCTGGAGAACCTGCGGACGCGGATGGCCCCGGTCCGGGCGCGGGATCTCATCCACCAGCGCTTCGAGGGCGTGCCGGCGCGGGTCCTCCAGTCCGGAGTCGGGTGTGCCTCGGCGCTCGTTCTCGCGCCGGACGAGCTCCAGCGGATCTTCGGACATCAGCCCCAGCTCCTGGTGGCGCCGATGCGGGACATCCTGATCTCGATGCCATTCGACGTGGACAGGGGGCTCGCCGCGTGGCTCAACGAGGAGTTCGCCACCCTGGACCCCAACGGGCTGGATCTCGACGCGTTCGCGCTCGAGAACGGAGACCTCCGCTACGAGGCGCTGCCCATGCGGGGACGCCTCGACTGAGGGTCGTCATCGCCGCCCGCGATCCCCGGACGCCGACGGGTCGCCTCAGCCCGCCGCGAGCTCGTCGTCGACGAACATGCCGGTCGCCGTCGAACCCGATGGCTCGTGGCTCACCGATCAAGGCGCAGTGGCCGGTGGCGAGCACGTCGTGCAGGGCGGGCTCGCTGACCAGCAGCACGGACAGGTCCTTGGTGCTGCGGGCGCGAACGATCCGCGCTTGGCCGGGGGTGACCTGCACGCTCGACGCGAGGGCGATCCCCAGCGCATCCCGGTCCGAGTCGACGGTGAGCGGCAGCCTCGCGCCCGCAATGGCCTTGGCTGTGACGCTGTTGGTGTAGGTGATGCGCTCGTCGAGGGCCGCAACGGCCCGTCGCAGCGCCACGTCGGCGAAGCCGATCCCGTTCGCGTTGCCCTCGCTCGCCGGGGTCAGGCCGCGGACGATGATGCGCCCGATCCGGGGGCCCGACTCGGTGGAGCCCGCCTTGGCCCGGCCGATGACGTTGGGGTCCATGCCGGTGCCGCTGATGTCCTTGCCGATGAGGTCCAGCACCAGCACGTCGATCCGGTCAATCGGAAGGCGTGCCATCCGGGCACGCGCCTCGGTGAGCAGCTCGGCCTCGCGGACCTCCATTCGCCCCGCGGGGATCGCCTCCACGCGGGCCAGGTGGCCGAAGCCGTCCTCGACCATCGCCACGCCGAACCCGACCGGCGCCGCGGCCATCGTGTGGCGGGCGACCGCCGGGACAAGCTCCGCGAAGGCGTCGTAGCCCAGGTGGTGGAACGTGTCCGCCCCCCGCTGCTTGCCGAGGCCGATCGCGATCATCTTCAGCAGCCCGCTCTCGATCGGCCCCGCGAACCCGGTATGGGGCTTGACCCGATTGACCGGCACGATCAGGTCGGCGCCCTCGAACGCGTGCCGGTCGAGGTACACGGGCACGCCCGGGATCACCTCGCCCAGGTCCACGGTGTCCATCGATGCCCGGATCTCGCAGCCCATCGTCTCCGGGGTGATGCCATAGCCCGCGAGGACTGCCAGCTGGCCCTCCGGCGTCGCGCCCCCGTGGCTGCCCATCGCGGGCACGATGAACACGGTCGCGCCGGCCTCGCGGATGCTCCTCACCACCTCACCCACGATCTGGTCGATCCGGTCGATCCCGCGGCTGCCTGCCGCGACGCACACGCGCATGCCGGGGCGAACGGTGGGCAGGACGGGCCGCAGCGCCTGGCGGGTGGCCGCAGCGGCGTCGGGCAGGGCGAGATCCTCCAGCTCCTGGCGCACGGGCGCCCAGCGCGGGAGCGACTCGGTGGGGAACTCGGGATAGGCGCTGCCGGTCATGTGTCGATGATGCCGCTTCCGGCAAGGGTCCGCCCGGTGCTGCACGAACGTCGCCACGGGGAGGATGGCGATCGATACACTGGCCGCCCCACAGCCCATGGGAGCCCAAGGATGACCAACCAGCCCGATCACGTGGCGGGTGGCCAGAGCGCCCCGCCTGTTCCTCCCGTTCCGATGCCGCCTCCGGTGGCGCCCGCCCCACCCCCGGCCGGGTCCGCATGGGGGCAGCCGTCGGCGATGACCCCCGCGGCCCGACCTCGCGGACCAAGGGGGACGAGCGGCAGGATCACGCTCGTCGTGCTCGGCGTGATCGTCGGTGTCGTGCTCGGCGCCAACATCGTGAACGCCGCGCTGCCGCTGCCGCAGGACCCCTCGATCGTGGACGCGGGACCCGGGATCCCGAGCGATCCCCAGCCGGTCGACGAGCCCCAGCCCAGCCCGGTCGAGCCCGGACCGGTGACGGCCGGCGACGCGGTGGAGGTTGGCGGCGGCTTCGTCATCTTCCCGCCCGATGGATGGACATCGGTGGGCAGCGAGGACGGCACCGTGCTCCAGAAGAACGGTGTGCTCATGATCGTCGCCGGCTTCCCGTGGGAGCAATCGGCCACGGATCTCGCGTCCGCCTACCGGGACGCCTGGTTCGAGGGGGGCCAGTTCACCGGTGACGACCCGGAGGCGGGAACGCTCGGCAACGGGGTTCCCGCAGCGGGCCTCAACTACACGGGCATCTGGAACGGGACCCAGGTCGACGGCGCGATCATCTCGGCGGCCGTCGCCGGGTCGGGGCTGATCATCAACATCGTGGGGCCCACCGGGGGCCTGAACGCGGTCAGCTCGGACCTCGACATCATTCTCGGCACCGTCCAGCACACGGGAGGCTGACATGACCGTCCAACCCGCTCCCGTCGCCGCCGGTCCCGCCCCCAGGTGGGGCGAGCAGACTGGCTTCTTCCAGCGCCACCAGCCGGCGTTCTGGCTGTTTGTCGTCATCCTCGGGCTGACCAGCCTCGACTTCCTCTCCCAGCAGTTCCAGATGATCGCCGCCGAGCCCACGGCCTGGCTGGTCACGATCATCCTCCTGGTCCCGTACGCGATCCCCGTGATCGCGATCATCTACTACCTCGACCTGTTCGAGCGCGAGCCGATCTCGATCCTGATCGCTGCGCTCCTCTGGGGCGGCATCGTCGCCACCACCCTGTCGATGTACACGAACACGCCGCTCATGGAGGTGATCTTCAAGATCACCGGGGACCCCAACTTCACGAATGAATGGGCCGCAGCCCTCACCGCACCGTTCGTCGAAGAGCTGTTCAAGGGCCTCGCGGTCGTGCTCCTGGTCGCCATCGCCCGCAACGAGCTCGACGACGTCCTCGATGGCTTCGTGTGGGGCGCGATGGTCGGGATCGGCTTCCTGCTGGTCGAAGACGTCATCTATTTCGTGCGAGCCGCCTCCGACTCGGGCTCGATTGCTGCCGTGTTCCAGATGTTCATGATCCGGATCCTCGGGGCCGGCCCCTACAGCCACTTCCTGTACACCGGGCTCGTCGGGATGGGGATCGCCTACTTCACCGTGCGCCGCGACAAGCCGGAGGGAACCCGTCTGCTGACGGCCGT
This sequence comes from uncultured Chloroflexia bacterium, assembly GCA_963716025.1. Lineage (GTDB taxonomy): Bacteria > Chloroflexota > Limnocylindria > Limnocylindrales > CSP1-4 > CAIXZV01. Next base: position 69,496 of record CAVQSY010000041.1, read on the forward strand.
CGGGCTGGTCGCGGCGGGCGTCGGCGCCCACTTCTTCTGGAACTCGCCGCTCCTGTCGGAGCTGCTCGGCGACGGCGACAGCCTCGTCGGCTGGCTCATCTACGTCACGGCGAAGGGCCTGCCGATGCTGATCGGGCTGATCCTGGTCGTCCGGCTGGCGCGCCAGCGCGAGCGTCGCTGGTTTGCCACCTTCACCTCGACCTTTTCTGACGACGGGTCGATCACGGCCCGCGAGGTTGCCGAGCTGAGCGGGCTCCGGTCCCGGCGGCGCGCCCGCAATGCCGCCGGTCGTGAGCGAGGTTCGGCTGGGAAGCAGCTCATGGGCCGGCTCCAGCGCGAGCAGATGGGCCTCGCGATGACCTTCAGCAAGCACGGCTCCGAGAGCCATCCCGAGGTTGCGCAGCGCATGGCCGAGATCGCAGCGCTGCGAGTGGAGTACGCCGCCCTCGGTTCGACCGCGCCGGCCGCCGCCGGCGGGTGGGTGGCTGCACTTCCGGTCGCGGCGCCCGTGACGGGGCAACCCGCCGCGTGGGCCCAGCCGGCCCCGGTCGCCCAGCCGGCCCCGGTCGCCCAGCCGGCCCCGGTCGCCCAGCCGGCCCCGGTCGCCCAGCCGGCCCCGGTCGCCCAGCCGGCCCCGGTCGCCCAGCCGGCCCCGGTCGCCCAGCCGGCCCCGGTCGCCCAGCCGGCCCCGGTCGCCCAGCCGGCCCCGGTCGCCCAGCCGGCCCCGGTCGCCCAGCCGGCCCCGGTCGCCCAGCCGGCCCCGGTCGCCCAGCCGGCCCCGGTCGCCCAGCCGGCCCCGGTCGCCCAGCCGGCCCCGGTCGCCCAGCCGGCCCCGGTCGCCCAGCCGGCCCCGGTCGCCCAGCCGGCCCCGGTCGCCCAGCCGGCCCCGGTCGCCCAGCCGGCCCCGGTCGCCCAGCCGGCCCCGGTCGCCCAGCCGGCCCCGGTCGCCCAGCCGGCCCCGGTCGCCCAGCCGGCCCCTCCGCCCGTCTCGCACACCGCGCCAGCCTGGAGCCCCACCCATTCGGTGCCGGACGACGGCCTGGCTGCGTGGAGCGCCCCGAACCCGGCCTTGGCGCCGGTCGTGACGCTCGATCCCCACCTCGACCTGGTGGTGGTGGAGCGGGCCGGGGATTGGGCGAGGGTGGTCGCCGTCAACGGGTGGGCCGGCTGGGTGGACGCGCGGAGGCTCGTCCCCCGGGGCTGAATCCACGGACCCGGTCCGCGAGGGCCGGCTCGTGAGGCGGGTCGCGACCCGGGTCGCGTCGCACCTCGCACGAAGCCGGCGGCGCGGCGCACGAAGCCGGTTCGGCGCCCAGGGAGTCCGTGCATTCCAGCACCGACTCGGACCTGTCCGCGCTCGCGCGGCGTGCGATGGTCGCGAAACGGCACAGGAGTGCCAGCGGCCGTCAGCGCGTTCGACCTGACCAAGATCGGGATCGGCCCGTCGAGCTCGCACACCGTCGGGCCGATGCGGGCCGCGCGGCGGTTTACCCGCAGGCTCGAAAAGCGCGGCCTGATCGCCGCGACAGATCGCATGCGGATCGAGTCGTACGGACCGCTGGGTGCCACTGATCGCGGACACGGCACGGACAAAGGCGGTGCTACTGGGCCTGGAGGGGGAACGCCCGGACCTGGTCCACGTGGAGGCGACCCCGCGCGCCTCGACGCGATCCGGGAGGCCCGCCGGCTTCACCTGCTCGGAACCCACGAGGTCCCGTTCGATCCGATGCGAGAGACGTCCGAGGGCATGCATCACGGGGACAAGGAGTCCTCGCGCGGTGGTGTGGCCCCCAACGTGATCGAGTGCTGAGCCTGCCTCGGCGGGCATAGACTCGGCAGTGTCCAGACCCATGGGAGGCGTCATGTTCAAGGCGATGATCCTGCTGACCCGTCGAGCCGACCTGTCGCGCGACGAGTTCCGCTCCTGGTGGCTGGAGGAGCATCGGCCGCTCGCCCTGGGTCTGCCCGGGCTGCGCCAGATGGTGATCAACCTCGTCGACGAAGGGCCGGAGGAGGGCATCGACGGCATCTCGGAGCTCTGGTTCGACAGCCGCGAAGACTTCGACGCCGCCTACGCCACGGATCACGGCAAGGCCGTGGCCGCGGACTCGATGGCGCACGTCCAGTCCCGCACCCGCTACCTCGTCACAGAGCACGAGTAGCTCGCCGCGCACAGTAGCGGGGGCCGGCAGGCGCGGCGCATGTCGCGCCCGCCAGCCCGGGCGCGCGAGCCGGGCCCGGGCGCACGGGCCCGGGCGCACGGGCCCGGCCGTGCCCGCAGGCCCGGCCAGAAGCGCGGGCGCGGGTGGGCTCCCGGCGCCCCAACGGTTGCACGCCGCGCCGTTCCGGGCGCCAGGCGCGTCACCTGTTGATCAGCCGCCGATCGCGCGTGACGACCGCGGCGCCTGCCGCCCAATCCGTTCTGCGGTGCGCCCGTTCGAGCGCCCGGCGCCCGGGGCGGAGGAGTTACCCGTGGGGCTCCCGGCTCCCGGCGCCCGTTCGAGCGCCCGGCGCCCGGGGCGGAGGAGTTACCCGTGGGGCGGAGGGGTGCCGCCCGGCGCCCGGGGCGGAGGAGTTACCCGTGGGGCGGAGGAGTGCCCGCAGGCCCGGCCAGAAACGCGGGCGCGGGTGGGCTCCCGGCGCCCGGTGGGCTCCCGGCTCCCGGCGCCCGGCGCCCGGGGCCTGGGGCCCCAGGATCCGGCCCGAACCGCCGTCGAGTCCCGGTCGGACCGCGGGCCGCCGCGCTGCGGCGCCCTAGGGACTACTTGCCCTTCCGGCGGCCCTTGCCCTTCCGGGATGAGCGCTTCCGACCCTTGTCGTCACCTGCATCACCCCCCAACCCCTCGCCGGGACCCTCGGCGAGGAGCTCGAGGCGCGCGGCGAGCAACGCCTCGCGGGCCTCGCCACCGACCTCCGGAAATTGCGGGTCCATCCGGATCAGGGCGTCGGCGATGATCCCGGCGGCGGCCAGGCGGGCGAACCACTTGTTGTCGGCGGGGATCACGTGCCATGGAGCAGCGGCAGTGCTGCTGCGGGACAGGACGTCGGCGAAGGCTGCCTGATAGGCGTCCCAGTGGGCGCGTTCCTTGACATCGGCCGCGCTGAACTTCCAGTTCTTGTCCGGCTCGTCGATGCGGGCCAGGAACCGCTGCCGCTGCTCCTCCTTCGAGAGGTTGAGGAACAGCTTGACGATCGTGGTGCCCTGGTCGACCAGATACGCCTCCCAGTCGTTGATCTGGTGGAACCGCCTGGTCCAGATGCCCTTGTTCTTGCGATCGGGCGGGAGCTTCTGGCCCTCGAGGATGGATGGATGCACCCGAACGACGAGCAGCTCCTCGTAGTAGGAGCGATTGAAGATCCCGATCATCCCCCGGGCGGGCAGGGCCTTGTGGTAGCGCCACATGAAATCGTGGTCCATCTCCTCCGCCGAGGGGACCTTGAACGAGTTGACGCGCACGCCCTGGGGGTTCACGCCGCTCATGACGTGGCGGATCGTGCCGTCCTTGCCCGCTGCGTCGATGGCCTGGATGATCACCAGCAGCGCCTGCGTATCCTGGGCCGCGAGGCGGGCCTGGTAGTCGCTCAGCAGCTCGATGCCGCGCGCGAGGAGCGCATCGGCGTCCTTCTCCTTGAGTCCCTGCGTGTCGTCCGCGTCGTGGTCGCGGGGCAGCCGGACTCGCGTCCCGGGCGGCACCCGGAGGGTCTTCGCGAACTCACGAATGCGGTCCAGGTCCTCTTCGGCCATGACAGGATCCTCTCGAGAACGGCGGCGACGCCGACATCGTCGTACGGATCGCCGACGCGCGCCACCGGCCTGGTGCGCCACGCACGCGCGAACCGCCACCGGCGACCGCCAGCAGGCCGCCGGCCCGGTCTCCGGAATGTCGGCGCCATCGGATCGTCGGGGTCGATGGACTTCCGGCCTCTCCGAACCCCCCCGAACGGACGGATCGGCCGACAGATCCACCCGTCCGCCGGAGGTCGACTCGGCCCCACTTGGCCCTACGGGGACGACCATCGCTGGCCGTACCGTGGTCGTCAGCCGCACTTCGCGCGGGCCGGGTCATGGAGCCCGCCCGAGGGGTGCGGCATCCCTCTGGAGAAACGGATGACCACGGGGTTGGCGGGGGCGCTTCCGCGCGTCGAGGACCAGGATCTCGTCGACCGGATCATCGGGGATCAGGCCGGTCGTCCGGGCGCCCTCCTCAGCATCCTTGAGCGGCTCCAGGACAACAATCGGCACAAGTACCTGCCGATGGAGACGCTCGAATACGTGGCAGCGAGGACTGGCGTTCCGCAGTCGCAGGTCTACGGCGTCGCGACCTTCTACGCACTGTTCAACCTCGATCCGCAGGGCACGCACACGGTCGCGATCTGTCGCGGCACCGCGTGCCACACGCGTGGCTCGCGGGCCCTGCTCGAGCGGGTGAAGCTGCAGCTCAGCCTGCAGGAAACGTCTGACGGAGCGGACAAGGTCACGCTCACCACGCCCGACCGGCGCTTCACGATCCGCACGGTCGCGTGCTTCGGGCAATGCGCGCTCGCGCCGGTGGTCGAGGTGGACCACGCGGTCCGCGGGCACGTCAAGGAACAGGCGCTCATCCGCGAGGTCGATGCCCTGCGCAAGGAGAGCGCTCGATGAGGATCCAGGACATCGCCGCGTTCGCCGCGGTGCGCGAGGCCGGCCTCGCCAAGCTGCTCCCGAGCCGACCGCGAATTGGTGTCGGGATGGGCACCTGCGGGTCCGGGAATGGCGCGGAGGCCGTCTACAACGCTTTCGCCTCCGAGATCGATTCCCGTGGCCTGGCCGTCAGCCTGGCGCCGGTGGGCTGCTTCGGTTTCTGCGCCGAGGAGCCACTCGTCAACGTCTGGGTGCCCGGCCGCCCGATGCTGATGCTGCACCGGGTCCAGCCCAACCATGTCGACGACATCCTGAACAGCCTGGGCCAGGGCCATCTGCCACCGGCCGAGCTGATCCTGTGCAAGATCGAGGAATGGGATCACATCACCGGGCACGTGAAGTACGGCACCGGGTACCCCGACCTGCCGAGCTGGAACGCGATCGCGTTCTTCGAGGGCCAGGTCAAGATCGTGCTCCGAAACTGCGGCCTGATCAGCCCTGACGACATCGAGGAATACGTCGCGATCGGCGGCTACCAGGCGCTCTACAAGGTCCTGATCGACCAGACCCCGCTCGCCGTCATCGAGCAGGTCAAGGCCGCCAAGCTGCGCGGTCGGGGTGGGGCCGGGTACCTGACCGGGAACAAGTGGGAGTTCCTCAGCAAGGCCGATGGGCCGGACAAGTACATCATCTGCAACGCCGACGAAGGCGACCCGGGCGCGTACATGAACCGCAACGAGATCGAGTCGGACCCCCACGCCCTGCTCGAAGGCATGACGATCGCCGGCTACGCCACCGGCGCATCGCGCGGGATCATCTACGTACGCGCCGAGTACCCGCTGGCGGTGCTCCGCCTCGAGCGGGCGATCGAGCAGGCGCGGGCCTACGGCATGCTCGGCGAGAACGTCCTGGGACGTGGCTTCAGCTTCGACATCGAGACGGTCGAGGGCGCGGGCGCCTTCGTGTGTGGCGAGGAGACCGCGCTGATCGCCTCGCTCGAGGGCCACTCGGGCCGGCCGCGGTCCCGCCCGCCCTTCCCGGCCCAGAAGGGTCTTGACGGGAAGCCGACCAACATCAACAACGTCGAGACCTGGTACAACATCGCGCCGATCGTGTCGAAGGGGCCGGCCTGGTTCACCGAGACGGGCAGCACCAAGAGCGCGGGCACCAAGGTGTTCTCGCTGGTCGGCAAGGTGCGCAGCACCGGCCTGGTCGAGATGCCGCTTGGGACGCCGCTGGCCAAGTTCATCTACGACATCGGAGAGGGCGGCACCAACGGTCGCGACATCAAGGCCGTGCAGACCGGTGGCCCCTCGGGGGGCTGCATCCCGGTCGAGATGTTCGACACGCCGGTCGACTACGAGACTCTCGCACAGCTCGGCTCGATCATGGGCTCGGGCGGCATGGTCGTCATGGACGAAGACAACTGCATGGTCGACGTCGCCCGCTACTTCATCGAGTTCACCCACTCGGAGAGCTGCGGCAAGTGCGTCCCGTGCCGCGTCGGCCTGGACAAGGCGCTTCGCATGCTCAACGGGTTCACGGTCGGGACGGCCACCCACAAGGATCTCGAGACCCTCGACGAGCTGTGCCGGATGGTCCGGGACACGTCGCTCTGCGGGCTCGGCCAGAGCGCGCCCAACCCGGTGCTGACCACCCTGCGCCACTTCCGTCACGAGTTCGAGGACCACATCGTCGCCAAGCGCTGCCGCGCGGGCGTGTGCGAGGACCTGGCCCTCTCGCCGTGCGAGAACTCCTGCCCGCTGCACATGAACATCCCGCGCTTCCTCGAGCTGTACCGGGAGGGCCGAATCGAGGATGCGTTCCTGTCGGTGATCCTGGACAACCCGTTGCCTGCCTCCACCGGCCGCGTCTGCCAGCATCCGTGCGACAACCGATGCCGGCGCGCTGCGCAGGACGAGTCCGTGAACATGCGCGACGTGCACCGGCTGATCGCCGACCAGGTGCTCCTGACGGACAGGTTCGAGACGCTCGTCGATCGGATCCGTGAGTGCCGCTGTGAGCCGACGGGACGCGAGGTCGCGATCGTCGGGGCCGGCCCCACGGGACTCACCTGTGCCTACTACCTCGCGCTGCTGGGTCACAGCGTGACCGTCTACGACTCGAGGCCGGCCGCCGGCGGGATGCTCCGCTACGCCCTGCCCGAGTACCGGCTGCCGAAGGCCGTCCTGGACCGCGAGATCGAGCTCATCGAGCGCCTGGGCGTGCGGTTCCAGTTCAACGTGAGCGTGGGCGAGACGATGACGCTCAATGACCTGGCCCACCAGTACGACGCGGTGTTCCTCGCGATCGGCACCTGGAAGGAGGCATGGGTCTACCTGCCGGGGACCGAGCTTGCGGGGGTGATCCCGGCGCTGCCGTTCCTCGAGGCGGTGTCGCGCAGCCAGCCCGTCCCCGTCGGGCGCCAGGTGGTGGTCATCGGGGGCGGCAACGCCGCCATCGACTCGGCACGCACGGCCAGGCGGGCCGGCGCGGACGTCACCATCGTGTACCGCCGCGAGCGGAAGGACATGCCCGCGATCCCCGAGGAGATCGAGGCCGCCGAGCACGAGGGCGCGAAGCTCGTCTTCCTGGCAGCGCCGCACCGGATCGTGGGCGACCCGAACGGACAGGTCCGGGCGATCGAGGCGGTTCGCACCCGGCTCGGTGAGTTCGACACGTCGGGCCGCCGGCGGCCGGTCTCCACCGACGAGGTGATCCGGATCGAGTGCGACACGGTCATCCTGGCGGTCGGCGAGACGATCGACCCGGACTTCTGCCGGGCCTCCGGTCTGAAGGTCAAGGAGAACGGGACCCTCGAGGTCGACCGCTACTCGCTCGAGACCAGCCGCGAGCGCTTCTATGCCGGAGGCGACCTGATCTCCGGGGCGTCCAACGTGTCGAACGCCATGGGCTATGGCAAGAAGGCGGCGCGCAACATCGACAAGCAGCTGATGGGCAAGGACCGCTTCCCCGACCTCATCCCTCCATTCGAATACCAGATGGAGGTGCCCGAGACACCAAGCGAGCGGGGTCGCCACGTTCCGGGCGAGCTGGACGCGTCGGAGCGGGTGCGCTCGCACACGGAGGTTTCGCTCGGACTCACCACCGTGGCGGCCATGGAGGAGGTCTCCCGCTGCCTCCGCTGCGACGTCCGAAGCGTTGAGAGATAGGGAGATCGCCTTGACCGAGAAGGTGAAGGTCCGCATCGACGGCGAGGTGATCTCGGCCAGCCCCGGCCAGACCATCCTCGAGGTTGCGCGCGCCAACAACCGGTACATCCCCGCCCTCTGCTACATGGAGGGCCTGAGCTCGGTGGGCGCCTGCCGGCTGTGCGTGGTCGAGGTCTCCGGGGTCGCGCGCCCGGTGCCGGCCTGCACCACCCCGGTCCAGGAGGGGCAGGCAGTGGCCACCTCGTCGCCGCAGCTCGAGTCCTATCGGAAGATCGCGCTCGAGCTCCTGTTCACCGAGGGCAACCACGTCTGCTCGGTCTGCGTGACCTCCGGGCACTGCGAGCTGCAGACGCTGGCACAGGAGCACGGCGTCACGCATGCCCGATACCCGTACGCCTATCCGACGCGGAAGGTCGACACGACGCATCCGCGTTTCGTCCTCGACCACAACCGGTGCGTCCTGTGTTCGCGTTGCGTACGGGTATGCGCCGAGATCGAGGGCGCGCACGTCTGGGACCTCGCCGGGCGCGGGATCGGGTCGCACCTGGTGTCAGAGCTGCAGCGGCCCTGGGGTGAGGCCACCAGCTGTACCAGCTGCGGAAAGTGCGTGCAGGCCTGCCCCACGGGAGCGATGGCCGAGAAGGGCTGGGGCGTCGAGGAGATGGCCAAGCAGCGGACCGTCGTGACCCGGTTGTCCTCCATGCGAGGGGTCCTGTGATGGACAAGGTCAAGATCGGCACCTGCTGGCTCGACGGCTGCTCGGGATGTCACATGTCGCTGCTCGACATCGACGAAGGCGTCGTCGCCGTGCTCAAGAGGGCGGACATCGTGTTCGGCCCGCTCGTCGACGCCCAGGAGTGGCCCACGGGCGTGGATGTGGCCCTGATCGAGGGGGCGATCAGCAGCCAGGACGACCTCAAGCTCGCCCAGACCGCCCGGGCGCGGAGTCGCATCGTGGTGGCCCTGGGCGACTGCGCGGTGACCGGCAACGTGCCGTCGATGCGCAATGGGATCCCCGTCCGCAAGCTCCTCGATCGGATCTACGTCGAGGGCGCGACCGAGTCGCCGGGGGTTCCGACCGACGGCGTGCCGGCCCTGCTCAAGCAGGCCGGTCCGCTGCACGAGGCGATCAAGGTGGACGTCCATGTCCCCGGCTGCCCGCCCAAGCCCAACGCGATCCTCATGGTCTTGAGTGAGCTGCTGGAGGGCCGGCTGCCGGACCTCGGCAACAAGCTCCGCTTCGGATAGGGGGCCGGACATGGCGAACAAGCGAACGACATCCAGGGCGGTTGGGGCTGCGGCGACCCCCACGATGGGCCAGGAACCGGCCGACTTCGCGCCTGCGGCCCAGCCGACTGGGGCCGCGAATCCTGCGGCGAACACGATCACCATCAAGCACGTCTCTCGAATCGAGGGCCATGCAAGGATCACCATCAAGCTTGACGACGCCGGGCAGGTGATCGACACGCAGTTCCACGTGACCCAGGTCCGCGGGTTCGAGAAGTTCGTGGAGGGGCGGCCGTACTACGAGATGCCGTCGATCACGGCGCGCATCTGCGGCATCTGCCCGGTCAGCCACTTGCTCGCCTCGGCGAAGGCCTGCGACGAGATCATGGCGGTCCGAATCCCCGAGACCGCGGCCAGGCTGAGAGAGCTGCTGCACTGCGCCCAGATCGTGCAGTCGCACGCCCTGTCCTTCTTCCACCTGTCCGCGCCAGATCTGCTGCTGGGCATGGACTCGGATCCCGGCAAGCGCAACATCGCCGGGCTGCTGGAGTCGCACCCCGACGCCCTGCGCGACGGGATCGCGTTGCGCAAGTTCGGCCAGCAGGCGATCGAGCGGCTGGCCAGGGAGCGCGTCCACCCTTCCTGGGTCGTGCCCGGCGGTGTGAATGCCCCGCTTGACCCGCAGGCCCGGGAGAAGATCCTCGCCGAGCTGCCCGCAGCCATGGCGATCGTGCGCCGCACGCTGGACCTGTGGAAGGCGACCGTCGACGGGTTCCCCGAGGAGATCGCCGCCTTCGCGAACTTCCCGACGATGTATCTCGGTCTCGTGGGCCCCGACGGCTCGCTCCGGCTGTACGACGGCAACCTGCGGTTCATGGGCGCCGACGGCACCCTGATCGCCGACCAGGTGAAGCCTGCCGACTACGCCAGCCACATCGGCGAGGCCGCGCTCTCCGACTCCTACCTCAAGGCGCCGTACTACCGGCCCATCGGCTACCCCGACGGCATCTACCGGGTTGGCCCGCTGGCTCGTCTGAACGTCGCCGACCGCTGCGGAACGCCTGAGGCTGACCGGGAGCTGCTTGAGTACCGCGAGCGTCTCGGTCGGATCGTCCAGAGCGGCTTCCACTACCACTACGCCCGCCTGATCGAGGCCCTGTACGGTCTAGAGCGCATGCGCGAGCTGCTCGATGACCCGGGCATCCTGGCGACCAGGATCCGCGCGACCGCGGGCGTCAACAATCTCGAGGGCACCGGCGTCATCGAGGCCCCACGAGGCACCCTGATCCATCACTACAAGGTTGACGGCAACGGGGCGATGACCTGGTCCAACCTGATCGTGGCCACCGGCCACAACAACCTCGCGGTGGGCCGGGGCATCCTGCAGGTGGCGAAGCGGTTCGTGGATGGAAACCGGATCCAGGAGGGCGCCCTCAACCGCGTCTCCGCCCTGGTCCGCGCCTATGACCCCTGTCTGAGCTGCTCGACGCACGCCCTGGGCCTGGTCCCGATGGTCCTCCAGCTCCGGGGCCCGGACGACACGTTGCTCCACGAGCTGGGCACGAACTGACCGGGCGGCCTGACGAGGGCGGCGCCCCCGTCAGGCCGGCGATCAGGGCCCCGATCAGCCCGCGGTCGGCGCCGGGGTCATCGTTCCGGCGCGCGGCTCGGCGGGCTGTCCGGACCGCGCGGGCCGCTCCGGCTGCAGGATCCGCCACCCGACGAGGAGCAGGGCACCGAACCCGAACAGGGTGGCGATCGTGGACACGAAGGGCACGATCGAGGCGATCGAGAGGACGATGACGCCCACGATCGCGGCGCGGTATGGGCGACCGGGCTCGCGCTCACCGCGGCTCCGGGCGATGAGCCAGTCGCCGACCCAGATGGCCGCGACGATCCAGCCCAGGAACGCGAGGACGGGCAGGATCCCGAGCAGCAGGGCAAGCCCGATGGGGGCGCCGATGACGCTCAGGATGAGCAGCCCCGCGACGATCGGGAGCACGACGGTGCCGGCGATCCCGGCCAGGAGCGAGGGGCCCGGGCGGCCGGAGATCTGGGCTTCCGCTTCGCGCACCTGGCGCGAGGCGAAGGCGGCGACGACCAGCGCGGCCACCACGGCGGCGATCGCCATGCCGACGGTGAAGGCGAGAACGAGCGGCACCAGCAGGATCGCGAGTGCGGCGAGGTCCGTCTCGAATGTCGTGGTGCGGCCGCTGATCGTGGCGGCTGGATCCTGGGTGACGGTTCCCTGCCACGTGCTGACGTTGCCGACGCTGGTGCCGGCGAGCAGGTCGACGCGTCCATCCACGATGACGAGCTCGTCGACGGTGGCACCGGTCAGGGTGGCGGTGCCACCCGCGACGATGACCGTCCGGGCGTCGCCGCTGATGGTGGCGGTGCCATCCACGACGACGACCGTGTTGACGGATGTGCCCGCCGGGAGGTCCATCGTGCCGTTGACGGACACGACGACGCTGCCGGTGGAGGTCACGGGTCCGGCGGCGAGGGCCACCGGGGCCAGGAGAGCGAGAAGGATCACGACAGCGGTCGTGACCAGGGACAGGCGGCGCACGGGTTACACCCCTTTCGTGGGCCGGCCCTGCCGGGGTCCCTTGGGCGGTCCCCGGCCGGCTTCATCCCGGCCCGCTGGCTGATTGGTTGTCGAGATCGACGGTAGGCTCCGGCGACCCCGGCGCCCAGCCGGGCAGCGGGCATCCTGGGGGTGGGGCTAGCCCCAGTTCATCGCACCCGTGCAGGGTTCAGGCGCCGGGTTCGGCCTCGACCGTGGCGTCGGCGGGCTCGACAGCCGCATCGACGGGCTCGACCGCGGTAATCCCGTGCGCGCGCGGGTGCGGCGGCAGCACGGCGAACAGCTCGGACGGCTGGTACGGCCTGATCAGCGTCGTGGCCCCCGCTGCGGCAACACGGTCACGCTCTGCCGCGAGGCGCTCAGGCAGGATCACGACAGCGGGAATGGTCGTCTCGGCGATCAGCGCCCGGACGGACTCGAGCTCCTGGGCCGTCCAGTTGGCTCCGAGGTCGAACACCATCGCCTGCGGCAGGTTGTCCCCGTCCCTGACGCGCAGGACATCCGCCATCGATCGCCGGGAGATCACGCGGTAGCCGCCGAGCCGGATCGTGACCTCGAGGGCGCGCAGCCAGCGCTCGTCGGGCGAGACGATGAGCACCGGCGCTCCACCAGGTTCCTCCACGGGCTCCACGGGTGGGAGTGTACAGTTCCGGACGACGTGGACGAGGTCATCGAGCGGCTCCTGGGGATCGTCACCGAGCGTGGAGGCTCGGACCTCCTGTTTGCCCCGGGGGCGCCACCCACGGCACGCATCCGCGGCGAGCTGGTTCGGCTGGGCGAGGACCGGATGACCCCCGAGTCGACGGCCCGCCTGGCCCGCGCCCTGGCTGGTGCTCGGTGGGCGGAGCTTGAAGCCAACCGCCAGCTGGACTTCAGCTTCTCGTACGGCGAGGTGACGCGTGTCCGCGCCAACCTGTTCTACCAGCGCGGCACGCTGGCGGGGGCGCTGCGCCTGATCCCGTACCGGATCCCGTCACTCGTGGCGCTCGGCGCGCCGGCGGTCTGCGAGTCGCTCACCCACCTCCCGCACGGCCTCGTGCTGGTGACCGGTCCCACCGGGTGCGGAAAGTCCACCACCCTTGCCGCCATGATCGACATGGTCAACCAGGATCGGGCCGCGCACATCATCACGATCGAGGATCCGATCGAGTACGTGCACCACCACCAGCGCTCGATGGTGATGCAGCGCGAGGTCGGCTCCGACGCGCATGACTTCGCGGGTGCGCTGCGCGCCGCGCTGCGGGAGAACCCGGACGTGGTCCTCGTCGGCGAGATGCGGGACCTCGAGACGATCGCGGCCGCGCTGACGATGGCGGAGACCGGCCACCTCGTGTTTGCGACCCTGCATACCAACGACACGGCCCAGGCGATCGACCGCATCGTGGACGTCTTCCCGCCCCAGCAGCAGCGCCAGGTCCAGACACAGCTCTCGCTGACCCTGGCGGGCGTCCTCCACCAGCGTCTGCTGCCGCGTGCGGATGGCGACGGGCGCGTCGCCGCGTTCGAGGTGCTGCTGGGTACCCCGGCGATCCGGAACCTGATCCGGGATGGCAAGTCGAACCAGCTGCGCAACGTGCTCGCGACCGGGGCCGCCCTCGGGATGCGGACGCTGGAGGCCGACCTCCGCCGCCTCGTCGGCGAGGGGATCATCTCCCGGGAGGTTGCCGTGGCGGCTTCGATGTACCCCAACGAGCTCGCCGAGCCCGGCTGACAACAGCAAAGCGCCCCTCTCCGTCCGGAGAAGGGCGCCTGTGGGCACTGGAGCGGCACTGGGCGGCGTCACCGCCCGTCAGGACGCTCGGTCAGCGGGCTACGAGCATCCGCCGGTTGTGCCGGCCGTCACCAGTCCCGTGGCCGTCCACCGGTACGAGCCCTTGGTCGTGGCCTGGCGGAGGTAGTTGGGCGACAGCGGCTGGACACCGGTGCCGGTCGGGAGGGCGGAGAAGGTGTTCGTGTCGGTCGTCCGAGCGGCGACCGCGACGATGTTGTTCTTGGCCATCATGGCGTCCATCGCGGTCTGGACCGTCCGGAGCTCCTCGGCGCACGCGTTGGTCTTCGCGGTCCCGGTCAGGCCGACCAGGCTCGTGGTGACCACGGCCGCGAGGATTCCCAGGATCGTGACCACAACGAGCAGCTCCACGAGGGTGAAGCCGCGGTTGTCGCGGTGCGTCCGGCTGAGGAACCTCATCATGCTGTGTCTGCTCCCTGTGGTGCCCGTTGCGCCGGTGACCGGGGGACGCCGATCTGACGTTGATGGGTGTGATGCCTCTGCGTGGCCAGCCCACGCTCCAGGCCTGCGGTCCATGATCCGCGCAGTCGCCCGCACGCCCAACCGCCCGATGGTCCGGGTGACCGGGGTACTTGTGCAGGGTGCGGTGTGGTCCCGTGGCATTCGCGGGGTCCAGGGGCATCCCGTCACCCCCCGCGGCCTATCGGCTGGCCGACCACGCCTCCAGCACCGGCGGAGCCGCCCCGGCGTCCGTGTAGGTCGCGGTCACCGTGGACGCCCCCGCCGTTGCGGTCACGGTGACGATCCCGGGCGCGCTCTCACCGGTGGCGATCTCGACCAGGAGCGCGTCCCAGTAGGGGACCGGCCGGATGTCGGCCCCGTACCCGATCCGGATCCGGAGGGCATTGACGGCGGCCCGCGTCCAGGCCCCGGAAGGCGGGATCATCGCGGACCGGTAGAACAGCCGGGTCTCGGACATGTCGCCGGTGTAGATGTCGAGTTCGGTCGCCCCGTCGACGAGGCGGGTCGCGCCTCTGTTGCGGGCGGCTGCCTGGGAGTGGTAGCCGACGAGCCCCGACACACCCACGATGCACCGCTCGCTGGTGTCCGACAACGTCATCTCGAGGAAGTCCGACGCTCCGGCCGTGTCCTGCTGGACGTAGTCCGACGTGCTGTCCATCGGGTCGTCGTCAAGCCGCCGGTACGTGTCGGCATCGATGGCCGAACCGTCCTCGTGGTGGAACGAGTCCGGGGTGACGCTGGAGCCCATGCCGTCGGGTCGCAGTGGCAGGACCATGCCCTCGCCGATCGGGTAGTCGGCTGCCGTCGCGGAGACCATGACGTCGTCGTAGTGCGCGGTGTAGGTATCCCGGCGGACATTCGACCCAAGCCGCAGGTAGCGGACCGTTGTCGCCGCTCCGCTCGCCGTCACGTCGGCCTGGTCGACGCCGTCCACCTGCCACGTCGCGGATCGCGGGTTGGTGCTGGCCGTGTACTGCAGGTCGATCCGGACCCACGCAGCGGCGCTGATCGTCGACGTCGCCACGACCGGCGCGCGGTTGGCGAAGCGCAGGGTCAGGCGCTGCGTCGAGGCCTGGTACCCCAGGCGGAGGTCGTTGCCGCTCACGGAGTCGAGCACGAGCAGCTCGGTGACGTCCGACGCCGGCAGGGTGGCAAGCCGCAGGTAGAGGCGAGCCACGATCACGCCCCCGGCCACCCGCAGGGTGACGTAGTCCCTCGCGTTGGATGGATCATCGATCCGCAACGATCGCCCGCCGCTCCGGGAGACGGCGGCATCGGAGGCCGCGTCGCTGCCGCTGATCGTGGAGAACAGGCCGCCGCCATCCCTGGACACGGCCCCGGCCTCGAAGCCCGTGATCAGGATCGGCGACCGGGTCGCACACGACGCTCCGCCGGCCACGGCCACCGTCGTCGAGACGTTCTTGCCGTTCACGTCGATGTCGGGCGGATTGCCCGACCTCCCGTTGCGCTGCCACCAGATCCCGAGCTCAACGCCGGCGCCTGCTGCGTGGAGGTCGCCCCCCTGCGCCTCATTCGCCGCCGTCGTGCGCAGCGCCACCGAGGCGTGGGCGGCCATGGCGCTGGCGATGATGAACAGGAACGTGATCAAGGTCAGCACGACCGGCAACGACTGGCCACCCTCGTCGCGCCCGATCCGGAGCACGGACCGCACCAGCGAGCGGGACCGGGAGGACGAATGATGCGTGCTCACCACAGCCTCGGCGCGGCGCGCAGCCGCTGGGAGACCGACTCCCCGGTCGCCCCCGCAAGCGACAGCGTGACCACGATCGTGGATCGCCCGGACCCGTCCTGGGTCACGTGCCACGTGCAGCCCGCCACGTTCCGGGCCAGCACCAGCGTGCCGCTGCCGCTCACGCGCTCCAGCCACTGCGGACCGGCCGGGCTCCCCGTCACCGTTCGATAGCGGACGGGTGCCCCGCCCTCGTCCAGGCCGAGGTTGATCGCGGTGTCGCACGAGGTCGAGGTGGTCTGCGCCCGGGCTGGCGCCGTGGCCGTCGCCATCGAGGCATCGAGGTCGAAGCGCATCGTGACCACTGCCAGGTCGCTCGCGACCTGCGTGCGGTCGTCGGCGCGGACGCGCAGGTCGTTGGACGTGAAGATCGTCGACGCGACCGAGGTCATGATCATCGCGCCGATGAAGGTGCCGACCAGCAGCTCGGGCAGGGTGACGCCCGTGTCCTCGCGGGCGAATTGGCGGAGCAGGCCGGTCATCGGTCAGCCTTGGCGAACTCGAGGGTGGCCACCCTGGAGCCGTTGACCCGGATCCCGAGCGTCACCCGCTGGAGTCCGGAGGCGGTGGCCGAGGAGGACCAGTCGGAGACGCCGTCCCACCACGTCACCGCAACTGACCGGGTGTAGCCCGCCGGCAGCGGCTCGTCGTAGGCGCTGTAGTCCCCGTCCGCCTGGTAGGGGGCGGCGCTGATCCGGGCCGCCTGCGCCCGCGCGATGGCCTGGGCCACGCTCCGGTCCTCGGCGCCCCGGCTCGCGATCGCGAACGTTGACAGACTGCCGACGAGGCCGATCAGGGCGATTCCGAGCAGCGCCGAGGCGACAAGGGTCTCGACCAGCGTCGAGCCGCGGTCGTCGGCATGCAGGCGCCGGAGCCGGACGGTCATTTGACCTGCTGCAGGATGCTGTACATCGGCGTGATGACCGACAGGGCCACGAATCCCACGACCACGGCCACACCCCCGATCAGCGCCGGCTCGATCAGCGTGACCATCTGCTTGGTCTTGTAGTCGAGGTCGCTGTCCATGAAGTCCGACGCGAGATCCAGGTAGGCATCGAGCGTCCCCGTCTCCTCGCCGACGCTGACCATCTGGATCAGCAGCGGGCTGAACAGCTTCGAGGACTTGAGCGGCCCGGCGATGCCGTCGCCGGAGATCAGGGCCTCCTTGACGGGACCCAGCCGCTGCATGTACTCGTCGTTGCCTGTCCCGACCGCAGCAATCTCGAACGCCTGGGCGACCGGGACGCCGGCACGGAGCAGGATCCCGAGCATGCGCGTGAACCGCGACTCGATCCCGAGCCGGACCAGCTTGCCCACCACGGGCAGTCGGAAGATGACCCGGTGGCGTATCCAGCGGACGCGCCGGGTGCCACGGAGCAGGAACGCCACGGCGATCAGGACGGCGACCGCGCCGGCGGTCTGGATCCCGTATGCGCCCCCGAACGCCCCCAGCGCCATCATCAGCTGCGTGGGCAGCGGCAGCTCCGCATCGAAGTCCGCGAACAGCGCGACAAACGATGGGAGCACGAAGGTGATCAGGACGAGAACGACGACCACCGCGAGGCCCATCACGATTCCCGGGTAGAGCATCGCCTGGCGGACGCGCCGTGACGTGGCGTCCGCCAGGTCCAGGTACCGGGCCAGCTGGTCGAGGATGACGTCCAGCTCGCCGGTTGCCTCGGCCGCCACCACCATGTTGATGTAGAGGCGCGGGAAGACGCGAGGATGCCGGGCCAGGGTCATCGAGAGCGTGTCACCCTCCCGGAGGTGGGTGGCGATGTCGTCCAGGGTGCGCCGGAAGACCTTGGAATCCGCCTGTTCACGCACGACCCCGATGCCATCGAGGATGGGGACGCCCGCCCGGATGAAGGTGGCCATCATCCGGCTGAACAGCACCAGCTCGACCCGCTTGACCGAATCGAGGCCGGGGAGGTGCTGCGCCAGCCGGTCGTTGGCGCGCTGCATGCGGCTCTGCCCGCGGCCGATCGCGTCGATCGTGGCCATCAGGCGCTCACGCTGCGAATGGCTTCGTGCACCGTGGTGATCCCGGCCGCTGCCTTGTGCAGCGCGTCGATCCGCATCGGAATCAAGCCCTCCTTGAGCGCCAGGGCGAGGACGTCGTCGTAGTGCGCCTCGGCGGCGATGAGCCGGCGGACGTCGGGGGTGATCCGGAGCAGCTCGTAGGCGCCGATCCGGTCGAGATAGCCGCTGCCGGCGCAGTAGGTGCAGCCCCGGCCGATGAAGGCGACGTCGGGTGGCGTCAGGCCGGCGGCGACGTACAGCGCCTGCTCTTCCGAGGTGGGCTCGATCTCGATCCGGCATTGGGAGCAGATCCGGCGCATCAGGCGCTGGCCGAAGACGCCGGTCACGCTGGCCGACACGAGGAACGGCTCGATCCCCATCTCCAGCAGCCGGAACAGGGCGCTGACCGCGCTCGTCGCGTGCATCGACGACAGCACGAGGTGCCCGGTCATCGACGCCTGGGTGGCGATCTCGGCCGTCTCGCGGTCCCGGATCTCGCCCACCAGGATGACGTCGGGATCCTGGCGAAGGATCGCCCGCAGGCCGGAGGCGAAGGTGAGACCGGCGGCCGCGTTGACCTGCGTCTGGTTGACGCGCTCGAACGTGTACTCGACCGGGTCCTCGATGGTCGTGACGTTGAGGGCCACCCGGTCCAGCTCGTTGATCGCCGCATACAGCGTCGTCGTCTTGCCGCTGCCGGTGGGGCCGGCGACGATGACCATCCCGTAGTGCGAGCCCAGGATGGACTGGAGGGCGGGCTGGACGCCCGCCGGCACGCCCAGCTGCGCGAGCCGGAGCACGGATCGGTCGCGGTCGAGCAGCCGCATGACCACCTTCTCGCCCCAGATCGTGCGCATCGTGGCAACCCGGATATCCACCAGGCGCCCCTCGACGTCCATCGTGATCTGGCCGTCCTGCGCCCGCTGCTTCTCCACGATGTTCAGCTCGGCGAGGATCTTGATCCGGCTCACGAGGCCGGGCGCCAGCTCCGCGGGCAGGTCGGCGACGTCGCGCAGGATCCCGTCCACCCGGGTCCGGATCCGCAGGCCGGTCGCCTGGGGCTCGATGTGGAGATCGCTCGCATGGTCTCGAAGGGCCTGTGAGACCAGCAGGTTGACGATCTGGACGACAGGGGCGTCCGCGAGGTCCTGCACACCGGCGGTCGAGACCGCCCTGCGGCCCACACTGGGAGCCGTGGTCGGGCGCGTCGTGGCGAAGGCCGAGACCTGGGCGGCAAGGTCCTCGGTCACGCGGTAGCGACGGTTGATCCCGTCGAGGATCTCGGACCGCAGCGCAAGGTGCGCCACCACCGGGCGCTCGGTGAGCTCCTCGAGCTCCTCGATCAGGGACTGGTTGCTGGGGTCGTCGGCGGCCACGACCAGGGGACCCAGGTCCGGTCCGGGTGCCGTCAGCGGCAAGACCCACAACCGCCGGGCGTCGGCCTCCGGCAGCATGGCGAGGGCGGCATCCTCGCTCGTCTCCTCGCGCAGATCCACGAGGGGCACGTCGAGCTGGACCGCGAGCACGGCTCCCAGCGCGACCTCGTCAAGGACGTTGTCGTCTCGCAGGATCTCCCCGAGTCGCTTGCGCCGCTCGCCCTGTGCGGCGAGCGCGGCGGACAGCTGGGTTTCCTCGACAAGGCCGGCCCGCAGCAGCATGTCGCCGAGGCGCGGGGCACGGGGGACGGAGACGCGGACGGGAACCGGGGCAGAGCCGGAGGCCAAGGCGTCGCCGGCGGAGGCAGGTGTCTGGATGTCCATCATCAGGCGATCCCCGGCCACAGGAGCTGCGTGAGCTGGCGACCCGCCAGCGCGGCGGTGATTGCCCCCAGCGCGAGTGCCGGCGCGAAGGGCAGCGGATCCCGGCGGCCAAGTCGGCCCACGGCGATCAGCAGGACACCGGCCGCGGCACCGGCCGCGAACGCGATGAACCCGGCGACGAGCACCCCGGGCCATCCGGTCATGAGCCCGATGAAGGCGGCCAGCTTCGCGTCTCCCATGCCCATCCCGCCCCCGGACACGAGGCCGATCCCCACGAACAGGGTGGCTGCGACGGCGCCCGCCAGGACGAGGTCCCACCAGGGCCGGTCGGGACGCAGGAAGGCGAGCCCGAGCGCCACGCCGATGGCCGGGTAGATCGCGAGATTGGGGACACGGTGCCACCGCAGGTCGTAGGCGGAGATCGCCACCAGGAACGCGGCATAGCCGATGGCCACCGGGACCATCCATCCGGGGGACGCCGCCAAATCCTCGATCACGTGTTGTCCATCCCGATTGCCGGACCGGCGGGGCTCCCATCGGACCGGCGCTGCTCTGGTCGACCGGACGCACAGTGCGGACCGGCGCGCTCTGCGGAACGCAGGCTCAAGGTAGGCAGGCGACCGAGGTGGCGCCATGGTACGAACGTCGCCCCACCGCACCTGACCACCCTGCTCTGGTGTCGGGCCGGCATCGACTACGCTCTGCTGCCACCGCTCCTGCGAGGTGTCCCTTGGCCGACGAGCACGCACACCACCACTCGCGCTCCTATGCCGACGCCGTGACCGCATTCCGGGTCGACAAGGACGCCTACTTCAAGACGTCCCAGGGAAGCCCGCTCCCCATCGCCGAGCGGGCGGCGTTCAACGGGCTCCCGTACTACGGGGTGGACGAGCGCCTGGTGATCGACGACCTCACCCTCCATCCCTACACCGGCGACGAGCCGGTGCGGTTCGAGATCCCCACCTCGGACGGCCGGCTTCGTCCCGCCGAGCGTGCCGGCGTGTTCCGGTTCCACATCGGCGGGGTCGAGCAGGCCCTCACGGCCTACCGGTTCGCGAACAGCGAGAGCGACACCCTGTTCGTCCCGTTCCTGGACGCGACGTCGGGCGCGGAGACCTATGGCGCCGGCCGGTACCTTGACCTCGAGGTCCAGGATGACGGCACGTACTCGCTCGACTTCAACCTCGCCTATCACCCGTCCTGCGTGTACGACCCCCGGTTCTCGTGCCCGCTCACACCCGCCGAGAACCGGCTGACGGTCCGGGTCGAGGCCGGCGAGCGCCTCGCGGTCGCAGCCGGCGCGGGACACTGACGACGCCCGGTTGGCTCCCATCCGCCTGCCCGCCGCCTCGGTCGGGCGACGCCTGGCCACGACGCTGGCGATTCCGGCATTCCTGGTGGTCGCCGGGGTGTTCGTCGTGGCGCGGCTCCTCAGCAATACGTAATGAGTCCAAGGCGACA
>CAVQSY010000042.1:0-153169 GCA_963716025.1 uncultured Chloroflexia bacterium
TCCAGATCAGGCTGCCGAGCCCGAGCGCAGCCACGGCGGCCAGCAGGACGATCTCATTGCTGAACCCCAGCGGCTTGAGCAACGACAGAGCAGCAGGCACCGCGAGCACGCGCGGGATGATGCCGCCGGGGGCGCGGGTCGAGCCTGGGCCCCGACGAGGCACCGGGGATCGCCCCGAACAGCAGCGAGAACGCGACGGCGAACGAGAAGCTGCCGAACAGCATCTGGCCGGCAGCCGCCGCCCACCAGCGGGATCGCCTGGACGAGGTCGGTACCGACCAGTGCCGACGCCTGCAGGCAGAGGTGCGTCGTCGGCCAGCCGCGACCACGATGATCGATCCCCGCGCCGACCGAGGTCAGGCCACCATGAACCCGGCAACCGCCCCAGAGGACGACCAGGATCGGCTTGAGGACCACCACCGGCTTCTTCGGCACGCCGCGATGCCCTCGCCAAGGGGCAGCTGCCGGCTCGCGTCTGGATCGCGCGCGGCTGATAACCCGATGGTCGCCAGCGTCAGGGCGAGGCCGGACCACGCTTGAGCCACAGATCGAGGTCGACGTCGGGGGGCACCTGGCTGATCCGGCCCCGGAAACGCTGCCCGGCACAGAGCCCGCGCACAGCCGGCCACCAGCTTGAGGTTGACCCGTCCACGCCGGAGGTCGACCCATGCCCCCACCGGCTTCATGAACAGGCTCACCACGATGTCGCTCGAGATCGCCGTAGCGGGTCAACCCGAACAGGAGCACGAGCATTGGCGTCATCAGCGCCCCGCCACCCATCCCCGTGAGGCCGACGACGGTGCCCACCAGGAGCCCGCCCGATGGCCAGCGGCAGATCGAACGTCATGGGCGCGCGCGACCGCGCTGCCGGGCGTGGAGGGTGCGGGACATGCGCGGATGATGACTTCGGTCCGGCCACGCGGGACCGGCGACAGTCAGCCGCGTGCGCGGATGAGCACGGTGAAGGAGAACGCGGCGGATGATGGCAGGCAGGCCGTGGTGACGAGCGAGCGCGTGAACCCTCGCCCGTCGCGAACCGCCGACCTCGGCAACGACACCCGCCTCGCGGCTGCCCTCGCCGATGGCGCCGGACGGGTCCTGGTGGCGCTGCGCGAGCGCGCGGGGACCGACGGCGTGCCCCTCGACGGCAAGGCACTCGGCGCCGCCGGAGATGCGGCAGCGCAGGCGTGGCTCGCCGCCGCCCTGGCGGAGCATCGCCCGGCGGACGCCGTGTTGTCCGAGGAGGCGAAGGACGACCCGGCCCGCCTCGACGCCGGCCGCGTCTGGATCATCGATCCGCTCGACGGCACCCGGGAGTACGCAGAGATCGACCCGGACGGTACCCGGCGCATGGACTTCGCGGTCCACGTCGCCCTCTGGCAGCGTGGCCGCGGACTGGTCGCCGGCGCGGTCGCGCTCCCCGGCCGCGGCCGGGTCTTCGACAGCGCCAGCGTCACGCCCATCACGGACGCCGGTGCGCGGGCAGTCATCGCCGGAGAGCGGCCACTGCGCATCGCGGCATCCCGGACGCGTCCGCCCGCGGTCGTCGGGAGACTCGCCGAGCGCGATGATGTCGAGCTCGTGACCATGGGCTCCACCGGCGTCAAGGTGATCGCGGCGGTCGAGGGCGAGGTGGACGTCTACCTCCACGCCGGCGGCCAGTACGAGTGGGATCTCCGCCGCACCCGTCGCCGTGGCCCAGGCCGCGGGCCTGACCGCCACCCGCCTCGACGGCTCACCCATCGAGTACAACGGGCCGAACCCGTGGTCGCCCGACCTGCGGGTCTGCCACCCGTCGCTCGTCGCCCACGTGCGCCGCCTGCTGGCGGAGGCCGGGCCGGACGACGCCCCAGGAGCACCCGAGTGACCACCCATTCCCTGAGCCAGCTGCGCGCCCTGGAGGCCGAGAGCATCCACATCTTCCGCGAGGTCGCCGCGGAGATGCAGCGCCCCTGCCTCCTGTTCTCGGGTGGCAAGGACTCGATCGTCATGCTCCACCTGGCGCGCAAGGCGTTCGCACCGGCACGCATCCCGTTCCCCGTGATGCACGTGGACACCGGGCTCAACTTCCCGGAGATCCTCGCCTACCGCGATCGCTGGATCGAGAAGCTGGGTCTCACGCTCGTGGTCGCCTCGGTGCCCGATGCCATCGCCCGCGGCGTGGTCCGGGAGGAGCCGAATGGATCCCGCAACCGGATCCAGACGCCGGTCCTGCTCGAGGCCGCCGAGCGGCATGGGTTTGACGCCCTGTTCGGGGGCGCCCGGCGCGACGAGGAGAAGGCCCGCGCCAAGGAGCGCGTGTCTCGTTCCGCGACGAGTTCGGGCAGTGGGACCCAAGAACCAGCGGCCCGAGATCTGGAGCCTCTACAACGGCAAGGTCCACCTGGGCCAGAGCATCCGCGTGTTCCCGCTCTCGAACTGGACCGAGCTCGACATCTGGACCTACATCGGCGAGGAGCGGATCGAGATCCCGGAGCTGTACCTGGCCAAGGAGCGCGAGGTCGTGGAACGGGGCGGGATGCTGTATGCCGTGAACGAGTTCACGCCGCTGCGCGAGGGCGACGCCCCCCGCCGGCTCCTGTGCCGCTACCGGACCGTGGGCGACGCGAACCTGACCGCCGCGGTCGAGTCGCACGCGGACACCATCGAACGGATCATCGACGAGATCGCGGCCGTCAGGATCACCGAGCGCGGGGCCACGCGCGGCGATGACAAGACCAGCGAGACCAGCATGGAAGACCGCAAGAAGGAAGGCTACTTCTGATGCCGATGGACCTTCTCCGGTTCGCGACCGCCGGGTCCGTCGATGACGGCAAGAGCACGCTGATCGGCCGCCTCCTGTACGACAGCAAGTCCCTGTTCTCGGACCAGCTGGACGCGGTCGAGCGGGTCTCGCGCGATCGCGGCAACGACTACACCGACCTCGCGCTGCTGACCGACGGCCTGCGCGCCGAGCGGGAGCAGGGCATCACGATCGATGTCGCGTACCGGTACTTCGCGACGCCGCGCCGCAAGTTCATCATCGCCGACACCCCGGGGCACGTGCAGTACACCCGGAACATGGTCACCGGCGCCTCGAGCGCGGACGTCGCCCTCATCCTGCTCGACGCCCGCAAGGGGATCACCGAGCAGAGCCGGCGGCACGCGTTCCTGGCCACCCTCCTCGGGGTGCCCCACGTGGTGGTCTGCATCAACAAGATGGACCTCGTGGACTACTCGGAGTCGACCTTCGAGGCAATCCGCGACGAGTTCGGCGAGTTCGCGACCCCGGCTCCGCGTCCGGGACATGACGTTCATCCCGGTGTCGGCGCTGGTCGGCGACAACGTGGTCACCCGTTCCGAGAAGATGCCCTGGTACGACGGGTCTCCCCTCCTCTCGCACCTCGAACGGCTGCACGTCGCATCCGACCGGGACTTCGTGGACGTTCGGTTCCCGGTCCAGTACGTGGTCCGGCCGCAGAGCCTCGAGGTCATCGACTACCGGGGCTACGCAGGCACCGTCGCGTCCGGGGTCCTCAAGCCGGGCGACGACGTCGTGGCCCTGCCGTCCGGCCTCCAGACGACGATCGCGTCCATCAACACGGCCGACGGCCCCGTGGCCGAGGCATACCCGCCGATGGCGGTGACGGTGGTCCTGGCCGACGAGCTCGACATCTCGCGCGGCGACATGATCTGCCGCCCCAACAACATGCCGATCGTGTCCCAGGACATCGATGCCCAGGTGTGCTGGATGGACGAGAGCGCGCCCCTGGTCCCGGGGCGCAAGTACGGCATCAAGCACACGACCCGCTGGGCGAAGGCGCTCGTCCGGGAGCTGAGCTACAAGATCGACGTCAACACGCTCCACCGTGACGAGGCCGCGACCGAGCTCGTCCTCAACGAGATCGGGCGGGTGCAGCTGCGGGTCACCCAGCCGCTGTTCGTGGATCCGTACCTGCAGAACCGCCAGACAGGCTCGTTCATCCTGGTCGACGAGGCGACGAACAAGACGGTCGCGGCAGGGATGATCGGCCGGACGCACATCGGGGGCTGATCGGCCGGACACACATCGGGGGCTGATCGGCCGGACGCACATCGGGGGCTCCCCGTCCACCGAACCAACGATCCGCTCGACCCGACGGTTGTGCCGCCGGGCGGAGCGATCGTCCGACACCCGCCCCAATCGTCGGACGGTTGTGCCGCCGGGCGGGTCACCTGTGGGCTGCGGCGAACCGTTGGACCGCTGGCCGGGTGCGGCGAACCGTCGAACCGCTGGCCGGGTGGGGGGAACCCGGGGACCGCTGGCCGCGCGGGGAACCCGGGGACCGCTGGCCGCGCGCAAGGCGATCGTGAGGATGGCGGTCTGCGCCGGAGGCCCGCTCGCGACGGCCGCCGGAGCCACGCCAGCGCAGAGACCGGCAATCCACCCTATCGTTTCGTCCGAATGGTTCGGTGCGACCGAAGCATCAGTTATGACCAAAGGGATTATCGCCATCACCGAGGTCAACCGGTCCGTCGTCGTCGACGAGGTCATCGCGGGCTACGAGGCGCTCATGCAGCGCCTCGCGGACGGCCATGCGCCGGAGTTCCTCGAGATCGACGTCACGATGCCGCAGGCCAAGATCCTCTACCTGCTGGGAGCCCTGGGCGAACTGCACATGTCCACGCTGGTCGCCCGCCTCAGGGTTTCCCTGTCCACGGTGAGCGGGCTTGTCGACCGCCTGGTCGACCACGGGCTGGCCATCCGGCACGACGACCCGGCTGACCGCCGCCAGGTCGTGGTCGGCCTGACCCCCGCCGGCAGCCAGTTCATCGACCGGTTCCGGGAGCTCAACGCGCGCCAGATGCGGGAGCTCCTGGCCATCCTCGACGACCATGATCTCGCGCTCCTGCGCGATGCCCTCGCCGCGCTGGAGCGGGCCGCGTCCCACCTCACCCCTCGAAAGGATCCTGCATGAGCCACCTCTCCGAGTTCGCCGTCGCCAAGCGGAGCGTGACCCTGCTGCTGGCCGCCGCCCTGTTCGTCGCCGGCATCCTCGCCTGGGGCAACCTCAAGCAGGAGCTGCTGCCCGATATCGAGTTCCCGGTCATCACCGTCATCGCCCCGCTCCCCGGCGCCGGCGCCGCAGACGTGGCCGAGCAGGTGACCAAGCCGATCGAGCGGGCGATCTCCGGGGTTCCGCGGCTCGAGGGGCTCCAGTCCACCTCCGCCAACTCGCTGGCCCTGGTGGTCGCCCAGTTCTCGTTCGGGTCGGACGTGAAGGAGATCCGGGCCGCGATCGAGCAGAACCTGCAGGAGGCGGGCCTGCCGAGCACGGTCAATCCCCAGGTGAGCGCGCTCAACATCAACGCCTCACCGGTGATCATCGCGTCGATCGCGGCGACCACGGACGACGGGCTGGCGGACGCCGCCCGGATCACGCAGGACACGATCGAGCCCGCGCTCCTCGGCCTCGAGGGCGTCGCGAGCGTCGACGTCACGGGCGGCGAGGTGCAGCGCGTCCTGATCACGCTTGACCCGGACGAGCTCGCCGACAGCGGCGTCAGCCTGGGCCAGATCACCGGCGTGCTGGCGGCCAACAACCTGACCTTCCCGTCGGGCCAGATCACGACCGAGGGTTCCAAGATCCCGGTCTCGACGATCGGCCGGATCGACAGCGTGGACCAGGTGGAGTCCCTGGTCGTGGGGTTTGCGCCTCCGGCCCCAGCCTCGGACGCCGAGGCTCCGGCCGCGCCGACCCCGATCACCATCGGCGACCTGGCCACCGTCGAGCTCGCTGGGGTGGCGACCACCGGCTACGCCCGCACGGACGGAAAGCCGGCACTCTCGCTGTCGGTCTCGAAGACCTCCAACGCCAACACCGTCGCGGTCGCGGACGACGTCACGGCAACGCTCGTGGAGCTCGGCGAGCAGCACGGCGAGCTGGTCTCGATCACCGTCGTTTCCGACCTGTCCAGCTTCATCAAGGAATCCCGCGACGGCCTGCTCAAGGAGGGTGGTCTCGGGGCCGCGTTCGCGGTCCTGACGATCTTCCTGTTCCTGTTCAGCATCCGCAGCACGCTCGTCGCGGCCGTGAGCATCCCGCTCTCGATCCTGGCTGCGCTGGTGATCATGCAGCTCACCGGCGTCAGCCTGAACATCATGACCCTGGGCGGCCTGGCGGTTGCCGTCGGCCGGGTGGTCGACGACGCGATCGTGGTGCTCGAGAACATCTACCGCCACCGCGCGCTCGGCGATGACCGCCTGACCTCGGTCATCCAGGGGCCGCGGGAGGTCGACCGGGGCGATCACCGCCGCCACCGTGACCACCGTCGGCGTGTTCCTCCCGCTCGGGTTCGTCGGGGGCCTCGTGTCCCAGTTCTTCCTGCCCTTCGCGCTCACCGTCACCTTCGCCCTGCTGGCGTCGCTGGTGGTCGCCCTGACGGTGGTGCCGGTGCTGGCCTACCTGCTGATCGACCGGGTCAAGCTCAACGTCGACGAGGACGGCGAGCCGAAGAACTCGTTCTGGATCCGGGCCTACACACCCACGATCACGCTCGCGCTTCGCAGCCGGACGACCAAGGTCGGCGTCGTGATGGCATCGCTGGTGCTCTTCGTCGCGACCGGCGTGCTGGCGCCCCTCCTGCCCACCGCGTTCATCAACGCGGGCTCCGAGAAGCTGCTCTCCGTGACCGTCGCGCCGCCTCCGGGTACCAGCTCCGACGCCGTCCTCGAGCGGACGAGCCTGGCCGAGGAGATCCTGGCCGCGGACCCCGAGGTCCTGCTGGTCCAGACCTCGATCCCCGGCGAGGGCGACGCGGGCTTCCAGACCATCGTGGCCGCCCAGAGCGGGCGGCCCGCAAACAGCGCCAGGATCACCGTCCGGCTCGAGGAGGACGTCGACCTGACCGAGTACGCCAAGGTGCTGTCCGACTCCCTGGCCCCGATCAAGAGCGATGGCTTCGACGTCGCCGTCGCCCAGCTGGCCGGGTTCTCCTCCAACGGCCTCAACGTGATCGTCTCGGGCGCGGACGCCGAAGAGGTCGCCGCGGCCAGCGAGGTCGTCGTCGAGGCGCTCTCGGACAACCCCGAGCTCCTCAACCTCAAGTCCGACCTGTCGAAGGCCACGCCGGAGATCCAGGTCATCCCTGACCCCAACGAGTCGATCAAGGTCGGGCTGACGGCCGCACAGGTCGCGCAGGAGGTCCGCGCCGCGCTCGTGGGCACCGTCGCGACCCGGGTCACCATCGGCGGCGACGCGACCGACGTGTTCGTCCAGGTCGACCCCGACGCGCTTGGCTCCGTGGACGCGCTCCGGACCCTGCCGGTGGGCACCGTCACCAAGGTCCCCCTCGACTCGGTGGCCACCGTGGACCAGCTGGACACCCAGGGCTCCATCACCCGGATCGACGAGTCCCCCGCCGCCTCGATCTCGGCCGAGATCGCCAGCGACAACACCGGCCAGGTCAGCATGGACGTGCAGGCCGAGATCGACGCCCTCGTCGCGTCCGGCAGGATCCCGGACGGCGTGGATGTCCGCCTCGCGGGCGTCACGCAGCAGATGAACGAGGCGTTCAGCGGCCTGTTCGTGTCGATGGCCGTCGCGATCCTGGTGGTCTACGTGGCGATGGTGCTCACCTTCAACTCGCTCATCACGCCGTTCATCATCCTGTTCAGCCTGCCGCTTGCGACGATCGGCGCCTTCCCGGCCCTGTTCTTCACCGGGCGGCCCCTGGGCGTGAGCGCCCTGATCGGCTTTCTCATGCTGATCGGCATCGTGGTGACCAACGCCATCGTCCTGCTCGACCTGGTCGAACGGCTGCGAAGGCAGGGTCTGTCCACCACCGACGCCCTGATCGAAGGCGGCCGGACCCGCGTGCGGCCGATCCTGATGACGGCCATCGCGACCATCCTTGCGCTGGTCCCGCTCGCAGCCGGCTTCAACCAGGGCTCGATCATCGCCGCCGAGCTCGGTACGGTTGTCATCGGTGGCCTGTTCAGCTCCACGTTCCTCACCCTGCTCGTCGTCCCGGTCATCTACTCACTGGTGGACGGCATGCGCACCTGGCGCCGGGCGGTCGCCTGAGCCGGTCGCCTATCCTCATCGTCACCAGCAACGGCAAAGGAGCACTCCATGGCCATCACCCGGCACGCAGAGGTCACCTGGAATGGGGACCTCGTCAGCGGCAACGGCACCGTCAACTACGTCTCGTCGGGCGCACTCTCCCGGCTGCCCGTCAGCTGGGCGGCCCGGACCGAGGAGCACAACGGCAAGACCAGCCCGGAGGAGCTGATCGCGGCGGCCCATGCCTCCTGCTTCTCCATGGCCTTCTCCTCCGGGCTTGCCAAGAACGGCACCCCGGCCACCAGGCTGGACGTGAAGGCCGTCGTCACCTTCGACAAGACCGACGCCGGCTGGAAGATCGCCAAGAGCGATCTGACGGTCCGTGGTTCGGTGCCGGGCATCGACGCGGGGAAGTTCGCCGAGCTGGCGAACGCGGCCAAGGACGGCTGCCCAGTCTCGCAGGCGCTCAAGGGCAACGTGGACCTGGCGGTGGACGCGGCGCTCGTCTAGCCGGCCGCCGCCCGCGTGCCGTGGGCCCGGGCCCGGCGCCTACCCGATCGTGAGCAGCCGGCGCGGGTTCACCTGGGTGATCTGGTCGATCTCGGCCTCGCCCACGCCGCGCTCGCGGAGCCTCGGCACGAACGTCGAGGCAAGGTACGTGTAGCCGTTGCCCTGGTAGTGCCGTAGCTGGCTGTTGTGGCAGACGTCGTGGCTGAGCAAGACCCGGTCGGCGTGCCCACGGTGCAGCAGCTCGAGCAGGAGGTCGATGATCCTGCCCTCACCGTACTGCTCCATGGGCGTGAACGACATGCCCAGGAAGTCGAACTCGATCGACGCTCCCCGCGAGATCAGCGACAGGTAGTGGTCCAGGACGGGATAGCTGTCGGCGTGACCGATGACGACCCGCCCGGGATCGACGCCCTCGTCCTCGAGGATCGTCAGCTGGGCGGCCCCCACGTCGGACAGGATGGCGTGGGTGGAGATCGCGAGGCCCGTCCGGCGGGCACAGCGGGCCACGGCCCGGAACACGCGCTCCTCCGCTGGGGTGACCCACGGCTTGTCGGTCCCGATCTCGCCCAGGATGCCGATCCGGATGCCCGTCTCGCCCACGCCGACGGTGGCGTCGTGGACCAGCTCCTCCGCCAGGGACTCGACCGATCGCTTGTCGATGAGGGTCTCGGGCGGGTAGTAGGCGGTGCGATACCAGCCGCCACCCATGACGATGCCGATCCCGCTGCGCTCGCTGATCCGGCGCAGCCACAGCGGATCGCGCCCGATCCCGGGCAGCGTCAGGTCTGCCAGCGCGGTGCCGCCCGCCGCCTTGAACGCGGCGAGCTCCTCGAGGATCACGGGTTCGTCAGGCGTGAGCTCCCAGTAGTCCCATCGGTCCTGGATGTGCCACAGGGTGCACTGCGTATGCTCGTGGGGAAGGATGAACCCCAGGGTCGAAGGGTCGACCGGGCCCTGGACGGTCATGACGTGCGGCATCTCGGGGGAATCCTAGACCCGGCGGGGCGCTGGCGCAGCCTCCTTCCGTGCGCCGGGACGGGTACGCTGCGGGACAACGACAGGAGGACCCGATGACGGAGCGACGCGACGGGCCGCTCAGCGGCGATGTGATCGACAGGGGTGGTGTGCGCGGCTACTCGTGGGAGTGGACCGACCTCGGCGGCCCGGCCGGCCGTGGGCGACTGCCGTGGTTCGGGATCTTCCTGGTCGTGTTCGGGGCGCTGCTGCTGCTCCGGTCGGTGTTTCCGGCGCTCGAGACCGCCGGCTCGCTGCTGTTCCTGGCGGTGGGGGTCGCGTTCCTGGTCTCGTGGCTCGTGAACCGCGGCATGGGATCGCTCTACCTCGGCTCGATCATCACCGCCCTCGCCGCGCCGGACCTCCTGACTGCCGCCGGCATCCCCGACGAATCGGGCCTGGGCACGTTGTCCCTGGGCGTGGCGTTCCTGTTCATCGCGCTGGTCCGTGCGGCCAGTGGAGGCGGCATCGGCTGGCAGGTGGGCCTGGGGGCGCTGCTGGTGCTCATCGGCGGCTCGTCGTACGCGGTCCCGGGCTTCAACGATCTCGTGTGGCCGATCCTCCTGGTCGTGCTCGGCGGGCTGCTCCTGGTCCGGGCCGGATCCGGGCGCCGGTAGCTGCTGGGGGGCCTGGGCGGGCGCAGGGGCGCCGGATTTCGGCTGTAGGGATCAGGGCCTGGCCTCAGGCGCTGGACCCGGCGACCGCAGCGAGCGCGGCGTCGATCGCCTCCCCCAGCCCATCCGCGATCCGGATCAGTTCGTCGTCCGTGACCACGAACGGCGGCCCCAGCAGGATCACGTCGCCGTCGGTCCCGTTCGCGAGGCCCGTCCCCCAGTAGAGCAGCAGGCCGCGCTCGCGGGCGATGCCCACGATCCGCTCCGCCAGCTTCGCCGTCCGGGCGAATGGCGCCTTCGTGACGCGATCACGCACCAGCTCCACGCCGACCATCAGCCCGCGCCCGCGGATGTCCCCCACCGCCGGGTGGTCCCCGAGCCGGTTCGCGAGCAGCGCCCGGAGCCGCTGGCCCTTGTCACGCGACGCCTCGACGAGCGACTCCGCCCCGAGGATCCGCAGGACCTCACGGGCGACCGTCGCCGCGACCGGCTGGTGGGAGTAGGTGAATCCATGGACGAACCCGCCCGCCCCGACCACCTGGTCGCGCACCTCGCCGGACGCCGCCACGAACCCGAACGGCCAGTAGCCCGAGGTCGCGCCCTTGGCCGCAACGAGCATGTCCGGCCGGACGCCGTAGTGGTCCATCCCGAACCAGGCGCCCGTCCGCCCGAACCCCGTCATGACCTCGTCCGCGATGAGCAGCACGCCATGGCGGCGGCACACGTCGGCGACCGCGGGCCAGTAGCCGTCCGGCGGCTCGACCGCTCCGAGCGTGGCGCCCACGATCGGCTCGGCCACGAAGGCCGCGACGCCCGATGGGCCCACCTCCATGATCGCCGCCTCCAGCTCAGCCGCCAGCGCCTCGGCCGACCCGAGGGCCTGGGACCCGGGCTCGCCGCTCCGGTACGGGTACGCCGCCGAGACGTGCCGGAACCGGCCCAGCCACGGCTCATACGGACGGCGCAGGGATCGTCGCCCGGAGAGGTCGAGCGCGCCGAGGGTATTGCCGTGGTAGGAACTCCAGCGTGCGAACACGACGCTCCGCTCGGACTCGCCGCGCGCCATCTGTGCCGCGCGCGCCAGCTTGAGCGCGGTCTCGATCGCCTCCGAACCGCCGGAGACGGGGTACAGGTACGGCTCGTCGACCGGCAGCCGCTCCCCGACCTCGGCGGCGTATCGCTCAAGGGCCTCCGTGGTGAACGCCGATCCGTGCGCATAGGAGAGGCGGCCCGCCTGGTCCGCGATGGCGTCGGCGATCTCGCGACGTCCGTGACCCACGTTGACGACTACCGCCCCACCGGCCGCGTCGAGGTACTCGCGACCCTCGGCGTCCACGATGGTGGAGCCATGGGCGCTGACCGCCATGCGCGGCTCGGGCGCCATCGAGCGGCGGAAGACATGGCCGCTCACGTGGCGGCTCCGGGAGGGAGGAGGCCGTGGTGGTTCACGCCCCGATTGTAGGCGCAGCGGACGGGTTCCCCGGGGGGGTTGCCACCCGCGCGCCGAGACGGGCTAGACGCGGCCCTTGGGCACGGTGTGCCAGTAGGTCTTGTTGAAGATCACCTTGCCCAGGTGCCACAGCCTGCCGGGCTTGGGCGGCTTCGGCGGATGGTCGTAGTCGAACTGCAGCAGGGTGCCCTTGCCGTCACCCACCTCGAAGAAGCACATGACCTTGCCCGTGTACGCGGCGTCCTTGCCCTCGGGCTCGCGGCCCTGCACGGCGGCCGCGACTCGTTCAGCGATGATCGGCGCCTCGAAATGGGCGGTGGACCCGGCCTTGGACAGCGGCAGGTCCGTCGTGTCGCCGAGGGCGTACACGTTCGGGTAGCGCGGGATGTCCTCGTCCGCCTGCCCGGGCGCGGGCTTGGCGATGGTCTTGACCTGGAGCGTGTGGCGGTCGGTCGGCAGCCAGCCCGACTTGGGCGTGAGCCCCGAGTCGATGAGCGCCTGGGCACCCCTGTGGGGCGGCACGCAGATCAGCAGGTCGTACGGGTGCTCCTCGAAGGCATCGGTGATCACGACCTTGCGCTCGGCGTCGATCTCGCCCACGCCCGCGAGCAGCTCGAGCTTGATCCCCTTCTCGCCGAAGATCGGCGTCGCCATGTCCGACACGCTCTCGATGGTGAACGCGCGGTTGATGGGCGAGAGGAACGTGATCTCTGACTTGTCGCGCAGGCCTCGCTCGCGCAGCTCGGATTCGACCAGGAACGCGACCTCGAGCGGGGCCGGCGGGCACTTGTACGGGATGCCGGCGATGCCGATCACGATCTTGCCGCCCGTGAACGCGTCGAGGGCCTCGCGAAGCCGGGTGGCCGCCTCGGCGCTGTAGAAATGGTGCGCCTGTGAGTCGAAGTTCGGCAGCTCCTCGGGCACGATCCGCGAGCCGGTCGCGATGACGAGCTGGTCGTAGCCGAGCTCCGCGCCGGCGCCCAGCGACACCGTCCTGGCGGTCGTGTCGATGCGCGTGACCTCGCCGACGACCAGCTCGATGTTGCCGTCGAGGAGCTTCTTCTCGGGGCGGACGAGCTTCTCCGCGCGCTCCTGGCCCATGGCGATGTACATGTAGCCGGGCTGGTAGGCGTGCACGCCGGTGGCATCGACGATGGTCACGGACGCGTCGCCCGCCGCGATCTGGCGCTTGAGCTTGCGGGCGATGAGGTTGGCGGCGAGGGTGCCCCCCACCCCGCCACCCAGGACGACGACTCGCTGCATCGAGGCTACCGGACCTTCTCGACGACGATCTCGTCGAAGCCGTCACGGGTGAACACGCCGACCAGCGTGTGGCCGGCCTTGCCGACCCACTTGGGGACATCGGTCTTGGAGCCCTTGTCGGTGGACAGGATGGCGATCACGTCGCCGACCTCGGACTCCTTCATGCCGCGGATGAGCTCCATCAGCGGGCCGGGGCAGAAGCTGCCACGGGCGTCGATCGTGCGGGTGATGGGCGGGAGGGCGGTCTCAGTCATGGCTGGGGAGGTCCTTTCGGAGCGCGGCTTCGGGACGCGTTGAGGAGGGAGGGCGGGCGGCGGGGGGACGCCGCCCGCCCAGGGAGGTGCTAGATGAAGATGGGTGCGGCCCCGTCACCGACGAAGCCGAGGTACGTGGCGGCACCGACCGGATCGCCCATGCCGTCGATCAGGTCCTCGCGCTTGATGCCGAACATGTCCATCGTCATCTGGCACGGGATGAACTCGACGCCCATGGCGGTGGCCATCTCGAGGAGCTCTGCCGGTGAGGCGACGTTGTACTGCTTGGCAAGCTTGCGCATCATCCACGGGCCCATGCCCAGGAAGTTCATCTTCGACAGCTTGCGATGGGCGATGCCCGGACGCGACATCATGGACAGCATCTTCTGCATCCAGTTGTCACCGGTGATCCGCCTCTCGGGCTTCACGAACGTCTGGAGGCCCCAGAAGGTCACGAACACCTTGGTCGGCATCATCATCGCGCCGGCGGTGGAGGCGAGGATCATGGCGGCCCAGGTCTTCTCCAGGTCGCCGCTGTAGCAGATCATGGCGATCCCGTTGTTGCGGGTCCCGGACTCCGGGGCCGGCTCTGTGACGGGAAGCGTGTCAGGGGTGACGGGGGCTTCGGCGAGCGTCATCGGTTCAACCCTACTTCTTCTTCATGACGAAGCGGAACACGCCGCCGTCGGTCGCCTGCTCGACGATGTCGTTACCCGTGGTCTTTGACCACGCCGCGAAGTCCTTGACGGATCCGGGATCAGTCGCGAGGACCTCGACGGTCTGCCCCGATACCATCGCCTTCACGGCCTGGGCCGTCTTGACGATCGGCATCGGGCAGTTGAGCCCGCGGGCGTCGACCTGGACGTCTGCCATGGTTGCTGTTCCTCCTAGATGAAGACGATCTGGCCGTCGCCGGCGTTGAGATAGAAGGCGGTCACGCCCTCCAGGCCGTCGACGAGTGGATCGAGGTCGGACTCCTCGAGACCGAGGATGTCCATGGACAGCGAGCAGGCCTGGATGTCGACCTCACCCAGCTCCTTGGCCTGGCGCAGGGTCTCCGCCCAGCTGGCCTGGCCGGCGGCGGCGAGCGCGTCCACCTTCGCGCGCCCCTCGGCCCCGGCTTCCGGGGCCAGCCCGTGGTCGGCCTCGATCCTGGCCTTGCTGAAGGCGTCCAGGCCCCAGTACTGGAGGAAGATGTTGACCTTCTTGCCCAGGGCGGCGGCACCGGCCGTCATGACGGCGAGGGCCTGGAGCTTGTCGTCCGTGCCCGAGAACACGACGAAGTTGATCGGTTGCTCGTCCAATGCGCTCTCCTTGGGGCTGATCGATTCCGGGGACACTACTGGATCTCCACGAGCTCAGCGGCGGCCTGGTCCTGGAGGGACAGGCGGCCGAGACGGCTGAGGCGGCGCTGGAGGACGCCGCGCATGACGTTGCAGGCCGTGATGACGTCCTTGTCGGTGAGCTGATACCGGACTTCTCGGCCGTCGCGGGTGGACTCGACGAGTCCGGCTGCGCGGAGGACGCCCAGGTGCTGGGAGACGTTGGGCTGGCTCACGCCGAGCTCCTCGGCCAGCCGCCCGACCTCGCACGGTCCCTCCACGAGACGATGGAGGATCTCCAGCCGCCGGGGGTTGGCCAGCGTCTTGAGGATCTCCGCCTGCAGGATCGTGATCTCGTCCATGGGTGCAAGCATCGCCGTATTCGCAGATGCGCATGAGTGCCATCTGTCATGAGCGGCCGGGACCATCCCGGCGCAGCGGGGGTCGCGCGGCCCGGGCCGCCGTCAAGCAAGAGGTCACAGGTCGTCCCTTCGCCAAGCCGTCGCGGTCACTCGCGGCGGCGGGGCTCGTTCCAGGCGGCCCAGTGGTCCGTCCAGGCCGAGTCGTGTGCGAATGCCCAACCTGGCCGCTCGCGGGACCGCGCCGGTTCGTGCGGCTCCGTGGCGGCGGCCTGCGGACGGGACGGGGGGCGCGCCAGGAGTTGGTCTCGAGCGAGGTTCAGCCGGGCCATCGCCTCTGTCGCAGCGGTCGCGTCCGCCCCCGCGACGTCCGGGTGGATCTCGAGTGCGCGCCGACGATAGGCAAGGCGGACCTCGCCGCGGCTGGCGCCCGGTCGGATGCGCAGGATGGAGTGCGGGTCGGCGGACTGGTGGTGGGGACGCACAGGTCGAAGGTGACGGGTGCGGCTCCGGCGGTCAAGCCCCGGGTCTGCCGACTCGAGCAGGGCAACGGGAACCCGAGCGTCAAGGGGGCCATCGGGCCGTGCAGGAGCGCCGGAAGCCTCTGGCGCGGCGCCCTCGGGGCGGCCCATCCTCGGGGTATTCGGACGTGGCGGATCCGCCGCCCATCAGGGCGCATCACCCGGATGTCGGGCGTGTGGCGGGCCGACCGGGCCCGTGGATCGGAGCGGTCCATGCACGTGCAGATCAACGAAGGGGCGACAACCCTCGTCTGGATCGACAGCGAGGAAGCCATCATCGTTCGCTGGGCGGACCGGGCGACGGTGGAACGGGTCCGGTCTGACGTGCGGAGTCACGGCTACGCGGAGGGCCGCGGACCCGTGTCGGTCGCGGGCCGCCACGGGGACGGTGGCACGGATGCAACCGAACAGGCCCGCCGCAACGACCTGCGCCTGTTCGTCGACGATGTCGCCGCACGCGTCCCGCAGGCCGACGACGTCACCGTCGTCGGACCGGGGGTCCTGCGCGGCCGCCTCGAGCGGACGCTGCGGGCCGACGATCGCCGCCACGGACGGCGACGCCTCATCCACTCCTCCGCTGCCGAGCGGCTGACGGAGCAGGAGCTCGTCGCCAGGGTTCGGATCCTCGCGGGCGACGAGCCACCTCGATCGGGTGTGGCGGCGGACTAGCGCGGACGACCATGCACCCAGGTGCTGTGACGACCAGCCCGGGATGGGATGTCCGGCCCGGCCCGACATGACGTTTCGGCCCTCGCGCGCGCCCGGAGCCCGGGTCATCCTCGATCCACTGGAGGTGCCAAATCCCATGGCCATGTCCGCTCCGCTCACCCGCGCCCCGGTTCGACGGAGCCAGAGTGGACCACCCTCGTTCCGGCCCATCCTCGTCGCGAGCGAGCGATGCAAGGGCTGTGGCCTGTGCATCGATGCCTGCCAGCCTGGTGCGCTGGTGCTGGACCCGGTCGCCGTCAACGCGATGGGTCATCACCCGGTGATGCTGCTCCATCCCGATGCGTGCACCAGCTGCGCGAAGTGCGCCCGGATGTGTCCCGACGCCGCGCTCACGGTGTTTGCCCGGCCCAGGGAGGCCTGATCCCCGTGCCCACGCTGGCCCATCCCGAGGGAGCGGAGCGCCCCCACCTCGTCGCCTCGCCGCCTGGGACCGGCGGCGAGGCGTCCTCCGGCCCCGCCCGGATCCTGATGAAGGGCAACGAGGCGATCGCCGAGGCGGCGATCGCGGCGGGGTGCGACGCCTATTTCGGCTACCCGATCACGCCCCAGGCCGAGCTGCTCGAGTGGATGGCGCGGCGCATGCCCGAGGAGGGCCGCGTGTTCGTCCAGGCCGAGAGCGAGCTGGCCGCGATCAACATGGCCCTCGGCGCAGCCGCGGCGGGTGCCCGCGTGCTCGTCTCGAGCTCCAGCCCGGGCATCAGCCTGATGGCCGAGGGCATGAGCTACATGGCGGGCTCCCGGCTGCCGTGCGTGCTCGTCAACGTGATGCGCGGCGGTCCGGGGCTGGGCAGCATCGGCGCCGCCCAGGGCGACTACCTCCAGGCCACCAAGGGCCACGGCCACGGCGACTACCACGTCCCCGTGCTCGCTCCTTCGTCCATCGCCGAGGCGATCGGCCTCGTGGGCGACGCGTTCATCCTCGCCGAGCGCTACCGGACCCCGGTCATGATCCTCGCCGACGGCATTCTCGGCCAGGCGATGGAGCCCGTCGAGCCGGTCTTCCCCACCGTCGAGCGGCAGCATCCCGACTGGGCCATCGAGGGAGCCGAGGGTCGCGAGCCGCGGGTGATCAAGTCCCTCCACCTCCGCCCGGACGACCTGGAGCGCCACAACCTGGACCTGCAGGCCACGTACGACCGGATCACCGAGCGGGAGACCCGCTGGGCCGGCGAGCAGCTGGACGACGCGGAGGTGCTGCTCGTCGCCTATGGCACGGCGGCGCGCGTCGCGCGGACGGCGGTGGACCGAGCCCGTGAGCAGGGCCTCCGGGCCGGCCTGTTCCGCCCCATCACGCTCTGGCCCTTCCCCGACGAGGCGCTCCGCGAGGCCGCCCGCGACGCCCGGGCCGTGGTGGTGGTCGAGCTCTCCGCCGGCCAGATGGTGGAGGACGTCCGCCTCGCGCTCATGGGGGCTGTCCCGGTGCTCCACCACGGACGGATGGGCGGCATGGTCCCCAGTCCGGACGAGGTGGTCGCGGCCGTGAGGCGTGCCTGGTCGACCACGGAGCCCGCCCGGCCCATCCGGTCGCGGGCGCTGCGCGAGGAGGACGACCGATGATCGCGCCCGACGCCGGCACGCAGGCCGAAGGCCGCGTGATCTACCGGCGCCCGTCCCTGCTGTCCAACCCCACCAGCTACTGCCCGGGCTGCGGACACGGCATCGTGCACCGGCTCTTGGCCGAGGTCCTCGAGGAGCTCGGGGTCGGTGACCGGACGTTGCTCGTGGGCTCGGTCGGCTGCTCCGTGTTCGCCTACGACTACCTGCGGCTCGACGCGGTCGAGTCACCGCACGGCCGGGCGGCCGCCGTCGCCACCGGCGTCAAGCGCTACCAGCCGGACAAGGTCGTGTTCACCTACCAGGGCGACGGCGACCTGGCCGCGATCGGGACCGCCGAGATCGTCCACGCCGCCGCCAGGGGCGAGCGCTTCACGACCATCTTCGTCAACAACGGCATCTACGGGATGACCGGTGGCCAGATGGCTCCCACGACGCTGCCCGGCCAGAAGACGTCGTCCAGCCCGTCCGGGCGTGACACCGCGACGGCCGGCTATCCGCTGCCGGTGACGGAGATGCTGTCGCTGCTGCCGGGGGTGCAGTACGCGGCGCGGGTGAGCGTTGGTGACCCAGGGCTCGTGGGCAGGGCCAGGCAGGCCATCAAGCGCGCCTTCGAGGTCCAGCTCGACGGCAGGGGCTTCTCGATCGTCGAGGTGCTCAGCACCTGCCCGGTCGGCTGGGGGATGACCCCGTCAGAGGCGATGGCGAGGCTGGTCGGCGACGTGATGCATGCCTACACCGTCGGGACCTTCGTGGATCGCGGCAAGGGCATCGCCCCGGCGCTGCCATGGCCTGCCGGCGCCACCGCTGCCGGCGGGTGCGCGGCCGCGGCTCCCCGCAGGCCGCCCGCGAAGCGGGCGATGGGCCGGCTCGAGGAGTGACGATGGAGCGCTCGACGATCATCGCCGGTTTCGGGGGCCAGGGGATCCTGTTCGCCGGCAAGGTCCTCGCCGAAGCGGCCCTGCTCGAGGAGCGCGAGGTGCTCTGGATCCCATCCTACGGGCCGGAGATGCGTGGCGGCACAGCGTCGTGCACCATCATCGTCGCCGACGGGCTCATCGGCTCACCGATCGTGGATCGCGCCGACGGCGTCGTGGTCCTCAATCCGCCCTCACTGGCAAAGTACGCACCGCTGGTCGCCGAGGGTGGGCTGCTGGTCGTCAACACCACGCTCATCGAGGCCGAGGCGGGACGAGACGATGTGGACCTCGTCGAGGTGCCCTGTACGGCGCTCGCCAGGCGGGCGGGCGACGACAAGCTGGTCTCGATCGTGGCCCTGGGGGCTCTCGTGGGCCGTGGGAGCCTGGTGGAACGCGAGAGTGTCCATCAGGCACTCGCGATCCTGCTCGGACCGAAGCGGCCCGAGATGATCGAGGCGGACTGCGCAGCGTTCGATGCGGGCTACGAGGCTGGCCTGGAGCCGGTCGTCGCCTGAGGTCCGGCAGGCCCGCCCAGGCCGCGGCGAGGGGTGTCCCGTCGGCAGGGACGAGCACCTCGCCCATGCTGCCGGTCAGGGTGCGGCGGGCAGTGCCGGTCCCGGACGAGCGCGCCGGCGGATCGTCCACTTCTCGATCTCGACGGCGACGAACGCCACCGTTGACGCAGCG
Source organism: uncultured Chloroflexia bacterium (assembly GCA_963716025.1). Classification (GTDB taxonomy): domain Bacteria; phylum Chloroflexota; class Limnocylindria; order Limnocylindrales; family CSP1-4; genus CAIXZV01. Next base: position 19,222 of record CAVQSY010000042.1, read on the forward strand.
AGCATCACGGCCAGCTCGATCGGGGCCAGCGCCTCCGTCTCGAACACCCGCTGGAGTGGCGGCAGGTAGACGATCGCGAGCTGGACCACGACGATGGCCACGACCGCCAGGAGCAGCGGCTTGTTCGTCCGCCAACCCAGCTGGAAGGTGCTCGCCCGCTCTGAGCGGACCGCGAGCGCATGCCCGAGCTGGAGGAAGGCGAGCGTCGTGAACACCATCGTCTGCCAGTGCCAGCCGACGTGGATCGAGTAGGCCTGGATGGCAAGGGTGACGCCACCCATGACCAGGCCGACCCACAATGCGTGCTGCCACAGCCCGCGCGCGAAGATCGACTCCGACTGCGGGCGCGGCGGCCGCCGCATCGTGCCCGGGTCGACGGGTTCGACGCCGAGCGCGAGTGCGGGCGGGCCGTCGGTCACGAGGTTGATCCACAGGATGTGGATCGGCAGCAGCGGGATCGGGAGCCCGGCGAACGGGGCGAGGAACATCACCCAGATCTCGGCCGAGTTGGTCGTCAGCAGGTAGCGGATGAAGCGACGGATGTTGTCGTAGATCCGCCGGCCTTCCTCGACGGCAGCGACGATGGTGGCGAAGTTGTCATCGGCGAGGACCATGTCGGCAGCTTCCTTGCTGACCTCGGTGCCGGTGATCCCCATCGCGACACCGATGTCGGCAAGCTTCAGGGCCGGAGCATCGTTGACGCCATCTCCGGTCATCGCAACCACGGCACCGCGGGACTTCCAGGCCCTGACGATCCGCAGCTTCTGCTCGGGGTTCGTCCGTGCGTAGACCGCCACCTCGTCGACGATGCGGTCGAACGCCGCGTCGTCCAGCTCCTCCAGCTCGGCGCCGGTCATGGCCTTCGCGTCGCCGACCTGGATGCTCAGCCGGCGGGCGATGGCCACGGCGGTCAGGGCATGGTCTCCGGTGATCATGATGGGGGTGATCCCGGCGCCGCGGGCGGCCTCCACCGCATCCGCAACCTCGGGCCGCGGCGGGTCGGCCATCGCCACGACGCCGAGCAGGGTGACTCGTTCCTCCGCCGATTCGACCACGCTCGGGACGGCGTCCAGCGTCCGCTCAGCGAGGGCCAGCACGCGATAGCCCTCGGAGGCGTATCGATCGGCGGCGGCCTGGGCACGCTCCCACAGCTGCTCGTCTTCGGATCTGCCGAGCGGCGCGAGCGCATCGACGCCGCCCTTCACCGCGATCCACACCCGGTCCCCTTCACGGTGGATGGTCGACATCCGCCGGCGGGTGGCATCGAACGCGATCTCGGCGACCCGGGGAAGCCGGGCGTCGATGTCGAGGCGACTCACGCCCAGCTTGCCGGCCAGGGCGAGGAGCGCTCCCTCGGTGGGATCCCCGGTGATCGTCCACGGGTCGCCGTCGTGCTGCGGGGCGTGCAGGGTCGCGTCGTTGCATGCGGCCGCAGCGAGGCCCATGCGTGACAGGCAGGGATCATCGGGGGAGACTGCGTCCTCGCCGATCGACCCCGTGGGCTCGTACCCCGTGCCGGTGACGCGGTATTCGCCCTCCGGCGTCCAGACCCATTCCACCAGCATCCGGTTCTGCGTCAGCGTGCCTGTCTTGTCCGAGCAGACGACGTTCACGGAACCAAGCGTCTCGACTGCCGGCAGCTTGCGGGCAAGGGCTCGTCGCTGGGCCATGCGCTTGGCGCCCAGGGCCAGGGAGATCGTCACGATGGCCGGGAGCCCTTCCGGGATTGCCGCCACGGCCAGGCTGACGGCGGTGAGGAACATCAGCTCGACCGATTCGCCGCGCGCGACGCCTGCAGCGAATACCACGGCGCACACGACCAATGCGGCCGCACCCAGCCGCTTGCCGAGCGTCGACAGCCGGCGCTGCAGCGGCGTGAACCCGGAATCATGCGCCTGGAGCAGGTCGGCGATCCGCCCCAGTGCCGTCGCCATCCCCGTTGTCACCACGACGCCGGCCCCCCGTCCGTAGGTCACCGCGGTGCCTTTGAAGGCCATGTTCCGCTGATCGGCGAGCAGCGCGTCCGTGACGTCGGGCAGGACCGTGCAGACCTTGGTTGCCGGCTCACTCTCACCGGTCAGGGCGGCCTCGTTGATCCGGAGGGCAGCCGACTCGGTGAGTCGGATGTCGGCCGCGACGATGTCGCCGGTTTCGAGGCGGACGACGTCACCCGGGACCAGCTCGGCGGCCGGAACGACGACAACCTCACCGCCCCGTACGGCGCGGGACGTCGGGCTCGTCATCTGCTTGAGCGCAGCCATCGCCTGTTCGGCGCGGTATTCCTGGATGAATCCGATCACGCCGTTCAGGACCACGATGGCGAGGATGACTACGGTGTCCTTGAGATCGCCGATGAGCGCGGTGACAAGCGCCGCGAGCATGAGCACCACGATCATGGCGTTGGTGAACTGCTCGAAGAACAGGCGCCATGCCGGCTTGCGCCCCCGCTCGACGAGCTCGTTCGCTCCGAACCGGGCCAGCCGGGTGGCCGCGTCCGCCTCGGTCAGGCCCAGCGCCGGATCGGTGGCCAGCGATGCGGCCACCTCCTGCCCCTCGATCGTCCACGGACGGGCCGGCGCCTGGGGCAGATCGCCCTGGACGGGCGGCACTGGCGTCATGCCGCCGTCTTCCAGATGGCTGCCAGCAGCAGGACGTAGACGACGAGCACTGCGACGGCGTCCGGCTCCAGCCGCCGGAACCGCGTCCGGGTGCCGTGCACGACCGCGGCGAGGGCGATCGCCATGAGCAGGATCGCGCCGACCCCGGCGACGACCTGCGCCGGATCGACAGCCGCCAGGATCGGTCCTGGCAGATACGCGACGTCGGCGGCGAACAGGATCGTCATGTTGAAGGCGTTGCTCCCGAACAGGTTGCCGACGGCGAGGTCGTAGGCCCCGATCCTGATCGCGGCCAGCGAGGCCACCAGCTCCGGCAGCGACGTGGTGACGGCCAGCAGCAGGGCCCCGACGAACGTCTGTCCGAGGCCGGTCTCGTCGGCGATCCCCTTGCCCGACAGGGCAAGGAAGGGAGCGGACACGAGGATGACGAGCGCCGCCAGGACGAAGCGGGCGACCGAGTGACGAAGGCTGTGACGCGCCGCCCCGGGCGCCGACCAACCGGTCGGGGCGAGGATCTCGCCGCTGCCTTCCCGTGTTCGCTTGCCCTCACCCCGCGAGCGGCTCATCCACGCGGCCGAGGCGACGTAGGCGGCGACGATGAGGACGGTGTCGAGCCCGACCCAGCCGATCACGATCCCGGACGGGACGAGGATGGCCAGCACCGCCACCGACGTGAGCCCGATGGCGACCGCGGCGAGGCGCGCATGACCCAGCCCGACACCCGGCCACACTCGGCCCCGATGGACAAGGTCGATCACGGCCAGGATCGCCATGTTCGCCATGCTGGAGCCGAACAGGTCACCGGTGGCGAGGTCCGGCGCACCATCCAGCGCGGCGCTCATGTCGGTCGCGATCTCGGGCAGGGAGGTCGCGCCGGCCATCAGCAGCATGCCGACGAGCAACCCGCCGAGGCCCGTCCGGGTGGCGATCTCGTCGCCGGACCGCGCCAGCGTGGTCCCTGCGGTGACGACGGCGGCACCGGCCAGCACGAAGATCGCGACCCATTGCCAGAGCTCGAAGGGGCCCACCTGGCTATGCCAGGGGAACGATCAGGACGGACGCCGGGAGGTGACGGGCGACCTTCTCGGCGAACGGATCCTGACCCCGACGTCGAGGCGGACGAGCCACGACCACGAGGTCCGCCCCGAACCTCCCGGCCGCCTGGCGGGCTCCATCGAGTGGATGGCCCATCTCGAGTTCGACTGTGAGTCCGGCCGCCTGCTCCCGAAGCGGCTCCGCGATCCGCTCGACGTATTCCGCGGCGTCGCCGCGAACGAGACCCTGCAGCCCGGAGACCGCCTCGGCTTCGTCGCCGTCAACGCCCGCCTGAACGCCGAGCAGCCCCACCACCGACACACTGACACCGATCGCCCAACCCTGTCCGACGACCCAGTCGATCGCCACCTCCGCAGCAGGTGACCCGTCGACGAGGACGAGAAGGCGCGCAGGCATGCGACCGCTGTCGGTTCGGGGTTGGCGGGCCACGAGGACCGGTTGCTCGGCCGAGGCGGCGACCTGGTGCGAGACGCTCCCAAGCAGCAGCTCTGCCAGCCCCGAGCGGCCCCGCGATCCCACCAGGACCAGGTCCGGTCGCTCAAGCTCGATGTGGGCGAGGATCTCGTCGGCCGCGTCTCCTTGGCGCGCCCAGGTCCGGACCGTGAGGCCCACCCCCTGGAGTCGCTCGCCGACCTCGTTGGCGATCCGCTGGGCGGCGACCATCTCGCCCTGGTGCAAGCCCTCGACCGCTCGACGCACGGGCTCCCGGTAGGTCTGCATGCCCCAGCCAAGCTGGGCGATCCCGCGGCCCGCCACGCAGAGGACGTCGACGACGCAGGGCCGAGGCCACCGCAGGCGCGAGACCCATGCCTCGGCATGGCCCGCGGACTCGGAATCGTCCGTGGCGAGGAGAACGTGGAGGGGCGTAACCGATTCGGCTGTCACATCAGGCCTCCTGTGTGCCTCGTGCGATGAGGACGCTGGCCGGCGGATGGGCAACCAGCGCCGCGCTCGTGCTGCCCAGGAAGAACCGCTCGATGCCGGACAGCCCCCGGGAGCCGACGACCACGAGGTCTGCCGACGACTCGCCGGCCGCGACGGCGAGGAGCTCATGGGGGGTTCCGTGGGCGGAACGACGCCCGGCGGGCACGCCAAGCGCGCGGAGGCGCCGGGCACCCTCCGCCGCGACGGCGTCCGCCGCCTCACGGGTCTCCTGGAGGTCCGCCTGGTAGGCCGCGTGCGCCTGGGCGACCATGGTGGGAGCGATCCCGGAGGTCAGCGGCGCGACGCACTCGTAGGCCGTGCACACGGTGACCGCGTCGGCATGCCGGAGCGGCAGGGCCGCAACGAGACGGAGGGCGATGTCGGCGTCAGGTGAGGCGTCGTAGCCGAGCACGATCCGGCGGATCGGGTCCGCCGTCCGGGCAACGAGCACCGAGATCCGGGAATAGCGGGCAACCTTGCTCGCCACGCTGCCGGTGACCTGGCCTGGGACAGCTCCCAGCCTGCGCATCCCGATGACGATGAAGTCGGCTCTCGCGGCCGTCGCGTGGAGCACGATCGTCTCCGCAGGGTGGCCGCTGCAGACGGTTGCCGAGGCGCGGAAGCGCGCCCGTTCCAGCCGATCGACAGCCGCCTGCGCCGCCGCCGCGGCCGCACCATGCCCAGCATCGAGGATCGCCGTGTGGCCGTCGCCCTCGCGGCCGGGTGCAGGCCAGCGTGGGACCTGCGGGACGACCGCAAGCACCTCCACTTCCGCGATGCCGCCCGGCCTGAATGTCTCGAGCAGCATGGTCACGGCATCGTCCGAGCCTGCCGACCCGTCCGTCGCGAGGATGGCACGCAGTCCGGTCATCGTCAGGCTCCGTTCATCGGTGTTGCGGCGGTGTCTGCCACCACGAGGGTGGAGCGCGGCGTGGGCCGTCTCGCGACAAGGAACAGGCTCCGGAGATGGCGCCCGCGCAGCTCGCCGATGCCGGGGGCTCCCCCCACGGTGCGGTCCCCGTCGAGCGCAGCCGCGCGTGTCCGCACGAGCGCGATACGATCGACTGGCTGGGGCCGACCGGGCTCCTGACCCGTCACCCTGGCGTCAGCGCCACGGGCGGTGATCCGACCCTTGGCGGGACGGTGGTCGTTCTGGACAGCCATGCGGCTGACCTCCGGCGTTCGTCAACGTAGCCGAAGGTCTCACCCGACCGCCGAGGCGGTCGATGCCGGCGGACCCCCCCGGGGGGGTCGTGCTGACGCCGGACACCAGTGGTGGGTTACTCCCCAATCGGTGCTGCCCCCACGGTAGCAGGAACGGTTGACACATGTCAATTGTGTCCTGTAACGTCTGTCATGTGAACAGTCCGGATCATGCCTCTGGCGATGCGGCGTCGGAGCGATCGGTTGCCGCGGACGCGGACTCGACGTGGACGTTCCTCACCAACCACACGCACGTCCTGGTCTGCCTGGCGATCGATCCCACGTTGAGGGTGAAGGATCTCGCGAGCCGGGTCGGGATCACCGAACGAGCGACACACCGGATCCTGTCCGAGCTGGTGAACGCCGGCTACGCGTCGCGTGTCCGCCTCGGCCGCAGGAACAGCTATCGGCTCGACCTTGACCACTCGCTGCGGCACCCACTCGAGGCATCGAGGCCGGTTCGCGACCTGATCGAGGCGCTTGCGGGGACGGCGGGCAACCCAGCGGATGGTGCCCGGCTCGGGCTGACGCGGGCGGCCAAGGCGACCGGGACCCGGAGACGGTAGGCCGACTCCCGGGCCGACCGCGATGCCGACGACACCACCTCCGGGGGCTGCGGATCACCGGGAGCGGCGCCCGGGCGCGTCAGTCGCCGCGGTCGCCCTCGCCGTCGATGTCCATCGGCACGCCAGGCTCCGCGGGCGCCGCGGGCGGCGGGGGCGCCGGGGCGTCGTCGGGCAGATCGGCCATCGCCCGAAGGAGATCCGCGATGGCGATCACGCCGATCGCCTGCGCCTCGTCCTCGTCCGCCACGACCACCAGGCGGCTGACGTGGTGACGCGCCATCCGCCGGGCTGCAACCTCGAGCGGCTCGTCGCCCCGGATCGTGAGTGCCGGCGTCGTCATGAGGTGCTTCACCCGCAGACCCTGCCAGTTGGCCCAGAGGTAGACGGTGGCTCGTGCACGGAGCAGGTCCGACTCGCTGAGCACGCCGACGAGCACGCCGACACCGTCGAGGACCGGCAGTCCGGAAATCTGGTGCTGCTCCAGCAGCCTCGCCGCTTCGGCCAGGCCGGCGTCCGCCCGGACCACGATCGGCTCCGCGACCATCACGTCGCTCACGAGCGTCGGGGCTGGCGGGACGACGTTCACGAGGCTCCTCCGGGGCGCGCGGACCGTGGGTGCTGGACCCGTACTCGGTAGCCTGCCCTCCCCGTCGGGTGCCACGGAGGGCGAGGGGGCCCCAACGGCGAGTGCCATTGGTCAGCCTGACCCGCCGCCCGGCACCGTGGATCAGGGCTGGCCGGGCCATCACCCGACCGCGCTACCTGGGAGCCGCAGGCCCTCCGGATACGTGCGTGAGCCTGGACAGCTCCGCGGCGATGGCGGTCTGGAAGTGCTCCAGGTTGAGCCGGACGGATCGCGACAGCGGCCGTCCATAGCCAAACCGCCGCCCCCCGATCCCCACGAACGTTCCCGCAGGGAGCCCACCCTCCCGGAGCACCTGCGCGAGCCCGAGCACCTGGTCGATCGGCAGCTCGTGGGAGGACCGCGGCGTGGGCGACGACGGGTCGGCGAGGATCTCGCTGATCGGCAGCGTGACGACATGGCCCGGGGGGATTCCCACGGCCGCATCGACGACCACCGCCACCTCGCCCGCAGGGACGTCGGTGAGGTCCTCCACCCGAAGATGGCCGCAGCGGCGCACCTCGAGCCGCTCGAGGAGCGCCGACGGCAACGACGGCAGCAGCGTGGCGACGGCGGACAGGGCCGCGCCATCGTCACCCCGGTCCGCGTTGCCGCATACCAAGAGCCGCACCGACGGTGGGGCGAGATGGGTCATGTGATCCTCTCCTGGGCCCCTTCCTCCACGATCCGGAGATCGAGGAAGTGGGTGGCGCAGCTGATGCACGGGTCGTACGCCCGGACCAGCATCTCGAGCTGGTGGACGGCCTGCTGGTGCGGAAGGTCGAGCACGCCCGGCGCGAACGCGGCCAGATCGGACTCGATGGCTCCCTGGTTCTGGCTCGTGGGAGGGACGATCTGGGCGTGCGTGACGCAGCCCTGCTCATCCACCTCGTACCGGTGGTGGAGGAGGCCGCGGGGGGCCTCTGTGGACCAGGCGGCGACGCCGGCACGGGGAGTGAACGCGACGCGCGGCTCGCGCGGCTGCCGGTAGTCGTCGATGATGTCGCGCGCCTCGGCGCAGGAGTGGAGCAGCTCCACGGCACGCGCGACGATGGAGCGGTGGATGTTCGTCCGGATGGCATCGCGCAGGCCCGTCGCCTCCAGGGCCTCCGCGGCAAGCGGATGGAGCTGGTCGGCGGCGAGGGTGACCCGGGCCGTCGGCCCGAGCAGATAGACGGCCCCGTCGCGGGTCCGGGCGTGGAGCGCGTTGGTGCCCTCGATGTGCAGTTCCTCGAAGCCCTCGCCCCAGCTCCCGATCGGGATGTCGACGCCATCCGACGACACGATCCGCCCTTCGTTGAACGGGTACTCGGCCGGGTGTCGCAGCGACACCAGGGGCTGCGGGTGCTCCAGCGCAGGGGGATCCCACGACGCCACCAGCCGCACGGTCGCCTCGGACCAGGCCACGGCGTCGTCGAGCGCGCGCCGGATCCCGTCGAGCTCACCAGGCCCCGGGACGCGCGAGAACCCACCGATCCTGACGCTGATCGGGTGGACCGGGCGGCCGCCCAGGGCGGCGATGAGCTGGTTGCCCACCTTCTTGAGGGCGAGGCCCTGCTCCACCACCGCGCGGTGGTCGACCGCCATGGCCAGCGCGGACGGGTACCCGAGGTAGTCGGGGGCATGCAGCAGGTACACGTGGAGCGCATGGCTCTGGATGTACTCACCGCAGTACAACAGGCGGCGGAGCGCCCGGATCTGGGGGTCCACGGTGACCCCGTAGCAGTCCTCGAAGGCGTGGACCGCGGTCATCTGGTAGGCGATGGGACAGATCCCGCAGATGCGGGCGACGATGTCGATGACCTCGTCGCCGGTCCTGCCCACCACCAGCCGTTCGAAGTAGCGGGGCGCCTCGAAGATCTTCAGCCGCGCCTCGGTCACCTCGCGTCCCCGGACCCTCAGGAGCAGGGTCCCCTCCCCTTCCACCCGGGTCACGTACGGGACGTTGAACTCGCGCTCGGCGCCCTGGGCGTCGGCGACCAGCGTGCCATCAGCCGCGGACATCGGTGACTCCCTCTGTTGCGTCCGCCGGTGTCATTCCGGGCGGCCCCCCGAACTCGCCGATCACCTTGCGGAACGGCGGTGCCCAGCCGGTGAAGCCGGCGAACAGGCGGCTGACCCCCACGCCCTCGCGCCCGCCCGATTCAAAGGTTCGGGACAGGCTGGCCGTGTTGGCCTGCTCGCGCGGGCCGAAGCAGCCGTAGCAGCCGCGTCCGAACGTGGGACACAGCGCCCCGCAGCCGCTTTGGGTCACGGGTCCCAGGCACGGGATGCCCTGGGCAACCATCACGCAGGTGGTCCCGCGGCGCTTGCACTCGAGACAGACGGCCTCCTCGCGGATCTGGGGCCGGCGACCGACGGCGACCGACACCAGGACCTCTCGAAGCTGGTCGGGACTGATCGGACACCCGTGCAGCTCGGCGTCCACCTTGACGTGGTCCGAGACCGGCGTCGCGGTGGCCAGCGAGTCGATGTACTCCGGGTGGGCGTACACGGCGGCCCGGAAGACGTCGTGATCGCTCCAGTTGCGGAGCGCCTGGATGCCGCCGTAGCTGGCACAGGCGCCGATGGTGACCAGGAGCTTGGCCTTGGCCCGCAGCTCCACGATCTCCTCCGCCTGCTGGGGCGTGCTGATGGAACCCTCGACCAGGAGAACGTCATACGGACCCGAGGACCGCAGCGAGCTGGCCTCTGGAAACTCGACGAGGTCGAACCGATCGCCCAGGGCGAGCAGCTCGTCCTCGAGATCGAGGAGGGTGAGCTGGCACCCGTCGCAGGAGGCCATCTTGACCACCCCGACGCGGAGCCTGGAGCGCGCAGCCACGGTGACCATCACATGCCCTCCCTGCCGAACACGTCGCCGAGCTGCGAGAGCGCGAAGACGGGGCCGTCACGACAGACGAACAGGCGCCCGGTCTGGCAATGGCCGCACAGGCCAATCCCGCATTCCATGTGACGCTCGAGCGTCACGAAGATCCGGTCGCTCGACAGGCCGCGGGTGTAGAGCGCGTCAACCGTCGCCTCCATCATCCGCTCCGGACCGCACACGAACGCGAGTGAGCGCTCGCCGCTCCATGTCGCCTGATCGAACAGCTGCGTGACGACGCCGACCGGACCCGTCCATCCGGGGCCTTCCCGGTCGACGATCAGCTTGACCTCCACGTCCCCCCGGGCCGCCCAGCCGCGGAGCTCCTCCCCGTAGAGCTGGTCGGACGGTGTCCGTGCCCCGTAGTAGAGCCGGACCGTCTCGAAATGGTCCCGCTGGGCGAGGATCCCGTCGATCAGCGGCCGCAGCGGTGCCAGGCCGATGCCGCCGGTGACGATGACCACGTCGTGACCCATGGCCCGCTCGATCGGCCAGGACGTGCCCAGCGGTCCGCGGATCCCGATCTCGTCACGGGGCCCGAGGTTGCTGATCGCCGCCGTCGCAGGTCCCGCGGCGCGGATGGTGAGGTCGATGGTGTCACGCCCGAACCGCGAGATCGAGATCGGGGCCGGCGGGAAGGCCGGCATCGCGACCATCGCGAACTGGCCGAAGTGGCCGTCGAGGAACGCGGCGTCCACGTCGCCGATGGTGAGGGTGGTCACGTCGTGGGTCTCGCGTCGCACGGACAGGACACGGGCGGTCGCGTAGTCGCCCGGAGTCGCGGCAACCGGCGCGGGCCTGACCGGCTCCGGCCGGGTGGTCAGCGGCGGCGCGACGGCAAGCAGCTCCTCGCGGATGTCGATGCCGACCGGGCACCACGTGATGCACCGGCCGCAGCCGACGCACCCGAACGTCCCGAACTGGTCCACCCAGGTCGCGAACTTGTGGGTGAGCCACTGGCGATAGCGGTCGCGTGGGCGGCTCCGGAAGTTGCCGCCGGCCACCTTGGCGAACCCCGCGGTGAAGCAGAAGTCCCAGACGCGCTCGGAAGTGGACACCTCGCCGTCGAGGTCGGACCGTTGGGTCACGCTGCTGCAGAAGCACGTCGGACAGACCATGGTGCAGTTCGCGCACGACAGGCAGCGCTCGGCCACCTTCGCCCACTCGGGACTGTCAAACTGGGCCATCAGGCGATCGTGGAGGCCCGCAGTCGGCACCGGGTCGCCCATCGTCGCGGCCACCTTGCCCACCGACTCCGCGGCGCGGAGCATCTGGCCCGCGTCGGCCGCCAGGAGCGGCAGGTGGGCGACGATGTCCGCCCCTTCCGTGGATCCCGTTCGGATCACGAACCCCTCGTCGAGCTCGGTGAGCGCGAGGTCATAGCCGCCCCGGACCTCGGGACCGGTGCCCATCGAGGTGCAGAAGCAGGTGGATGCGGCCGTCGTGCAGTTGACGGCGATGATGAGGGCGCTCCGGCGGCGCGCCCGGTAGTCCTCGTCGGTGTAGGGACCGCCCAGGAACACGCGATCCTGGATGCCCAGCGCGGCAACCTCGCAGGCGCGGACGCCGAGGAACGCGAGCTTGGCCGGATCGACGGAGGCTGGTTCAAAGCTGACCGACCGCCCCTCACGCCGCCCGACGTTGAGCGGCACGATCGGCGGGAAGGTCCAGCGCTTGGGACCCGTGGGTCCGACCGTGTAGTCGAACACCCTGCGGTCGCTGCGCTCGACCAGCTCATAGTGCCCGGGCGTCTGCCGATCCCCGATGCCGGCGGGCAGGTCGTCCACGGACGAAATCTCGCCGTAGACGATCGCGCCATCCTGGACGGTGGGGCCGATCACGGTCCGGCCGTCCGCATGGAGCTGGTCGAGCAGCAGCCCGAGGTTGGCCCGGGCCAGGAACCAGGGCCGGTCCCGTTGGGCGACGCGACCGAGGACGGAGCCGCAGCCACGGCGGTGCCGGTCGGGCTGGGGTAGGGTGCATACGGAAGCCGCTCGTGGGTCACCACGGCCGGGTCTCCGCCCGATTTCCACTCCTCGCGTGCGAACAGGTCAAGCTGCTGGAGGCGGGTGGCGGCCAGGCGGCGGCCCATCGCCTGCATGACACGCGGGTACACCGACGCGGCCAGCGAATGATCCTCGCGCAGGAGCTGGCGGAGCTTCTCGCCGGGAAGATCGATGAGCGTCACCGGCTCGATCGCGATCCCGACCGAGGTCGCGCGATGGGGCGGCACCAGGGCGGACCAGCCGATGATGTCGCCCGTTTCGACCGTCAGAATCGTGACCATGCCGCGCTCCGGAACGAGGGTTCGCAACGCGACCCGCCCCTCCAGGACGACCGACAGCGCCTCGGTCACCTGGCCCTCGTGGAACAGCTCCGTGTCCGCCGGCACCAACCGCTTCGACGCGATCGACGCCAGCCGGGAGACCGCCTCGGGGGACAGGCCGCCTCCGAACCAGGAAAGATGCAAGGGCCGGCATCAGATCGGGGGACGTCGTAGGTGTCACAGGCGGCATCGCGCTCAGACCTCGCTACGTTGGGGTGCGGAGGCACGCAACGGGATTGCGTGCACCGCGCCCGCAGCCCCATGCTCCGCCCGCGAGGGGGTCGTGCGGGAGTGCCGTCGGTTGGAGAGGGCCCGGGCCGGTCGGCGACCGGCCCCTGCCGGACGGCCCGCAGGTTCAGGCCGAGGCGAACGATCGCCCGACGCAGAACAAGGTGGCGCGGGGCCCGACCACGCCCCTAGCGCAGGTGCGCAAGCCGGTCCGCGAGGACGGCCTCGTCCACCGGTCCCGTGACCTCCGCCTCACGGATCGTCTCCGGGCGATGACCGATGGCCACGATCTCGCGCTCCAGGGCAATCCGAAGGTCGCCCTCGCCAAGGACGAGGACCCGATCGACGGCGCCGATCGAGTGCGCCACTTCTGCCAGCGCGGGCGGGGCCAGGGCCGGCGCAGCGGGAATCCGGACCTCGGTCGAGGACAGATCCGCACCGTCACCCCCGCGCACGACCAGCGCGCGCCCGGGCTCGATCCAGACGACGGCGTTGACACCGAGCTCGGTGGCTTGTTCCCTGGTCCGGTGACGTGCGGTTCCGTGCATCGGGGTGCTCTCCATGCGGCATGAGCATCGTCCACCTTGCAGGACCCGGCCGCGCCTGCCGTTGGTCCCGTTCGCGAGCGCCGGGGGCCCATCGCGGTGGCGGGCCGGGCACGAAACCGCCGGCGCGGGGATCCCGACGCCGGCGGTGGAGTGCGTGGAGGACGGCCCGATCAGCCGGTCACGAGATCAGGGGATCCACCCCTGCCAGGTTTCCGCGTGGCTGTCGATCCAGCTCTTGGCGGCCTCCTCGGCGGACATGCCGCCATTCGTGATCAGGTCGGCGACCTCGTTCTGGTCGGCATTCGTCCAGCTGAAGTTCCGGATGAACTGCTGGGCAGCGCCGCCCTCGTCCAGCCAGGCGGTCCGGACGATCTTGTTGAGCGTGTAGGCCGGGTAGTCGCAGGCGACCTTCTTGAGGTCCGCGTCGCAGCCCGGGGTGTAGGCGGGCAGCTTCACCTGGACGAGCTTGATCTCGTTCTGGAGCCACTGCGGATCGTAGAAGTAGCCAATGAGCGGCGTCTGGTTCTTGTCGGCGCTCTGGAAGGCGGTGATGCTCGCCGCCTCGCTGCCCGAGAACACCACCTTGAAGTCGAGGCCGAGGTTCGTGACCAGCGCCTCGTCGTACTGGACGAACGCCGGGCTCGCACCGAGGAACTGGCCCTTGTCGCCCGATTCCGACGTCTTGAACATCTCGGCGTACTTGTTGAGGTTGTTCCAGTCGGTGATGTCCGGGTACTGGTCGGCCATCCATCCGGGCACGTACCAGCCGATGATCCCCTGCACGCCCATCGGCCCGGCGTCGGTCGCGACCTTGGTGTCGGTGATGTACTGCTGCTCGAGCTCGGGGTGGCCCCAGTTCTCGAGGATGACGTCCACCTCGCCGGTCTCGAAGCCCTGCCAGGCGACCTCCTCGGCGAGCGTGTTGGTCTTGATGTCGTAACCCATCTGCTTGAGCAGGCACTCGGCGACCGCGACGTTCGCCTCGGCGCCCACCCACTCGTTGATCATCAGCTGCACGGTGCCCTGGTCGCCGCTGCCCTCGCAGGTCGCAGCCACGGGCCCGGAGGACTCGACGGGCGCCTCGGATGCCGGGGCGGTGGTCCCGTCCGGGGCTGTCGTGGCCGCGGGCTCGGGGGTTGCCGGCGCCGCCGTCCCGCCGGAGCTCTGGGCGCAGCCGGCCACGATCAGCATCGTGGCGGCAGAGAGCGCCAGCCAGCGCTGCAGGTTGGTACGGGTCATTCGCGTTGCTCCTCCTTGTGCCGGCTCAGCCGGCACCCTCCATGCCCGCGCGGCGGCTGCCGCCGGCCCCTTGCGTGATCCGGTCCAGCAGGATCCCCAGCAGGACGATCGCGATGCCAGCCGCGAGCCCCTTGCCGAAGTCCTTCCCCTGGGCGAACCCGGTGATGACGTCGTAGCCTAACGCGCCGGCCCCCACGAGCGCACCGATCACGACCATCGACAGCACCATCACGATCCCCTGGTTGGCCGCCAGCAGGAGCGCGAAGCGCGACATCGGCAATTGGACCTTCCACAGCAACTGCCAGGCGGTGGCCCCGGACGCCGTCGATGCCTCGATCACCGCGGCCGGCACGGCGCGGATGCCGACGTCCACGAGACGGACCACCGGCGGCAGCGTGATGACCGCCGCCACGATCGCCGTGAACCGGGTCGGGCCGAACAGGGCGAGAGCCGGGATGAGGTAGACGAACGCGGGCAGCGTCTGCGCGGCGTCGAGCAGCGGCCGCAGGAACGTCCGGAAGCGGTCATTGCGGGCCGACAGGATGCCGATCACGAGCCCGATCCCCAGGGTCAGCAGCGTGCCCACGACCACGTTCGCGAGGGTCGCCATCGCGTGGGCCCACAGGCCGATCAGCGCGATCAGCGCCAGGCTGGCCAGGACGACGATGGCCGCGCGCAAGCCCGACACGGCCCGCGCGCCGACGCCCGCCACGGCGACCACCAGCCACCACGGGGCCTCCGTCAGCACCGTCTCGAGCGGGTTGAGGAAGCCGTACGTGACGAGGTCCTTGAACCCGAGCGTGATTGACAGGAACGTCTCCGTGAACCAGCCGACGGCCGAGTTCACCGGGTCGGCGAACGAGAACGTCACCGCGTCCGGGAATTCCCTGGCGTCGATGAGCAGCGGCGCAGCAAGGCCGATGGCGACCAGGCCGCCGACCACGCCGATCGTCACCGCCCGCCCCCCCAACCGCGGGTGCATGGCCCGCTCCCGGGGGTCCAGCCATTCACCCGCGGCAAACGTCAGGCGGTCGAGGACGATCGCGAGGATGACGATCGGCGATCCCCGCGTCGAACGCCTCGCCGACGTTCACCTTGGACAGCGCCTGCTGGAGGATCCGGCCCAAGTGCCGGGAGCGCCGATGAGCGCGGTGATCACGACCATCGACAGGGCGAGCATGATCGTCTGGTTGATGGCCAGGCCGATCGGTCTTCGCGCAAGGGGCAGGGTCACCTTGCGCAGCAGCTGGCTTTCCGTGGCCCCAAGCGAGCGGGCCGCCTCGATGGTCGTGGACGACACGCCGCGGATCCCGAGCGCCGTGATCCGGATGGCGGCTGGGACGGCGAAGATGATGGTCGCGACCGTGGATGGCGCCACCCCGATCAGGAACAGCAGGGTGATCGGCGTGAGGTACGCCAGGGTGGGCATGATCTGCATGAAGTCGAGGATCGGGGCGAGGAACGCCGCCACTCGCCCGTAGCGCCCGGCGAGAACCCCCAGCGGCAGCCCGATGGCCAGCGCCAGCAGGACGGCGGCCAGCATCATCGACATCACGGCCATGCTGGCATCCCACAGCGCCAGCACGCCCAGGAGCAGGAGGCCGGTGGTCGCCAGCACGAGCAGGCGGACACCGCCGAACGCGTACCCGAGCGCGGCCGAGATCCCGATCACGCCCGGCCAGCCCAGCGATGCCAGCAGCTCGTCGAACAGGCCGACCAGGCCGGCGACGCCCTGCCGGACCGGGTCCAGGATCGTGCGATTCTCGTTGACCCAGACGCGCACCCCGTTGAGCCAGCTGAACAGGTCGTAGTCGTCGTTGTGCGGCAAATTCATCTGGCCGCGGAACACGATCCACAGGGTGATCGCCGCCACCGCGCCGGCGACCGCGATCGTGCGGCGCGACACTTCGAAACCCGCGGCCGGGACGGCCCCCCGGCCGATCGCCGTCAACCCTCCGGCCCCACGCCGGCGATGGCGGACAGGATCTGCACTCGGTCCACCATCCCGACCAGGGCGCCGTCGTCCACCACGCGGATCGGGCGGTCGGTACCGGCCGCGACGTGAACCGCGGACCGGATGGTGGCGGATGACGCCATCTCGGGACCGTCGAGCGGATCGTCGGGGCGGACCGGTCGCTTGACCCAGCCCAGGGTCAGCACGTAGGACTTGGGCACGTCCTGCACGAAGTCGGCCACGTAGTCGTCCGCGGGCGCGCCAACGATCTCCTCTGGCCGCCCGATCTGCACGATCTCCCCGGCCCGCATGATCGCCACGTGGTCGCCCAGCTTGAGCGCCTCGGACAGATCGTGGGTGATGAACACCATGGTCTTGCCCATCTCGTGGTGGAGGCGGATGACCTCGTTCTGCATGTCACGGCGGATCAGCGGGTCGAGCGCGCTGAACGGCTCGTCGAAGAACAGCACCTCGGGATCGACGGCCAGCGCCCGGGCGAGGCCCACGCGCTGCTGCTGGCCGCCCGAGAGCATGTCCGGGTAGGCCGTGGCGTGCTGCTCCAGGCCGACCAGCGCCAGCAGCTCCCGGGCCCGCTCCATGCGGGCCCTGCGGTCGTCACCCCGGATCTCGAGGCCCAGGGCCACGTTGTCGAGGACGCGGCGATGCGGCAGCAGTCCGAAGTGCTGGAACACCATCGAGAAGCGGTGGCGACGCAGCTCACGGAGGCGCTTCGCGTCCGCCTTGCGGATGTCCTCGCCGTCGAGCAGGATCTCGCCGAACGTGGGCTCGATCAGGCGGGTGAGGCAGCGCACGAGCGTGGACTTGCCGGACCCCGACAGGCCCATGACCACGAACACCTCGCCGGGCTGGACCTCGAACGAGACATCCCGGACGGCGATCGTGGAGCCGGTCTCACGTCGGAAGTCCGCGCTGACCACGTCCCGGGCCGGCGGCTCCTTCAGCTTCGAACCGGTCGCGCCGAAGACCTTCCACACGCCTCGCGCCGCAATCGTCGGACCGAGGACGTCCCCGCTCAACGTGCCGTCTCCCCGTGGTCGCTCGCCATTGCCACCTCGCCGGTCACGAGCACGTCGTCGCGGCGCGACCTGGTCGCGGGCCCGACCCCTCGGATCGGCACAGGATGGACATCCGGACGCGCGAGGTCAAGGCGGGCGAGAGCACCGAGCGTGCGCGTCCCGGTGGGCGACCCCCGATCAGCCGCCCGGAGCCAATCCTGTGCCGGGCGCGGCCGCATGGTGCCGGTAGAACGGCACCGGATCCGGGGCGAGCGGCGTGTTGCCGGCCACGAGGTCGGCGGCCTTCTCGGCGAGCATCATCACCGGTGCATAGATGTTGCCGTTGGTGACATACGGGAACGACGAGGCGTCGATCACCCGCAGCCCGTCCAGGCCGTGGACGCGCATCGTGCGCGGATCGAGCACCGCGTCCGTCCCCGTGCCCATCTTCGCGGTGCACGACGGGTGCAGCGCGGTCTCGGCATCACGGGCGACCCAGGACAGGATCTCCTCGTCGGTCTCCACCGTGCTGCCCGGGGAGGACTCCCCGCCGTTGTACGGGGCAAACGCCGGCTGGGTCAGGATCCGGCGTGCGGTGCGCACGGCCTCCACCCATTCTCGCCGGTCCTGCTCGGTGGACAGGTAGTTGAACCGCAGCGCCGGCTTGGCCCGTGGGTCCGCGCTCTTGAGGCGGAGCGAGCCCCGGGCATCCGAGTACATGGGTCCCACGTGGACCTGGTAGCCATGTCCCCCCTCCCCCTTCGACCCGTCGTAGCGGATCGAGAGCGGCAGGAAGTGGAACATCAGGTTGGGGTAGGCGGCGTCCTCGTTGCTGCGCACGAAGCCGCCCGCCTCGAAGTGGTTGGTGGCCCCCGGGCCACTGCGCAGAAACAGCCACTGGGCGCCGATGAACGGCCGCCGCCAGAGCTGCGTCGCCGCGGGCTGCATCGACACCGGCCGGAGCGACCGGTACTGGATGTAGACCTCCAGGTGGTCCTGGAGGTTTGCGCCCACGCCCGGCAGGTCCGCCACGACCGGGATGCCCTGCTCCGCCAGGTGATCGGCGGCTCCGACGCCACTGAGCAGGAGGGTCTGGGGCGAGTTGATGGAGCCGCCGGCGAGGATGACCTCGCCAGCCTCGATCCGCTCGGTCGTGCCCCCCTTCGCCACCTCGACGCCCGTCGCGCGGGTGCCGTCGAACAGGACGCGGGTGACGAAGGCGCCGGTCCGGATCTCGAGGTTGCGCCGGCCGCGCGCGGGGTCGAGGTAGGCCTTCGCCGCCGACCAACGGCGGCCCCGGCGGATGTTGCGGTCGAACGGCGCCACACCCTCCTGTCGATAGCCGTTGACGTCCTCGGTCCGCTGGTAGCCCGCCTGGACCGCCGCCTCGAACCAGGCCTGGAACAGGGGGCTGGTCGCGGGACCCCGCTCGAGCACCAGCGGTCCGCCGTGGCCCCGAAACGGGTCGTCGGGCGCCGCCGCGGTGCAGTCCTCCATCCGCCTGAAGTACGGCAGGCAGTGCGCGAAGGACCACGTGTCCATGCCCGGGTCCGCGGCCCAGCGCTCGTAGTCGAGCGGGTTGCCGCGCTGGAAGATCATGCCGTTGATGGACGAGGAGCCACCGAGCACCTTGCCACGCGCGTGGTACACGCGGCGGTCGTTCATGTACGGCTCGGGCTCGGACTCGTACTGCCAGTCGTAGAACCGGCTGCCGATAGGGAACGTGAGCGCCGCCGGCATGTGGAGGAACACGTCGAACGGCCAGTCACGGCGGCCCGCCTCGAGCACCAGGACCCGCGTCGACGGATCGGCGGACAGGCGGTTGGCAAGGACGCAGCCGGCGGACCCGCCGCCCACGATCACGTAGTCCCAGCGCGTTCCACTCACCCGTCTGCCACCTCCGGACCGCACGGGAAGCGCCGGTCACCGCCGGCGGCCTTGCACGTGCTGGAGCACCAATCATGCATCGTCGCCCGCGGCCGAACAGGGTCCATGTGGCACGGGCGACGGGCCCTGGCTGGACACCGGAACGACGGATCTCGTAGGCTGCCGTTCAGATGCCGTTCCATCATCCGGCATCATTCCACATCGTGGAACAGCCTCCAAGTGACCCACGGAGCCGGTTTGACAGACGAGCGACCAGACAACCTGCCCGGGCCAGCGAGCAACCCGCCCGCGGTCGCGTCCGCGGGCCAGTCGGCAACCGTGGCCCCTGCCGCACCAACAACCGTGGTGATCGGCTGTGGAGCGCTGGCCCGGGAGCTGCTCGCGGTGCTGGACCAGGTACCCGGCGCCGAGCTCACCTGCCTGCCGGCGTCGCTCCACAGCCGCCCGGAGCGGATCCCCGCTGCCGTCCTCGATCGGGTGGCCGACGTGCGGGCGGAGCGCGGGCCCGAGGTCGAGGTGGTCGTCGGCTATGCCGACTGTGGGACCGGCGGGATGCTGGACGCGGCGCTCGCGGGGACGGGCATCGAGCGCCTCCCAGGCGCGCACTGCTACGAGATCTACGCCGGCAGCGAGGCGTTCGCCGAGCTCTCGGAGCGTGAGCCGGGCACCTTTTACCTGACCGACTTCCTCGCCCGCCAGTTCGACACCATCGTGTGGAAGGGCCTCAAGCTCGACCGGCACCCGCAGCTGCTGCCGATCATGTTCGGCAACTACCGGCGACTCGTGTATCTCGCGCAGTCAGACGACGCGGCGCTCGAGGCGCGGGCACGGGACGCGGCGACCCGGCTGGGGCTTGTCTACGAGCGGCGGTTCACCGGGATCGGTGGCCTGGGCGAGGCGATGGCCGGGGGCGGCCTCACCGCAACGGCCGGCTGATGGCCCGTCACCCGGCGCTCTCGGACCCGGAGCGTGCGGCGGCGGCACGGGTCCTTGCCGACCCGGTCTTCGAGGTCATCCCGCTGCGCAACCTCGAGGAGCAGGCCGCGCGCCTGCCGCCGGGATCGCTGGTCTCGGTGACCGCGTCACCCGCCAAGGGCCTCGCGGCAACCCTGGACTGGGCGGAGCGCCTTGCGGCCGCCGGTCATCGCGCCGTCCCCCACCTGTCCGCCCGCATGGTGCGCGACCGGGTGGAGCTCGCCGAGATCCTGGACCGGGCCCGGGCAGCCGGGCTCGGCCGGGCGTTTGTCGTCGGTGGCGACGCCGAGGATCCGGGCGCCTTTCCGGATGGGCTCTCGCTGCTCCGGGCGATGGCCGAGATCGGGCACCCGTTCGCGGTGGTGGGCTGCCCGGGCTACCCCGAGGGTCACCCGTCGATCCCGGAGCCGGCGCTGCTCGCCGCCCTCGATTCCAAGGCCCCGCACGTCCGACATGTCACCACGCAGATGGGCTTTGACCCGGCTGCCGTTGCGGCCTGGGTGAGAGCGAGGCGGGCAGCCGGGATGCGCCTGGACGTGGTCGTCGGGGTGCCCGGGGTGGCGGACCCGCGGCGCCTGATGGGGATCGCGGCCCGGATCGGAGTGGTCGACACCAGGCGGTTTCTGGCGAAGAACCTGCGGTTCGCGGCGGGCCTCGCCCGGAGCGCGGGCGTCTATCGGCCGACGGGGTTCATCGACGGCCTTGCGCCGCTGCTCGCGGACGAGGCCGCGGGCGTGGCCGGGCTGCACCTCTACACGTTCAACGGCGTCGACGCGACGGACGCGTGGCGGCGCGAGCAACTGGAACGCCTGGCCGGCTGACGGTCCAGGGAGGTCGGCCCGGACACCGTCGAGCCACGGGCGGCTGCCGGTCTCCGCACGGCGACAGATCAGCCGGCGGCGGCGATCCCCTCCTTCGCGCGCTCGATGACCCGCGCCAGGTGCTCGGCGACCGTCCCGACCACGGGCTCAAGCTCGTAGCGGACGCGGACGACGGGCTTCGCCACCGTGAGGACGCGCGTGATGTCGATCGGCGTGGCGGCAAGGACCACGTCAGCCGGGATGGCGGCAAGGGCCGCCTCCAGTTCGTGGATCTGCTTGTCGCCGTAGCCCATCGCCGGTAGCAGCCGCTCGAGCTTCGGATACTTCGCGAGGGTATCCGCGAGCTCGCCCGTCGCGTACGGTCGCGGGTCCACCAGCTCGGACGCACCGAACCGCCGGGCCGCCACCACGCCGGCGCCATAGGTCATGCCCCCGTGGGTCAGCGTCGGGCCATCCTCGACGACCGCGACGGAGCGCCCGCGGATGTCGCCGCCTTCGAGCGTGAGCGAGGAGCGCGCCTCGACCACGGCGGCCCGCGGATTGACCTCCGCAATGCTGGCCCTGACGATGGCCAGCGCCTCGGGCGTCGCCGAGTCCACCTTGTTGATGACGATCACGTCGGCCATGCGCAGGTTGGCCTCGCCCGGGTGGTAGCGCAGCTCGTGGCCGGGTCGGAGCGGATCGGCCACGGTGATCATGCACGTCGGGCCGGTAGAACGGCAGGTCGTTGTTGCCACCGTCCCAGAGGACGACGTCGGCTTCCGCCTCGGCCGCCCGCAGGATCTCCTCGTAGTCCACGCCGGCGAACACCAGCCGCCCGGCGTCGAGATGCGGCTCGTACTCCTCGCGCTCCTCGATCGTGCAGTCTGATGGCGGTCGAGGTCCTCGTACGTCTCGAAGCGCTGGCAGCGCTGCGCGACAAGGTCGCCATACGGCATCGGGTGACGGACCACCGCGACCTTGAGTCCCTGCGCCTCGAGCAGCGAGGCCACGTGACGGCTGGTCTGGCTCTTGCCGCAGCCCGTCCGGACGGCGCACACCGCCACGACCGGCTTCGTGCTCACCAGCAGCGTGGCGTCGAGTCCCAGGAGCTTGAAGTCCGCCCCGGCCGAGAGGACGCGGCTGGCCGCGTGCATCACCTGCTCGTGGCTGACGTCGCTGTAGGCGAACACGACCGTGTCGACATCGAGCTCGGCGATCAGCGACTCGAGCTCGGCCTCGGGACGGATGGGGATCCCGGCCGGGTAGCGCTCGCCGGCCAGCTCCGGGGGATACCGCCGATCCGCGATGCCCGGGATCTGGGTGGCGGTGAAGGCCACGACCTCCACGCTGGGGTCGTCCCGGTAGACCACGTTGAAGTCGTGGAAGTCCCGTCCGGCGGCGCCCATGATCAGCACGCGTTCGGTGCGCATGATCAACCTTTCGTGAGGGGCGTCGCGGGCACCCGCGCCGATCCGCTCGGGATCAGCGGGCGAGCGCGGCGGAATGCCGCCTCAGCGTCACTGCCCATCATGGATGCTGCCCGGGTTCCGGGTCGCCGGGCCGATCGCCCCCCGGGAGGGTCCGCAGGTCCCGGCAAGGCGGTCCACTCGGCACTCACCGAGAGCAGGCCAGAACCCCGACCATGCATCCGAGGTGGGTGCCGGAGGGGACGCCCGGCACCCACCCAAACCCTGCGCCTTCGCCAATCGGCGGGGGCGTTTGCGATTCCCGGGGCGGACGAACAGGGGGGCCGCCAGCGCCGGGGATCGCCTACCCCGGCTGCTGCTCGATCTCGAGCGCGCCGTCCTCGGACCGGCCGCATTCCGTCCCTTCGCCGACCGCGGGTGGGGCTGCGTTCGGCCTGCGGCGGGCCGGGTGCGGGCGACCTGCCGCTGGCGACTCGCCACCGGAATATCACCGGTGCTGATCAAGGACGGGTATCCGGGGACTGGGATGCGCCAGCCGGTAGCCCGTGACGGCCTTGGGCCGCCTGTCACGCACGAAACGTGCTCGCTTGATCATCGGCGGCGATCTGGCGGCCGATGTCCGCCGCCGCGCCAGCCGAATCCACGCAGTTGATCACCCTTGGTGATCAGCACGGGCTCAGCAGGGGCTGAGACCGGAAGGACGCGTGGTTCGGTCGTGGCCGAATGCGGACTTGAGCCGTGTTCATCCCGGCGCGATCTTCCGCACTCCTGCAGCCCAGGCGGCTGCGAAGACCCCGGACGGGACACGGAAGGCCGTCGTGACCGCACCGATCTCGGTGCCCGTTCTCCACGAACACGAAGCCCTCATCACGCCAGGCGCTGAACCACCATCCCTGGTCTGCATCGAAGAATGCCTCGTCCGCGGTTCCGATCGGTGGCCGATCCTCGGCGATGGAGGCCGCACGCTCGAGGTGATCCCACCAGGGGCACTCGACCAATCGTTCGCCCGTCTGCCGTTGCCAGATCATCTGGGTGCCAGGCATGGATGTCCGGGCAGGAACAACCTCGAGATCGAGGACGACTGGATACGACTCGGGGTCCCGCCGAACCCGAAGCCCGCGGCCCGCCCAATTGGGTTGCCCCATCGCCGGCTCGTCATCGCGGCTTCGAGAACCACTTGCCAACACGTCCTGCCGGTCTCAGCGGGTGCCCAGGTGGGGATCACCGTGCGCACAGGCCCCGGAACCTGGTCGCGCGGCGGCCCCGGCCTCGGCCGCGGTGATTGCCCTGCCCCGGCCCCGGCCCGGGCCGGCCCGGGTGCCTGCCTGGCCCGGCGATGCCTACAGGTCGTAGTGGAGCCGCGCCTCGTGCTCCAGCCGGTCGCGGTGATCCGGGTGGGCCACGGCGATGAGCGCCTTGGCGCGCTCCCGCAGGCTCCTGCCCCACAGCTCGGCGACCCCGTACTCCGTGACGACCGTCCGCACGTGCGCCCGCGTGGTGACGATTCCCGCCCCCTCCTTGAGCGCGGGGGTGATCCGGGAGATCGAATGGTCGGCGCCTGCTGCGGCAGGCAGCGCGATGATCGCCCGGCCCTCGGGCGCGAGCGCCGCACCGCGGATGAAGTCCATCTGCCCGCCCACGCCGGAGTACAGCTTGTAGCCGATCGAATTCGGCGACCACCTGGCCGGTGAGGTCCACCTCGATCGCCGAGTTGATCGCGGTCATGTGCCGGAACGAGCGGATGACGTGGGTGTCGTTGGTGAAGTCCACCGCGCGCATCTCGACCATCGGGTTGTCGTTGACGAAGTCGTACAGGCGCTTCGTCCCCATCATGAACGCGGCCACGAGCTTGCCGACGTTGCGCACCTTGGCGGCTCCGGTGATGACGCCCGCCTCGACGAGGTCCACCACCGCATCCGTGAACATCTCCGTGTGGATGCCGAGATCCTTCTTGTCGCCCAGGAACTCGGCGGTGGCCGTCGGGATCGCGCCGATCCCGAGCTGGAGCGTGGCACCGTCCGGCACCAGGTCGGCGATGAACGAGCCGATCCGACGCTCGATCTCGCCGATCTCCGGCCGGGGCACCTCGTGAATCGGCTCGTCCACCTCCGTCGCAAGGTCGATCTGGCTGACATGGATGAATGACTCGCCAAGGGTTCGTGGCATCGCGCGGTTGAGCTGGACCACCACGGTCTTCGCCGCCTTGATGGCGGCGTGCATCGCCTCCACGGACGTTCCCAGCGAGCAGAAGCCGTGGGCGTCGGGCGGCGTGGCGTTCACGAACACGTAGTCGAGCGGCAGCGCGCCCGACAGGAACAGCGCGGGCACGTCCGACAGGAACACCGGGACGAAGTCGGCGCGTCCCTCGTTGACGGCCCGCCGGGCGTTGGGCCCGATGAACAGGGCCCGGTGGCGGAAATGCGGCGCCATCTCGGGCGCCAGGTGTGGCCCGGGGCCCTCGATGTGGAGGTGGACCATCGACACCTGCTCGAGGTCGGCTGCCCGGGCAACGAGCGCGCGGAGGAGAACCTCGGGCGTGGCGGCGGCACACTGGACGTAGATCTGGTCGCGCGAGCGGACCCCGGCGACGGCTTCTTCCGGACTGACGATGCGCATGGCCGGAGTCTAGGAGGGCCGGGGGCCGGGTCGTCCGGCCGGATGGCACCTGGCTCCGTGACGGACCGCCCCTAGGTGCGGGGTCTCGCGGCGGGTCTCGCGGCGGAGCTCGAACGATGGCCCGCTGCCAAGGCCCTCTGCGGGGGTCCCATATCGCAGGATCAGCTCTCGTACGGCCGCCACATGCTCCGCCCCATCGAGTGGTCTCGCCTTCGCCGTCCACGTGTCCCCGCCGATCGTCACCTGGCAGGACGGGTTGGCCGCGAGGTTCAGTGCCCATGACGCACCCGGGGAGCCGGCAGCCACGCGAAGGGACCCGTCAGGCCATTCGACGTAGCCCACCACGGCATTCGACGGCCGCCCGGTCACCCGACCGCTGGTCTGGAGGCGCAGGACGCGCCCCCAGGCGACGAGATCGTCTTCCACGGAGGGCCGGCGTCCTGGACCGGCGGCTACGGGCCGCCGCGGTCCAGGCGGTGCTTGGCCACGAACGCGGCTGCCTGGGCTCGGCGCTCGAGGTTGAGCTTGGACAGGATGGAGCTCACGTAGTTCTTCACCGTCTTGTCGGACAGGAAGACCTCGGCGGCGATCTCCTTGTTGGTCTTGCCCTCGGCGACGAGGAGCAGGATCCGCTGCTCCTGCGCGGTGAGCTGCGCCATCTCGTCCGTGTAGGCGCCGGTGGCGATCCTGCGCACGCGCTCGAGCACCTTCTCGGTCACGGCCGGGTCCAGCAGCGACTCGCCGCGCCCGACGGACTCGAGGGCGGCCACGAGGTCGCGAGCCCGGATCTGCTTGAGCAGGTAGCCCGACGCACCGGCCACGATGGCGGACAGGACGGCCTCCTCGTCCGGGTACGAGGTCAGCATCACGACCCGGGTGGCGGGCAGCTCGGCACGGATCTCGCGGCACGCCTCGATGCCCGACCCGTCCGGGAGCCGGACATCCATGACCACGATGTCGGGCTGGAACCGGCGGGCCTGCTCGATGGACTCTGCAGCCGTGCCCGCCTCGGCGACGACCTGGAACCCCTCGCGACGGTCCAGGAGCGCCACGAGGCCCTGGCGCACCACCTCGTGGTCATCCACCACGAGCAGACGCAGGGGACGCGAGGTGAGATCAGTCACGGTCATCGGTCTCCGGTGGCGGCATTGGGACGCTCGGATGCACCGGCCTCGCTGGGCGCCGGCGTATGGACGATGATACGCGCGCCGGGCCCATCCGGGCGCTCGATGGTGAACGTGCCCCCCATTCCCACGGCGCGATCCCGCATGTTGCCAAGGCCCTGGTGGCGCCCGAACGCGTCGGGTCCGGGCACGGTGGCGGGGTCGAATCCCCGACCGTTGTCCTCGATGGCGAGCACGAGGTCGTCGCGGTCCTCCGAGAGCATGATCCTTGCCCGCGTCGCCCCGGAATGGCGGGCGACATTGGACAGCGCCTCGCGCGCGATGAACAGCAGGTCGGCCCGGCGATCCGGGGGCAGCCCGCGCATCGCGTCGGCTCCATCCTCCAGATCGACGTCGAGGTCGATCATCGCGTTCATGCCCAGCTCCTCGCCCAGCCGCGCGAGCGCCTCCACGGGGTCCTCCTCACCACCGATCGCCGGTCGAAGCCGGAGGATGTACGAACGGATGTCCGCGATCACGAGGTTGAGCGCGTCGATCGCCCGATCCACGCGGGCGACGGCGTCGGTCCGGCCGGCCTCGTCCTCGACGAGCTCGGGCACATCCTCGAGCGAGAGGCCGACCGCGTAGATGGCCTGGATGATCCCGTCGTGGAGGTCCTTGCCGATCCGCTCGCGCTCCTCGATCACCGCCATCCGCTGGACCTGATCGTGCAGCCTGGCGTTCTCGATCGCGATGCCCGCGTGGACGGCGAACATCTCGACCAGCTGCTCGTCGTCGTCCGAGAACGGCTGGTCATCGTGCTTGTCCGTCAGGTAGAGATTGCCGACGGAGCGCCCCTTGACGAGGACGGGCACTCCCAGGAACGACGTCATGACCGGGTGGGCGGGCGGAAAGTGGACGCCTCGCGGGTCACGGACCATGTCCTCCCGCCGGATCGCCCGGCCCTCCCGGATGATCCGGCCAAGCAGCCCGTGACCCTCCGGGACGGCGCCGATCGCGGCCCGCACCTCGGGCGACACACCGCTCGTGATGAACCGCTCGATGCGACCTCGCGGGTCGGCGATCCCGAGGGCCGCGTACCGGGCGCCGACCAGCTCGCGGACGCGATCGACGATGAGACCCAGGACGCGGTCGATGTCGAGCTCCGCGGCGACGGCCCGCGTGGCGGCCTCAAGCGCCGCGAGCCGCATGGCGAACGTGGCGGGATCGGCGGCGGTCTCCGCCATGGCGGACTCCCCGGGGACGGGTCTCGCGGGCGTGGTCATCGGCGGGAGCCTACCAGCCCCCGGGCGCGCGTGACGGGTGCGGTCCCCGGCCTTTGGGCCAAACGTCACTTCGCACGATTCGCCCGCGACCGGCAACATGACCCGATCGCTTCAGCCCCAGCATCGGAGTGTCCCGCCCGTGGAGCCAACCGTTCCCCCCCAGCCCGACGACGCGTCCCCCGCCGAGCCCGAGCAGAACGGGACCGCGAGCGCCCTCAGCCGTCGCGGCTTCCTCCGGGTCGCGGGCGCCGCCGGCCTGACCGGCGTCGCGGCCGGCGTCGCAGCCTGCACCACCACCGCCAGCCCCATCTGGAGCTTCGGCGCCCCGGCCACGCCCGCCGCCGCGACAGCGGTGCCAAGCCCGGCTCCCACGTCCGCCTCGAGCGTCGGGCCGTCGCCCTCGGCATCCGTGGTTCCGTCCCCGTCAGCCAGCCCGGACATCCCGCCCGGCTGGTCCGAGCACGACCTCGCGGCGCGCGACGTCGTCCGCCGGCTGATCGGGAACCTGGCGCCGGCGTTCCAGGGGATCTTCGGGGACGCGACCTTCGCCTCGATCGTCGACATCCTGGGCGCAACCGAGCCCTACCCCGAGCTGGACAAGAAGCCCGCCTTTGTCCAGGTCCCCCAGCTCGTGCTCAACGACGCGCTCAAGCCGCTGCAGCCCGAGATCGACGGCGAGTGGAAGGTGTTCCGCCTGACCGTGGACGAGATCGAGCAGGCCATCGACGAGATGAAGCCGACGGTGGCCGGGCTGGGCTTCAACGGGCAGACCCCGGGGCCCACGATCCGCGTCACCGAGGGCGACAAGGTGCGCGCGATCTTCACCAACAACCTCAAGGAACCCACCGGCGTCCACTTCCACGGCGTCGAGTTCGAGGACTTCCTCATGGACGGCGTGCCGTTCGTGACCCAGAAGCCGTTCGCCACCGGAGAATTGTTCACCTACGAGTTCACGGCGAGCCGATCCGGATCGCTGATGTACCACTCGCACCACAACGCGACCGACCAGGTGGGTCGTGGCCTGCTGGGCGCGTTCATCGTCGACCCCAAGTCCCCGACCGAAGTCGACACGTTCGACCGCGACTACATCTGGATCTCGAACGACGTCCTGGGCGGCTTCACCATCAACGGCCACGGCTTCCCCGCCGTGGTGCCGATCCTGGCCGCGGTCGGTGAGAAGGTCCGGGTGCGGTACATGAACGAGGGGATCATGTATCACCCGTTCCACAGCCACGGCTACGCGCAGACGGTGGTCGCCCGCGACGGGTACCTGCTGGGCAAGAACGCCTACGACGCGGACACCGTCACCGTTGGGCCCGGTGAGCGTTGGGACGTCAATATCACGACCGACCGGGTCGGCCTGTGGGCGTACCACTGCCACATCCTGCCGCATGTCGAAGGCCCGGACGGCATGTTCGGCATGGTCAACGTGCTGATCGTGGTTCCCAAGAAGGAGCACGTGGACGCCATCGTCACGGCGCTGCTCGCGTAGTCCATCAACGAGGTGACAGACTTGGCATCGCGGCCACCCACCGAGGCGGGATCGCAACCTGCCCCCGTGCGCGCCGCGGTGCCGGCGTCGGGGATCAGGAAGGTGCTCCTCGCGACCGACCTGAGCGAAGCCTCGGAGTCGGCGGCCGACCAGGCGATCGACCTGGCGTCCAGCCTCGGGGCGGCGCTGCTCATCGTGTCCGTGATCGATCCCGGTTCGCTGCTCCTCCCCGGCGGACGCTTCCGCGCCCGGATCGACCAGGTGCGCGAGCGGCGCGAGCAGCTGGCCCAGGCGCTCGTCGAGCGCGGCCGGGAGCTGGGGATCGACGTCTCGTTCCTCGTGTGGACGGGCGATCCGGGCGACCAGATCGTCGAAGCCGCCGAGGCCGAGCGCGTGGACATGGTGGTGGTGGGGAGTCACGGGCGGGGCGCCGTCGGGCGCCTGTTCCTGGGCAGCGTCTCGGAGCACATCGTGCGCAACGCCCCGTGCCCGGTGCTCGTGGTCCGGCCCCGGGAGCCGGCGCAGCGCTAGCCACGCCCAAGTCCCCCGCCCCTATCTCGTGTAGACGCCCCCTGGATCCAGCTCCTCGCGGACGAGCCGCAGTTCGGCCGCGGTCGGCGCCGGCGTCGTGGCGAGGTCGGGGTTGACCCGGGGCTCCCACGCGATGGTCGCCCGCACCTCATCCAGGGTCGCGCCCGGGTGCAGGGAGTCGAGGCGCATCTCGCCGGTCTCGTCGAAGTGCCAGATCCCGAGATCGGTCACCACGACGGACGGGCCGCGCCCGTTCCATCCGCCGGCCTTCCGGATCCGCTCCGCGTTCTCCGCCCCGCCGAGGTTGCCGGGCGAGGTCCGGAAGTCGATCTCCTCCACGAACGAGCGCGGGCTCTGGCGCATGATCACGAACACCTGCTTCGCGTTGATCGCGATCTCGCAGGCGCCACCGGAGCCAGGCAGGCGGGTCTTCGGCGCGTCGTAGTCGCCGATCACGGTCGAGTTGAGGTTGCCGAACCGGTCGATCTGGGCCGCCCCCAGGAACCCCACATCGATCAGGCCGCGCTGCAGGTAGAACGCGAACAGCTCGAACATGGAGACGACGGCCGTGGCGCCGGTGACGATGGTCGGATCACCGATGGACAGCGGCAGGCGGGCCGGCCGGGCGCCGAACACACCTGCCTCGTAGACGAGCTCGAGGTCCGGAGCGACCGTGCGCTTGGCGAGGTTGACCGCGATGTTGGGCAGCCCGACCCCGACGAAACAGACGTGCTGACCGGCCAGCTCGCGGGCAGCCGCGACGATCATCATCTCGCTCTTCGAGAAGCCGAGGTCGCTCACCGGTAGTCCCCATAGTCCACGCTGCCCGAGGGCGCGCTGCCGGGAGTGAGGGCGGCGACCCGGTCCGCGCCCAGCTTCTGGACGTACGCCTCGCGGCCGTCGAGGTCGTACACCCACTCGCGGAGCCAGGCCTGGGTCTTCGCCTCGTCACGGCTGATCGGGTCCCAGTCGAGGTAGAAGCGATTGTCGCGGTCGTAGGCGCCCTGGACGTACGACGGATGCGCGCCGAACGGGTCCACCACCACGGCGTCCACGATGAGGCCCGGGATCACCGTCCGGTTGGGGTCCGCCCGGACGACGGCCTCGTCGACCAGCTCCTCCACGACGACGATGACCCGCTCCGCGGCGAACGCTGCCTCCTTCTGGCAGCCGAGCAGGCCCCAGATCTGGGTGTTGCCGCTGGCGTCCGCGCGCTGCGCATGGATCACCGTCACGTCCGGGTGGAGCGGCGGCACCGCGTAGACCACCTCGTCCGAATAGGGCGAGCGGATCTCGCGGATGAGCGGGTTCGCCTTGGGCAGGTCCGTCTCGAAGTAGGAGCGCAGCGGCATGAACGGCAGGTTGGCGGCGCCGGCCGTGTAGCGGGCCACCATCCCGAAGTGGCTGTATTCCTCGATCTCGAGGGCCGTCCCCTCCCCCACGGCCGCGGGCTCGATCCGGCGGCGGATGGCGTTGAGCCCGCCGACGCCCGGGTTGCCGAGCCAGCTGAAGATCAGCTTGCGGGCGACCCCACCGGCGATCATCTGGTCATAGATGAGATCCGGCGTCATGCGGGCGAGCGTCAGATCCCGCTTTCGCTGGCGGATGATCTCGTGGCCGGCCGAGAAGCCGATCAGGTGGGTGAACCCCTCGATGGCGACCGTGTCACCGTCGCGGACGAGGTCCGAGATGGCGTCGCGCATCGATGCAACCTTGCCAGACATCAAACCCCGCGCTGTAGGTGATTGGCGGAACTGGCGGCGGGCCGCCGGGCGCACTCCGAGGCCCACGTCACCCCGATGCGCCGAACCCCTCCGCGGCGAGCCCGACCCGGGTCGCGAGCTCCGCCTCGGCGATGTCGGCGCTGCGGTGGCTCACGACGTGGGCAACCGATTCGCTGAAGATGCGCACGGCCGTGGCGGACTCGGACTGCGAGACCACGAGCGGCGGGGACATCCGGACGCAGTCGTCGCCGGCCTCGAGCACGAGGAGGCCTCGATCGAACGCCTGCATCTGGACGGCGTCGGCGGTTTCGCCGGAGTCGAACTGGATGCCGATCATGAGGCCCTTGCCCCGGACGTCCTTCACGATTCCCGGGAACTGGTCCACCAGGGGCCGCAGCCCGTCCATGACCTCGCGGCCGCGGATCCCGGCATTGGCGATCAGGCCGCCCTCGAGCAGCCGGATCGTCTCCATCAGGGCGGCCAGGCTGACGGGGTTGCCGCCGTACGTGCTCCCGTGGGCGCCCGGACCCCAAGTCATGATCTCGTCTCGGGCGATCATCGCGCCCACCGGCATCCCCGACCCGATGCCCTTGGCCGTGAGCAGGATGTCCGGCTCCACGTCCCAGTGCTGGATGGCCCACATCTTGCCGGTGCGGCCCGCCCCCGACTGGACCTCGTCCGCGATCAGCAGGATCCCGTGGCGGTCGCACAGGTCGCGCAGGCGGGCCAGGAAGTCGTCCTCGGGCACGACGTAGCCGCCCTCGCCCTGGATCGGCTCCACGATGATCGCCGCGAACTCGTCGGCCGGCATGAGGCGCTTGAAGATGCGGTGCTCGATCTCGTCGAGGCCCTCGTTGCCGTACGGAGCGTGGTAGACGCCCGGCAGCATCGGGCCGAAATGCGCGTGGTACTTCGCCTTGGACGCCGTGAGGCTCACGGCCCCCATCGTCCGGCCATGGAACGCGCCGAGGAACGCGATCACGTTCTGGCGACGAGTGTGGTATCGCGCCAGCTTGAGCCCGGCTTCCACCACCTCGGCACCCGAGTTGCCGAAGAAGACCCGAGTGTGGCCCGCCATGGGCGCGACGCGGGCAAGCTCGGCAGCGGCCTGCGCATAGATCGGCAGGTAGAAGTCGCTGGCCGAGAAGTGCTGGAGCTCCGCCGCCTGGCGCTGGACCGCCGCCACCACGTCCGGATGACTGTGGCCCGTGGAGTTGACGGCGATGCCTGCCGCAAAATCGAGGAACACGTTGCCGTCGATATCCTCGATCGCGCACCCCAGGCCGCGCACCGGGACGATCGGGTAGGCGCGCGGCAGCGACGGGCTCGTCCAGGCATGGTCGAACTCGATGTGCGCGCGTGCCTTGGGGCCCGGCAGCGCCGTCACGATGTCCGGCAGGGGACGCTCCTGGAGCGAGGTGGTCATGGGTGGGCTCCCAACGCATAAAGGGTATGCAGATTGCATAGAGAATAGCAGAGCGCACCGGGTCGGCCATGGCCCGGGCGACCTGGTCGCGGGAGCCGATCGTCCCCGCCGCGGGGCGATCGCGAGCCTCGGGCGCCGGCGTGATCACGAGCCTCGGGGGCGATGGGCACGAGCGCCGACGGGCGCGTTGCCCGCACAGGGTCACTGCCCGAGCTCAGGCTGCACGTGCCGAGCGGGCGCCGGCTCGATCACGAGCCTCGGGCCCTGGGCGGATCGCGAGCCTCGGGCGCTGGGCGGCCTCGGACGCTGGGCGGCCTCGGGCGCCGATGGGCCCGGGCAGCGATGGGCCCGAGCGCCGACGGGCGCGTTGCCCGCACAGGGTCACTGCCCGAGCTCAGGCTGCACCTGCCGAGCGGGCGCCGCACCGCGCCGCGCCAGCACTGACGCCGCGCGGTCCTATTCACGTCGGACTACGCCGCCGGACCACCACGAGGAACTCGTCACCCGGCTGAGCGTGGGCGCGCGACGAGCTCCGCTCGGTGGTCGCGAACCCCATTCCCACGCGAATAGCCGCGCCGGCCGGTTACCCAGCGCCGTGACCCGGGCCGTGGGTCGCCGACGCGTGGGGCGACAGGGCTGCCGGCGCGACGAAGTCCACGTGTCCGGCCGGCGCGAGTGCCCGCGCGCAACCCTCGAGACCTAGGGCTCGCAGTCGCCGGGGGACCCCGGTCCGGGAGCGGGGCCACCCATCTGCTGGCCGGACCAGAGGTCGATACGGCCGCAGGAGAGATCCACGCGGGCACCGTCACCCTTCATCTCCGTGCTGCCATCCGCGTTGCGGCGGAGCCAGACGTCACCCGCTCGCACCGTCAGCTCGATGAGCAGGCGCCCAGATTCGGTCCGGATCCTGGCAACCCAAGGCAGCCCCGGGAGGTCGCCGGCCGGAAGGTCTGCAACGGTACCCGGGGCAAGCTCCCGGACGAGGCTGCCGTTGACCTCCAGCCTGACCTCGATGGTCGTCTGGTTCGAGACCCCCAGGCGCATCTGGGCCGGCGGTAGCACGACCTGGACCCCGACGGGCAGCTCCGGGTCGACGGGCACGGGCTCGGGAGACACCCAGGGCAGCAGCGAGCAGCCGGCGACGAACGCCGCGAGCGCACCCGTCGCGGCGATCCGGATCACCGATGCCAGCCGGGCCATCCCCTGCTCCTGCCCGGCGCGGGCCCGGGCCTGCGTCGCGCCCGACCCCCGCGTGCCCGTCAGTCGACGACGGTGTGGCTCTGCTCCCGGAGGAACTGCGCGACGTAGTACATCGAGAGGCCGGACTTGCCGGTGGACCCGGAGCCCTTCCAGCCGCCGAACGCCTGCACGCCCGGCCACGCGCCGGTGGTTGCACCGGCCCGGCGGTTGACGTACAGGACGCCGGCGTGGATCTCCTCGAGGAACCGCTGGACCTCGGCGGGGTCCTCGCTGTACACGCCGGCGGTCAGCCCGTAGACGTTGTCGTTGGCGAGGCGCAGCGCCTCATCGAGCGAGTCGACGGCGGCGACCGCGGTGAACGGCGCGAACAGCTCGTCCTGGAACAGCCGGTGGTCGGCGGGCAGCCCGGCGACGGTCGGCTCCACGTACCAGCCTCGCGCCAGGTCGCCGTCCTTGAGCCGCTCGCCACCGGTGAACACGGTGCCATCCTGGCGTGCCTCGGCGACGGCCTGCTGGTGGCGGTTGACGGCGCGCTCGTCGATGACCGGCCCCATGAACGCGGTCCGTGGCAGCGGGTCGCCCACGACCAGCTTCTCGGTCTTCTCGACCAGCAACCGCACGAGCTCGTCGTGGACCGGCCGCTCGACATAGACACGACTGTTGGCGGAGCACTTCTGCCCGCCAAAGCCGAATGCGGCCCGCATGATGCCTTCGGCCGCCTCCTCGAGATCGGCGGACTTGAGCACGATGGCCGGGTTCTTGCCGCCCATCTCCACGATGCACGGCCGCGGGTAGCGCTTCGAGAAGTTGCGGAACAGGTCGAAGCCCACCTCGTAGGAGCCGGTGAACACGATGCCGTCGATGCCCGGGTTGACCTGGAGCTCGTCGCCGACCGTGTCGCCGGGACCCATCACGAGGTTGAACACGCCGTCGGGCACGCCCGCGTCCCGGTAGGCCTCCTTGAGCGCCGTGCCGGACATCGCGGCCACCGACGCGGGCTTGAACACGACCGTGTTGCCCGCCATCATCGCCGCCGACGACGGCCCGGCGGCCAGCGCCATCGGGAAGTTGAATGGGCTGATCACGGCGAACACGCCGTGCGGGCGCAGGATCGAGCGAGTGTGGACCGTCGCGTCGCCCAGGTTGTCCATGGGATGGTCGTAGCAGGCGTTGTCCTCGGCCGTCTTCGCGTAGTAGCGGATCAGGTCGGCTGCCTCCTCGACCTCGCCGAGCGCCTCGAGCCGGGTCTTGCCCACCTCGATCGCCATCAGGCCTCCGTACTCCATCTGGCGCTCGCTGATCAGGTCGGCGGCGCGGCGGAGAATCTCGAGGCGCTTCTCCCAGCCGAGGCGGAACCAGGCGGGCTGGGCACGACGGGCCGCGGCGATGGCGTCCTGCGTGTCCGCCCGGGTCCCCCGGGCGAACGTCCCCACCAGGATGTCGCTGTCGATGGGCGAGCGGACCTCGAAGCTGCCCTCGCCGTCCCGCTCCGCGCCATCGACATAGTTGCGGTGATACCCGCCGAGGCGGCCTTTCGCCTTCTCGAGTCCCGCCTCGTACAGGGCGTGCAGCTCCTCGTTGTCGGCGCGCAGGGTCGCGTACGTGATCTTGATCCGCTCGGCCATTCTGCTTGGCTCCAGTCTGGGCGCGCCGGCGGACGATCAGCGGGCGCGCGGGCTCGACGGGGTCGTTGACGGCCAGTCTAGTGCCCGCTGCCGTGGGGACGGGAGGGCGGACCGGCAGGCATCGCCCGGGACCTCCGAGCCATGCACGCGCCAGGCCCGGAACGGGCACACTTCGGGGCATGCCGCGACCCCCGCACCTCCGCGCCGCTGCCAGCGCCATCGGGCTGACGGCCGTCCTGCTCGCCGGCGCCGCCGGGCCCGCGCTCGCCGCCGCCGAGTTCCCGCCGGGCTGGGAGGGGTACCACACCTACGCGGAGATGCGCGCCGACGTGGCCGCGGTCGCCGCCGCCCACCCTGGCATCGTGCTCCCGTTCTCCATCGGCACGTCCTACCGCGGACGCGAGATCCTGGCAGCCAAGATCAGCGACAACGTGGGCACGGACGAGGACGAGCCCGAGGTCCTGTTCGACGGGCTCCATCATGCCGACGAGCACATGTCGCTCGAGATGACCCTCCAGATCCTCCACTGGCTGGCCGACGGCTACGGCACGGACACTCGGATCACCGACATCGTGGACACCCGCGAGATCTGGATCGTGTTCGCCGTCAATCCCGACGGCGCGCAGTTCGACATCAAGGGCGGCCGCTTCCACTACTGGCGCAAGAACCGCCAGCCGAATGCGAACGGGACGATCGGCACCGACCTCAACCGCAACTACGGCTACAAGTGGGGTGGCGGCGGACGGACGTCGACCAACCCGCTGGCGATCACCTACCGCGGACCGCACGCCTTCTCGGCGCCCGAGACCCGCGCGATGCGTGATTTCATGGCCAGCCGCGTGGTCGATGGCCGGCAGCAGATCCGGGCGGCGATCACGTTCCACGAGTACGCCCGACTGGTGATGTGGCCGTACGGCTACACCAGGAGGGACATTCCTGGTGACATGACCGTCGCGGACCACGCGGCGCTGGCCAAGATCGGTCACCGGATGGCGAAGACCAACGGCTACCGGGCCGAGCAGGCCAGCGATCTGTATGTCACGAGCGGGACATCACGGGACTACCTGTATGGCAAGTACCGCGTCTTCTCGTACACGTTTGAGCTCTCGATCCGCGACTACCCCAGGAGCGGCCGGATCGGGCCCGAGACGGGCCGCAACCGGGAAGCCGTCCTGTACCTGATGGAGAAGGCGTGGTGCCCGCTGGCGGTGCTTGGTCCCGAGGTCCGGGCGGCCCGGTGCGGCGCGTTCGACGATGACCTCGAGGTGGCGCGCGGCTGGACCGTGGACCCGGACGGGACGGATACCGCCCCGGCAACCGCGAGGTGGATCCGCGGCAACCCGGCCCGGTCCATCGCCGGCAACCTCGTTCTCCAGCGCGACCGGGTGCCGTCGGGGCGCCGGGCACTGGTCACCGGGGCGCCGGCCGGGCCCCGGGCTGGCGCCTACGACCTGGACGGCCTGACGACGGTCCGCTCCGCGCCGATCAGCCTCCCCTCGGCGATGGGCCAGGCCCTGACCTTCAAGTGGCTGTTTGCGCACCCCTCCGGGTCGTCGGCCGCCGACCACCTGCGGGCGATCGTGGAGGGACCCGGCGGGGTGCAGGCCGTCGTGTGGGAGCGCACCGGGTCGTCGGCGGCGGTCGCCGGGACCTGGCGGAGCGCGTCCGTGAACCTCGATGCGTGGGCCGGCCAGACGATCCACCTCCGGTTCGAGGCGCTCGACGGCGGATCGCCAACCCTGGTCGAGGCGGGCGTCGACGACGTGCGGGTGACGCGCCCCGTCTCTTGAACCGCGAGCGGATGACGCGACCGCACCCGGTCAGCCCGGGACGGCCGGCACGTCGTCACCCCAGGACGGCAGCCACGACCTCCGCGATGGACGGCGCGACGGCGTCCGGGGCGTAGGCGCCCCTCCCCTTCCCGGCCGCTGCCGCCAGCTCTGCCGGACCGTGCTTGCCGGTCCGGACGAAGACCGTGCGCAGGCCGGCGCGCCGCCCGCCCTCGATGTCCGAGCCCACGTCGTCGCCGACCATCGCCAGGTCGGACCGGCGAAGGGGCCGTTCGCCGCGGGCCTCGGCCTCCGCTGCCAGCTGCGAGATCGCCGCGGTGAAGAACGCGGGGGCCGGCTTGCCGGCGATGCGGGCCCTGCGCCTGAGGGCCGCCTCGAGCCCGACGACGAACGCCCCGGCGTCCAGCGACGGACCGGCCGGCGTGAGCCACCACAGGTTCCGGTGCATGGAGATCAGCTCGGCGCCAGCCCGGCAGCAGCGGAACGCGCGGTCGAGGTTCTCCCGGGTGAGCTCCTCCGGCGAGTCGCCGAGGATCACCGCGGCCACGGACGCCGGGTCCGCGTCGGCCTCCACGCCGCTCACCGCGCGGATCCCGTCCAGCTCGGTCCGCGCGTCCTCGGAGCAGATCACGTACACGGGCCGGTCGCCGTACTCCCGGCGCGCCAGGTCGGCCGACGCGCTGAGCGCCGACTGGAACCGCTCGGCCGGCGTCGAGAACCCGGCACCCCTCCCCCACCGAGCGAGGGTCGCCCGGGAAACGAGCGACGTGTTGGTGACGACCAGGTATGGGAACCGCCGCCGGTCCAGCTCGTCCAGGGCCATCACTGCACCCGGAACGGCGTCGCCCTTGAGAACGAGCACGCCGTCGAGATCCAGCAGCAGCCCGCGCACTCCCTGCAGGGCTGCACGAAGCGCGGAGTCCGGAGCGGGCAGGTGGGGCATCATGCGCAGGGTAGATCGACAGGAGGAGGCGCGCATGGGACTGCTCGACGGGCGCAAGGCGCTCGTGTTCGGCGTCGCGAACGACCATTCCATCGCCTGGGGGATCGCCAGGGCGTTCCACGACGAGGGCGCCGTCGTGGGCTTCTCGTCGGTGGAGAGCCTCATCGAGCGCCGGGTCCGGCCGCTGGCCGAGAGCCTCGGCAGCCCGTTCGTCGAGGCCTGCGACGTCACCAGCGATGACGACATCCGGGCCGTCATGACGAAGTGGCACGAGCAGCAGGGCAACCTCGACATCCTCGTCCATGCGGTCGCCTTCGCGAAGCGCGAGGACCTTGACGGCCAGTTCGTGGACACGTCGCGGGACGGCTTCGCGCTGGCGCTGGACGTTTCCGCCTACTCGCTGGTCGCGCTCGCCAGGGAGGCCCGTCCCTCCCTGCACCGCGGCTCCTCGGTGATGACGCTCAGCTACTACGGCGCCGAGAAGGTCGTGACCCACTACAACGTGATGGGCGTGGCCAAGGCGGCTCTTGAGGCGTCGGTGCGATACCTCGCCGCGGACCTGGGTCCGGAGGGGATCCGCGTCAACGCGATCTCGGCGGGCCCCATCCGGACCCTGTCGGCGGGCGGCATCGCGGGCTTCCGCAAGCTCTACGGCCCGTTCGACCAGGTCGCGCCGCTGCGCAGCCACATCACGATCGAGGATTGCGGCAGGACCGCGGTGTACCTCGGGTCCGATCTCTCGTCCGCCGTCACGGGGGAGGTGATCTACGTGGACGGCGGGTTCAACATCCTCGGCGTGCCCGCCACCGCCGACTGACACGGGACGGGGAGCCGCGCATGGACCTCGTGCTGGTGGGGCTCGGCGGGTTCGCCGGGGCCGTCGCGCGGCGGATCCTCGACCTCTGGGTCAGCGATCGCGCCGGAGCCGGGTTCCCGCTGGGCACGCTGGTCGTCAACCTGTCGGGCGCCTTCCTGCTCGGCCTGCTGTTCGCGTGGGCGACCGAGCGGGACGTCCTGCCGCGGGAGATCCGGGGGCCGCTGATGATCGGGTTCCTGGGCGCCTACACCACGTTCTCGACGTGGATGCTGGAGTCCTGGCGGCTGGTGGAGGACGGAGCCTGGCAGCTTGGCCTGCTCAACCTGGGCGGGTCGGTGATGCTGGGCGTGATCGCGGTCGTGGGCGGCCTGGCGGTCGGCCGGCTGCTCCCATGAGGTCGGATCGATGACGCTCGAAGGTGAGGCCCTGCTCGTCCGGATCTACATCGGCGAATCCGACCACTGGGAGGGGCGGCCGCTGTACGACGCGATCGTCCGGCTCATGCGCGAGCGCGGCATCCGTGGCGTCTCCGTGTTCCGCGGGATCGAGGGGTACGGACGCTCGTCGCGCGTCCACACGACGCGGATCCTCGCCCTGTCCGAGGACCTGCCGATCCTGGTCGAGGCGGTGGACGAGCCGCAACGCATCCGGGCGATCCTCCCCGAGCTGGAGCCGATGATCGGTGGCGGCCTGGTGACCGTCGAACGGGTCGAGGTGGCCGTCTACCGGTCGGCGGACACGGAGGCATGATCCCCCCGTCCACCCGTGGCTTCGATGCGAGCGTGCTCGGGACGGTGGACGGGTGGGGCGCGCAGACGGTGGCCGTTGCGGTCGTCGACCGGAAGGGGCTGGTGGCGTCGCGAGGGCCGCTCGATGCGGTGCTGCCGTGGGCCTCCGTCACCAAGCCCGTCACGGCCTGCACCGTGCTGGTCGGCATGTCCCGTGGCGTGGTCGGCCTCGACGATCAGGCCGGGCCCCCGGGCTGCACGGTGCGACATCTCCTTGCCCACGCGTCGGGCCTGGCGTTCGACGACGGACGGGTGCTCGCCCCGCCGGGCCGGATGCGGATCTACTCCAACACGGGCTTCGATGTCGTTGCCGAGGCGGTCGCCGTCGCGGCCGGACGGCCGTTCGGCTTGCTGGTTCGCGAGTGGGTGCTCGATCCGCTGGGCATGACGGCCACCCGCCTGGTGGGGCGGCCATCGGAGGGGATGGCTGGTTCGTGCGTGGACCTGGCGCAGTTCGCCCGCGAGCTGCTGGCGCCCGGCGTCCTGCCACAGGGGGTCCTCGCCGAGGCGTCGGTCGCCGCCTTCCCCGGCTTGCGCGGCGTCCTGCCGGGCTTCGGCCTCCAGGCCCCCAACGACTGGGGCCTGGGGTTCGAGATCCGGGGGACGAAGGCCCCGCACTGGACCGGAGCCCGGAACTCATCGGGCACCTTCGGGCACTTCGGGGGATCCGGGACGTTCCTGTGGGTGGACCCGGCCGTGGGCATTGCGCTCGCCGGCCTCACCGACCGGCCGTTCGGCGCCTGGGCAGGCGACGCGTGGCCGGCCCTGTCGGACGCGGTGCTCGCCGCGGTAGCTCCGGACTGAGGCCCCGCCGCGAGGCCGGGGTCCGCTACCAGCCCCAGGAGCCCGGCTCACCCTTGACCGGCCCCGCGATCCGGGAGGTCATCCAGCCGCCGTAGAAGCCGCCGGCCTGCGGGGCTGCCAGCTCGTCACCCACCCACGCCTCGTCGACCTTCGACGCGTAGAACGCGAGGTGCCCTCGGATCGCCTCGAAGCCGGGGCTTGGTCGCTCGTAGGACCAGGCGAGATCAGGGATGGGCCGAACGCCGGGGCCGGCGAGCGACCAGTACGAGGCCACACCCTTCCACTCGCAGGCGCTGGACGATGGCGACGGGACCAGGAGGTCCATCCGGACGTCCTCCAGCGGGACGTAGTACGTGGGCGGATGCGACGTCTCCAGGACTCGATGGGCGCGCGTCGTGTCCGCGACCGCCACGCCGTCGACGACCACGCGGATCCGCTCCGGGACGGGCTCGACACGCGGCGGCCGCGGGTAGTCCCAGGCGGACTCCTGGCCCGGCGCCGGGACCACGGGGCGAACCCCGTCCGGGATGCGCTCGGCGGGGCGGAAGCGGTCGTCAGCCATCGCCGGCGCAGCCCTCGCAGATCCCCGCGATCGAGAGATGCGAGAGCTCGACCGCGAACCCGCGGTCCGCAGCGGAGGGCTCCGACCAGCACGGCCGCCTCCGTCTCCCCGATCTCCCACGACTCCCGGCAGGAGAGGCAGTGGAGGTGTCCGTGCTCGGCCGTCGGCAGCACGTGGAACTCCTCGCGGCCATCCGCGCCATGCGCGTGGCGCACGATCCCCAGCTGCTCGAGCACGTCGAGCGTCCGGTACACGGTGGACGGCGTGGTGGCCGCATCCACCTCCCGACAGCGCTCCGACGCAGCTCCGAACCCGTCACGTGGCCGTCGAGCCGCGACAGGACCTCGATCAGCGTGCGTCGCTGGGGGGTCCAGCGAAGCCCGCGCGCGCGCAGGCGATCTCGCACGTCGGCCCAGGGAGCGGCCCTGTGGACCGTCGCCGTAGCCGGGGCCGAGGTCAGGGCCGATGGGCGGGGCGAAGATCCGTGCGGTCGCATCGCGCGAAGGATAGGGTGATCCCCGCCAGTATTGCAACTAATTGCAATAGCGACGCCACGCGAGTAGCATGCTGGTCCACCAGACCGACGCCACCGCCGGGAGCCCCTTCGCCGCATGGACCTGCTGAGCATCGCCGCCGCACCCCTGATCGCCACCGGCGGTCCGTCCCTGCACGCCGCGGACCGGTTCCTCAGCGTCCCGGTGTCGCTCCTGTTCTGGGCAGTGTCGGCGGCCGTCCTCGCGATCGCCGTGCGGCGCACCAACCGGACGCTCGACGAGCGTTCGATCCCGCTGATGGGCGTGATGGCCGCGTTCATCTTCGCGGCCCAGATGTTCAACTTCCAGGTCGCCGGCGGCACGTCCGGCCACCTCCTCGGCGGCGTGCTCGCGGCCGTCCTCCTCGGCCCCTGGGCGGGCACGCTCGTGATGGCGTGCGTGGTGGCGGTGCAGGCGCTGGTCTTCTCCGACGGTGGCCTGGTGGTGATGGGCGCCAACATCTTCAACATGGGGATCGTCGGCACGCTCGCCGGCTACGGCCTGTACCGCGCGCTGTGCGCCGTCCTCGGCGGGGAGGACCGGTCACGCGTCCCGGCGGCCGCGATCGCGGGCTGGCTCTCGGTGGTCCTGGGGGCGCTCATGATGTCGCTCCAGCTGATCGTGTCGGGCACGAGCCCCGCGGAGCTGGTGCTGCCGGCGATGCTCGGCGTGCACGCGGTCATCGGCATCGGCGAGGCCTTGATCACGGCCGCGGCCGTCGGCTTCATCGCCGTCACCCGGCGGGATCTGCTCGATCTCCGCCCGGACCGAGCGGCGCGCCGGGAGCAGGCCATGGGGATCGCGGCGTGACCGCCGTGTCCGAGCCGGAAGGCGCCCCGGTGCCCGCAGCCGGGAACGACCGCAAGCCCGCAGACCGGGGCCGCCTCGGCAGATGGTGGTGGGCCGTCGGGCTGGTGATCGCCGCGGCCGTCGTGGTCATCCTCGCCCCGCTCGCCTCCTCCGATCCGGACGGCCTCGAGCGGGTCGCGGAGGACGCCGGCTTCATCGGCATGGCCCAGAACTTCTTCTCGGGGCTCCTGGGCGACTACGCGATCCCCGGCATCGACAACCCGACGCTGTCCACGATCCTCTCCGGCCTGCTGGGCGTCGCGATCGTCGTGGCGCTGGTGTACGTCCTCGGGCGCGTGGTCGCCCGCCGACGCGCCTGACGAGCGGAGCGCCGCACCCTGGAGCTCGATCGCTACGTCGAGGGAGACAGCCCCTTCCACCGCGCCGACGCACGGCTCAAGTTCATCCTGACCATCGCGACCATCCTGGTCATCAGCCTGCTGCCGATGGGCTCGGCGCTGGCGATGCTGATCATCTGGCTGGTGCTCGTCGCCTGCTCGGCCACCGCCGGCCTGGGGCCATTCCGGTTGTCCCGCTCCGCCGTCGTGGCGCTGCCGTTCGCCCTGGCGGCGTTCCCGCTGATCTTCACCGTCCAGGAGCAGATCATCACGACCGTCGCGCTGGGCCCGCTCAACCCGACCATCTCCGCCGAGGGCCTGCGCCGCTTCCTCACGATCATGACCGGCAGCTGGCTGTCCGTGCAGGTGGCCCTGCTGCTCGCGTTCACGACGCCGTTCCACGACCTGGTGGATGCCCTCCGCGAGCTGCGCGTGCCCCGGATCATCATCGCCATCATCTCGTTCATGTACCGGTACCTCGCGGTGCTCACCGACGAGGGCGCCCGGATGCTCCGGGCGAGGGACGCTCGCTCCGCCGCGGGCGACGGCAATGCCGGCGGGTCCATCCGCTGGCGCGCCACCGTGACCGGGCGGATGGTCGGCTCGCTGTTCCTGCGCGCGTACGAGCGCAGCGAGCGGATCTACGCCGCGATGCAGGCCCGCGGGTTCGAGGGCGAGTTCCGCCACCTGCGGACCCGGGCCCTCGCGCGGACGGAGATCGCCTGGCTCGTTGCCATCATCGCCCTGCTCGCCACCTACGAGGTCATCGCCGTCCTGTGGCTCCCCCGCCTGTGA
This sequence comes from uncultured Chloroflexia bacterium, assembly GCA_963716025.1. Lineage (GTDB taxonomy): Bacteria > Chloroflexota > Limnocylindria > Limnocylindrales > CSP1-4 > CAIXZV01. The sequence continues at coordinate 62,702 of CAVQSY010000042.1, forward strand.
CCACCCGCGATCCGGTCGTCGTGCCCGAGCTCGAGCACGACCATGTCCACCTCCACCCCCACGAGGGCACGCCGCCCCACGCGCATCCCCACGTCCACGCTCCGGGTGAGCCGCCGCCGGCCGCCTCGGACGAGGCGGACCAGCTCGGCCGGGTGGACCTCGAGCACGTCCACTACCGATACCCCGACGGGTTCGAGGCGCTGCGCGGCGTCGACCTCCATATCGGCAACGGCGAGAAGGTGGCGCTTGTCGGACCCAACGGGGCCGGCAAGAGCACAATCATGCTGCAGCTCAACGGCACGCTGCGACCGGCTCACGGGTCGGTACGGGTCGCCGGCCTGCCGGTGACCAGGGAGAGCCTCCGGCGCGTGCGGGCGGAGGTGGGCCTCGTGTTCCAGGACCCGGACGACCAGCTGTTCAGCCCGACGGTCTTCGACGACGTGGCCTTCGGGCCGCTCCACATGGGCCTGTCGGCCGACGAGGTGCATCGCCGGGTGGAGCGGGCCCTGGCCGCGGTTGGCATGGCGGCCTTCGCCCACCGGGTCCCACACCGCATGTCGCTCGGCCAGCGCAAGCGGGTAGCCCTGGCCACCGTGCTCTCGATGAACCCGTCGATCCTCGTCTTCGACGAACCGTCGGCGGGCCTCGACCCGCGAGGCCGTCGGGGGCTGATCACGCTTCTTCGGGGCCTCGGGCAGACGCTGCTCGTCTCCACCCACGACATGCGCCTCGTCGCCGAGGTGTTCCCGAGGACCGTGGTGGTGGACGACGGCGAAGTCGTGGCCGACGGACCGACGGACCGGATCCTCGCCGACGCGGAGCTGCTGGAGCGCCACGGCCTCGAGGCGCCGTAGCCGGGAGCGGTGGCGTGCCGCCCCGCCGCTACCGGATCCGGGTCAGGGTGGGGACGTCGAGCGGCATCAGCCCGTCTGCGCGCCGGAACAATCGGGCAACGATCGACGGGGCCAGCCAGCGGAGGAAGTACAGCCGGCATCCGACACAGACCCCGGTGACGGCGAGCAGGGCCTGGAGACCGGAGACAGCGGCGGTCAGGCCCCACCCGATGGGCGCCGCCCCGAGCAGGAAGGCGGCGGTGGCCAGCGCCAGGACGGTGCCGCCGAGCGCCTGGGCAAAGCGCGGCGGGTACTCATGCTCGAGGTCGGTCGGACCCAGCCCGAGGCTGCGGCGGACCAGCGGCCATGCGCGCCCCGGCAGGAACCACCGCGTTCCGAGCGCCGCGGCCGCCAGGAGGTTGAACCCCACGAGCGCTGCGATCCAGGGTTGGTCGCTGACAAAGGCCGTGGCGAGGATGGCAACCGAGCCGGCGGCGCCAAACCGCTGGCCGCGAGGGTCGATGGACCTCGCCGGGGCCGGCGTGAGGACGGATGAGAGGGACACGAGACAGGACTCCGGGTCGGGTGGGACGGGCGCGCGAACACCGCGCGAAGCGACGAGGAGGAGGCGAGGCCCGGAGTGGTCAGGCGGCCCGGGTCAACCCGGGTGGCCGCGCTCACCCATCACCGGCGCTCGCCGGCGACAGGAGCACTGTTGTCCCATGCGGCCCGTGAGGGCGATCTCAGCCACGGGCGCAGGATAGCCTGCTGGTGGTTGCCCCGTCAACGACACGTCCCCGTTGACCCGGGACACCGCGAGGCGCCGCTGCCGGGCCGGCGGCGTTTCCCCCCATGGCGCAGTCCGCGTAGGATCATCGGCAACACGGCCACACGGGGATGGCCACGCCCGGGGAGCAGCCCATGTCCCTGACCTCGCGAATCGAGCGTGCCCAACAGGCCGCCACCGCGGCAGCGGCCGGTCGGACCACGGATGAAGCCGAGGCCAAACCCGCGGCACCTGCCACGGCGATCGTGCCGATCGGCGCGCCCGCGACGTACACCGCTCGCGAGGAGTGGCTGCGGGTCGTGCGCCGCCGACTCCAGGACGAGGTCGTGGGGGCGTCACACGCGCTGTTCGAGGCCTCCCAGGGATCCGACCTGCGGACGGCCGTGGAGGCGATCCTGGAGCGCTTCATCACCGCCAACGCGCTCGCGATCACCCGTGCCGAACGGAACCGTCTGGCCGAGGAGGTCATCGCCGAGATCAGCGGCATGGGCCCGCTGGAGCCGCTGATCGCCGACCCGACGATCACCGAAGTGATGGTCAACGGTCCTGAGCACATCTACATCGAGCGCGCCGGCAAGATCTCGCGGGTCCCGGTGGCGTTCCTCAACGACGACCACGTCCTGCGGATCATCGACCGGATCATCACCCCGCTCGGGCGACGGATCGACCAGTCCAGCCCGCGGGTCGACGCGCGGCTCCCCGACGGGTCGCGCGTCAACTGCATCATCGAGCCGCTGTCGCTGATCGGGCCGGTGATCACCATCCGCAAGTTCTCCCAGCGCCCGTACACCGTCGAGGACCTGGTCGGATTTCGGCACCGCGAGCGCGGAGATGTTCGATTTCCTGCGCGCCTGCGTCGAGGCCAGGCTGAACGTCTTCGTGTCGGGCGGCACGGGGTCGGGCAAGACGACCACGCTCAACGTGATCTCCGCCTTCGTCCCCGAGGAGGAGCGGATCATCACCATCGAGGACGCCGCCGAGCTCCAGTTGCGCCAGGAGCATGTGGTGACCCTCGAGGCGCGGCCGCCCAACCTCGAGGGGCTCGGCGAGATCACGACCCGCGACCTCCTTCGCAACGCGCTCCACATGCGCCCTGACCGGATCATCGTCGGCGAGTGCCGCGGCGGCGAGGCCCTGGACATGGTCCAGGCCATGACGGTGGGCCAGGAGGGATCCCTCTCGACCGGCCACGCGAACAGCTCGCCCGACATGCTGCGGCGCCTGGAGACCATGATCCTGATGGCGGGCTACGAGATGCCGCTGCGCTCGATCCGGGAGCAGATCGCGTCCGCCGTAGACCTCATCGTGCACACCGCCCGCCTCGGCGACGGCTCGCGCAAGATCGTCAACATCACGGAGGTCTACGGGATCGAGGACGACCAGATCCTGACCCAGGACATCTTCGAGTTCAAGCAGTCCGGGGTTGACGGGAACGGCAGGATCCTGGGCACCCTGCAGCCGACCGGCGAGCGCCCGACGTTCATGCCCAAGTTCAAGGCGTCCGGCATCGACCTGCCTCGGGGGGACTTCGGCATCCCGCCCGAGGATGCCGAGCACCCGGTCAAGATCCGGATCGGGAAGGGACGCTCGATCGGCATCGAGCAGTCCGGCGAGCTCGCGCCCCGGCTCACGATCGGGTTGGGGCGGGCCGTGCGCGCCGGTGGGATGGTCTACGTGTCATCGGTCGGCCCGGTGAACCCCGAGACCGGGCACATCGCCGGTGAGTCCATCGGCGCCCAGGCCATCCAGTGCCTGGAGAACCTCAAGCGCCTGCTCGAGACCCAGGGATCGTCCCTGGGCAAGATCGCCTGGGCCAACTGGTCCCTGCGGGACCCCGCCGAGTTCGAGGCCTTCAACGAGGAGTGGGTCAAGTGGTTCCCCGGTGACGCCCCGGTGGGTCAGGGGACGATGATGCCGCCGCAGCAGCGGCGATCGGGGTTCCGGATCTCGCTGGGTGTCATCGCCGAGGTCGACGGGTCCGCACCTCGAGCGGCCCCCGTGGCCGGCCAGCCGAGCGGCGCGACGGCCGCATCCCTGGCCCGGCCGCCGGCCGGCGGCGAGCGTCGAACGGGGGAACGGCGGACCAGGAGTTCCGCACCGCCAGGGGGCGTTGAGCGCCGGCGTGGTGAGCGGCGCCGAACCCCTGCGCCCAGGCGGCCCACCGAGACCTGACGGCCGGCGGGCCGCCAGCCGCTACCGGGCGTCCAGCAGCGACTCGTACAGGTCCAAGGTCTGGCGGGCGATCGCGGCCCAGCTGAAGTGGTCCACCGCGCGCTGGCGGCCGGCCAGCCCCATGCGCTCGCGCAGCGCCTCGTCCAGGCCAACCTGGTTGATCGCCTCCGCCAGGCCCGCCGAGAACGCGGCCGGGTCCGCCGGGTCGAACGTCCCCTCGCGGATCCGCGGATCGACCAGCAGCCCGGTCTCGCCGGGGATCACCACCTCGGGAATCCCGCCAACCGCGGACGCCACGACCGCCGTCTCGCAGGCCATCGCCTCGAGGTTGATGATCCCGAACGGCTCGTAGACCGATGGGCAGCAGAACACCGCGGCGTGCGAGTAGAGCTGGATCGCCGCCTCCCGGGGGAGCATCTCGCGGACCCAGATCACGTCTGCCCGGCCCGCGCTCACCTCGGCGACCCGCTCGGCCATCTCGGCCCCGATCTCGGCCGTGTCGGGCGCACCGGCACAGAGCACGACCTGGAGCGAGGGGTCGATGTCGGGGATCGCGTTGACCAGGTGGATGATCCCCTTCTGGCGCGTGATCCGCCCGACGAACAGCACGAAGGGGCGATCCGGATCGATGCCGTACTGCTCGAGGAACGCCGTGCCCGGGTCCGGGCGGTACTGGTCGAGGTCGATCCCGTTGTGGATCACGTGGATCCGGTCGGGGTCCACCGGGAAGAAGCGCAGGATGTCCGCCCGCGTCTCCTGGGACACCGCGACCAGCGCGTCCGCGTCGAGGATCGTCGTCCGCTCCATCCAGCTCGACAGGTGGTAGGCGCTGCCGAGCTGCTCCACCTTCCACGGGCGCAGCGGCTCCAGCGAGTGCGTCGTCACGACCAGCGGCACGCCCCACAGCTTCCTGGCCAGGAAGCCGGCCATGTCCGCGTACCACGTGTGGCAGTGGACGATGTCGGCGTCCAGGGTGTCCTTGGCCATCGCCAGGTTGCGCTCGAAGGCGTCGAGCGCGCCTTTGAACCGGGGGTCGGTGTCGTGGGTCGCCTCGGCCCACGGGCCGTAGCCCCTCACCCGGAGGTTCGGCTCGTCGGTGTCCTGGTCGCCGAAGCAGCGGACCTCCACCGGCACGAGGCGGGCCAGCTCCCGGCTGAGGTACTCGACGTGGACGCCGGCGCCGCCGTAGACGTTGGGCGGGTACTCGTTGGTGAACAGGGCGACCTTGCGCGGTGATGACACGGGCTTCCTCCAGGCGACACCGATGCTACGGCATCGGAAGCACTCGCCCGCCGTCTCGGGCCGCCCGCCCGCGGGCCGGGGTTGACGTGCGCGACTCCGGGCCTACAGTGAGGAGCGGGGATCCGCCCGATGGATCCCCGGCGAAGGAGGACGGAGGTAGCCGTGGACACGCTTCGGGCCCGGAACGGGATCGCGCCCATCCTTGCGATCGCCCTCGCGCTGGCGATCCCAGCGGTTGCCGGAGCCACCGTCACAGGTGGTTGTCAGGTGACCGGCACCTCAACATCGGGCGGCACCATCGATCTCACGACCGCCGCCGAGTGGCACCTGCAGTCGACCGACATCGCCGGTGGCTCCGGTACCGCGCCGTCAGAGCAGACCGCGGCCTCCGTCGGAGCCTATGCGCTGGGACTCCAGCTGCCCATCGCGTCGGGCAGCGGGGATGGTGGCACCACCGGCGAGGTCCAGGGGGTCTCGGTGTCGGCCTTCACGGCGCTCGGGGCGCGATTCACGGTCGCCGGCTCCTCGACCGGTGAAGGCGGCGGCTGCTCCGGTGAGGTCCTGATCATCATCGACGACGTGAACCCGCTGCTGACGGTGTTCGGGGGCGGCGGCGTCGCGGTCGCGGTCATCGGGGCCCTGGTCCTGCTGCTCACGATGCTCAACGGCGGCGGGTTCGGGTCGCGGATCGTCGGCCTGGTCTTCGGAGCCCTTGGCGGCCTGGGCCTCGCGCTCGCCCTCGAGCAGTTCGGGATCCTGGACCCGACGACGCTTGTCGGGCTTGCGATCCTCGGGGTTGCGGCGGTGCTCGGGCTGCTGCTGCCCGGACTCCTCAATCGCGGTCCGAAATCTGTCCGCCTGACGTCGCGATCGCCACGGACGGAGGAAATGGAGCGGGAGACGGGGATCGAACCCGCGACATGCAGCTTGGAAGGCTGCCGCTCTGCCAGCTGAGCTACTCCCGCTCGGTTTCGTGCTCCCCTACAGCGTCTAACTGTATTTCGGCTTGACCACAGCGCTTTCGCAGCGTATAAGTCTCACCAGTTTCGAGTTCCCGATGAGCGTGATATTGCGCTGAGGACGCAGGACCCGTGGTCAAGTCGACGAGCACCAGGACCACTATATCGGACGCGACCGGGGTGCCACGCCTCGGGCTCAAGGCGGCCATCGACAGCTGGCGCCTGAGCCTCCGTGCCGCGAACCGCAGCCCGGCCACCATCAAGACCTATCTCGATGCGGCCACGCGGTTCGAGGCGTTCCTCGCCGAGCGCGGCATGCCGGGCTCGCTCGAAGGGATCCGGCGCGAGCACATCGAGGCCTACCTCGTCGCCCTCCAGGATGCCGGATCGCGTCCCGCGACGGTCTCCCTCGCCTACCGCTGCCTGCAGGCGTTCTGGAAGTGGGCAGTGTCCGAGGACGAGGTCCGCGAGTCGCCGATGGCCCGGATGACCCCGCCGATCGTGCCCGAGGAGCCGCCGCCGATCCTGCGGCCGGAGCAGATCAAGGCCATCCTCGACGCCTGCGCTGGGACGGACTTCGAGGCCCGGCGGGACACCGCCCTGGTCCGGATGCTGCTCGATACCGGCATGCGCCGGGGCGAGATCTCCGGCCTGCGCCTGGCGGACATCGATCTCGACGAGGGCGTGGCGATCGTCCTGGGCAAGGGCCGCCGTCCCCGGGCGTGCCCATTCGGGGCCAAGACCGCCCAGGCGATCGATCGCTACCTGCGTGCACGGGCATCACACTCGCAGGCCGGCCGCGAGGAGCTCTGGCTCGGCGCGCGTGGCGTCCTCACCGACAGTGGCGTCCTCCAGGTGCTCCGGCGCCGGGGCGCCGTGGCCGGGCTGCCCGGCCTCCACCCCCACCAGTTCCGCCATACCTACGCCCACATGTGGCTCGCCGACGGTGGTACCGAAGGTGACCTCATGCGCCTTGCGGGCTGGAAGAGCCGCCAGATGCTCAGCCGATACGGCGCCTCGGCGGCCGACGAGCGGGCGCGCGAGGCGTATCGGAAGCGGAGCCCGGGAGATCGGCTTTGAGCAAGGGTCGAAGGCCGACCGACGAGGCCGACGAGCGCGCACTCACGAGTCCATGGGCAATCGTGTTCTTTCAGCGTCACCGGGACGATGACCGCAGCCAGTCCGTACCCGGCGCTGAGTTCCTGGAGTCGTGCCCGATCGGCGTGCGAGCGGACCTCGTGGCGATCGTAAAGGCGGTGGCCGACGCGCCGCCGATGAGGTTCGCCGGCGGCGGCCAGTGGGAGGCGATGCATGGTGGCATGGCCGGCTACTACGAAGCCCGAACTCGAGGGCCTCGAAAGCGTCTCTACCGGCTGTTCTGTCTCCTCGATCGCGAGGCGTCGGGCCTGCCCGGACCGAGCCTTGTGATCATCACCGGGATGGACAAGCCGAACGAGTCCGCCTTCTCGCAGGCCGACTATCGGCGAGTCCGCAACCTGGCCGACGAATACCGCGGGCGAACGCCGCGCAGCATCGAGCAGTAGTCGCGAGTCAGCTCACGGTGGGCACAATCTCCCGGTTCGGGCGGTGACGCGAACGACGCCGCACGACGACCTCCAGGCCCAACTCGTGCGCCATGTCCACGAGCCTGCCGATCTGCGGATTCGGCCTGGGCTGGCTGAACAGGCGACGGATGGCAGCTGGCTGAGCATCGATCCGCGCCGCGAGCTCGGCCTTGGTGAGATGCTGGCGCTCGCGCTCCTCGTCGATCGTCCGCATGAGGTTGTCGATCGCGTCGATCCGAGCCCGATGCAGCCTGTAGCTCTCTGCAAACTCGGGATCCTGCATCCACGCATCGAAGCGTCGGTCGAATGAGGTTGTCGGCATTGGGGTCGGTCTCCTGCGTAACTTGAACGTTACGCGCAAGACTGCTGCGCCGTCAAGCCCCGTGCTTCTGGCGCTCGAGGACTTCTCTACTGGATCAGATATATATACCGCTGTGGTACAGTGGCTGACAATGGTAGATCTCAAACGCCGCCCCACGCTCCAGCAAGCCTTCGAACAGGCCGTTGCTCCCGTGCTTCCACCCGGTTGGGCGATGGCCCTGCGATCGGGGGACGGACCTGCGGACGCCAGGATCGATGCCTACCTCGATCTGACCGCGCCCTCGGGCGCACGGACGAGGGCGTGCGTGGAGTTCAAGGCTCGCGCCGAGCCGTCCGAAGTGGTCCGGCTGGTTCCATGGCTCCAGCGGTGCGGCGCGGCCATCCTCGTCGCGCCGGTGATCGGCGCACGCGCTCGCGAGATCCTCGCGGATGCAGGCATCAGCTGGTTCGAGCCCGGCGGTGACTGCCGGATCGTCCTCGAGAGCCTGTTCATCGAGCGGCTGAGCCGCCGGCCGGCGCGCCGCAAGGCCGATGCACCGGGCACCCGGTACGTCGCCGACCTGTTCTCGGGGGCCGCCCTTCGCATCGTCCGCAGGCTGCTGATCCAGCCCGACCGCGCATGGACGCTCGCCGACATGGCCGCCCCCACCGGCCTCACGCAGGGCTTCGTGAGCCGGACCTTCAAGACACTGGCGCGCGACGCGTACCTCGATCGCGCCCGTGGAGCGAGCCGCCTACGCGATCGCGACGCCCTGCTGGGCGCCTGGGCGGCGGCGCCTGCGCCCGAGGACGCCGTCTCGGAGCGGGTCGCGACCATCGGCGGTCCGGACGCGATTCTGCGGGCGATCAGCACGATGGACGATCAGCCCCCGTACGCGATCACGGCCGAGGCCGCCGCGGACAGGCTCGCGCCGTTCACCCGGTTCGCCCGCGTGGAGCTATACGTGACCGATGCCGCACCATGGGACGAGGCCCTGCAGCTCACGCCGGTCGCTCGGGGCGGGAACGTCATCCTGATCCGGCCGACGGACGACGGCGTCTTCGACGGCAGCTTTGAACGCGATGGCGTGACGCTCGCGAGCCGCCCGCAGGTGTACGTGGACCTCCTCCGGCGCGGCGGCGCGGCGGCCGAGGCGGCCGCCTTCATGCGCGAACGAGGCGAGCTGTGGCCGCGGTAGACCCCCGCGACGACCCCGCGTCGGTCGTGGCGGCGCAACGCGTCCTGCTTGAGGTCTGGACGATCCTGGCCGGCTTCGCCGACGCGATGACGATCGTCGGCGGCAGTGCTCCCCCACTGCTCACCGGAGACCGACCCGACGATCCCTACGTGGGCACGCTCGATGTCGACCTTGTGATCGACCCGATCGGCGTCCCCGACGACGTCTACAGAACCATTGCGGAGCTCCTCCGCGAGCGCGGCTACGTCCAGCTCGATCAGCCCTTCCGATGGCTGCGGTCGGTGGCGGTCGAGGGCCGGTTGATCGACGTCGAGGTGGACCTGCTTGCTCCCGTCACACCTCGAGACGGGGCGGGGCATCGCCACGAGCGGATCGGCGGCGAGCCGCTGGCACGGCGGACGGAGGGCGCCGAGCTCGTCCGCGCCGCCTTCGTCGACCAGGAGATCGCAGGTCTGCTGCCGGACGGGCGCCCGAATCGCGTCTCCATCCGCGTCGCGAGCCCCGCTGCTCTGGTCGTCCTCAAGGCGCTCGCGATGGGCCAGCGCGACAAACCCAAAGATGCCTATGACATCGACTACCTGCTCGGCCACATCGGCGTCGAGGAGGTGGCCGCCGGGATCATTGCCATGGGCCACGTCGACGCCGTGGTGAAGGCCGTGCGCGTCCTCGCGGACAGGTTCAGCTCGATCGACGCCATCGGGCCGGCGAGTGTCGCCATGTACCGGAGGGTGCCGTCCGGGAGCCCGGAAGCCGATCGGGTCCAGGCGCTGGCATTCGCCCGCGTCGACCAACTGCTGCGGCGTCTTCCCGCGGCACTGTAGCTCGCTCCGCCGAGTCACTGGCCGGCTCCTCGACGCGTCCGTGCTGACAGGTACGCCAACCGCGTGAAGTACGCCCGCCTGGCGGCGTCGGCGCGGCGGAGGCGCTCGCGCTCCGGCAGGCAGCGCTCGGGGTCCACCTCGTCGAGGAAGCGCTGGTTGAAGGCGCGCCGCGCCGCCTTCGTCGTCTCGCGCGGGTCGCGGCGGGCGTGGAGCGTGTAGGCGGCCATCCGGGCACGCATGACGCGCTCGGACGGGGTGAGCGACTCGCGCCTCACCGCAGGGCCTCGGCGTGATCCTCGACGCCGCCCGTGCCCAGCAGGTGCAGCCAGGCGTCGGAGCCGACCGGGGTCGGGCAGCGCCGGGACGCCGGATCCCCGAGGAGGCCGCCGACGGTCGTCCGGGCGACACTCGGGTTGAGGGCGACCAGCGGCGCGGCGAGCCCCTTCGCCCGAAGGTCCGGGAGCACGAGCGCCCAGGCCTTGCCCGCAAGGCCCGCGCGGGTCGGTGCGAGGCGCCCGATGGCGGCGAGCCGTGCCGCCCGCTCGGCCGAACCCACCACGAACACGACATGCCAAAGCCTCGACCAGAGCGCGGTCTCGTAGCGGGCGAGCTTGTCGCGGATGACCGGACCACGCTCGGTGCTCTCGTCGATCTCCAGGCACAGGAGCGCCGACCCCCCTGGTCCCTGGAGGGCGACGATGGCGTCGGGGTACGTCCGGGGGAGGGTGTCGTGGGCCATCGTCTCGGTCAGCCAGGCGGTCACGAGCGGCTCGGTGGCATCGGGGGGCTGTGCTGCCAGGAGGGCGCATACGGTCTCGACGCCGTTGAGGCTGTGGCGGAGCTGGGTGCCGGCTCGGGAGCGGGTGAGGTTGTCGTAGTGGAGACGGCGTCGTCCGCGAGGCGAGACCCGGAACGCGAACGGCGCACCACCGCGGGTGGCGGGTGGCAGGACGGCCCGTTCGAGGTACCCGGCGCGGAAGAGAGCGGCGAGCCGTTCCTGGGCCGTCTGGCGGCGGTGGTAGACGAGAGCGGTGAGCTGTGCCGTCGTGGCCACGTCGGCGCGGTAGAGGATGCGCAGGGCGGCGCGGTCGCGATCGGTGAGCAGGCCCGGGTCCACGATGGACCGCGGGGCTGGGGCCGGTGCGGCGATGAAGGCACCGATCACGGGTGTGTGGGGTCTCGGGCTTCGAGCTGCGTGGCGGAGCGCGAATCCCCGTGCAGGGGTCGGGGCACCGAGTCACGGCCCCTGGCCCCGATCGCTGCCGGGCGGGCCTCGATAGCGGAGCCGAGCGAGGTGCTGTTCGGGTGCGAAATGCCGGTCATCATGTCCAGGGCGACCTCATAGAAGGACCATGCGTACCCGCGACTTCGACGGACTGGCCGCGTTCAGGCCCAGGTCCGGATCAGCGCCCGTGAGTCGTCACGCCTGGGACAACCCCGACGGGCACGGACCGGCCGGTGGACCAGTCGCGGCGCGGGCCCCCTGCCAAACGCCACGAGCATCGCCCACAACAGCCAGAGCGTGACTCCAGCTGCCGTCACGTGCGATGGACCACGACGCCTGCCGCCGACCCACCTGGACGAGCACCCGAAACGACCGACAGGGCGTCAGCCGCCGAGCCCCGGCGTTTACGTCGAACGGACGCAGAGCGGGAGTGGCGGTGTGTACGGCGCTGTGCGCGGCGCCCCGCCTTGGTCACGCGATCAGGGAACGCTCGCTCCCGGCACCACGATCTGCGGCGGGGTGGCCATGGGCTCGACGGTGGGGATCGCCTGCGGGTGCGGTCGCCACCGGTGACGTAGGCGACCCAGGTGCCTCGGGCACCCCGAACGGGTTGTCGTCCACGATGACCTCGAGCTCCGCCATCCGCTCCCCGATCCACGCCTCGAACGCGCCGACTCGGATCCGGTCGAGCACGCTGGCCCGTCGGGACCTCGGTGTGCCGCTCGATGGGCACCGCCACGAGGATCTCGCCGCCGAGCACGAACGGCTGGCTCGTCCGGCCGACCGGGGCATCGACCAGGGCCGAACGGGCGGGATCGTTGTCGAACGCCTCCAGCTCGCTGCGCGCGATCCCGGGCAGATAGCGCAGGAACGCCGCACCGGGGGCGACCCGGCGGGCAACCGATGCGGGATCGGCCGTCGTGGTCACCTCGAGCAGGAGCGCCGCCGCGCGCTCGTCGAGCGTGCCCGGGTACGTCGCACGGACCAGGAACAGCTCGGGCCCGGCCGCGGTGGTGACGGGGCCGATCACCGAGACCCGGATGCGTCCCGGGACCGGTGGCGGCACTGCCCACGGTCGGGATCAGCTGCGACGCCGCGTACCAGCCGAGCTCGCCCGAGCGGCGCAGCGGATCCTGCGGCGCCGAGGCGTTCGCGGCCGCCACGAGCGCGTTGAAGCGCGCGATGCGCTCATCGAGTGGCATCGCCCGCAGCGCGTGGGCGAGCACGCCGGCGGGTGTCCCGACAGTGCGGATCGGGTGGGGGTCGGCGGGTGGCAGCAGCTCCGCGGGCAGCTCGTCCACCACGAGGTGCGCGAGGCCTGCGTACGGTCCCTCGGCCCCGGTCAGACCGACGGGACTCACGGTGACCTCGGACTCGAGGGTCATGACCGACGGCGTCCGGCTCCAGGCGTCGATCCGGGCGGCCTCGAGCGCCCGCTCGAGCGCGCGCGCCTCCGCCCACGACCGCAGCGCGCCCTCGTCGATCTGCGCGTCGGCGAGGTCCCGTCGCGTCCGCTCCGCATCGGGCGCCGGCCCGCGCGCGAGCAGCACCCCCACGACGAGCTTGCCGCTCGCCTCGTCGAGGAACGGGCTCACCACGGCCCCGACGGCGGCCGTCGGGTCGCGCAGCCGGGCGAGCAAGCTCGCGGGAACGAGGGCGTCCGAGCCCCGGGCGCCGGTCCAGGTGTCGCCGCCGCTCACGGCCCAGCCGGCAACCTCCGCGGCCGCGACGAGATCCGCCGCCTGGGTATCCGCGATCAGCCCGGCGACGGTAGCCCCCGCCGCGTCACGGGCCGCGAGCACGGTCGGGTCGACGGCAGCACCCGGCGGGATGGCCGGCCAGCCGGCCGGTGGCTCGCCGGTAGGCGGAAGATCGGAGGGGGCCACGAGCGCGACGAAGCGCACGTGGAGGGTCGCGGGCTCGACCGCCGCCCGGGCGAGCTGCCGCCCAGGGGTCAACGTCGGTGACCGACAACGCGTGTCCCGCGTCAAGAATTCTTGGACACTTCCCGGCTCGGATAGGTGTGATGCCGGAGGAGCCAGGTAGTGCTTGATCGGCGTCGCGAAGTCGAGCGCCTCGTGCGGCCGGATCGTGTTGTACAGCCCGCGGAACGCCTCGGCTTCCTCGACCAGCGTGACCACGTCCGGGATCTCGAGCCGGTACAGGTGCTCGTACTTGATGGTCTCGTTGAACCGCTCGACGACCCCGTTGGTCTCCGGCGCCCGGTGGCGGGTGCGAACGTGGGCGAGCTCGGGCCGGCTGGCGATGAAGCGCAGGAAGTCCGTGCTCTTGTACGCGGGCCCGTTGTCGGTCACGATGGTGACCGGCTCGAGCTCGCCCGTCACGGGATCGATGCAGTCGGTGAGCAGGGGGTGGCCCAGGAGATGCTCGGCCTCCGCGATGGCGGCCTCGACCGCGGCGATGGCGTCGCGCGCGGACGTCGTCCCCGACACCGGCGCGGCGAAGCACAGCTTGGTGGCGTAGTCGACGACGGGCGCCAGGCGCCAGGTCCCGTGACGGCTGGTCTCGAACTCGGTGAAGTCGGTCTGCCACACCCGGTTGCGTCGGGTGGGTGCCTCGACGAACACGGCGCGACGCGCGACGGCGAGCGCTCGGCGCTCGGCCTGGTAGCGGACGGGCAGGAGCAGGTTGCGCCTCGCGAGCGCCCGCAGCACCGAGCTGCGCGACACGCGCACGCCGTCCGCGCGCAGCATCGCCCAGATCTTGCGGTGGCCCCATGCTGACCAGCGGTGCGCCTGGTCGGCCGCCGCCTGCTCGATCGCGTCGACGACCGGGGCCGGCCAGCGGCGGACCGTCCGCCCGTGGAGGTGCGCTGCCCGCCAGTGGTACCAGGTGGAGCTCGGGATGCCCAGCCTCCCGAGGAACCGCCGGACCGGGACGGCGGCCTCCGACCTCAGCTGCTCGAGCTCTTCGAACGCGGGTAGAGCGCCCCCTTTTTTCGCCACACGCGGAGCTCCACGTAGGCTTCTCCCAGGGCGGTGGTCAGATCCTCGACCTGGTCGGCGAGCTCCGTCTCGCGTCTCGAGGCGAGGGTGACGGCGTTGTCCCCCCGGGCCAGGCTCTCCCGGCCACCCTCGAGGAACTGCTTCTGCCACTTGGCGATCGTGGTCTGGCTCATCGACAGCCGACGGGCCACCTCGACCTGGGTGGTCTCGCCCCGGAGGACCGAGAGCACGATGGCCAGCTTCTCGTCTGGGGTCTTGAATGGCTTGCGGCCCACGTCGTCATCACCTCGTCAGGCCTCGGCAGGGATCACAGTACCGAGTGTCCAACTCAGTCTGACGCAGGACAGCACCACCTACGCCTACGATCTCGGCGATCGCCTGACCGGCATCACCCCGGCCTCGGGTGCCTCGGCCACGTTCACCCTCGACGCCCTCGGGCGCCACCGGACCCGGGTCCTCTCGGCGGGCGGCACCGACACCTACAGCTATCTCGGCACGAGCGAGCAGGTCGTCCGGATCGCCAACAGCTCGGGCACCACGACCGACTCGATCATCGACCCCGCCGGCAACCGGCTGGGGGTCAAGGCCGGGGGCACGGTCAACTGGCTGGTGCCCGACCTCCACGGCTCGGTCGCGGGCAGCCTCAATGCCGCGGCCACAGGACTCACGGGTGCCCTCCGGTACGACGGCTACGGGGTGACCGTCGACAGTGACCAGCCGGGCTCGACGGGCTCCGGCTACTTCCGCTACCAGGGCCGGCTCGACATCAGCCCGGGAGGCTCCCCGCTCTACGACATGAGCGCCCGGTTCTATGCCCCGGGGCTGGGCACGTTCACCCAGCTCGACACCTACGGCGGCTCGGTCGCCAACCCGGCTTCCTTGAACCGGTTCCTCTATGCCGAGGCCAACCCGGCCACCTTCATCGACCCCACCGGGCACATGGTCCCGGACTGCGTCGGGCAGGACTGCGGGGCCATTGCCCGCGCGAACCAACGGAAGGCGAGGGCCAAGCAGCAGCCGTCCTCGACCACCCAGACCACCAATCCCACCGGCAACACCACCCCGTCGGCGTCCACCGGCGCTCCGCATGTCAACTCGAGCACCGGGACGCCGCAGTCCGCCACACCGGGTGTGACGCCGGCGGGTGTGCCGGACGGCACCCTGCGGGCGCAAATGAAGCAGCAGTGCCTGGACTCCGGTCCTGCCAGCTTCGGCTATTGCTCGTACTACGACTGGGCGCCAGGGCTCGACGGTCCCGCGGGCGACGCCACGCCGAACCTGCTGGTGCCGCTGGTCCTGTTCGGCGGGCCGCTCGCCGGCAGCTTGTTGGCCACCTGCATCGCCACCTGCTCCACGGCCGCGATCGTCTCAGGCCTCGGTCTGGGCGGGGCCGCGGAGCCTCAGGTGCAGCAGACCATCCAGAACGCCGCGTCGCAGGCCCAGACCGCTGCGTCAGGACCAGTGCAGTCCCTCATCCAGCGAGCACCCCTCTTTTCCCAGACCACTGCCTCCCCAGTCTTCAAGCACGGCCCATTCGCCAACAGGTCCATCGGAGAAGTGGCGGAGGCACTTCGCGCCGGCACCATCACTGCAAAGGACCTTCCGGTCGATGTCATTGAACGTGCGGGCGAGCAGATTGCCCTGAATACTCGTACGGTGCTCGCGCTGAGGCGCGCAGCAACCCCCATCGAGGAATGGGTAGTCAGGAACGTGACCGGCATTAGGGAGATGGAAGAGTTGCTGACCCAGCGGCTCCTGCGCAACTGGCTGGCCGGTGGCACGGACACCCTCCGCATCACTGGTGCTGGCGCGAATGCGAGCAACCTGCGATGACGACCGTCAGAGTCTGGGAACTTCCCTGCAGATCACAGGAATTCGTGGAGGGACCTCTTGTCCGGCAGGGTCCTTCGGGAATGGCCTTGCTCTACGATTTCGAGAGTGCGACGGGCGCATATGACTGGGCAGAGATCGCTTTCATCGGCGTCGCTGCCTACACCTTCACGGCTGCCGATTACTGCACAAGCGAGCAGATCCGAGCCTACGATCAACTTGTGATCGTCGAGGAGTCGCCCTGGACCGACGAACTCGCCCGCGCTCGGAAGGACATCTACCATTACCGCATCTACTTCGACGACATCGGATGCTACGAGGTCCTCGCGACTGGCTTCATCCCCAGACCTACTGGCCAAGCACGCACCCTAGGGCGGGTCCCGGGAGAACCGTCATGACTTCGGTGGGGACTCCGTCGTGCCGCGCGAGAATGGAGTGGAGGTGAACCCCGTGGTCGGCGACCGCGACCACCACCTGGAACCTCGACGGCACGATCGCGGGGCGGAAGTGGGCCGGCGAGACCAGCGCGCTCGCCTACGCCTACGACGCGGCCAAGCGCCCGACCGGCGCCGCCAAGGGCAGCATCGTCTCGATCACCCAGACCTACGACCGCGCCAACAACGTCACGGGCGACGACCGCACGTTCACCGGGACCGGCATCAGCGGCGACGCCGCGGGCGGCACCGCCACCTACACCTACGATCGCCTGGGCCGCCTCGTCGGCGAGACCGGCCTCGCGACCTCGAGGTGTCCTGCGTCAGACTGAGTTGGACACTCGGTACTGTGATCCCTGCCGAGGCCTGACGAGGTGATGACGACGTGGGCCGCAAGCCATTCAAGACCCCAGACGAGAAGCTGGCCATCGTGCTCTCGGTCCTCCGGGGCGAGACCACCCAGGTCGAGGTGGCCCGTCGGCTGTCGATGAGCCAGACCACGATCGCCAAGTGGCAGAAGCAGTTCCTCGAGGGTGGCCGGGAGAGCCTGGCCCGGGGGGACAACGCCGTCACCCTCGCCTCGAGACGCGAGACGGAGCTCGCCGACCAGGTCGAGGATCTGACCACCGCCCTGGGAGAAGCCTACGTGGAGCTCCGCGTGTGGCGAAAAAAGGGGGCGCTCTACCCGCGTTCGAAGAGCTCGAGCAGCTGAGGTCGGAGGCCGCCGTCCCGGTCCGGCGGTTCCTCGGGAGGCTGGGCATCCCGAGCTCCACCTGGTACCACTGGCGGGCAGCGCACCTCCACGGGCGGACGGTCCGCCGCTGGCCGGCCCCGGTCGTCGACGCGATCGAGCAGGCGGCGGCCGACCAGGCGCACCGCTGGTCAGCATGGGGCCACCGCAAGATCTGGGCGATGCTGCGCGCGGACGGCGTGCGCGTGTCGCGCAGCTCGGTGCTGCGGGCGCTCGCGAGGCGCAACCTGCTCCTGCCCGTCCGCTACCAGGCCGAGCGCCGAGCGCTCGCCGTCGCGCGTCGCGCCGTGTTCGTCGAGGCACCCACCCGACGCAACCGGGTGTGGCAGACCGACTTCACCGAGTTCGAGACCAGCCGTCACGGGACCTGGCGCCTGGCGCCCGTCGTCGACTACGCCACCAAGCTGTGCTTCGCCGCGCCGGTGTCGGGGACGACGTCCGCGCGCGACGCCATCGCCGCGGTCGAGGCCGCCATCGCGGAGGCCGAGCATCTCCTGGGCCACCCCCTGCTCACCGACTGCATCGATCCCGTGACGGGCGAGCTCGAGCCGGTCACCATCGTGACCGACAACGGGCCCGCGTACAAGAGCACGGACTTCCTGCGCTTCATCGCCAGCCGGCCCGAGCTCGCCCACGTTCGCACCCGCCACCGGGCGCCGGAGACCAACGGGGTCGTCGAGCGGTTCAACGAGACCATCAAGTACGAGCACCTGTACCGGCTCGAGATCCCGGACGTGGTCACGCTGGTCGAGGAAGCCGAGGCGTTCCGCGGGCTGTACAACACGATCCGGCCGCACGAGGCGCTCGACTTCGCGACGCCGATCAAGCACTACCTGGCTCCTCCGGCATCACACCTATCCGAGCCGGGAAGTGTCCAAGATTCTTGACGCGGGACACATGATGCGTAAGGTATTGCGCATCGGCATGACCGTCAATGCCATACTTCCGGCCTGACCTGCCTGGGAGGGCGCCATGGAGCTTCGACGGTACGCCGGTGTCGATGGCTTCCTTGCCGCGGCCGGCGACTACTTGGCCGCGCGCGAGGCCGAGCACAACCTCATCTTCGGGATCTGCTCGAACCTGCGGGCGACGCCGGGGATGTTCGGCGGTCCACCGTACCTCGCGGTCGTGACCGACCGCGGTCGCGTGGTTGCCGCGGCGCTGCGGACGCCACCCCACCGGATGATCCTCTCGGAGATCGACGATGCGGCCGCGATCGAGCTGCTCGTGGAGGACACGCGGCACGGGGAGCTGTCGGGCATCCTCGGCCCGAAGGAGCACGCCAGGGCCTTCGTCGAGGCCTGGACCGCGGCGGGCGGGCCACCGGCCCGGCTGACGATCTCGGAGCGGATCTACCGGCTGACCCGTGTCAGGCAGCCGTCACCGGTGCCGGGCGAGGTGCGCGTCGCCACGCGGGAGGATCGCGACCTCGTCCTCGCCTGGACCGAGGGCTTCATGCGCGATGCGCTCGGGGGGGCCGACCCGGCCGAGGTCGTGTCGACTGCCGACCGCTGGCTGGACGGACGGGAGCGCACCCTCTTCCTGTGGGTGGACGGCGAGCCCACGTCGCTCGCGGGCGTCGGAGGAGCAACCCCCAACGGGATCCGGATCGGACCGGTCTACACGCCTCCCGCGGCCCGCCGACGGGGCTACGCGAGCGCGCTGGTGGCCGCGGCGAGCCAGGCGGAGCTCGACGCCGGCCGCCGGTTCTGCTTCCTGTTCACGGATCTCGCGAACCCGACCTCGAACCACGTCTACCAGGCCATCGGCTACGAGCCGGTCCGCGACGTGGACGCTTACACGTTCGACGCGCCCTGACGGCGGGTCAGCCGCACTTGACCTTGTGCACCGCTGGATGCGCCTCGACCCACGGGACGGCCACGCTGCTGACCCGGGTGGCCTCGAGGAACAGCTTCGGGTATGTGTAGTTGGGCCCGGTCGAGGTCTGGAGCCAGAGCTTCTCAGCGGACTTGAACGCGCCGTCGATGCTCTTGGACTTCCAGGCCTTGTCGACGACGTACGTGTGCTTCTTGTTGTCCGACGTGTAGACGGCCACCTCCATGCCGATCAGGTCGGCGCCCCGGTTCTTCAGCCACTGGGTGAGCAATGGCAGGAACATGCCCTTGCGGGCGTGGGCGAAGAGGAACGAGACCCCGGGCTCGGTGGGCTGGTTGAGCACCTCCTGGTACATCGCCACATTGCACAGCGGGTAGCCGTCCGGGCTTCGAACGACCGCCAGGTCGATCCCGCGGTCGAGCACGCCCTGCTTGGTGATGCGGACGCGCGTCACGTGCGGGAAGTTGAGGTTGCCGCAGCGGACGCTGCCGCCGGAGACGAACCGGATGGCGAGGCGATGCGACCAGTTGGCCTCCCAGATCCTGAACGTCTTGTTGACCGAGAGCGGGCGACTGGTCGTCTTCCTGCCCGTCGAGGACGCCTTGAACTTGGCAAGGCGCGTCACGACACGACCCAGGTTGCCGCACTTGCCGTTGCGGATCTCCACCTTGTAGGTGGCGCCCTTTCGGAGCTTCTTCAGCGCGTAGGTCAGGTGGCCCGAGCCATCCGTGAACGCGGTGATCGCGGCGGTCCCGCTGCTGCCACCGCTGCCGACATTGGCCGTGAAGGTCCGATGGACCGTGGCAGCCTGCGCGGGGGCGGACAGCACGACGGCCATCAGGAGAGCGACGAGCAGCGAGAGAGAGGGGCGCACGAGCAGGAGATCTCCAGGTTGCGAGCGGCGGGAAGGGACCGCTGGACTCCAGCATGCCCCAGGAGTGCGGATCCTGCCCACCCCCCAAGGTCCCGTTCCGGTGCGGCGGCGCACCGCCCGCAGCCTGCCGGATACCCGCTCGAGCGTCAGCCGCGCTCGAGGATGGGGCGAGCCTTCTCCGGGTCGTCCACGACGAATGCGAACGTCGCCCGGTCGCTCCAGCGACCGATGAACAGGTGGCCAAGGACGTTCACGTCGGCATCCGCGAGCTCTCGTGCGATCCGGGCCATCCCACCTGGCCGGTCGTCCACCTCGGCCAGCAGCGACTCGCCCTCGTAGAACACCCAGGCCCCGCCCTCGAGGACGCCGCGGGCGGCGTCATCGTCGGCCGTCGTCATGATGAAGTGCCCGAAGTCACCCAGCCCGCCACCGCCGATCGCGCGCAGGTCCACGCCGGCGGCCGCCATCTGCTCGGCCAGCCTGGCCATCTCACCGGGCTTGTTGTCAACCTGGACGACGAACTGCCTGGGCATCGGTGCCTCCGGGCGGCGGGTGCCGCGGGCTAGGAGCGGGACGAGGATGCAATTCTACCCGCGACAGGTGGCGATGGCCCGGCGGTTCTCCCGGGACGTGGGATGCCGACTATCATGTCCGGCTCATGGAGCCGTTCGTCGACATCCCCGCCGCGCCCGCTGCGTCATTCTCCCTGCCGCCCAGGCTGGAGGGCCTGCGCCGCCTCGCCTACAACATGTGGTGGAGCTGGCACCCGAGGGCGCGGGTCATGTTCTCCCGGATCGACGCCGGTCGCTGGGCCCGCTACCGCAACCCGATCCCGGTGCTCTCGGGGGTGGTGAACTGGGCGCAGCTGCTGGACAACTCGCGGTTCATGGCCGAATACCAGGACATCCTCCGCGAGTTCGACGCGTACATGGCCAACGGTGCCGACCACTGGTTCCACCGCAACCATGCCGATGCCCTGCCCGGACCCATCGCCTACTTCTGCGCCGAGTACGGCTTCCACGAGTCCCTGGGCATCTACTCGGGTGGCCTCGGGGTGCTGGCCGGCGACCACATGAAGGCCGCCTCGGACATGGCGCTGCCGCTGGTCGGCGTAGGCCTCATGTACCGGCGTGGGTTCTTCCGGCAGACGATCGACGCCGATGGCCACCAGGAGCACGCGTACGCCGACTACGAGCTCAACAGGCTGCCGATCCTGCGCGTGCTGGACCGCCTCGGCCAGCCCCTGACGATCAGCGTGCAGCTCCCGGGTCGGGATCTGTTCGCGGCCGTCTGGCTCGCCCAGGTCGGCCGGGTCCCGGTCCTGCTGCTCGACACGGACCTGCCGGACAACGACGACTCCGACCGCCACATCACCCACATCCTCTACGTGCGCGGCCGGGAGATGCGCCTGCACCAGGAGCTGCTGCTGGGCGTCGGCGGCGTGCGCGCCCTGCGCGAGCTGGACATCGCGCCCGCAGCCTGGCACCTCAACGAGGGCCACTCCGCGCTGCTGCTCGCAGAGCGGGCGCGAGAGCACGTCGCCGAAGGCGCCACGCTCGCTGACGCGTGGGCGACGGTCCGGCGCAACAGCGTGTTCACGATCCACACGCCGGTCGCGGCGGGCAACGAGCAATTCGACACGTCGCTCATTCGCCGAGTGGCCGGACCCCTGTTCGACGGCGACGGCCGGCCGGGCACGGGCGGCGTCCCGATGGACCGCCTCCTGGAGCTTGGACTCGGCGTGGACGGCGACGCGGGCCAGTTCGACCTGACGGCGTTCTCGTTGCGGCTCACCGGCGGCGCCAACGCGGTCTCGCAGCTGCACGCGCACACCGCCAACGGCACCTGGTCCGGCGTCACCTCGCGTGAGATCCTCGGGGTGACGAATGGCGTCCACGCTCCGACGTGGGTCGGACAGCCGATGCGCGACGTCCTGGAGCGTTACACGGACGCGAATCTCGACGCCATGGACCACGAGTCCGAGGAGCACCGCTTCTGGGATCGCACCGGGCACGTTCCCACCGCGGTGCTGTGGGATGCCCACCAGCGGCAGAAGCTGGACCTGGCGATCTTCGCGCGCGGCCGGCTCCGGAACCAGTTCGCTCGCCACGGGGAGGCACCGGCGGCGCTGGAGGAGCTCGAGGAGGTGCTCGACCCCGGCATCCTGACCATCGGCTTCGCGCGGCGCTTCGCGACCTACAAGCGGGCGTCCCTGCTGTTCAGCGACCTGGACCGCCTGGCCAGGCTCATCTGGGACGCGGAGCGACCCGTCCAGATCGTGTTCGCGGGCAAGGCGCATCCCGCTGACCGGCCGGGGCAGCGAGTCATCCAGGACATCTTCGAGCACTCTCGCAGCCCGAAGCTGCGGGGGCGCGTGTTCATCCTCGAGGACTACGACATCCGGATCGCCCGGTTCCTGGTCCAGGGGGTGGACGTCTGGCTCAACAACCCCCGGCGCCCGCTCGAGGCATCGGGCACGTCCGGCATGAAGGCTGCCGCCAACGGCGTGCTGAACGTGAGCGTGCTCGACGGCTGGTGGGACGAGGGGTTCATCGGTGACAACGGCTGGGCCATCGGTGGGCGCGAGACCAACCCGGACGAGGGGGCCCAGGACTGGGCGGATGCCCAGAACCTGTACCGGATCCTGGAGGAGGAGCTCGTTCCCGCGTACTACGAGCGCGACGGGGAAGGCCTGCCCGCCCGGTGGGCGCAGCTCATGCGAAACTCCATCGCAAGCACCATCTGGCGCTTCTCCAGCACCCGCATGCTCCACGAGTACGTGGAGCAGCTCTACCTGCCGGCAGCAAGCATCGACTCGCCGGGCGAGCCTCCCGCCAGGCCGTAGCCGCGCCGCCCGCGGCCCCGCGGGATTCGCGCCCGCCAACTGCTCACGCCACCACAGAGGACCCTCCTCCTTGGCCCCCCGCATCTCGCTTGCCCTGGCGATCCACAATCATCAGCCCGTGGGCAACTTCGGCTGGGTGTTCGCCGAGGTTTACGACCGCGCCTACCTGCCGATGCTCGAGGCCCTCGAACGGCATCCGGGCGTGCGGCTCTCGCTCCACTA
This sequence comes from uncultured Chloroflexia bacterium, assembly GCA_963716025.1. Taxonomy (GTDB): domain Bacteria; phylum Chloroflexota; class Limnocylindria; order Limnocylindrales; family CSP1-4; genus CAIXZV01. The sequence goes on from CAVQSY010000042.1 coordinate 85,563, forward strand.
CACGGGTCCGCTGCTCGAGTGGCTTGCCGCGGAGCGACCGGAATTCCTCGATCGCCTGCGCACGCTGGTCGCCCGTGACCAGGTGGAGCTGCTGGGGGGAGGCCTGTACGAGCCGATCCTGGCGTCGCTCCCCGAGGAGGATCGCGTTGACCAGCTGAACCGGATGACCACCGTCGTGGAAGCGATCACGGGTCGCCGCCCTCAGGGCGCATGGCTCGCCGAGCGGGTCTGGGAGCCAGACCTGCCCACCGCCCTGGCCAGGGCCGGTTACCGCTGGACCATCCTCGACGACCAGCACTTCCGGGCGGCCGCCATCCCGGAGGACAACCTCTGGGGGGCGTACACCACGGAGGACCAGGGCCACCTCCTGACCGTCTTCGGGACCGAGCAGGGGCTGCGCTACCGGATTCCCTTCGGCAGCGTGGAAGCGGTCATCGACTATCTGCGCGTCCACGCGTCGGAGGACGGCCGGCGGGTGGGGATGATGGGCGACGACGGCGAGAAGTTCGGCGCCTGGCCCACCACCCACGAGCACTGCTGGGGCGAGGGACGCTGGGTCGAACGGTTCTTCACCGCGCTCGAGGCCAACGCCGGCTGGCTCTCGACCGTGACGCCGTCGGAATGGCTCGAGCGCGAGCCGCCGATCGGGCGGGTGTACCTCCCGACCAGCTCCTACGCGGAGATGGGCGGGTGGGCGCTGCCCGCGGACGAGGGAGCGGTCTTCACGCGGCTCCTCCACGATGCCCAGGAGAATCACGATCCGGCTGCACGCTGGCTGCGCGGCGGCTTCTGGCGCAACTTCCAGGTCCGGTACCGGGAGATCAACGATCTCCACAAGCAGATGCTGCGCACGTCGCGCAAGGTCGCCGCGATGCCGGAGGGTCCGGAGCGGACCGTCGCCGTGGACCACCTCCATCGCGGCCAGTCCAACGACTGCTACTGGCACGGGCTGTTCGGCGGGATCTACATCAGCCACATGCGGCTGGCGACCTGCGAGCACCTGATCGCTGCCGAGGATGCCGCCGACGCCGTCCTGGGCACCGCTCGCGGCGCCGAGCAGCTCGACCTCGACATGGACGGCCTCGACGAAGTCCGCCTCGCGGAGCCAGGCCAGGTGGTGACGGTCAAGCCCGCCGAGGGCGGGGGGATCGGCAGCTGGGATGTCCGCGCGGCCCGCCACGCCCTGGCATCGGTCCTGCGCCGACGGCCGGAGGCCTACCACGAGACGCTGCGCGCGCATGATGCCGGCCCCGGCGGCGCCACGGCCGGCGCCAAGGGCGCGGTCTCGATCCACGACGTGGTGATGGTCAAGGAGGAGGGGCTGGCAAGCCATGTCCACTACGACGACCACGAGCGCCGCAGCGGCCTGGTGCGGTTCCTGGCGCCCGATGTCTCACCCGGGGAGGTGGCGACGGCCACGGAGGTCGAGTTGGGAGACTTCCGTGACGGCGACTGGCAGGTGGACCATCTCGCGCCCGGACAGGTCTCCCTCTCGCGCCTTGGGGCTGTGTCGGGCCAGCCACTGGCGATCTCCAGGACGATCCGGCTGGCGGGAGGCCGGCTGGACCCGGTGCTCGTGATCGAGATCGAGGTCCGGCACCGGGGCGACACCGTCATCGAGACCCGCCTGGGCCTTGAGCTGTCGCTCCACCTGCTCGGCGGCGGTGGCAACCCGTCGGCCTGGTACGAGGTCAACGGAACCCGATCGGCGCATGACGGGTCCGGGCAGGCATCCGCTGTGGCGGAGATCGGCTATGGCAACGACTGGATCGGGATCTCGGTCGAGTCGCGTCCGGATCCGGTCGCGGACGCCTGGTGGAGCCCGATCGAGACCGTCAGCAACTCGGAGACGGGATTCGAGCGCGTGTACCAGGGCAGTGGCCTGCTGCTGTCCTGGCCCGCCAGGCTCGAGCCGGGGTCGACCCGGCGGTTCGCGGTCTCCTCGAGCGTCGTGGTGGCGCGGGACCGGGCCGAGGAGGAGCGGGCGCGATCGTGAGCCGTCACCGACGCGGCCCGGCGCGCGCAGCGCGGGCATGAGCCGCCCCCGCCTGGTCGTCCACGCGCACTTCTACCAGCCCTTCCGCACCGACCCGTTCACTGGCCTCGTGCCTCCAGACCCGTCGGCGGCGCCGTTCCGGGACTGGAACGAGCGGATCACCGAGGAGTGCTACCGCCCCAACGCCGAGCTTGGCACCCTCGAGCACGCCAGCTGGAACCTGGGTCCAACGCTCACGAGGTACCTCGCCGACGCGAAGCCCGACGTCCTCGCCGGCTTTGCCCAGGCGGATCGGCGAGGCGGGGGGGCCGCCAACGGTCCAGGACTGGCCCAGCCGTTCCACCACTCCATCCTGCCGCTCCTGGCGCACCACGACCGCCGGACGGAGATCCTGTGGGGCCTGCGCGACTTCGAGTTCCGGTTCGGGCGGCCGGCACGAGGGATGTGGCTGCCGGAGACCGCCGTGGACCTGCCGACGCTGGCCCTGATGGCCCAGGCCGGCGTCGAATCCACCATCCTCGCCCCGTGGCAGGCGGATACGGATCGCGTCGAGAACCGGCTCCCCTATCGCGTGGACACCGGGGGCGGTCACCACATCGTGGTCGCGTTCTACGACGGTGACCTGTCAGGGTCGATCTCGTTCGACCCCGGCGTGACGGCGGACGCCGATCGCTTCGCACGCGAACGGATCCTGCCACGCCTGGCCGGGCCGCTGCCTGATGGGCGCGCCCCGATGATCGTGCTCGCAAGCGACGGCGAGCTGTACGGGCATCACCAGTCCTTCCGCGACCTGTTCCTCAACCGGCTGGTGGCACCCACCGAGGAGGCACCGGACCGGGGCTACGACGTGGTCTCGCTCGCCGACGCGATCCGCGAGCAAGACGGTCACCCGCACCCGGAGATCCACGTCGTCGAGCGCACATCGTGGAGCTGTCACCACGGCGTGCTGCGCTGGTCGGGCGAGTGCCCGTGCGCCACCGACGGACGCTGGAAGGCGCCGCTCAAGGCGGCCCTCGACCGCCTCGCCGGGGGCATCGACACGTTGACCGAGACGCTCACGCGTGGGCTCGTGGCCCAGGGCGACATCTGGGCCGCCCGTGACCGCTACGTCGACGTGGTCATCGGCGCCCGGGCGCCGGACGCCTTCGCCGCCGAGGTGCTCGGCGGCCGGGCGTCGCCAGTGGAGCGAGCGCGTCTGCTGTCCATCCTCGAGGCACAGCGCTGGCGCCTGGGCATGTTCGCCTCGTGCGGTTGGTTCTGGGGCGACCCGCTCCGGCTCGAGACCCGGCAGGTCCTGCGCGCGGCGGCGCGGGCCGCCCGGGTCGTGGACGGGCTTGCCGGCACGGACCTGGAGCTGAGGCTCGTGGCGGATCTCGGGACCATCAAGTCGTCCCGGACCGGGATCGACGGGGCGATGCTCTACCGGCGCGCCCTGAGCGAGGTCGGGCAGCCGCCGCCGCGGGCATCACGGGAGGGTCGGGAGCCGCATTCGCGCTGACGCGCCGATCGCCGCCGGCTCCATGGAATCCAGTGACCCCCGGTTGTCCGTCCGGGGGTCACCGGGCTCGAGCGCCTGGAAGGAGGGTCGGGTGGCGCCCGAGACGAATGTGGTGGGTCGACTACGCGAGGCCGACCGGGTAGTTGGGGCGATGCGGGTCGTCCGAGCCGTCCCGGGAGTCGACGCCAAGCTCGCTCGCGGTCACCGCGAACGCTGCCAGCATCACCATCACGATTGCGACGAAGAGGAGTTCCATTGGGGTACGCTCGTCTGGTCTTCCGGGCGAAGTGCCCGTGATTGATATAGTCAACTAGGCCAAGTCGAACGATAGTTGGACTAGTCCACTGTGTCAAGTAGCCGGAATGGCCCCTCCGCACCGGCCGAACGGCCCGCGGTGAACGGGACGAGCCCCGGGAGTCACGACCTCGACATCGAGCGTGATTCGGACGTGCCGATCTCGACCCAGATCTACTGGCAGCTCGCCTACCAGATCGAATCGGGCCGGATGCAGCCCGGCACCCGCCTGCCCCCGTTCGGGAGCTTGGCGCGGCGCTGCGGGTCAACCCCAACACGGTTCGCGCCGTGTACCGGCGCCTGGCGGACTCCGGGTACGTGGTCGGGCGGCACGGAGCCGGGACGCGGGTCGTGGACCGGCCACCGGTCCGCCGGGGGTCGGATGCCCTGGCCGGGATCGTCGCGGAGACGCTGCGTCGCGCCGTGTCGCTGGGCTTCACGCCGGACGAGGTGGCGCAGGCGACGTTCACCGCCGCCACGGAGCGCAAGCGGCCGGGGCCGCACATCCGCGTCCTGTTCGCGGAGTGCACGTCAGCCGACGCGACCTTTGATGCCGAGCGCATCACCGAGGCGTTCCCGGAGCAGGTGGAGGTCATCCCGGTGCTCCTCGACGACCTGTCCGAGCGCCTGGGCCGGTACCACTACGACCTGGTGGCAACCACGACGTTCCATGCCGACGAGGCACAGGCGATCGTCGCCGGGCAGGTTCCGGTGGTGGCGATGCTGGTCGGACCGGCCTACCTGTCGCTCATCCACGAGATCGGTGCGCTGGCGGCCGGATCGAAGCTTGGCGTCGTGTGTGGTTCGCAGCGCGGGGCGGAGAACATCGCCGAGGCCCTGCAGCTGGCCGACAACACCAGCGTCGAGCTGATCAGCGCTGTCGCCCACACCAAGGCCGAGCTGGATCGCGTGGACCGGGAGGCGGACCTCGTGCTGCTCTCGCGCGAGGCGATCGCGCTCGGGCTCGAGTCCCGGTTCGAGCGGCCAGAGCGCTTCCGGGAGTGGAGCTACGAGTTCGACCCAGCCGGCTTCGAGCTGCTGCGCCGGGCGATCGAGCGCGCGGCCGCACAGGCGTCGACCGACCCCTGACACCGGTGCCGACAGGGCCGCCCGGCGCCCGCCTCGCGCCGAGATGCGACACTGGGGCGATGCGAGCCCTGCCCATCTCGCGCACCGCGAGGACGCGCTTCGCGCTGGAAGCGATCAGTGCGGCCGCGCCAACGACGACCAACGCCACGGGAACGACGACGGTCCCGGGAGCGACCACGGCACCCGCCGCGACGTCGACCACGGCACCCGCCGCGACGTCGGCACCCGCCCGGCTGGCCGCCAATCTGCCCGTCGCCCGCCGGGTCGCCGCCGCGGTCAACGCCACCCGTCGGGCGGGCGAGCCGAGCGCCCACGCGGGCGATCTCGCGGCCCTGGAGATGCTCCACGAGATTTCGCATCTCGTGATCCGGCGCGCCGCGGAGCTGCAGCCGCTGACGGCGATGAGCGTCACGACCGACGCCATCGGAGAGGCGTTGGGCGCCAGGCGGGCGGACCGCCTCCTGGGAGCCGTGGGCGGTGAGTTCCCCGACGTGGCGGAGGCCCCGGCCCCGGCTCGGCTCGAGGAGCTGCTCCTGATCCGCGTCGCCAACGAGAACCCGGCCGCGCGCCCGCTGCAGGTCCTCGTGGACGATACCCCCCTCCCCCGTTCCGACCGCGCGGCCGCGATGGCGGCCGTCGAGGCGTACCAGGGCGCCCTACCGCCCATCGGACCCAACGGGGAGACGCTGGTCGAGCTCCTTCGCGCCCCGGCCCGCGCCCACCCCACATCGCTTGCGGGCCAGCTGCGGTATGTGCGGCAGCACTGGAGCGGACTCCTTGGCGGCGAGCTGGACGCGCTGCTGGACCGGATGCTGCTCGCGCTCGACGTGATCGCCGAGGAGGAACGCGGGCTCCACCTGCGCTTCGGCGGTGGCGGCGGCCCGGCCGGGGGCGGCGCCGGCCATGGCGAGGCGCCGGACCTGTCGGGCCTGGAGGCCGAGCCGGAACGGTTCTCCAGCGACTCCGCCTGGATGCCACGCCTGGTCCTGGTCGCCAAGAGCACGCATGTCTGGCTCGACCAGCTGTCACGTGCCTACGGCCGGGACATCCGCACGCTCGATGCCATCCCCGACGAGGAGCTCGACCGGCTCGCCCGTCTCGGGATCACCGGGCTGTGGCTGATCGGGCTCTGGGAGCGGAGCAAGGCATCGCAGCGGATCAAGGTCTGGCGCGGCAACCCGGAGGCGGCGGCGTCCGCGTACTCGCTCGACGACTACACCATCGCGGGCGACCTCGGCGGCGAGGACGCGTGGGCGAACCTGCGCCACCGGGCCTGGCAGCGCGGCGTCCGGCTGGCGTCGGACATGGTCCCCAACCACATGGGGATCGATTCGCGGTGGGTCACGGACCATCCCGACTGGTTCCTGTCGCTCCCTGAGCCGCCGTACCCGGGCTACGCCTTCACCGGCGAGAACCTCGCGGAGCACGACCGGGTGGAGATCCGCCTCGAGGACCACTACTGGGACAGCAGCGATGCCGCTGTCACCTTCGAGTGGCGCGACCGCCGGTCCGGCGAGCGGCGCTACCTCTACCACGGCAACGACGGCACCAGCTTCCCCTGGAACGACACGGCACAGCTGGACTTCAGCCAGGCCGCGGTCCGCGAGCAGGTGATCCAGACGATCCTCGCGGTGGCGCGCCGGTTTCCGGTCATCCGCTTCGACGCCGCCATGGTGCTGGCCAAGAAGCACGTCCGCCGGCTGTGGTTCCCGGGCCCCGGCGAGGGCGGCGGGGGGATCCCGTCGCGCGCGGAGCACGGCACGATGACCCAGGCCCAGTTCGACGCGGCGATGCCGGTCGAGTTCTGGCGGGAGGTCGTGGACCGGGTGGCGGCGGAGGTGCCGGACACGCTCCTGCTGGCCGAGGCGTTCTGGCTCCTCGAGGGCTACTTCGTCCGCACCCTGGGCATGCACCGCGTGTACAACAGCGCGTTCATGCACATGCTCCGCGACGAGGACGACGCGGGCTACCGTCGGGTGATCAAGGAGACCCTGGAATTCGACCCCGAGATCCTCAAGCGCTACGTCAACTTCATGAACAACCCGGACGAGAAGACGGCCGTCGAGCAGTTCGGCAAGGGTGACAAGTACTTCGGCGTGGCGACGCTGCTCGCGACGCTGCCCGGGTTGCCGATGTTCGGGCACGGGCAGTTCGAGGGCTTCGCCGAGAAGTACGGCATGGAGTTCCGCCGCGCCACGCTGGACGAGCGGCCGGACGACTGGCTGGTGGGGCGCCACGAGCGCGAGATCGTGCCGCTGCTCCACCGCCGCGGCGACTTCGCGGAGGCCCACGAGTTCACCATGTACGACTTCGTCCATGACGACGGCTGGGTCGACGAACACGTCTACGCCTACTCCAACGGGTCGGGCGGGTCGCGCTCGCTTGTCGTCTACCACAACCGGTACGGCGACACGTCGGGCTGGATCCACGGCTCGGTGCCGTTCGCGGTCAAGGACGGGGACGGGTCGAAGCGGGTGGTCACCCGGACGCTGGCAGCGGGCCTCGGGCTGGCCGACGGATCGGCCGACGATCGCTGGCTGGCCTTCCGCGAGCAGCGCTCGTCGCTGGAGTATCTGCGGTCGGTGGCGGAGATCCGCGAGCGCGGCCTGCACCTCGCGCTGCACGCCTACGAGACCCTCGTGTTCTGGCAGGTCCGCGAGCTCCACGACGGAGCCGGGATCTGGCGACGCTTGGCCGGGCGGCTCGGCGAGCGGGGGGTGCCCTCGCTCGAGGACGAGCTCCGCAACGAGCAGCTGGGTCCCGTCCACGGCACGCTGCGGGCGGCGATCGCCGAGCCGTCGCGCGACACCGCGTGGCGGGTCGTGGACGCCATCGCCGACGCGACCGGCACCGCGGGCGACCGGGCCGCCGTGGTGGAGCGGATCGTGGCCCGCTGGGAGGCATCGCAGCGCCAGGCCGAGGCGATCGAGGATCGGTCGCAGGCGGCGGCGCTGCTGGTCTGGACGCTGCTCTCGCCGCTCGGATCGCTGCCCCAGGGCGCGGCGGTGGGGCCGACGAGCCGGGCGTGGTTCGACGAGCTGCGCCTGGCGCCGGTCGTGGCGGATGCCCTGCGCGGTCAAGGCCTCGACGAGGGGGCCGCGTGGTGGGCTGCCGAGCGGGTGCGCACGCTGCTGGACCTGCCGCTGCCGTCGACCCTGGGCGGACGGCCCGGCACACTCCCGCTGCGTCTCGTCGATGCCTGGCTGGCGCACCCGGCCGTCCGGTTGTTCCTCCGGGTCAACGCGTGGGACGGCGCCGAGTGGCTCCACCGGGAATCCTGGGACGAGCTGGTGGGGTGGATGACCCGCCTGGAGCAGATCCTTGGCGCGTCGGCCGGGCGCGATGTCCGGCCTCGCGGACGGTCAGCGCTGGAACGCAGGCTCGCCAACGCGGCGGAGGGCGCGGGCTACCGGGTCGACCTCCTCCGGGCATCGCTGGGCGGACCGCTGCCCGTCGTCGAGCCGCCGTCCCTGCCGATTGGCGAACCCGGTCCCGGGAAGGGCGCCAGGGCAGGCAAGCCAGGCCTCAAGGCCGACAAGGCCAGGCAGCCCCGCAAGGCGAAGTAGGCCGTCAGCCGTCCCCGAGGAGGATCCGCCGAAGGAGCGGGATCGGCGGCTTGCCATTGGCGATGATCGCCTCGAGGTGGGCGCGCCGGTCGAACCCGGGCGTCACCGGGTAGCCACCCACCACCCCGGGGGCCGGCACCGCATCCTCGCCCGCCCCGGCCGCGATGGCGGCCCTCCGGCGGGCGGCGTCCTCGATCTCCCACATCCCGACCGAGCCCAGGAAGTAGGTCACGAGCTGGGTCGACGAGAGCCGCGCCCGCTCGTCCTTGGCGAGGGCCTCGGCGCGCTCCTGGAACCCGCCGTCGACCATGAGCGCGATCGCCTCCCCGGACGTCATGCCGGCGGTATGGATCCGGACGTCGATGATGGCGTTGATGACCGCACGCAGGTAGAACTTCCAGTGGACGAGCCAGAGCGCGGGGTCGCCGTCCGCGTACCCCTGGTCGAGCACCACCTGGGTCACGTACACGGCCCAGCCCTCGGCAAACAGCCCGGATCCGAAGACGCGCCGCACGAGCGATGCGCCACGGTTGCCTGCGGCCCCCTGGAGGTAGTGGCCCGGAACCGCCTCGTGGATCGTGAGCAGCGTGAGCTGTCGCGAGTTCATCTCGCGCAGGTACGACTCCGCCTCGTCCGGCGACCACTCGTCGCGGATCGGCGTGATCGAGAAGAACGCCCGCTGCCCGGCGTCCAGCGGGCCCGGCAAATCCAGCATGGCGCCAGCGAACGAGCGCAGGAACTCCGGCGTCCAGTCGATCTCGAGCGGCTCGTCGGGGAGGCTGATGAGGCCCCGGTCTCGGCAGAAGGCCTCGATCCGGGCGAGCTCCCCGGCGCAGACGGCGACCAGCTCGTCCGCGGCCGGGTGTTCGGCGGCGATGGCGTCGAGCGTCCCGCGGACGAGCTCGCCATCATCGATGGGCTCTGCCTCGCCGGGCCGCCACCGTGGCCAGATCTCGCGGGCGATCCGGACCATCTCCGAGCGGACCGCCACGTACTCCGACTCGGCCCTCGCGAGGACATCGGCCGCGGTGATCGCCGGGTCGCGGAGCGTGTGGCGGAGCTTCTGGGTGTAGAGCGGCTCCCCCAGCTCCGCGGGTCCGGTCGCGGTGGGGACGACCTCGTCGGCCAGGTGGCGTGCCATCGCGTCGATCGCCGCGACCGCCTCATCGGCCGCCCGGGTCAGCTCCGGCAGCAGGGCGGCGACATCAGGGTCACTGCCGGCGGCCACCTCGGCCTGGGCCACCGCGTCGCGGACAAGCGCCCCGATTCCACCGATCCGGCGGGCAGCCGCCTCGGCGTGCAGCCGGGCGGCAGGTCGGGACGGGTGGGTGCCCACCACCTGCCGTGCCTGGTCGATCAGGCGCGGGATTCCCTCCACTCGCCCCAGCACCGAGGCCAGGCGCACGGCCAGCGGCGCGAACTCCCGGGAAAGCAACGGATGCAGGCCGCCACCCAGCAGGTACACCCAGGCAAGCGGGCTCCACGCCTCCTCGATGAGCTCGGTCTCCGCGAACCGGAGTGCCGCCAGCTCGCCCCGGAGGAGCTCCTGGTCGAGTCGCTCGTCGGCAGAGAGCGTCGCCTCGTCCACGCGGTCGAGCACGTCGTCCCAGCGGTCGGCGAACGCGAGGAGGGCGCGACGGCCCGGCTCGCTCATGTCCGACCACTGGTCGTCGTACCGGTGGTCGCCCATGGCCGTGGCCAGCTCCGGCTGGAGCGCGAACAGCTCCTCGAGCAGGCCGGCCACGAGATCGTCGAAGGCGGACAACGGGCACCTCCAGGGAATGCGGGTGACCGAGGATAGCCCGGGCAGGTTGGGGGGCGGGCGCCGCATCCCACCCGCCGACCGTCACCACCGTGGCTCCCGGAGCCACGGTGCGTGGCGTGCGGGTCGGGAGCGAAACGTGCCCATCCTGTGGCTCCATCTGCGATCATCGGGGCCGGCGTCCGGAACATCGGCTTCGGCCGCCGTGTCGACCATCGCACGGAGGGCTGTCGTGAAGGGCTTCATCCTGGCAATCGCGGCGGGCGCGATCGCGTTCCTGCTCCTGCTCCAGATCCTTCCGTCGTCGCTGATCCAGATCAAGGGCGACCTGTGGCCGAACCAGATCCTGGTCGCCGTCGTGATCGGCCTGGTCAACTCGACGATCAAGCCGATCGTCCAGGCGCTGTCCTTCCCGGTGTCGCTGCTGACCATGGGCCTGTCGGGCTTCGCGATCAACGCGGGCCTGCTGCTGGCCATCGCCTGGGGGGTCCACGCGTTCACGGCGGTCAAGTTCACGATCGGCGGCTGGCCCGCTTCCGACCTCAGCTCGGACACCGTCGTCGGCGCCCTGATCGCGTCGGCGCTGCTCTCGATCATCACGGCGGCGGTCGGCCTCGTCGTTCGCGACTGACGGCTGCCCTCCGGGCCACGGACGAGGATGCAACGCATGCGCACTGCCCGACTCGCGCTCGCCGCCGCGCTGGCGGCCATCAGCCTGGTTCCGGCGCTCGCGATCGCGGCCGGACCGCCGTTCCCAGACCCGGTCGACAACCAGGCGGTCTACGACACCGCGGGCGCGCTCAGGGCCTCGACGATCGCGACGGTCGAGGCCCAGATCGACAGGATCGAGGCGGACACGGGCGCGGAGGTCGTCGTCTACACCCAGCTTGTCGACGGCGGCGTGGGATACGTCCAGGCGGAGCAGCATGCGATCGCGCTCATGGACCAGTGGGGCGTGGGTCGCGCCGGTGTCGACGACGGGCTCGTGATCCTGTTCGACCTGTACGAGGGCGACCCATGCCATGGGCAGGTCCAGCTGTACGCCGGCGCCGGATACCGCGAGGCGTGGCTGTCCAACGACGATCGGCAGCGGATCTTCGAGAACGACATGCTGCCGCATCTCCGGGACTGCGATATCGACGGGGCCCTGGTGGCGGCCATGGACAAGATCAGTGCGGTCCCCGACGCCAGGCAGCTCAACGCGGTGCTGGGCCTGATCCTTGCGCCCGCGATCCTGATCCTGACCGTCGGCTACTCGCTGTTCCGCTGGTTCCGCGCCGGCCGGGATCCGGTCTACCTCGACGATCCCTCGATCCTGATGCCGGCGCCGCCCCCGGGGCTCACGCCGGCCGCCGGGGCCGCGCTGCGCGACGGCAGCGTCACGCGCCGGGCGCTCACGGCCGCCAGCCTGGACCTCGCCGCCCGCGGCCGGATCGCGTTCCAGGCCGTCGAGAAGCCACACCTGTTCGGCAGCGGAACGCCGGAGCTCGGGATCTACACCCGCGACTCGCTGACGCAGGACCCGGTGGAGCAGGCGCGCCTGCAGCGGGTCCGGCGCCGGCCGCTTGACGAGGGCACGGCCTACCTCCTGGGGCGGCTCCACAGCGTCGGCGGATCCGACGGCTGGATCGACCCGGACGACATCCTCAAGCTCGGGACCCATGTCTCGACCTTCAACTCGAACGTGGAGAAGCACCTGGTCAAGGAGGGCTGGTACCGCGAGCCGCCAACGCGGACGTCCGGGCGCTGGGCCGCACTGGGCGTGGTCGCGCTCGTGGTGGCCATCGGCGCGATCATCGTCGGTGCCAACCTGCCGTCTTCCGGGATCGTGCTGGTCGGCATCTCGCTGATCGTCTCCGCCGTCTGGCTGTTCATCATCTCGAGCGTGATGCCGGCGCGAACCCAGGCCGGCGCCGTGATCGTGGCCATGCTGGAGGCCTACCGCCGCACCCTCGAGCGGACGATGGCCCAGGCCCGGTCGATGGGCCAGGTCGTGGAGGAGTCCGCCATCCCGCTCATCGAGGACCCGGACGACGCGGTCGTGTGGGGCGTGGCGCTCGGCCTCCAGGAGGACGTCGAGAAGGTCCTCGAGCGGTCGGCCGAGGACTTCTCGGCCGGACGCGTGTCCAGCGGCTACTTCCCGCTCTGGTACTCGAGCGGATCCGGCGCCATGGGTGGCGGCCACGGTGGCGGAGGCTGGGCGCCGGGGATGATGAGCTCGTCACCGATCCCCAACTTCGGGGGCATGATGACGGCCCTGGGGACCATCGGGAACTCGCCCGCCTCGTCCGGGAGCGGGGGCGGCGGAGGCTTCTCCGGGGGCAGCTCGGGCGGCGGGGGGGGCGGCTCCGGCGGCGGCTTCTAGGGCCCGGGATTCCTCGGTGGCCGGGTCCCGGTCCGGTGGGACGTCTCGGGGTACACTCCGGCCATGGGTGCCGCCGACACGATGGAGATCTTCTTCGAGCAGCTGAACGCCGGCGACGTCGATGCCGCCGTCGCCCTGATGGACGAGCGTGTGGAGATGCGCATCCACGTTGGCGACAACGCGCGGACGCTGCGCGGCCTGGAGCAGGTCGGCGGCTGGTTCCTGCGGGCCGACAAGGGCCTCAAGATGGTCCCGGGCGACGTGCGGGACATCGGCAACACCTACCAGGCGGACATCATCGTCGTCCGGCCGGGCGCCCCCAGCCAGCACCTCGATGCCCAGTTCCGGGTCGAGGCCGGCAAGATCACCTCGATCAACCTGACGCCCTTCTCGCGGTAGGCGGCGCCGGGCGCGTCAGGGTGAGGCGGACTCCCCCACCACCGTCCCGTCGTCCGGCGCGAACCCGTTCTCGTCCGCCGGCAGCGGGATCGTGATCTCGTCGCCGATCCCGATCTTGTCGGGGTTCTTGATCTGCGGATTGGCGACCAGGATCTCCTCGACGGTCAGCCCGAACTTCTTGGCGATCTTCGACATGGTGTCGCCCTTGGCCACGATGTACACCTGCGGGGTCGGCGCCGGCGGCTCGGTCGGCACCGGCGTGGGCGTGACCGCCACGGTGGCCGACGGGGTCGGCGAGGCGGCCCCGCCGTCATCGGCAACGAGCCCGAGGAGGCTTGGCCCGAACAGGAACAGGAACAGCGCGACGAGGACCAGGACGATCAGCCAGACCGCGACCTTCGGGATCCCGCCGACCCCGGGGAGGCCGATCCGGGTGCGCAGCGACGGGTAGGCCTCGTACCGGCGCGGCGCCTCCCAGGCCGGCCCGAACAGCTCCTGGGGATCCTGCGCCGTCGGCCGGTGCACCTGGTCCCTGCTGGAGAGCCGCGGGTCCGGGCGGGGTTCTGCCCGGGCATCGCGGCGGGCGTCGGCGGTGCGTGATCCGCGCCCGGGTCGACGGGAGGGCGGGGCATACCGGGCATCGTCGCGATCCGCGGCCGCCGGGACCCGCGGCGGGACACGCTCGGAGGCCGAGTCCAGGTCGTACGGATCGGGAACGGCGCCACGGGGCTCGTCCGGATCGGGTCCGGCCAGCCGGTCGGCCGCGCTCCCGGCCAGGCCCCGGGCGTCGCTGCCCCACGCGTCCGGCCGGGTCACCGGGTCGCGCCCCGCACCGCGGTCAGGTGCAGGTGACGTCGCTCCGGGGGTGTCAGCATCCGGGCCCCAGAGGGCGCTCGAGGCGCCGGCACTTCCGGCGGCATCGGCACGCCCGGCGGCAGCTCCCGCCCCCGGCCCGTCGGGGTCATCACCCATCCACGGCGGCGGCGCTGCCCAGTCTCGCTGGTGCGAGCGCCGGGGCGGGAGGGGTGGCGGCGTGTCGGCCCCGACGGCGCTTCGCGGTCCACGCTCGGCCGGCGGGATCGGCCGGCTCCGCGACAGGTCATCGGCGGACGGCAGGTCGACGGCGGCTGCCGGCCGGGCGGGGGCGGCCTCGCGACGGGCCCAGTCCTGGAACGTGGGGCACACCGGGAACGCCGATGACAGGCAGTACGCCTCCTGGTGCGCGAGCGCCCGTGGCGCCGGGCGCGTCTCGGCAAAGCAGCGGTGCCGGTGATCGGGCGCGGTGGACCGCCCGTCGCGGTCATCCTCGAAGGCCACGAACGGACAGGCCGGCGCCGCGTCGCTGGGGAGCCCTCGCTCGGTCATCGGCGCGATGATACCCGCCCGCCCGGTCCGGCTGTAGCGCCGCGAGCCGGCGGGCGTTTGACAGTCCTCACCCGCGGCGCGGACACTTCCGGGACGGGCCACAGCCCGGCCCGACGACCCGCGGCAACCGCTGCCGCCCCTGCCCGGAGGTCAGCCAGCCATGTCGTTCGTCTCCCGGATCCTCGGCCCCAGGGCCGTCGCCCACGCGCACTGCGACCTGCCCTGCGGCGTCTACGACCCCGAGCAGGCCCGGATCGAGGCCGAATCCTGCTATCGGATCATCGAGAAGTACGCGGCCAGCGAGGACGCCACCTTCCGGACCCGCGCGATCAAGATCAAGGAGGACCGCGCGGACCTCGTCAAGCATCACCTCGACGTCCTGTGGCACGACTACTTCAAGCCGGAGCACCTCGAGGCGGTCCCCAACCTCCACGAGCTGTTCTGGAGCGCCAACAAGCAGGTCAGCAAGGTCAAGGCCAGCACGGACCTCGCGGATGCCAAGGCGCTGCTCGACATGATCGACGCGGTCGACGCCGCCTGGAAGGCGACCGGCGGGCTGGGCAAGACCCGCGTGGCCGGCCGCCCGGGCTGATTCCTCGCGCCGATGGCTCGCGGGAGCGCCGCCGCGTCCATGCGTGAACCCGAGGCCCCGTCCATGGACGGGGCCTCGCTGCGTGACGGGCCACGGCGCATCGTCCCCGGCGCCACACGCGACCCCGGTCCGTGGGCCGGCATCCGCGGTCTGTGGCGGGTGACGATCTCCGAGCGATCCATGGCCCCCGCCATCCTCCCCGGTGACTGGCTCCTGGTGGACCCCACGGTCCGTCGCTGGCCCCGCCGCGGCACCATCGTCGTGATCCATGAACCGACCACGGATCTGCTCGCGATCAAGCGGGTGGCGGCACGACCGGGCGACTGGGTCCCCTTCTCCGACGGCTGGCTCCAGATGGCCGATGACGAGGCCTGGCTGCTGAGCGATGCCGACGACCGCGACCTCGAGGCCGCCGGCTACGGCGCCGCCGTCGACTCACGCCGGTATGGCCCGCTGCCGGTGAGTGCGCTCGTCGGCCGGGCGTGGTTCCGGTACGGACCCCTGGGCCGGATCGGTCGGCTGGCGGCCGGGCCGGCTGGCGGCGACGACCTGCGCGCGAGGCTGCGTGGCGACTGACCGCTCGCCGCGAACCCGGCGCGCGGCACGTGGAGTCCGGGCCACGGAACGCGGCGTGCCGGTCGGGCGCGCCGGCCGTAGGATCTCGGCCATGGACGACCTGCTCGCCGCACTGCCCGGTTTCCGGCCCCACGAGCCTCTCCCTGGAGCTCCTGACCCCTGGGACTACGGGCCGATGCCCGCTCTCCGGGACGGGCCTCCGTGGGCGATGGCCGAGATGGTGGCGGCGGAGCCCGCGCTGGGCGAGCGCGTCGGACGGCGGCTGGTCGTGGACGGTACGGCGGCGGCGCTCGCCGGTGCGGTCCGGGCGGCTGCCGAAGCCGGCGAGCCCGTGGTCGTGACCGGCTGCGGCACATCGGAGCACGGGGCGATGGCCGTGGCGGCGATCCTCCGCGACGGCTGGCGGGCCGCCGGCCTGCCGGGCTGGGGACCCGTGTCGGTCCAGGCATTCGAGCTGGCCCAGGACCCGCCGCCGCGCGGCCTGGTCATCGGGATCAGTCACGAGGGCGGGACGGCGGCCACGGTCGCGGCGCTCGAGGCGGCACGGGCGAAGGACGTCCGGACGGCATTGATCACGGCCTCGGCGGGCGCTCCGGCCGCGGCCGCGGCCGACCTCGTCCTCGCCACGGTGGAGCTGGACCAGTCCTGGTGCCACACCGTGGGCTACGTCTCGCCCATCGCAGCGGCCACGGTCACCGCCGGCATCCTCGCCGGTGGCACGCCGAACCCTGAGCGGATCCGGGAGCGGCTGACCGCGGGGATCGAGTCGGCCCACACAGCCGGACCCGACGGCACCCGCCCCAGCGCCTCGATCGGCGCGACGATCGCCGGTGCCTCGCACCTGCTCGTGGTGGCGTCGGGCGTCGACCGGACCACCGCGCGCGAGCTGACCCTGAAGGTCGAGGAAGCGGCCTACGTCCCATCCGCGATGCGCGACCTGGAGACCTTCCTCCACGGCCATCTGCCGGCGACCGGGACGTCCACGGCGCTGGTGCTCGTGTTGCTGGAACGCGGTGACCTCGAGGAGCGGACCAGGCGCGCGCGACAGGCGCTCAGGGCGGCAGCCGCGACCGGGATCCGGGCCGGAGCCATCCTCGGCGCGGCGGCGGCGGCACAGATCCCGGCGGAGCTCACGC
Organism: uncultured Chloroflexia bacterium; assembly: GCA_963716025.1. Classification (GTDB taxonomy): domain Bacteria; phylum Chloroflexota; class Limnocylindria; order Limnocylindrales; family CSP1-4; genus CAIXZV01. The sequence goes on from CAVQSY010000042.1 coordinate 102,201, forward strand.
CCGCCGGCCGCGTCGTCGTGCCTGACCATGACGGCATGCCCAACGGTCCCGCCGCGCTGCTCGGCGCCGCCGGTCCGCTCCAGCTGGTGACGCTCGCTGTCGCGCATGCGCGCGGCACGAACCCCGACCCGATCCGGCGCGATGACCCGGTGTACCTGCGAGCCGCCGAGGTGGCCGACGCGCCGGACGCCTGATCCGGTCAGGCGTCGAACAGCACCTCGGCCGCGAGGTCGATCATGTCCAGGTCACGGCCGAGGAAGTCCTGGAGCATCAGGCGCTCGACGCCGATCGCCGCGTACCGCCGGACCACGTCCCGGGCCTGCTCGGGCGTACCGTAGACCCAGCGTGGTCGCCTGGCCCCGAACCACGTCTCGGACTCGTCGTCCGCCCCGCCGAATGCCGCCATCAGCTCGCCGGAGCGACGCTGGAGCTCTGCCTCGTCCCGCCCGATCAGCAACCCGGACATCGCCGAGTGGACGATGCTCGCCGGCTCGCGGCCCACGGCCCGGCACGCATCGTCGAGCGCGCGGAACTTGGCGACAGCCCCCTCTGGGCTGGTGGACGAGAGGTTGAACTCGTCGGCCCAGCGAGCCGCGATCCGGTACCCGCGCGCCGTCCCCTGGCCTCCGGTGATGATGGCCGGGCGTCCCCCTGCCCGGGCCGGCAACGAGCCGGGCCTCGGACGGAAGAAGGCGTCGTCCACCGCGTAGTGCGAGCCCAGGAAGGACCAGCCGTCCGGCTGCTCCCAGAGGCCGTGCAGGATCTCGAGCGCCTCCTCGAGCCGGTCCGCCCGCTCCCCGATCTCGGGGAACGGGAGCCCGTGGCCGCGATGCTCGTGCTCGTGCCACCCCGCACCGAGGCCGACCTCGATCCGGCCCCCACTCATCTCGTCGGCGGTGACCACCACCTTGGCCAGGTGCCCGGGCGCCCGGAACAGCACCGGTGACACGAGGGCGCCCAGGCGGATCGTGGTCGTCTCGCGCGCCAGTCCGGCGATCACGGTCCACGCATCGGTGGTCGGGTTGTCGGTGCTGCCCGGGAACGCGTCGTAGTGATCGGACCGGAACAACGCCTCGAAGCCGGCCGCCTCCGCCCGCCGGGCCACGGCGAGCTGCTCGTCGTACGTCAGCCCCATCTGGGGTTCGATCATCAGCGCGAAGCGCACGCCAGGTCCTCCGTGCCGAATGGAACGTTCAGGTTGACAGAATAGTTCGAGTGCCGTAAATACTCCGTGCCATGCGAAGCACAATCCCCAGCCCTGTCGGTGTCGACGCCCGGGTCCAGGCGGCCGAGGACGCGATCGCCGGTCTCGGACGGGCGGTCGGGTCGCTCCGCTGCGCGGGGTCCCAGCGCATGGTGCGGCTCGGCATCAGCATGACCCATTTCCACGTCCTCACGCTGCTCCGCCACCACGGCGAGCAGCCGATGGGCCACCTGGCGGAGATCCTGGACGCGTCGATGTCCAGCGCCACCGGCATCATCGACCGGATGGAGGAGCGCGGACTCGTCGAGCGGGTCCGCGTGCCCGACGACCGGCGTGTCGTGCTTGTCCGCCCCACCTCGGCCGGCGAGGCGCTCATCGACGAGGCGGAGCTGATCCGCAGCGACGTCATGCGGGCGGCCATCGGCCGGCTCAACCTCGAACAGGTCGAACGCCTCTCGCTGGCGGCGACCGATATCGCCGGTGCCGTGGAGTCCGAGCTCGCCGAAGCCGCCGACCGCGTCGGCGCCGCCACCCCCTGCTCGCACGCCCGTCCCTCGCTCCCCGACCCGCGTCCCTAGCTTCGAAAGGATCCTTCTTGGAAGCGATGCCCACGGCCCACGAGGTCGGACCTGCCCACGGCCTCGGCGCCCTCGACCTGTCCCACCGCGCGAAGATGGAGATCCTGTTCGCGATCATGATGGGGCTGTTCCTGGGCGCGCTCGACCAGACGATCGTCGCCGTCGCCCTGCCCACCATCGTCACCGAGCTCGGCGGCCAGGAGCTGCTGACCTGGACCATCACGATCTACCTGCTGACCTCGACCATCACGGTTCCCTTCTATGGGAAGCTGTCCGACCTGTACGGGCGCAAGCCGCTGCTGATGATCGGCATCGTGCTGTTCCTGGCCGGCTCGGTCCTGTCCGGCCTGAGCGGGGACATGACCCAGCTGATCCTCTTCCGCGGCATCCAGGGACTCGGCGCCGGCGCCCTGTTCCCGATCAGCCTTGCCGTCATCGGTGACCTGTTCACGCCCGCCGAGCGCGGCAAGTACCAGGGCCTGTTCGGCGCCGTGTTCGGCCTGTCCTCGATCATCGGGCCGCTGCTCGGCGGGTTCCTGACCGAGCAGATCAGCTGGCACTGGATCTTCTTCGTCAACCTGCCGATCGGCGTCGTGGCGCTGGCGGTGATCTGGCGCCTGCTGCCGACGGTCAAGCGGCCCGACGCGTCGCACAGTCTGGACTTCCTGGGCGCCGGCGTGTTCATCGTCGCCGTCGGGTCGCTGCTGATCGGCCTCACCAACAAGCAGCGCAGCGACTGGAACACGTTCGAGGTCGGTGGACTGATCCTGATCGGCCTCGCGCTCGGGGCGGTGTTCACGCTGGTCGAGTCCCGCGCCAAGGAGCCGATCGTCCCGCTCGACCTGTGGAAGATCCGGACCTACTCCAGCTCGATCGTCGCGACCTTCCTGATCTCGTTCGGCTTCTTCGGGGCGGCCGTCTTCCTGCCCCAGTGGTTCCAGTTCGTCCAGGGCGCCACACCCACCAACTCGGGTCTGTACTCGCTGGCGCTCCTCGCGGGACTGATCATCAGCTCCGTCGGCTCCGGGATCCTGGTGTCGCGCACCGGCAAGTACAAGGCGCTGATCCTCGGCGGACTCGTGCTGATGGCCGCAGGGTTGCTGCTCATGACCCAGATCCGAGCCGACACGCCGCTGCCCGTGCTGTGGGCCTGGATGTTCGTGGCCGGCCTGGGCATCGGCCCCACGCTGTCGGTGTTCACGATCATCATCCAGAACGCCGTGCCGGTCAGGGCGCTTGGGGTGGCGACATCCAACCTCACCTTCTTCCGGCAGATCGGCGGGTCCATCGGGCTTGCGCTGCTGGGCACCGTGTTCGGCAATCGGCTGACCGAAGAGCTGCCGAAGCAGCTCGTGACCGCCGGCGTTCCCCAGCCGCTGGTAGCCCAGTTCACGAGCGCCGGCGACGGCAACGCGACCAGCCTCATCCAGGTCGGCGGTGATCTCGGGGCCACGATCCTTGCCGGCGTCCCGGAGGCGCTCCGCGCGGCCGTGGAGCCGCTGATCCCGGGCATCGTGTTCGCCATCCAGCAGTCGTTCAGCCTCGCGATCTCCACGGTCTTCCTCATCGGCGCGTTCGCGACGGTGGGCGCGTTCGCCGCGGCGTTGTTCCTCAAGGAGCTGCCGCTGCGCTCGTCCGCCGGAGCCCGCGAGGCCGTGCCGTCCGCGGCGCCAGGTGCCGCCGGCGGGCCGGATGGCACGGCTGCCGGCCAGGTGCCGGTGCCCGCGGCCGCGGCCGACTGACCCATGGCCCGCATCCTGCCCGTTCCCCCGTCCCTCAGGGCACCTGGTTCGGCTGACGCGCCCTTCCGTGGGATCCTCCCGGTCGATGAGCTGCCACCGGGCGCCCTTCGGCGGGTGACGCTCGGCGAGGCGGACATCCTTCTCGCCCATACCGCGCTCGGACTGTGCGCGGTTGACGATCGCTGCCCGCACATGTCGGCACCCCTGTCCATCGGGTCGCTGGACGGGTGCATCGTGGCCTGTCCGCTCCACGCTGGACGCTTCGACCTCTCGACTGGCGACCCGGTCCAGATGCCGACCACGGGCGGCCTCTGGCCCGACGGCACGTACGAGCCGGTCTGGACGCCGCCTGGACGCGAGCCGAAGGTGGACCCGCCCGGGGCCAAGAGCGAGGCGCGGCGGCTCACTCGCGTCCGCCGCTTCCGCTACTACCCGCTGCGGGTGACCGACGGCGTCATCGAGGTCGCCGTCCCGGACTGAGCGGGTAGCCTGTGGGCGTGCCCACCCCGCGATCCGGCTCCCCGCTCGAGGTCCTGGGTGTGGCGTTGCGCCTCGGCCTGACGTCCTTTGGCGGGCCGATCGCCCACATCGGCTACTACCGGCGCGAGTACGTGGACCGGCGCCGCTGGCTTGACGAGGCGGCATTCGCCGATCTCGTGGCCCTCAGCCAGATGCTGCCGGGACCGGCGAGCAGCGAGCTGGGGATCGCGATCGGGGCCCGGCGCGCGGGCATCCTCGGCGGCATCGCGGCGTGGGTCGGGTTCACGACGCCCTCCGCGATCGCAATGATCGCGTTCGGGCTGCTTGCAACCCCGGCCGACCTCGGGACCGCGGGGTGGGTGCACGGGCTCAAGCTGGCGGCGGTGGCAGTGGTCGCGCAGGCCGTGATCCTGATGGCCCGGTCCCTGGCGCCGGACACGCGACGACGGCTCATCGCCGCGGCCGCGGCGGCGGCCTCGCTGATGATCGCCTCGCCCCTTTCACAGGTCGTGGTCATCGCGGCCGGGGCGGCGGCGGGGGTCATCCTGCTCCGCACCCCCACGCCGCCTGGTGGTGACACGCAGCCACCGCCGATCGGGCGCCGCACGGGCGTGGTGGCGCTCACGATCTTCGGCGTGCTCCTCGTCGGCTTGCCCGTCCTGCGGCTGGTCGGGGGTCAGGCGGCAGCCGTGTTCGACAGCTTCTACCGGTCGGGCGCGCTCGTGTTCGGCGGTGGCCACGTGGTGCTGCCGCTGCTCCACGCCAACGTCGTGGATCCTGGCTGGGTGTCGGACAGCGCGTTCCTCGCCGGCTACGGCGCCGCGCAGGCGGTCCCGGGGCCGCTGTTCACGTTTGCGGCCTATCTCGGCACGGTGTCGTCGGTGGCCCCGAACGGCGTGATGGGCGGCCTGCTGGCGCTGGTGGCGATCTTCCTGCCGTCGTTCCTGCTCGTCTTCGGCGCCCTGCCGTTCTGGGACCGGCTGCGCACCGCCCCGCGCTTCCGGCGGGCGCTGCTGGGCACCAATGCGGCCGTGGTCGGAATCCTGCTGGCCGCGCTGTACACGCCGATCTGGACCGGTGCGATCGGCTCTGCGGCCGACGTGATCGTGGCTGGCGCGGGGCTCGCCGCGCTCCTGACAGGGCGCGTACCGCCGATCGCGGTGGTCGGGCTGGCCGCCCTCGCCGGGCAGCTCGGAATCGGGACGGTCTAGCGGACGGGCATCAGCGGTTGCGCTCCGCGACGAGCACGCTCCCGAGCACGACCGCCGCGCCCACGATCTGGATCGGTGACAGCGCCTCGCCAAGAACGAGCCATGCGATCGCGGTCGCGAAGATCGGCTCCGTGAGGCCCACCATGGACGCCTGCGACGCGCGCAGGTGCTGCATCGACAGCACGACCAGCGAGAAGGGCACGACGGTGCCAAGCACCACCATCCAGCCGGCCAGTGCGGCGGCGGGGACCACGGGCCCTGCAGCCCCGAGCAGCTGCACGCCGCCGCCGAGCGCATCGAAGGGGAATGACCACCAGGGAGCCACCAGGGCCCAGGCCAGGGCGGCGGCCCCCATGCCCCACATCGTGAGCGACACCGGGTCGCGCGGCTCGGGACGCCGCACCTGGACATCGGCCGTGACGAAGTAGACCACGAGCGCCAGCATGGCCCCGACCGCGTACGCCGCCCCGAGCGGGTCGAGCGTGAACCCCTCCCAGGCCTCGGCCACGATCGCAAGCCCGCCGATCGCCGTCAGCAGGGCCGCCCACACGACGCGCCGGGTCGGCTGCCCGAGCCCGAAGCGGAACCAGATCGCGATGACCAGCGGCGCCGTGAACTCGATCAACAGCGCGATCCCGATCGGGAGCCGCTCGATCGCGAGGTAGTAGAGGAACTGGGTCAGCGCGATGCCGAGCACCCCGTAGACGAGCAGCAGGGGCAGCTCGCCGCGCCGCAGGCGGAGCGCCGCACGGTTCGTGACGGCCACGACCGCGAGCAGGATCAGGAACGCGATGGTGGCCCGGAGCTGGGAGAGGCGTGTCGCCTCGATCCCGGCCAGCAGCAGGGACTTGGCCACGGTGCCGTTGAGGGCGAACAGGACGGCGGCCCCGAGATACAGCAGGTAGCCTCGGCTGGGGCGGCGGGTGACGGCCGCCGCGACCCCCGGGATCGGCTCGACGACGTCGGTCACGGACGATGGCGGCGGGTCACGGCCACCGTCACCGGGTCAGGCCGTTGGCCTTCGCATAGTCCGCGATGATCGCGACCGCCTCGACCGGGTCGTCGGTGATCGTCAGCAGGTCGAGGTCCTCCTGGGAAATCGCCCCGGCCGGCAGCTGGACGTCGCGCATCCAGGCCAGGAGCCCGTCCCAGTAGTCGTGCCCGACGAGCACCAGCGGGAAGTTGCGGATCTTCCCGGTCTGGACGAGGGTCAGCGACTCGAACAGCTCGTCGAGCGTCCCGAAGCCGCCCGGCAGGATCACGAACGCGTCGGAGTACTTCACGAACATCGTCTTGCGGGCGAAGAAGTAGTGGAATTCGATCGAGAGGTCCACGTACGGGTTGAGGCCCTGCTCGTGCGGCAGCTCGATGTTGCAGCCGACGGACAGGCCGCCCTCCTCGTGGGCGCCGCGGTTCGCCGCCTCCATCGCGCCCGGACCGCCGCCGGTGATCACCGCGAACCCGGCCTTGGCCAGCTCGGCGCCGACCCGCCTGGCGGCCTCGTACCCCGGGGTTCCCTCGGGCGTGCGAGCCGACCCGAACACCGCCACCGCGGGTCCGATCCCGGCAAACGCCTCGAACCCCTCCACGAACTCGGACAGGATGCGGAGGGCGCGCCAGGTGTCGGTCTCGAGGAACTCGGGGCGGCCAGGCTGCCCGGCCAGCAGCTTCTCGTCCTCGGTGCGACGCGAGCCCGTCCGGCCGAGCCGCTCGTGGGTCTCGGGCCGCATGGCCACCCGGCCCTGGCGGACGGTGCGGGGCGATGGGCGCCGGGCGGCGTCCTCACCGGGGCCGGGTGCAGGTCGGCCGGCTGCACGATCGTGGTCGCTCATGGCGATGAGCATGCCACTCCGGCGCAATCCGGGCGACGAGATCAGGTACACCGTCTCTTGCGTCGCACGAGCCATGCCTCGAACGTCGGCACGGCAGCATCAACCGCTTGCAGGTGATCCGCGATGTGCGCAATCGTCCTCCGGGCACGAATTGCCCGATCCTGGACTCCGACCACCCTCCTCCTGGTGAGCATCCTTGTCGCGGCCTGCGGCAGTGATGTCGCACCCAGCCCTGACACGTCCACGTCCGGGTCGCCCGGCGCCTCACCCACCGGGGAAGCCCCGTCAGCGATCCCGGCGAGCACGGCCTCGCCGACGGCTGCGCCCACGGCGCCCCCGCCGAGCGTGTCTCCGTCGGATCCCGCCGACCTGCTCCCGGGGGCGCTGGCCGTCACCGTGACCGACGACCTCCGCGTCCGCTCCGAGCCGCGCGTCGCGGACGATTCCGTCAAGTTCGTCCCAACGCTCCGCGAGGGAACGGAGCTGGTGGTGATCGCCGGTCCCGTCGAGGCATCCGGCTACACCTGGGTCAAGGTCGCCCCGATGGGCGTGGACCTGCGCGGCGGATCCGGGGAGGGTTCCGTAGCCGTGGACCAGGGCTGGGTCGCCGTCGCGGACCACGACGGCACACCATGGGTGGGCCTCACCACCGATCCCACGCCGGGCTACGAGCTGGCCGCCGCAACGGTGGCGCGCATTGCACCCACGCTCGCGGCCGCGCGCGAGGCGGCCGCCGCCCAGAATGCCTTTGGCCTCGACCTGTACCGCAGGATGCTCCGCGATCCCAGCCTCGAGCTCGCGAACAAGGGCGTGGTCATGTCGCCGACCAGCATCGTCATGGCCCTGGCCATGGCCCGGGCGGGCGCCAAGGGCGACACCGCGGCCGAGATGGACGACGTCCTGGGGCTGGCCGGCTGGGGGCAGTACTCGACGAACCTCGGTGCGCTCGACCTGGAGCTCCGCTCCCGCGACGCGACCTGGAGCCTCTATCAGGGTGGCGAGCAGCACGCGCTCGCGCTCCGGATGGCCAACATGGCGTTCGGGCAGCGTGGGTACGCGATCAAACCCGGATACCTCGACCGGATCGGGGAGGCGTTCGGGTCGCCGCTCGCGCTTGTCGACTACGTGGACGACCCGGCGGGCGCCCTCGAGGCCATCAACGGCTGGGTCGGACGCCAGACGATGGGCCGGATCCCGAAGCTGCTGTCTGCCGCCGACATCCACGACGCCACGCGGCTCGTCCTTGTCAACGCCGTCTACCTCAAGGCGGAGTGGGCGATGCCGTTCCTGACCGAGACGAAGGACCGGCCGTTCACGACCATGACCGGCGACCGGGTCACGGCGCCGACGATGCGCCAGGCGGAGGCTGCGCTCCCCGTGGCGGCGGGCCCCGGCTGGCGCGCGACCGAGCTCCAGTACCTGGCGCCTGACGGCGAACGGCCGCTGTCGATGACGCTGATCCTGCCCGATGACCTCGACGCCTTCGAGCGATCGCTCAAGCCGTCCGTGATCGCGGGGATCGACCGCGCGCTGGCGACGGAGTGGGACCGTGTCAGCAACGTCGAGTACGGCAACCCCGACCGGTGGGGCATGGATTGCGGCACCGTGGCCTACGTGACCAACCTGTTCCTGCCGAGGTTCGGGATCGACACCCGCGGCGACCTGGTCCCTGCGCTCGCCGCGGCCGGGATGCGGATCCCGATGTCCGACGGGGCGGACTTCACCGGGATCAACGAAGCCGGGCTGCGGATCGCTGTCGTGATCCACCAGGCCAACATTGATGTCGACGAGGAGGGCACCGAGGCTGCGGCGGCGACGGCCGTGGGCATGGACACCACCGGTGGCTGCGGCGGGCCAACCCCAAGGACCGTGAAGACCCTGCGCCTCGACCATCCCTTCGTGTTCCTGCTCCGCGACACGCGGACCGGCGCGATCCTGTTCATGGGCCGCGTGGCGAACCCGCTCGTCCGGTCGTAGGCGGGAGGCGCGGACGTCCGGCAGCTCGCGAGGCGCCGGCGGCTAGCGAGGCTTCGCGAGCCAGGCCTTCCAGGTGGCCTCATCCTTGCCGGCAGTGACCGCGTCGCCGTAGCGGACGAGCGGGAGGCGGATGAGGCGGGCATCGGCCAAAAGCCGCGCGTTGATCCCGGTCGCGTCCGTCGAGAGGTAGGCCAGACCCTGCTCCCTGTAGGCCCGGCTGTCCATGTCCAGCAGCGCCGCCGCTCCCAGCCGGTCCGTGAACCGGCGCAGCTCGCCCGCTGCGATCGGCTTCTTGCGCAGGTCGACGAAATGGACGACGATCCGCCGCTCGCGGAAGAACCGGAGCGCCGCGCGGGTGGCGCTGTTGTCCTCCATGCCGAACACCTGGATGTTGGGCATCTTCTTCGTCGGGGTCTTGCCCAGCGGCGCAGGCATCAGGCGGCCCCGTCGTCCACTCGCTCGAGGTCGTGGGCCGCCTCCAGCGCGAACACCGGGATCCGGCGGCTCGTCCATTGGGCGTACAGGTCGTAGCCCGGGAAGGCACGCGCGGCCAGCGACCACAGGCGTTCCCGCTCGGCACCGCCAGTCTCGCGCGCCTGCACGACGCGCTCCTCGCGACCCACCAGCACCCGGACATCCGGGAACGCCCGCAGGTTGCCCACCCAGGCGGGCTCCCGGTCGTCGCCCGCGTTCGAGCCGATCACGACCAGCCGCGCCCCGTCCTCGAACGCGTAGAGGGGGACCTCGCGCCGCCTGCCCGTTCGGCGGCCGGTCGTCGTGACGATCACGTTGAGCACGCCGAGGTTCCGGCCAAGCAGCCAGCGCCCGCCGGTCAACCGGTAGAGGGGCGGATGCAGGCGACTCACCGGGCGACTGGTGCCGATCCGGCCGACCAGCCGGTAGAAGCGTGCCGAGTGACGGGTCGTCATCGAAGCGCAGGGTAACGCGCCCTCCGCGTACCATGGGCGGCCAGGAGGTTCCACGTGACGATCTGGTTCACCGTGCAGCTCGACGACCGCCCCGGGGCCCTGGCCGAGGTCGCCCAGGCCCTGGCCGCACGCGCCGTCAACATCACGGGCATCGTGGGCGTGGCCGAGGACACCGACGGGGCCCTGATGCTGACCACGAGTGATGCCGCGAAGACTCGCGAGGCGTTCAGCGCCCTGGGCATCGCGTTCGAGGAGCACGACCCCACGAGCGGTGCCGAGCCATCCGGGCTGTCGATCTCCGACATCGTCGCCGGGCGCACGTTCTGACCCATGGCACGCGCCGTTCCCCAGCCCCTGCCGCCTGCGATCGCCGCCCGCCTCGAGGTGGTCGACGATCCACGGGCGCTGGGCGCGATCGCCACCGCTGTAGGCTCGGTCGGTGGCCGCATCCGGACCCTGGCCACGGTGCGCCGCGGGGGCGTGGCCGGGGTTGCGCCCGACGCGCCCGAGTCCGTCGAGGTGGAGCTCGAGGTCGAGAGCGTCGATGAGCACTCGATCGTGGCGGCGCTAGAGCCGCTGCGCGAGGTCCTCGCGATCAAGCTCACCCGCCCGCTGGGCAAGGTGTTCGGCAAGCGCGTCATCGTGGTCGGCGGCGGCGCCCAGGTGGCCCAGGTCGCGCTGGGTGCGGTGACCGAGGCCGATCGCCACAACCTGCGCGGCGAGCGGATCTCCGTGGACACGATCCCGCTCGTGGGCGAGGACAACATCGCGTTCGCCGTCCGCGCCGTGGCCGACCTGCAGCGGGCGCGGATGCTGGTCCTCGCGGGCTCGATCATGGGCGGCGACATCAGCCGGGCGGCCGACGAGCTGCGGGCCGTGGGGATCCCGATCATCGCGCTCAACATGGCCGGATCGCTCCCCGATCACGTGGACCTCGTCGTCAGCGACCCGGTCCAGGCCGGCACCATGGCCGTCATGGCGGTCGCCGACACGGCGACGTTCGAGCTCGCGAAGCAGCGCGGCCGGCGGTACTGAGCCCGACGGGCTGCACAGGGAGCTCAGCTTGCGCGTTGCCATCCGTATCTCGGGCACGACGGTCACCCTCGAGTGGGAGCCGGAGGGCGGCGACTCCCTCCAGCACCGGCATGCGCGGCTGGTCGGGCGGTCCGCCCGCGTCGTTCTCCCGGTCGCGGTCAGCCGGGCGGACATCCACCCGGACGTGGAGGCATTGCTCGCCACGCTCATCGTCAGCCCGTTCTCGGAGACGATGACCTTCGAGCGAGGAGTCAGCCGGGGGTTCGCCGCTGCTGTCCGAACGCGCCTCGGCAAGACCGCGCAGCCCGTCGATCCCGGCCTGGAGCCGCGCCGGGCGCCATCGTCCGGGCGCGTCGGGCTGGCGTTCAGCGGAGGCTCCGACTCGAGCGCGGCGCTCGCGGTGCTGCCGCCCGACACGCTCGCCTGCTTCATGAACCGGCTGCCCCCGCCGGACGGGCAGCCTGCAGGGCCCTTCTCGACAAGCGCACAGCTCCATGCGTGTGAGGTGCTGGCGCGCCAGGGCTGGCCCGTTGTGGTCGCATCGTCGGACGTGGTCCACGTGCGCCAGCCGGTGGGCTTCACGACTGACTGGGTCAACGCGGCCCCGCTCCTCCTGATGGCCGAGGCGGAGCGCATCGACTCCGTCGGCTGGGGGCTGAACTCCCATGCCGCCTACCTGATCGGTCACGTGCGGTATGTCGACTGGGCGGCCCGCCAGGAGGACCGCTGGGGATCGCTGTTCGCCGCCGCCGGGCTGCCGATGGCCAACGCCGTGGCCGGGCTGAGCAACGTGTGCACGGCGAGCATCGTCCACCGGTGGGAGCATGGCGACCTCGTGCAATCCTGCCAGTTCGGCGACGTCGGCCGGCCGTGCGGCGCCTGCTGGAAATGCTTCCGCGCACGCCTGCTGCACGGTGCCCTGACGGGGGACTGGCCCGCCGATTCCGAGATCGATGCCCTGGCCAGCTCGAAGCAGAGCCGTCGCATCCTGACCCAGTTCCCGATCCAGAATGAGAACGCCGTGGCCTGGGCCCTGCGGTCGTACCGGGGCAGCCACCCCCTCCTCCGCCAGCTCGTGGTCCGGACCCGGGCTGACCGATCAGATCTCGGCTGGCTGGAGCGGTTCTACGGGCCGTCCCTCGACCTGGTCGGGGAGCCCCATCGAGAGGTCCTCCGCGAACGGCTCGGCGGCTACCTCGAACCGATGACGGCCGTGGACGAGGAACGCATGCGAGCCTGGGACATGACCGCGTTCCTCGCCGATCCCGCCACGCGATCGGCAGATGACACGCTGCGCCTGATGCTGGGCCGGCGCGCGCGCCGGCCAAAGTCGCACAAGCCGCGGAGGTCGGTCGCCAGGCGCCTGCTCGCGTCCCTCCGTGGCGGCAGGCAGCACTGAAGGATCGGGAGGCGGCATGCGGATCGCGACCTGGAACGTCAACTCGCTCAAGGCCCGCCAGGAGGCCGTCGAGCGGTGGCTCGACGCGCGCCGAGCCGGACGTGCTGCTGATCCAGGAGACCAAGCTCTCCGATGCGGACGCGCCCGAGATGCCGATCCGGATGCTGGGCTACGAGATGGCCCACCACGGCGAGGGACGCTGGAACGGCGTCGCGATCCTGTCCCGGGTGGGGATCGAGGACGTGGTCACGAACTTCGGCGACGGGGCGGTCCGCGATTCCTCCGCGGGGGCCGTCGTGGCGGTGCGCGAGGACGACTTCGACCCGTTCGACGAGGCGCGCATGGTCGTCGGCGGTGTGCGGCGGGGTCCGGGTCGCGAGCCTGTACGCGCCCAACGGGCGGGTGGTGGGCTCACCGTTCTACGAGGGCAAGCTGCGCTGGTTCGAGCGGCTCGCGCGCTGGCTGGCCGAGACGCAGTCGCCGTCCGCGCCGCTGGTGCTCGGGGGCGACTACAACGTGACCCCGTCCGACGAGGACGTCTGGAGACCCGGCCCGCGCCCACGGCGGAACCCACGTGTCGGAGCCCGAGCGCGAGGCGCTCGCCCGGCTTCGCGAATGGGGCCTCGAGGACGCGTACCGCGCGCTCCAGCCGGATGGCGGGCGCTTCTCGTGGTGGGACTACCGGGCCGGGATGTTCCACAAGAACGAGGGGATGCGGATCGACCTGCTGTACGTGACGCCGCCGGTCGCGTCGCGGGTCGTCTGGGCGGAGATCGACCGCGAGGCGCGCAAGGGCCCGCCCACGCCGTCCGACCACGCGCCCGTCGTCATCGACCTCGACGAGCCCGGCAAGCCGTTCGACGCCGGCTGGGCGGGGGCGCTCGGGCGGATCGCGGCGAGGTCGAGGCCGCGGGGGTAGCGCCCGGCAGGTGCGCCCGGCGGCCCAGTGGGCAGTGGCCGGCCACTGCGCAATTTCTCTGAATGCTGCGATCCCCCCAGTGCCGCCGCCGCCAAGTCACCACCGACTGACGACGGCGACCACCGAACAGAGCTCCGCGCGCATCCACGCTCGGGTAGGTGGCGACCTCTTCGTGGTGGTCTGGCTGGCCAGTCGCTGGCAACTTGCCTTCGCGTTCGGTGAGAGGCAGGCCAGAACGTTGGGCAGGCTCTCAGCGTCGACGGCGACCCACCCGGCGCAGGCGAGCGGTGGCGTCCGCGTAGTCGGCGTAGGCGATGGGGCGCCGACGCGTCCCCAGCACGGGAGGCCGCAGCCATGCCGCTGACCGGCTGGCCGGGTCGCACGTCGCGAGCGTCCAGCCGAACGGGGCCGGGGCGCGGGGGTCGTCGATCCACGCGAGCAGGCGGCCCACCGACGAGGGAAGCGCGCGCGCGATCAGCTCGCGGTTCTCGGCCAGCCGCGTTGCGATGGTGGCGCTGTCGAGCATGGCGCCAAGGACGACGATCCGTGTCGGGCTCCAGCCCAGCCGGTTCGCGACCTCCCTGGCGTTCCGCCCATAGAAGGCAAGGCTCCGCTGGAACGCACCGACGTCGGGGAGATCGCCCTTCGTCTCGTCGATGATCAGCGCGCGGTCGGTCGGTCGAAATGCGAGCAGATCGATCCAGCCGCGTGGCGACGGGTCGCCGATCTGGACCTCCAGGGCGGTCCGGAACCCGCGCCGCTCCAGGTTCGACGCGAGGTACCCGTTCATCCGCGCGTGCACGGGCTCTCGCTGCCGGCGCCGGGTCGGCGAGGTGGCGACCTTCGATGTCGAGGCTGGCCCGGAAGCCAAGTGCGGCCAGCACCCGCTCGATGATGAGCATGTCGAGCGGCTGGGCAACACCGCGCTCGAGCCGGCTGATGGCCGACTGGTTCGCGGCAGCCCGGCGTGCCAGCTCCGATTGCGTCCAGCCGGCCAACTCCCGCGCCTCGCGAACGAGCTCCCCGAGACGCATCGCGAGCGAATGGCTGCCGAGGGGCACGACGAGGTCGGACATGGGCGGGGGTATAGCCCGCGCCGCTTATCACGGACTTTGGTGGGCCCCCCTGGCCTGCGGGGTGCGCGGCCCGGGCACCCCCGACCCACGACAAGTCACCAGCGACTGGCCAGCCCGACCGCCACGAGGAGGTGGTCACCCGCCTCAGCGTAGCCGCGCGCGGAGCTCCGATCGGTGGTCGCGGTTCCCAGTCGCTGCTGACTTGGCGCCCATCAGCGGGTGCCGGGTGCCGAGTGCCGAACTCAGCGCGCTCCAACCGCCCCCGCGATCGCCGCGATGTGCGCGGGCGTGGTCCCGCAGCAGCCGCCGATGATCGTGGCGCCGAGATCCGCGACGGCCCGGGCATAGGCAGCCGCCTCCTCGGGCGAGGCCGGGTAGTGGGTCACGCCGTCGCCGTCGACGGTCGGCAGCCCGGCATTCGCCTTGGCGACCAGGTGCAGGCCCGGCGCGGCATCGCGCATCGCCGCCATCACCATCTCGACGGGCAGGAACCCCTCCCCGCAGTTGGCGCCGACGCCCGCGACGCCGTGCTCCGCCAGCGCGGCCGCAACCGCCTCGGGCCGGTTGCCGAACATCGTCCGTCCCTGCGGTGTGAACGTCATGGAGGCGATGACGGGCAGCCCAGGGGCCCCCTCGCGGGCCCCGTCAACGGCGGCGACGGCCTCGTTGAGATCCATCATCGTCTCGATCCAGAGCACGGCGACACCGGCCTCGGCGCAGGCCGCCGCCTGCTGGGCGTAGGTCGCCCGGACCGCGCCCTCGTCGAGCAGCCCGTACGGCATCAACAGGCCGCCGGTGGGCCCCATCGAGGCGGCGATGATGGTGTCGGCTCCGGCCCCAGCCCTCGCCGCCACGACGGCCGCGCGGCAGATCTCCACGGTCCGTCCGGGCACGTCCGAGGTCTCGAGGCGCAGCGAGTTGGCGCCGAACGTGGACGTCAGCACCAGCTCCGCACCCCCGCCCACGTGTCCACGATGGACATCGGCGACCGCCGACGCCCCCTCCGGGGTGAGCAGCCAGGCCTCGGGGGCCTCGCCGATGGGCAGGCCGTGGGCGAACAGCATGGTGCCCATCGCGCCGTCGGCGATGAGCGGGCGGTGGAGGGTGTCGGGAGCGGGCAGGGTTCTCACCCGGCGAATGCTAGCGTGCCCGCGGGCCCGCCTCCGCCGGGATCGCCTGCTCCCATGCAACCGGCGCCCGAGCCGGCGTGACCATCGTGCCCGCCTCCCCGGCCAGCATCCGCGCCGCATCCGCGAGCGCCCCGATCACGGCAAAGCCGCCGTCGGTCCCAGCGAACCGCTTCGCGGCCGCAACCTTCGGACCCATCGACCCTGCCGCGAACAGCGATGGATCCAGATCCTCGGGCGCGATCCGTCGGATGTGTGCCGCCTCTGGCGTCCCCCAGTCACGGTACACGCCATCGACATCCGTGAGCATCAGGTACGCGTCCGCCTGCAGCAACCGTGCGAGCAGCGCGCCGGCGAGATCCTTGTCGATGACCGCCTCGACGCCACCGTATCCCCCGTGGCCGCCGATCACCGGGATGCCACCACCGCCGGCGCAGACCACCACCACCCCGCTCGCCACGAGCTGGCGGATCACCTCGATCTCGAGGATGCGGCGCGGCTCGGGCGAGGGCACCACTCGCCGCCATTTCGCCCCGTCGGGCGCGATCGTCCACTCCCGCTCCGCCGCCAGGCGCTCGGCCTCCTC
The DNA here is from genome assembly GCA_963716025.1 of uncultured Chloroflexia bacterium. GTDB lineage: Bacteria > Chloroflexota > Limnocylindria > Limnocylindrales > CSP1-4 > CAIXZV01. The sequence goes on from CAVQSY010000042.1 coordinate 118,296, forward strand.
GCGGTCGTACACCGGGCCGATCGGCTTGGTCGGGTGCATGAACGCCGGGTCGTCACGGGCGACCTCGATCCGCGTCAGCAGGGTCGCGATCCGCCGGCCCGGCGGCAGCAGGTTGCCAAGCTCCTGCTCCAGCAGGTAGCCGATCATCCCCTCGCTCTCGGCATCGAGGATGTCGAGCGGGTAGATCTCCTCGGGCCGGTAAGCCAGGTTCTGGAGCGCGAGCAGGCCCACCTGCGGCCCGTTGCCGTGGGTGAGGACGAGGTCATGCTCGAGGGCGATCGGCAGCAGGGCCCGTGCCGCGATCGCGATGTTCGCCCGCTGGTTCTCGGCCGTGAGCGGCTCGCCCCGCCGGAGGAGCGCGTTGCCGCCGAGGGCCGCAACGACGCGCATCAGCGCGGGCCTTCCCGCGAGAGCGTCGCGACCAGGACGGCCTTGATCGTGTGCATCCGGTTCTCGGCCTGGTCGAACACGATGGAGCCCGACGACTCGAAGACATCGTCGGTCACCTCCATCGCCGTCAGGCCATGGCGCTCGAACATCTTCCGGCCGACCTCGGTCTCGAGGTCGTGGAAGGCCGGCAGGCAGTGCATGAACTTCGCGTCCGCATTGCCGGTCGCGGCCATCATCGTGGCGTCCACCTGGTACGGCCGGAGCATGGCGACCCGCTCGTCCCAGACGGCCTCGGGCTCTCCCATCGAGACCCAGACGTCCGTGTACACGACATCGGCGCCGCGGACGCCGGCTGCGATGTCATCAGTGACCGTGATCCGCGCTCCGCTCACGGCTGCCTGCTCGCGGGCCCAGGTGAGGAAGTCCTCCCGCGGCCAGACGGGCTCGGGCGCCACGATCCGCAGGTCGAGACCCATGGTGGCGCAGCCGATGAGCAGCTCATCCCCCATGTTGCTGTGCGCGTCGCCCACAAACGCGAGGACGACCTGGTCGAGGGGTCTGGCGACGTGCTCCCGGATCGTGAGCAGGTCGGCGAGGACCTGGGTGGGATGGTCCTCGTCGGTGAGGCCGTTGTACACCGGCACACCGGAGTACTGGGCGAGGGCTTCGACGTCCGCCTGGCGGAAGCCGCGGAACTCGATGGCATCGTAGACCCGGCCCAGGACGCGAGCGGTGTCCTTGACCGACTCCTTCTTGCCGACGTGGCTGCCCGACGGCCCTAGGTAGGTCACGTGGGCGCCCTGGTCGTACGCGGCGACCTCGAACCCGATCCGGGTCCGGGTGCTGTCCTTCTCGAAGATCAGGGCGATGCTCCGGCCGGCGAGCCGGCGGATCTCCCGATGCTCCCGCTTCTCGGTCTTCAGCTGGGCGGCGAGTGCCAGCAGGTGCTCGATCTCGGCCGCGGAGAAGTCGCGGAGCGTGAGGAAGGAGCGCCCGAACAGGTCGGCACCAAGGTCGAGGGCCATTGCGGACTCCGGGATCTGGTGGCGCAGCAACAGGTCGGGGCCCGAACGCGCCGTGCCGGCGTCCGGGTCGGATTGAGCCCAGCGTGGCCCCGGACCGAGGGCCTGTCATGGTTCATCCGGCCCGTTGCGGGCGGGCCCCTCGGCGCATCAGCTCCCGACGGAGGCCCTCGCGCGCGCGGTCCGGCGATCGTTCTTCCCGCCACCCGCGATGATCACAGGCCCGTCCCCGTCGTGGCCGGTCGACAGCGTGGGCGGCGCAACGAAGTCCTGCCGGGGCGTTGACTTCCAGCCCGCCACGGGATCGCCGTGGTAGCGGGCGGCCACCATCAGGTCGAACGCCTGCACCGACGGCTCCTCGTTGGAGTACCGCCCCGCCTTCCAGGTCCTCGACCGGGTGCCACGCTGCTGGAGCTCGCAGACGTGCCAGTCCTGCCGGTTGGTCATGTCCCAGAATTCGACCGGCTCCGACGGGTCGAAGCCCGGCCGCTCGATGGTGTCCTTCTCGAACAGCCACTCGCAGATGACCCGCGTCCGGTCCGGCGCGATGGGCTCCAGGCGGTGGACGAGCAGGTAGTCGGGATGGATCGACAGGAACGCCAGCGGCCACACGACGTAGTAGTAGACCCGGATCTCGTCCTCGGTGGTGATCCCGCACATGGGCGGCCGCCCGCCGCGCGATCCGTGACCGCCGTCGAGCGCCATGGTCTCGGCGCCGTCGACCAGCTCCATGTACCCGCCCTGCCAGGCGCCGTTGGGCTCGAACTCGCCTCCGAGGTCGTAGGGCGTGAGCTTGTTGAGCTGGGGATGCACACCAGGGCAGTGATAGCACTCGCTGTAGTTCTCGGCGATGAACTTCCAGTTGGCCGCAACGTCGTACTCGACCCGCTTCGCGGAGCGCAGGGTCGTGAAGTCGAAGCGGGCGAAATGCTCCACCAGGTCGCCCAGCTGCATCTCGAGCGGGTCGACGTCCCCCTCGGAGAGGTTGAGGAACACGAAGCCCTGCCACGTCGCGAGGTGGATCGGGACCAGGCCGAAGGTCTCGAAGCTGAAGTCCTCGAGATCGTCCGTGTGCTTGGCACGGATGAGCTTGCCCTCCAGGTTGTAGATCCAGGCGTGGTACGGACACTGGAAGCGCACGGCCTTGCCGCACTCGCGCTCCTCGACGGCCGTGCCCCGGTGCCGGCACACGTTGTAGAACGCCCGCAGGATCCCGTCCCGGCAGCGGACGAGGATGATGCTCTCCCCCTCGAGCTCGACGAGCCGGAAGCTGGTGGGCTCCGGCACCTCCTCCTCCCGCGCGACCATCACCCAGTCCCGGCGGGCGATGTGCTCGCGCTCCCATTCCAGGATGGCCGGGTCGTGATAGGTGCGGGCGGGAAGCAGCGACGCAGCGCGGTACTCGCGTCGGACACTCGCCAGCTCGGCGGCGGTGAGGATGGCCCCGCTCATGTCGATGTGCTCCTGTTCGCCGGGCGTCTGGGACGCTGGCCCGACTCCCCCATCTTGCGCCGCGGGAGTCCGCAGGGCCAGCATGCGTCCTCCGGCGTGCGACACCGCCCGTGCGACGCCGCCGCGACGGCCCGGGGGCGGGGCCCGTCGAGAGGCCGGCACCCGTAGACTCGGTCGATGCACCCCGTCGGTTCGTGAGGCTGCGTCCAGGCTCGACTCGTCGCCAGCTCGCGACGTCGGTCCCGGTCATGCGGGCCGTCCTGCGCAACGCGGCCCTGCGGCGCGTCATGGGGGCGTTCCTGCTGTTCGATGCCGCGGTCTTCGGCACCTGGGTCGCCGTCCTCGTCTACGCCTACGACGCCACCGGGCCAGGGTCGGTGGGGATCGTGGCCCTGGTCCAGTTGCTGCCGGCAGCGGGGCTCGCACCGGTCACGGCATCGTTGGCGGACCGATTCCCGCGAGAACGCGTGCTGCTGGGCGGGTACATCGCCCAGGGGGTCACGTTCGGGGCGACCGCCTGCGGGATGCTGTTGGGCTGGCCCGGCCCGGCGATCTACGCCCTGGCGGCGGCAGGTGCGATCGCGACGACGCTCACCCGGCCGGCACAGGGGGCGCTGCTGCCGACCCTGTCGCGGACGCCCGAGGAGCTGACCGCCGCCAACAGCCTTGCGGGGGCGGTGGAGGGCGGCGGGGTGCTCCTCGGCCCGCTGGCGGGCGCGTTGATCCTGGCGATGGCGTCGCCCGGCATGGTCTGGGCCGCCGGCGCCGGGGCGCTGGTGACGGCCGCCATCCTCGTCGCCCGTCTCCCCGTTCACGAGCGCCCCACCCCGGTCGCCGCGCACGCCGGCGAGGCGGAGCCCGGTACGGAGGTCCCGCTCGTCCTGGACGAGGCTGGGGCGCGCCTTGTCGGCGGCCTGCGCGCGCTCACCGGAAACCGCGACACGCGCCTGCTGGTCGGGCTGCTGGGGGTCCGGATGCTCACGTCGGGAGCCCTTGACGTGCTGTTCGTGCTCCTCGCGCTGGAGATCCTCGGCACGGGCAACGCGGGTGCCGGGTTCCTGACGGCGGCCCTCGGCCTGGGCACGGTCCTCGGCGGGGTCGCCGGGATCATGCTCGTGGGACGCCAGCGGCTGGCGCCGGCAATGGCACTCGGTGCGCTGGTGTTCGGGATTGCGCTCGCGCTCGCGGCGATCGCCGGTGCGGCCTGGCTGGTCCCAATGCTCATCGCCGTGGGCGGCATCGGGTTCGCGGCCGTCGATGTGACCGGCCGGACGGTGCTGCAGCGGGTCACGCCGGACCGGCTCCTCGCCCGGGTGCTCGGATCGCTGGAGGGCGTGGGCCTGCTGGCGGTTGCCCTCGGCTCCGTGATGGTGCCGGCCCTCGCGAGCGTCCTGGGCGTGGAGACAACGCTGGTGGTGGTCGCGGCGCTGCTGCCGGCGGCAGTTGCGCTGGCCTGGCTGCCGCTCCGCCGGATCGACCACCACGCCCACGTGCCGCTGCGTGAGTTGGCGTTGCTGCGGCGGTCATCGATCTTCGCGCCACTTCCGCCACCCCAGCTGGAGTCGGTGGCGCGGCGGACCCGATGGGTCAGCCTCGAGCCGGGGGTCGTGCTCATCCGCCAGGGCGACACTGGGGACCGGTTCTACGTGCTCGAATCGGGCGCCCTCGAGATCCTCGTCGACAACGGCCGGGTCCGGGTCATGGATCGTCCCGGGGACGGCGTGGGTGAGATCGCGCTCCTGCGCGACGTCCCCCGAACCGCCACCGTGATCACGGGCTCCCCGTGCGTGCTGCTCGCCCTCGAGCGAGGTGACTTCCTCGAGGCCGTGACGGGCCACGAGATCGCGCTCGCCGCCGGTCTGCAGACCGCCGGCGAGCGGCTCGCCGACCCGGCCACCGGCCCATCCGGCGGATCCGACCTCCACGAGCCGCCCCGGGGTCCCTAGACTTGCCGACCATGCCGTCGACCGCCCGCCCGACGCTCCACGTCCGTTGAGCCACCTGGCAGGGGCGCGCCGGCACCTGGGCATGTCGGGCCGGGTCATCCGGGCCGTGCTGCGCAACCCCGCGCTGCGGCGGGTCCAGCTGGCGTTCCTGGCATTCAATGCCGCCGAGTACGGCACGTGGGTCGCGATCCTGCTCTACGCCTACAGCGCGCTCGGCGCCGCCAGCGTCGGCCTGGTCGCCCTCGCGCAGCTGGCGCCGGCCGCCGCGTTTGCCCCGGTCGCCGTATCGCTCGCGGATCGCTTCCCGCGCCAGCGCGTCCTGCTGGCCGGCTACCTGCTGCTCACGCTGGGGCTCGCGGCAACGGCGGCCGGCATGCTGCTCGATCTCAGCCCGGCCCTGGTCATCCTCGCCGCGGCGTCCTCCTCCGTTGCCCTCACGTTCACGCGGCCGACCCAGGGCGCCCTGCTGCCAAGCCTGTCACGGACGCCGGAGGAGCTCACGGCCGCGAACGGCGTTGCCGGCACGGTGGAAGGCACCGGGGTGCTGCTCGGACCGCTGGTGGCAGCCGGTCTGCTGTCCGTCGGCTCGCCGGGGCTCGTGTTCGTCGCGGGCGCCATGGCCGGTCTGGTCGCCGCGATCTCCGTGGCAGGGCTGCCGGTCCAGCGGGACCTGCTCGCGAGCCGCGAGGGCGACGTGGCCTCCGCCGGGCCGGTTCGCAGCCCTCGCCGGTCGCCGATGACCCGCGCGATCGGCGGCCTCCGCGCGGTTGCCTCCAACAGGGACACCGGGCTCGTGGTCCTGCTCCTCGGGCTCCGGATGCTCACCGTGGGTGCCGTCGACGTGCTGCTGGTCCTCCTGGCGCTGGAGGTCTTCGACACGGGCGAGTCGGGAGCCGGGATCCTGAACGCCGCGATGGGCCTGGGGACCGTGGTCGGCGGGGCCGTGAGCTTCGTGCTCGTGGGCCGCCAGCGGCTTGCCCCGGCGCTGGCGGTGAGCGCGCTGGCGTGGGGCCTGGCCCTGGTGGCGATGGGCACCATCACGCCCGCCCTCCTCGCACCGGTGGTGATCGCGGTCGGTGGTGTCGGCCTGGCCGCCTGCGACGTGGCGGGCCGCACGATCCTCCAGCGGGTGACCGACGACCGGACGCTGGCCCGGGTCCTCGGGGCGCTCGAGGGCGTCGGGCTGACCGGCCTCGCGATCGGCTCGCTGCTCGTCCCGGTGCTCGCCGGCATCTGGGGGCCCGAGGTCGCGATCATCGCCGTCGGGGCGATCCTGCCGGCCGGCGTCGCGCTGGCATGGGCGGGCCTCCGGGCCATCGATCGCCGTGTGCGGGTGCCCGTGCGCGAGGTCGCGTTGCTCCGCGACTCCGAGCTCCTTGCCCCGCTGGCCCCACCCGAGCTGGAATGCGTCGCGGGGCGGACACGGTGGATGACCGCCGAGCGGGGTGACGTGGTCATCCGGGAGGGAGAGCCAGGAGACCGGTACTACGTCCTCGAGTCGGGTGCCCTGCTCGTCACGCAGCACGGGCGCTACCTCAACCGGCTTGCGGAACGTGGCACCGGGTTCGGCGAGATCGCCCTGCTCCGAGACGTGCCGCGGACCGCGACGGTGAGCGCCGAGGCGCCCTCGGTCCTCCTGGTCCTCGAGCGGATCGACTTCCTCGAGGCCGTCACGGGACACGACCTGGCCCGCCTCGAGGCGGAGCGGGTGGCCACCACCCGGGAGCGGGTCAGGCCGGCCGCCGATTGAGTCGCCCGATCGTCGGATCGATGGCACGATAGAAGTCCGGGTACGGGCCTCCGCATCGCTGGTGAGCGCCGTGCTCCAGGCAGTGCTGACCGGGGAGTGATGGCGGGTCGCGGAGCGGGAAACCAGGCACGTTCGCGGCTGACCGCCGCCATCGTGCTGGCGCTCATGGCGACCACGGCGGGCTGCCAGGTGTCCACCGCTCCGGCGTGGATCTACCCGCCAGAGGCGCCAGCCTCCCAGGGCGTCGAGTCCCCGGCGTCCGGAGCCGGGCCGCAGGCAACCGGAGCCAGCCCGCAGGCCGTGGCACCGGGCGACCAGCCGGACGCGGCACCCTCGGCAGCGCCCCCAGCAGCACCGGCTCCCGCGCCGGGCACCACGCCCGGTGGGGATCCTGCCGTGTCGACGCCGGCGGCCGTCTCCATCCCCATCCTGTACTACCACCGGGTCATCGAGCCGCCTCGCGGCTTCCGGCAGTGGACCCGTGTCCGCAGAGAACGGTTCCTGGCCTACGACGTCGTCCCGGCCGCGTTCGAGGCCCAGCTGGACTGGCTGGTTGCCCGCGGCTACACGACCGTCCTGCCCCGCGATCTTGCCGCGTACTGGGACGACGGGGTGCCGCTCCCCGAACGTCCGGTGATGATCACCTTCGATGACGGGACCCACGACTGGGCGAGCACGGTCCTGCCACTGCTCCAGGAACGGGGCATGGTTGCCGAGTTCTACGTGACGCTCCAGTCGCTCAAGAGCGGCGGCATGACGTGGCGCGAGCTGCGCATGCTCGCGGCCGCGGGCAACGGGATCGGCGCACACGGGCTCCATCATCGGCAGCTCGCGGGGCTCGGCGGGAGGCATCCGGCCGTCTCGGAGGCCGAGATGCGCCGCGAGGTCGCACGCCCGCGGAGGATCATCGAGGCACGGCTGGGCATCGTGCCCGACTCGATCGCCTACGTGGGGGGCGGCTTCGACACGACGCTCCGCCGCATCGTCCGCGAGGCCGGCTACACCACCGCCCGCTCGATCCTGCACGGCAACACGCAGGAGGAGGCCCGCCGCTACGTCCTCAGGGTGGTGCGGATCGGCAGTGGCACCGATGTCATCGACACCGTGAAGGGCACCCTTGTCCCCGGCCTGCCGCGGTTCAGCCGACTGGTGCAGCGAGGCGGGTGACCGTGGCCGGCTGGCGGCCGCGGCGGCTGGCTCGGGCGGCGGCCCGGGCCGCCGCCGACCTCAGTCCAGCGGCACCGTCTGGTGCCAGGACGGGACCTGCACGTCAAACCCGAGCGCCGCGACCTTTGGCGCGAGCGCCGCCTGCGCCGGCGGGTCTCCGTGGACCAGGTACACGCGGGCCGGGACGCCCGGATCACCTGCCTTGCGCCCGCGGATGAACCCGCCCGCCCAGTCGAGCAGCTCCGGCTCGTCGGCATGGGCCGAGAACCCGTCGAGCGAGCGGATCGTGGCTCGCACGGGCATCTCGCGCCCGAAGATCCGCGCCCGCTCCGCGCCGCGCATCAGGTGGCCGCCGAGCGTGCCCTCGCCCTGGTAGCCGACGAACAGGATCGTGGCCGACGGGTCGTCCAGCAGGCGCTCCGCGTGACCCACGGAGCGTCCGCCGGTGAGCATCCCGTTGGACGCGATGATCACGTACGGCGGTTTGGACCGCTCGATCCCCTCCGACTCCCGCACGTTCTGGATCACGCGCTGGCCCGGGTAGTCCAGGGGCGCGCCCTGCGTGCGGAGGATCGCGGCGGTCTCCTCGTCGTACGCCTCGGGGTGGGCGCGGTAGATGTCCGAGGCCGCCTTGGCCATCGGCGAATCGAGGTACAGCGGGAGCTGCGGGATCCGGCCGGCCTCGACCAGGCGCGACAGCTCCCAGACCAGCTCCTGGGTCCGGCCGATGGCGAACGACGGGATGAGCACCACGCCCTTCCGGCGCACCGCGTCGTTGACCACGGAGGCCAGCGTGTCGATCGCAGCCTCAGCCGCCTCGTGCTCGCGACCGCCGTAGGTCGACTCCATCACGACCACGTCGCCCTCCCCCACCGAGGTCGGGTCGCGCAGGATCGGCGTGCCCGGACGACCCAGGTCACCGGAGAAGACGATCACGGTGTCGCGGCCGCCGCCCGGCCGTGCGATCCGCATGCGGACGATCGACGACCCCAGGATGTGCCCGGCATCGAGCAGGGTGACGTGGACGCCCTGCGCCACCTCGTGCTCCGAGCGATACGGGATGTGGCGGAGCAGGGGCAGCGTGGCGCCGGCGTCGTCCTCCGTGTAGATCGGATCGTTGAGGCCCAGCTCCACGATCGGGCCGGCCGCCCGGAGCAGGTCCTCCGGGTCCGGTCCGCCGGGAGCCTCCGCTCCTGCTGCCGCGAGGTCCACGGCCTCCTCGAACAGTCGCTCATCCCTGGCCTCTCGCTCCGCGGCGCGCTCGGGATCCCGGCGCTCGCGGCGAGCCGCTCGCTTGGCGAACTCCACCTGGAGCTTGGCGCTGTCGAGCAGGACCAGCCGGGCGAGCTCCGCGGTGGCGGCGGTGCACCAGATCCGGCCCCGGAACCCCTCGTGGACGAGGAGCGGCAGCAGACCGCAGTGATCGAGATGGGCGTGGGTGAGGACCACCGCATCCAGGGTGGCGGGGTCCACGCCCAGCGGCACGCGGTTGCGAACCGACTCGTCGGGTCCTCCCTGGAACATGCCGCAGTCCACGAGCACGCGGGCGTGCCCGGTGTCGACCAGGTGGCGGGAGCCGGTCACGGTCCGGGCGCCGCCGAGAAAGGTGAGCTCCATGCCGGGATCGTGACACACCGGCCCACGTCGTGTGCCCGCCGCGTGCGACGATCTGCGGGTGACGTCCGCCGATCGCCTGGCCGCTCTCGAGGCCGCGTACCTCGCGGCCAGGGCGGCACGCGACCGCCTCGATGTCGCCCGGGCGACGGGTGAGGACGAGGATCTCGCGGGGCTCGAGCGGCGGGCGGAGGAGACGTCCTCCCTCGTCCATGCCGGCCTCGCCGCCTTCGAGCCGGCCGTCGTCGGGGACCTCTCGCCCGCGGATCGCCGGGCGTTCGACCGGATCCGGGAAGGCATGGCGGAGGCCGACGCCTACAGCCTGCCGGTCGCTCCCGCGACGGTGGAGGAGGCGGGCCGGGACGCCTGTGGGGAGCCGGGGACCTGGGACGGCCTCATCGCCGCGGGCGGCGGGCCCCTCCACCAGCACCTGGAGGCGTGCTTTGCGGCGACGGCAGATGCGCTGGTGGCCGGCACCGAGGTGCTGTCGCGGCCCCAGGTGCTCGGCCGGCTTGCCACAGAGCCGGATCCGGGGATCCGGCGCGACCTGTTCCTTGCCCTCACGCCCCTGTGGCGGGTGGTCAACGGCGACGACCGCGGCGGCTCCCCCTACCGGGCGCTGATCCGGGAGGCGTCGGCGGAGGCCCGTCATGGACGGTCGCGACTGGCGGGCGACGCGGCGGGGCTCGGCATCGGGCCCGACGAGATCGTGTCCTGGGCGGAGGACGTGCTGGAGGCGTGGCGGCTCGCCTTCGTGGAGCCGGCGCGCGCCGCTGGTGAGCCACCGGTTGAGCCCTGGGACTGGTGGTGGCGGGCCGGCGAGGTCCAGCGGTTCGTGGGTCCGATGTCCGTCGCCGACATCACCGAGATCAACCGGGCCGTCTACGCATCGCTTGGGGCCGACCTGGACGCGCTGCAGGTCCGGCTCGACATCGCGCCCCGACCCGGACGCCCACCGGTCCCCGTGGCCTTCACGACGTTCGGAGGACGACCGCATCGGCGGACGGACGGCCGCTGGATGCCGGGACGGCCCACCGTCCTCGCCACCTATGTCGACGGCGGCCTCGGCGAGCTTGCCGAGCTGATCCACGAGACGGGCCACGCGATCCACATCGCCGGTATCCGCACCCGACCCGCGTTCGCCGACTGGCCGGACGCCGACGCGCTGACCGAGGCTCTCGCCGATCTCGTGCCCTTCAACCTGGCCGACCCGTCGTGGCTCCGCCGCTGGCTGCCGGGTCACCCGGTGGTGCCGCCCGGGATCGCCCAGCGCTGCCACTACGCGGGCGTCGCGATGGATGCCGCCTGGGCCCTGTTCGAGATCCGGATGCTCGACGACCCGAGTCGTCGGCCGAACGAGGTCTGGACGGATCTCACCAGCCGGTCGCTCGGGATCGCAGCCCACCCCGAGTGGTCGTGGTGGGCGATCCGGGGCCAGCTGGTGCAGGAGCCGGGGTACATGGCCAACTACGCCGTGGGGGCCGTGCTGGCGGCCGCCATGCGTGCCGTGATCACCAACGCTCGTGGCGACTGGACCGCGGGCGATCCCGGCTGGTATCCGTGGCTCCGGGAGCAGATCCTCCAGTTCGGCCGCGAGCGATCGTCCGGGGATGCCGTTCGCGGGATGATCGGCCGTGCGCCGACGGTCGACGCCCTGCGTGTCGAGATCGCGAGGGCCGCGCCGGCCGGCTGATCATCCGGGCGCCCGGAGGGCCACGGCGCCCGGGTCGGCGACAGGCACGCCCGCCCACCGGCGCCGGTACCATTCGCCGGATGCCCGAGCCTGCCTCCCGCTGGTCCCCCGCCATCGTCCTGCCGCGGCTGCCCGGCCTTATCGCCGGCCTCGTCCTGTTCGGCGCCGGCATCGCCGCCATGGCCCAGGCGGGGATCGGGCTGGGTCCGTGGGAGGTGTTCCACCAGGGCATCAGCCGGGTGACCGGACTCCCGCTCGGAACCGTGAGCATCCTGGTGGGCATCCCCGTCCTCGCCGCCTGGTGGCCGCTGGGCGAGCGGCCGGGGGTGGGCACACTCCTCAACATCGCGATCATCGGCACCTCGACCAACGTGGCGCTGGGGGTCATGTCTCCGGCGTCCGGCGTGCCGGCGCAGCTCGCGATGATGGCGGCCGGCGTGGTGACGATCGCGATCGGGTCTGGGCTCTACCTCGCCTCGGACCTCGGCCCGGGTCCGCGGGACGGCCTCATGACCGGGCTGCACCTGCGCTTCGGGTGGTCGATCCGGCGCGCCCGGACCGGGATCGAGCTCTGCGTGCTGGTCGCCGGGTTCCTGTCCGGCGGGACGATCGGCCTCGGGACCGTCGTGTTCGCGCTCGGGATCGGGCCGCTGGTCCAGCTGGCGCTCCGCGTCTTCGATCGCGAAGGCCGCGTGTCCCGCCGGCGGCGGGCGGTGCTCGAAACGCGCGGCGACGTCGGCGACTGAGCCGGGCCTAGGTCGCGGTGCCCACCAGCAGCGCGTCGACCGCCACCGCCGCGAACAGCAGCGTCAGGTAGCTGATCGAGTAGCGGTACAGGCGGATCGCCTGCGCCAGCGACCCCTCCGGCGACGTCGCCTGCTGCCACAGCACGAACGCCCGCCAGATGAACAGCGCACCGAGCACCACCGCGGCCACCAGGTAGATCGGGCCCATCGCGGCCACCGGCCAGAAGATGAGGCTGATGGCCACCAGCAGGAGCGTGTACAGCGCGATCTGCCGCGCGGTCTCGGGGACGCCCTTCACGACCGGCAGCATCGGCACCCGGGCCGCCTCGTAGTCCTTGCGGATGCGCAGCGCCAGCGCCCAGAAATGGGGCGGCGTCCAGTAGAAGACCAGGAAGAAGAGCATCAGCGCCGGGATCTCGATCCGGCCGGTGACGGCGGTCCATCCGATGACCGGTGGCAGGGCTCCGGCCGCGCCGCCGATCACGATGTTCTGGGGGGTGGTCCGCTTGAGCAGGATCGTGTAGATGACGACGTAGAACGCGATCGCGAGCAGGGTCAGGAACGCCGACACGAGGTTGACGAACACCGCCATCAACGTGACCGAGATCACACCGAGCACGATCCCGAACACGACGGCGTTCTCCGGTGTCACGTCGTGGGCGGGCAGCGGCCGTCGCCGGGTGCGCGTCATCAGCAGGTCGATGTCGCGGTCCAGGTACTGGTTGATCGCGTTGGCCGAGCCTGCCGCCAGCGAGCCGCCGAGCATCGTCCAGAACGCGAGCCGCAGCCACTCGGGCAGGTTCATGCCGGGCAGGTCACGGGTGGCGAGGACCATGGCCGGGATCGTGGTGATCAGCAGCAGCTCGATGATCCGGGGCTTGGTCAGCGCGACGTAGGCCCGGACGGTGGAGCCGCGGGTTGGTGCGGGCGTGTCGCTCGCCGTGCCGTCGGCCCCGCTCCCCGATCCCCCGCCGCCCGGCTGGCTGCCGGAGCCGCTCCCGGCCGGCACACCGGGGCCGACCGCGACCGCGATCCGCGCCTCGTAGTAGGCGGTCATCACGAGGGCGACGGACAGCCCCCAGAGCAGCGATGAGAGCGCCACGTGGAGCGTCTGCGTCCAGCCGGCGAGGAGGGTGAACACCTGGAGGCCCCCGATCGCGACCTGCACCGGGTAGATGATCGCCATGGCGGCGGCCAGGGCCCAGATCACGCGTCGTGACCGCTGCGTCCGCCAGGCAGCGAGGGCCGTCGCCCAGACGAGCACGAGGACGAACGCCGCCACGTACCGGTGGAGCACATGGGCCTCGTACAGGCCGCGAACCTGCGGGTCCAGCCCCGGCTGCAGCGGCACCAGGCTGCCGTTCATCAGCGGCCAGTCGGGGAACACGAGACCCGCATCCTGCGCGGTGACGTTGGAGCCGAACAGGAGCAGCCCGAACATCGCGGCCGAGGTCAGGACCGCGAGCAGGGTGAAGCGCTGCGAGCGGCCGGCGGCGGGGAGGCGCGCCGGGTAGAAGGCGCGGACGGTGACGAACACGAGGAGGCCAAGCAGGGACATGGCCGCGGCCAGGTGCGCCGTGACCGAGTCGCCCGAGTTGTTGAGGCGGACCGTCTCGCGCCCGAGCCAGGCCTGGAACACCACGAGGAGGACGGCGACCAGGCTGGGCCACAGGATGGACGGTCGGTCGCGATGGTCCTTCCAGGCGAGGAAGGCGACGCCCAGGATCAGGAAGCCGATGACCGCCGCGATCGTCCGGTGGATCCACTCCCACCAGGCCTTGGAGTCGTCGAGCGGGGGCAGCAGCTGCCCGTAGCACAGCGGCCAGTCCGGGCAGCCCATGCCCGAGCCCGTGGCCCGCACGATGACGCCCACGGTGACGAGCAGGATCGTCGCGACGACCGTGGCGACGGCAATCTTCTGGAAGCGTGTCAAGGGTGGTTCGAAGGTCCTTCGGGGTGGGCGAACCAGGGGCGCGCGACGCGGGGCCGGGCACGCAGGCCAGCATTCTACCCGCGAACGCGCGCTGGGAACGGTGGGGCTACGCTTGGCCTGATGCACCGTCGATCCCTCTCGCTCCTGCCCGCCGCGGCGCTGGCCGCCACCCTCCTCGCCGCCTGCGCGTCGGGCGGCGGGTCACCGGGCTCGTCCACGGCTGCCACGTCGGCGGGCCCGGGCCAGCCCGGCGAGTCCCCGGCCGCGTCGTCGGCCGGACCGTCCGTCATCCCGGTGATCATCGGGCAGCAGCAGGCCGGGCCGGCGCGCTTCGTGTTCTCGTTCCTCGACGCGGACGGCAACCTCCCCGTGGCGTCGCCCGATCGCAGCGTCCAGGTCGCGTTCGTGGCACCGGGCGACACGGATCCCGGTCCCCCGGTGCCGGCGGAGTTCGCGTGGGCCATCGAGGGCAGTCGCGGCGAGTACATCGCCCGCACCGAGTTCCCGACGGCCGGCGCCTGGAAGGCGATCTTCATCACGGACAGCCCGACGTCGCCCCAGGAGGCGATCGGGGTCTCGTTCGACGTCCAGGAGGACCTGCCTCCGGTCGACATCGGGCGGCCCGCTCCCGCGTCCGACACGCCGACGCTGGCTGATGTGGACGGCGACCTCGCCCGGATCAGCACCGACTCCAACCCCGACCCGCGCTTCTACGAGCTGTCGGTCGCCGATGCGCTCGCCCAGGGCCGCCCGTTCGTCCTCGTGTTCACGACGCCCGCCTTCTGCCAGAGCGCCCAGTGCGGTCCGACCCTCGACCACATCAAGCAGGCCGCGACGACGGCGCCGGACGACATCGTGTTCATCAACGTCGAGCCGTACCAGCTGCGGTTCACGGAGGGGCGGCTCCAGCCGGTGCTGGACGCCGACGGCCAGCTCCAGCCGGTGGCGGCCGTCGAGGAGTGGGGAATCCTGTCCGAGCCGTGGATGTTCGCGGTCGACGGGTCGGGCATCGTCCGGGCCTCCTTCGAGGGGGTGGTGACGGACGCAGAGCTCTCAAGCGTGTTCGCGGAGATCTCGGGAACCTGACCGGCGGCACGCGCCGCTACTCCGCATCCTCCAGGCGATAGACGGCCCGCTCGCCGCCCTCGGCGCGGAAGAACACCCGGATCGCGGTCCCCAGCGCCATGTGCCCGGCGAGGTGCCCGGGCGGAAACTCGTCACCGTTCTCGAGGATCCCGATCCGGAACTCGAGCTCCGTCCCGTCGGCCAGGCGGAGCCTGAACCCCGTGACCCTGGTGAGTCCCTCGGAGTCGAGCCTGACCAGCCGCCCGACCACCGGCGAGACCACCGCGATCGGGCTGTTGCTGATCGCAGGCCCATCGGATGCCGGGCCGGCATCGCCGAGGCCGGCATCGGCCGCGCCCCCACAGGCGGCCAGCAGCAGCGACAGCAGGGCGACGACGCCGGCACGCCACCCCACCCGTGCCGGCGTCACGCGACCGCGAGCCGGGTCACGCCGGGGCGATCCCCGTGCCGCTGCTCCCGGGCTTGACCGCCGGCTCGCCCGCGGCACACCGGGGGCAGGTGGCGGCACCCGCCTCCCAGGTCGGCAGCTCCAGCCGCCACAGGGACCGGAGCGGGTATACGCGTCCCGTGGATGGCGATGTGAGCGTGGACAGGCCTCCCGACCGGTCCACCAGCACCACGCATTCGACGATCTCCCCGCCCAGCGCCTCGACCGCCGGGATCATCGCCAGCAGCGAGCCGCCGGTGGTGAGGATGTCGTCGACCAGGAGGATCTTCTCGCCCGGCCGGATCCGGAAGCCGCGCCGGAACTCGCGGCGGGGCCCGTCGTCTCCGGCCACCTCCTCGGCGAAGATGGCCCGTGTCCCCAGCTGGCGGCCGGTCTCGAACGCGAGGATGACGCCCCCGGTGGTCGGGCCCGCGACGAGGTCGACCGTGGCCGTGCCGTCGCGCCGGGTATGGATGGCTGCGACGAACGAGCACAGCTCGCTGGTGACGGCAGGCTCCTGGAGGACCTGGAACTTCTCCAGGTAGGCGTCGGAGTGGCGGCCGCTCTTGAGGGTGAAGTGGCCCTCGCGGAGGGCACCGCTGGCGCGGAACAGGGCCTCGGTCCGCGCGGCGATGGCGCGGCTGGCGGTCTCTGACAGGGATCGGCGGAGGGTGGTCATGGCCGGGTGATTCTATGGGGTCCGGCGGTCCGGGACCTCGGAACGCAGCTGGCCCCGGGGCGCCGGACCACCGTGGGTGCCTCCAGCCCGCCCGCCAGGTCAGACCCGCCCGCCATGTCCGGCCCGTAGTGCGCCAGCGTGTAGCCGGCCAGGCCCTTCGCCCAGGCCTCGATCATCGGCGCGGCGTAGTGCGATCCTTCCCAGGCGGCCACGATCGGGATCGCGAGGACGGTCCCGCCGCCGGCATCGATCGTGAGGGGGTGAAGCCCGTACCGGGCATCGTCGGACACGATGGCGACGCCCGTGCCCCCGGCCGAGAGCGTCTGGGCCACGGCGGAGAGGTCCGACTCACCGACGGCGTGATAGGCGAGGCCGGCGGCCGCCACGGCCTGATCGAACACGCGCCGCGTGCCGTGCTCGGTCGTGAGCAGCACCAGCGGTTCGCGGGTCACCTCCTCCAGCGTCACGCCGGTGCGGCCGACCCACCGGTGATCGGGCGGGACCTGGGCCGTGATCGAGAACCGTGCCACCGGCAGGGAGACCAGCTCCCCCGGCGGCGGTCCCACGGAGACGCCCAGGTCCGCATCGCCCGAGCGGAGGATCCGGAACACCGCGAGCGACGGGGCATCGCGCACGGACACCTTGAGCGCCTCGGTGCCGAGGGTCGCGAGATACGGCGCGATGACGTCGACGATGGTGACGTGCGGCGCCACCACGCTCAGGTTCGTCACCCTGGCTGCTTCGAGATCCCGCATCGCCGCCTCGGCGGCGTCGGCCCGGGCGACGATGTCCCGTGCGAGCGGCACGAACTGGCGGCCGGCGGGCGTCAGCCGAAGGCGTCCATCCGCGCGGTCGAACAAGCCACGGCCGAGCGATGCCTCGAGCCCCCGGATCTGGCGCGAGAGTGATGGCTGTGCGACCCGGACGACCGCAGCTGCCCGCGTGAGCGAGGTCTCGTCCACCACGGCCAGGAAGTAGCGCAGGGTCCTGACTTCCAAGGGGTTCCCCAATTGTCATGCCTCTGGGGCATGGGTTGTGACCAACGAAGTATTGGACGCCCGGCCCCGATGTGGCAACACTGCGGAACCATCGGGAGGAGGGCCGCGCTTGCGCGCCCCCTGAGCAGCCGGATCGAGGGACCACCCAATGCACGCGGATCCGTCCACGCGACGCACCGGAGCCCGACGGCTCCTGGTATTGATGGCCACGGGCGCCCTGCTCGTCGGCGCCTGCAGCTCGAGCACCCCAACACAGGCGCCGGCCAGCGCGCCCGCGGCTTCGGCCGCGGCCACCCAGGCGCCGGCGACGCCCGCGCCCACGCCCGCGGGCCCGGTCGTCCTCAAGGTCGCCGCCACGGCCAACATCACCACCTGGGACCCGGTGAAGTCGTTCTCCACCGAGGCCCTCTACCTGGCCAACCTCTACGAGCCGCTGCTCCGGGTCAACCCACCCGGCGCCGCCGAGCCGTTCACGCCCGTCCTGGCCACCTCCTGGGAGGCAAGCCCGGATGGCCTGACGTGGACCTTCGTGCTCCGCGACGGCGTGACCTTCCACGACGGCGAGCCGCTCACCGCGGACGCCGTGAAGCAGTCGATCGAGGCCGCCGCGAGCCGCGGCGGGGCGTCCTTCATCTGGGGCGCGCTGGACACGGTCACGGCGGTCGATGCGTCCACCGTCGAGCTCAAGCTCACCTATGCGGCGCCGATGGACCTGGTTGCCTCGTCGCTGTACGGCGCCTGGATCGTCAGCCCCAAGGCCCTGGCCGCCGCGACGGCGGATGAGGCCTACTTCGAGCAGGGCATCGAGGCGGGTACCGGCCCCTACATGCTCGAGTCGTACACCCCCGACAAGGAGGTGCTGCTCACGAAGAACGACGGCTACTGGGGTGGCTGGGACGGCCCGCACTACGACAAGGTGCTGGTGTCGATCACGCCCGAGGCCGCGGTCCAGCAGCAGATGCTCGACGGTGGCGAGGTCGACCTCGCGTTGTCGCTGCCCCTCGAGAACGTCGCCGCCTACGAGAGCAACCCCGACTTCACGTTCATCAACCAGCCGTCGTTCTTCAACTACGTCGGCTTCTTCAACACGGCCCGCAAGCCGCTCGACAACGTGAAGGTCCGGCAGGCACTGTCGTACGCCATCCCGTACGCCGACATCATCACGGTCGGCGCCCAGAGCTACGGCACCCAGTCGCGCGGCCCGGTCCCGGAGGGCGTCTTCCCGTGGTCCGCCGACGTGCCCCAGTACACGCAGGATCTCGAGAAGGCGAAGGCCCTGCTCAAGGAGGCCGGCTACGAGAACGGCGGCTTCAAGCTCAACCTCACGTACGCCGCCGAGAACCAGAACGAGGCCCGGTTCGCGCCGCTCATCCAGGAGGCGTATGCGGCCCTGGGCGTCGACGTCACCATCACGCCGATCGCGTTCAACCAGCAGTGGGAGCAGGCGAAGGGCGACCCGAAGGATCGCCAGGACATGTTCCTGCTGCTCTACTGGCCGACCTACAGCGATGCCGGCTCCGACAACCTGTGGTCGATGTTCCGCAGCAGCGAGAACCCGTTCTTCAACCTCTCGTACTGGGAGAACGACCAGTTCGACGCGCTGATCGACGAGGCCCTCGGCCTCACCGCGACGCAGCGTGACCAGGCGCAGGCGAAGTACACCGAGGCCATGCAGCTGCTCGTGGACCAGGCCCCCGGCCTGTTCTTCTACGACACTCGCTTCGTGACAGCGATCCCCAACCGGATCGGCGGGTTCGAGTACAACCTCAACTACCCGTTCGCCCAGTTCTTCTACCCGATGCACCCGGCCGGCTGAGCCGGATCCATCGAATGGGCACCCGGCCCGACTCGATCGGCCGGGTGCCCGCCCCATCGCTGACATCCTGACGACGCCGTGATCCTGTTCATCGCGCGCCGACTCGCCGGCTCGGCGGCGGTGCTGCTGGGGCTGTCGGTCATCACGTTCGCCCTCGCGCGCCTCGTGCCATCCAACCCGGCGGCCGTGTACATCGGCCCCAAGGCCCGGCCCGAGGACATCGCCCGGGTGGCCGAGCAGCTTGGCCTCAACCAGCCCGTCCCGATCCAGTACCTGACCTATATGCGCGACATGCTGACCGGCGACTGGGGCACGTCCATCGGGACCAAGCGCCCCGTCCTCGAGGAGATCCTCGGCCGGCTGCCCGCAACCCTGGAGCTGATCATCGCCGCGATGGTCATCGCGGTCCCCGCCGGAGTCCTGCTCGGCATCCTGTCCGCCCGCTGGCGGCGACGTTCGCCCGACCTCCTGGTGCGGATCGTGTCGATCGTGGGCGTCTCGCTGCCGGCGTTCTGGCTCGGCCTGCTGCTCCAGGTCCTGTTCTTCCGGAACCTCAACCTGCTGCCCCTCACCGGCCGGGTGGATGCAGACCTCCGGTTTGTGTCCCCGATCACGGAGCTGACCGGCTTCTACCTGTTCGACAGCGTCGTGTCGGGCAACTGGACCGCCTTCTCGGACGTCGCCTGGCACCTGGTGCTGCCGGCCCTCACGCTGGCCGCGTATCCGATCGGGCTGATCGCCAGGATGACCCGGGCCTCGATGCTCGAGGCCCTCGGCCAGGACTACGTGCGCGCAGCCCGTGCGGCCGGGATCAGCGAGCGCCTGATCACGTACCGGCTGGCGCTCAAGAACGCGCTCATCCCGGTGGTCACGGTCGTGGGCCTCACCCTCGCGTACGCGCTCACGGGAACGTTCTTCGTCGAAGTGGTGTTCAACTGGCCGGGGCTGGGGACGTTCGCCGTCAAGGGCCTGCTCAACCTCGACTACCCGGTGATCATGGGGATCACCCTGTTCGGGGCGGTGGGGTACGTCCTCATCAACCTCGCCGTGGACCTCGTCCAGGCGTGGCTGGACCCACGGACGAGGCTGGCCTGATGGCGGTCGAGGTCCTGCGTCCCGCGGCGATGCTGCCCCGAGCCGGCCTCTGGCGCCGGTTCCGGAGGGCGCTGCGTCGGGATCCCCTTGCGCTGTTCGGCGTGTCGGTCATCGCCCTGGTGGTCGTGCTCGCGGTGCTGGGGCCGTGGATCGCGCCCTACCCGGAGCAGGGCGAGGGAGCGAGCAACGTCCCCGAACGGATGCTCCCCCCAAGCGCCAGCCACTGGTTCGGCACCGACGGCCTCGGGCGGGACGTGCTGCAGCCGCGTGATCATCGGGGCTCGCCCGGCGCTTGCGGTATCGCTCGTCGTCGTCGGGCTCGCGATGCTGATCGGCGTCCCGCTCGGGGCGCTGGCCGGCTACCGGCGCGGCCGGATCGACGCGGCGATCATGCGCCTCACGGACCTGTTCCTCGCGTTTCCCCCGCTGCTGCTCGCGATGGCCATCGTGGCCGCGCTGGGTCCGGGGCTCGACCACGCCGCGATGGCGCTCGCGATCTCGTGGTGGCCGTGGTACGCCCGCCTCGCCCGCGGCACCGCGGCATCCCTGCGCGAGCGGCCGTTCGTGGAGGCGGCGCGCTCCATCGGGGTGCGGGATCTCGCCATCCTCGGACGGCACATCATTCCCAACTCGCTGCCCCCGCTCCTGGTCCAGGCCACGATCGACGTCGGGACCGTGATCCTGGCTGCGGGATCCCTCGCCTTCCTGGGCCTCGGCGCCTCCCCGCCCACCCCCGACTGGGGCCTGATGGTGGCGGAGGGCCGGACGTTCATCCTCGACCAGTGGTGGCTGTCCGCCTTCCCTGGCCTCGCGATCTTCGTGGCGGTGCTCGCGTTCAACCTGGTCGGCGACCTGCTCCTCGACCTGCTCGACCCGCGGGGCACGCGATGAGTGCACGGCTGCTCGAGGTGAGGGACCTCGGCGTCCAGTTCGTCACGCCGGACGGGACGACCACCGGCCTCGACGCGGTCAGCCTGGAGGTGGACCGCGGGGAGATCCTGGGCGTGGTCGGCGAGACCGGCTGTGGCAAGACGCTGACCGGTCTCTCGATCCTGGGGCTGTTGCCGGCCACGGCGAAGGTGTCGTCCGGCTCCATCCGGCTCGACGGCGAGGAGCTGCTCGGCCTCCCGGAGCGGACCCTCCGCCGGGTTCGCGGGGCAGGCGTCGGCATGGTGTTCCAGAACCCGGCCTCGGCCTTCAACCCCGTGTTCTCGATCGGATGGCAGATGCGGGCGACGCTGGCGGCCCACGACGCCATCTCGAAGCGGGAGGCCACGTCGCGGATCCACGAGACGCTCGCGGAGGTCGGGCTGCCGGAGGCGGACCGGGTGCTCAAGTCGTACCCGCACCAGCTCTCGGGCGGGATGCTCCAGCGGGCGATGATCGCGAGCGCCCTGCTGTGCCGGCCTCGCCTCCTGATCGCGGACGAACCGACCACCGCGCTCGACGTCACCATCGAGGCGCAGATCCTGCGCCTGATCCGCAGCCTCCAGGAGTCCCGCGGGTTCAGCGTCCTGTTCATCACCCACGATCTGGGCGTCATCCGGAGCGTCAGCGACCGGGTCGCCGTGCTGTACGCGGGCCGGGTCGTGGAGACCGCGCCGACGACCACCCTGTTCGAGCGGCCGGAGCACCCGTACACCCGGGGCCTCATGGGCGCCGTTCCGGATCCGGCGGCCACCGGGCGGCGCTCGCTCGTCGCCATTCCCGGCTCCGTCCCGGCCGACCCGGGTCTGATCGTCGGGTGCGCGTTCGCGGACCGCTGTCCGCTGGTGTTCGACCGGTGCCGCGAGGAGCGGCCGACACCGAGAGCCGCGGTGTCCGGCCACGACGTCGCCTGCCACCTCGTGGAGCCGGGGGTCAACTCGTGAGCGCCATCGTCGCGGCCGGCGACGCGCCGCCCCCCACCACCGGGCCGGCCCCCAGCGACGACGAGGTCCTGGTGCGCATCCGCGGCCTCGAAAAGACGTACCGGTCCGACGGGCGCACCGTCCGCGCGGTCGCGGGCGTCGACCTCGACGTCCGATCGGGCGAGGTGCACGCCCTCGTGGGCGAGTCGGGCTCCGGCAAGACGACGCTCGCCCGCTGCCTGCTCAGGCTGGTCGAACCGACGGCGGGCCGGATCGAGATCGGCGGGCAGGATGTCGGGGCCCTTCGAGGGGACCGGCTGCGCGTGTTCCGGCGCGAGATGCAGCTCGTGTTCCAGGACCCGCAGGGTTCGCTGGATCCCCGGCTGAGCGTGCTCGATCTCGTGGCGGAACCGATCCGGACACATCTCAGGCCGGGGCGCGGCACGGTGGAGGCGACCGTCACCGACCTGCTCGACGGCGTCGGGCTCGCGCGCCGCCACCTCGATCGGCGCCCGCACGAGCTGTCGGGAGGCCAGTGCCAGCGGGTGGCCATCGCCCGCGCCCTCGCGCTCCGCCCCCGGCTCCTGGTGCTCGACGAGCCGACCTCGGCGCTGGACGTCTCGGTCCAGGCGCAGATCCTCAACCTCCTGCTCGAGCTCCGGGAGCGGCACGGGCTGACCTACCTGCTGATCTCGCATGATCTCGGGGTCGTCCGGCACCTCAGCGATCGGGTTTCGGTGATGTACCTCGGACGCCTCGTCGAGCTGGCTGACGCGGGATCCGTGTTCGGCGACGCACGTCACCCGTACACGAGGGCCCTGCTCGCAGCCGCGCCCGGCGTCGCGGGTGCGGCTTCACCGGCCGTCGTCCGTGGGGACCCGCCGAGCGCCGCGGAGCCGCCCTCGGGCTGCGCATTCCATCCCCGCTGCTGGCTGCGCGAGCACGTGCCGGACCCGGCGCGTTGCGCAACCGAGGCGCCGCCCGTCGTCGCGGGTGCGACCCGTTCCGCCTGCCACTGGCCGGAGCTCGTGGCGCAGATGGCGGCGACCGGTCAGCCCCCGGTCAGCGCCCGGGACTGGCAGGATCCGGCCAACCTCCGCTGGTCATACGCCAACGTGGACCGCGTGCTGCGCGTCGACCGGGTTCCCGCAGCGGCCGAGCCGTCCTCCCTCCCGCGCGCGACGCGCGACCTGTCCGGCCTGGAGATCGTGGTCCAGGGCACCGCGCATCGCCTCGACGACGTCCTCGAGCGGACCGAGACGGACGGCTTCCTCGTCCTCCACCGGGGGCGGATCGTCGTCGAGCGATACGGCGGCCACCTGACCCCAGACCGGCCGCACCTCCTCCAGTCGGTCTCGAAGTCGCTCACCTCGGGCCTGGCGGGCGCGCTGGTGGGCGCCGGCCTGCTGTCCACGGAGGCGGCGGTCACGAGCTACCTGCCGGAGCTGCGCGGAGGCCCGTTCGAGGGGTGCAGCGTGCAGGACCTGCTCGACATGCGCGCCGGGACCCGGTTCTCCGAGGTCTACGAGGACGACGACGCCGACGTCCGGATCAGCGAGCAGGTGTCCGGCTGGCGGCCCAGGACGCGTTCCGGCCTGCCACCCGACCTGTACGCGTACATCGCGACGCTGGCCAACCAGCGGCCGCACGGCGGTGCCTTCGAGTACCGGTCGATCCTGACCGACGTCCTCGGCTGGGTGCTCGAGCGTGCGGGCGGTGAGCGGTACGCGGCCCTGCTCGGGCGCCACGTGTGGCAGCCGATGGGTGCCGAGCACGAGGCCCTGATGACCGTCGATGACGGCGGTGCCCCAGTCGCGGACGGCGGCCTGTGCGTGACGCTCCGGGATCTCGGCCGGTTCGGTCAGCTCTACCTCGACGGCGGCATGAGTGGTGGCCGGCGGGTGCTGCCCGAGGCGTGGACCGTCCGCGTGGGCGTGCCCCGGCCCGACCTCGTGACCGTGTTCAACGGGTCACTGACCTACGAGGGCGTCGCGACCCCCACCTCGCATTACCACGACCAGTGGTGGGTGTTCGATGCGAACCGGGGAGTCTTCGGCGGGATCGGCATCCACGGGCAGGCGCTCGTGATCCACCGGCCCGCGCAGGTGGTCGTGGCCAAGCTGTCCACGCATCCCGACCCGCTTGACCGGGACAAGCACGAGCTGAGCCTGGCCATGGCGATCGCGCTCGGAGATGCCCTCGAGCGCGGCGGCTGACGGTCGCGCGTGTGCCGCCGCGAGCTGGACCCGCTCCTGCCGGGCCGGCGGCACAGGGCGCCAGCACCCGAACCGAATGCTCCGGTTCCGAATCGGGCAACGACCCGCCAGCGGGGTTCGGCATCGCAGGTCCCGACCGGATCCACAACGTCGCATGCCGCGGGGACCGGCGATCACCGCGCCGGCGGCAAGCCCCCGCCGGGCAGCCCGCGGCTCAGCGAGCGTGCTCCGCACCGTGGCTGCTCGGCGGACCCGGCCTCGCGGGCAGCGCCGTCCCGACGAGCTGCGTGACATCCGCCACACCCGCCGTCCGGCACGCATCGGCAAGCTCATCGGCCAGCCGCACCGGGAGCATCGGGTCGGCGAGGGCGGCGACGCCGATCCCGACGGCCGCGGCACCCACCGCCAGCATGTCGAGCACATCGTCCACCGTGGAGATGCCGCCGAAGCCGATCACGGGCACGTCGACCACCTGGGCGACCTCATGGACGACACGCAGCGCGATGGGCTTGAGCGCCGGGCCGGACACCCCCCCGTACCCCGATCCGAGCGCCGGGCCGCGCCGGTCCGCGGCGACCGCGAACCCGGGCAGGGTGTTGATGGCGCTGATCGCATCGGCGCCGGCGTCCTCGCACGCTCGCGCGACCGCCCGCACGTCGGGCGCGGCCGCCGTGAGCTTGGCGATCAGCGGCAGGTCGGATGCCCGGCGGACCGCCGCCACGGCGCTGCCTGCCGCGGACGCCGAGATCCCGAACGACGAGCCGCGTGGGCCGTTGGCGCACGACAGGTTGAGCTCCACGCCGGCAATCCCCGGCACGCCCTCGAGGCGCCGCGCCGCCTCCGCCAGCTCCGCGCCGGACTCACCGCACAGGTTGAGGATCACCGGGATGGTCCAGCGCGCCCACGTGTCGGCGTAGCGTTCGAGCACCTGGTCGATCCCCGGGTTCTGGAGACCCACCCCCCACAGCAGGCCGGCCGGGATCTCGGCGGTCCGCGGCGGCGGGTGGCCGGCCCGCGCCCTGAGGGTCGTGCCCCGGGTGATGAGGCCGCCGAGCCTGGGCAGGTCCACGAGGTCCGTCATCTCCACGCCGTAGCCGAACGGACCAGCCGCCACCACGATCGGATTGGCCAGGACGAGGCCTCGTCCCAGGTCCACCTCCAGCACCACCGGCCGACCCCCGACCGCGTCGAGCGCAGGGGCGCCGCCCGGGTGCACCAGGCCCGCGGCATCCGGGGTGACCGGCTGTCCGGGACCGGCCGGCGCGGCGCGGCCGAGCTTCGGTGCCGAGGGCGGCACGGGGGTGATCGCGGATCGGATGCGTCGTACCGTTGGCGTCCGGCGCGAGCGCCCTCCGGGCACGGCCCGGCGCTTGGGCTTCATCGGGCGCGGCCCCACGACCACGCGGCAAGCGCCGTCCAGGCCAGGATCCCACCAAACGCCGCCCACTCAAGGATCGGCACGGGCCAGATGTCCGGCCGCACCGGCGGAGCACCGAGCCCTTCGTCCGCCACGACCGGGTCGATCCCAAGGGACGCCAGGAATCCGGCCAGCGCGATGATCGTCAACGCGGCGACCGCGCCCAGCCACCGCGGGAACCGTCGATCACCCCGACGCAGCAGGTCGACCGTGGCCGTCCCGACGGCCAGCCCGCCCAGGCCGAAGAACGCCATTGCGGCCAGCGCGTGCGCAGGGCCGGACGTCATCGGAAACACGCCCACGAGCAGGCCCGCGGTCCCCGCCCCGACGCCGACCGGACCCCACAGGCACCGCGCCCGGCCCGCCGACGATGCCGCGAGCAGCGCCATGAACACGGCGAACGCGGCCCCGCCGACGACCACGCCCAGGTTGAACACCGTGGCGAGCCCGGAAACACCCGGTTCTCCCAGCTCCGAGATCCAGTGGTTGAGGGTGCTGTACCCCTCGCCGCTGGATCCGGTGTAGGCGAGTGCGGCGATCACGGAGGCCACGCTCACCGTGATCACCCCGAGCACGCCGGCGGACGCGCCCAGGCGGGTGCGCTGCGCTGCGGTCACGACGTCACTCCTGGCCCCAGTCCAGCTCGTCGGCCGCGAACGCCGGGCCTTCACGGCAGACCCGCACGGTGCCGGTCGACCCGTCAACGGCACAGCCGCCGCACGTGCCGGCCGCACAACCCACCGACTGGCCCACGGCCACCTGGAGGAACGCCTTGCGCCGCGCCTCCGGCGACCCGGGGACGGGCGGCCGTCCCCCACCCCGCTTGCGGCCCAGGGTGGCAACGCCGAGCCGCGCCCGCCGTCCGCCGGCCAGGCGCGCGAGACCCGCGAGCATCGATGGCGGTCCCGCGGCGAATGCCTGGTCCGCCCACGCCTCGTAGCCGGTCACCAGGTCCATCACGGACCCGCGGTGGCCGAGCGAGCCATCCGCCGTGGCGACGACATACTCCACCTCGTCCGGGAGCAGGCTCGAGGGGTACACCGCGCCGGCCGTGGCGGCGCCGTAGAGCAGCACCACCGAGCGTCCGTCGCGGAGCGCCTCGTCCACCAGCAGGCGCAGCGAGGCGATCGCCGGACCGGCCGCGACCAGGAGCAGGTGCCGCGACCTGGGATCCACCTCGAACGGCCGACCCAGCGGACCGGCGAGATCGGCACGGTCCCCGGGTCGAAGCCCGGTCACCCAGCGGCGGGCACCCGGGGCCGCCGAGCCCGGGATCTCGATCGTGACGACGCCGCTCGAGGCGTCCGCCGTGGCGATGGGCCATGGCCGCCTGACCGGCAGGTCGCCGGCCTCGCGGGTCAGCGCATGGACATACTGGCCGGCGCGGGCGGCCGAGGCGATCGCGGGGGCGTGCCAGGTCGCGAGCAGCGTGCTCGCGACGATCACGCGCGTGTCGAGCAGCTCGGCCCCGATCAGGCGCATGGGCGCCAGGCCCGGCCGGCGGTGCGGCGGAGCTGGTGTGCGACGCGGCGAAGGGGAGGCGCGGCGAGGAGCCTAGCGCGGTCCGTCCGGTGGCGCGTCGACCTCGACCTCGAGCTCCCCGTCATCGTCGCCGTCGCCGTCATCGTCGCCGTCATCGTCGCCGTCGTCGCCCGCATCGCCGTCGTCGTCCTCATCGCCGTCGCCCGCTTCGGCTTCCGGCGCCACCGAGGGGAAGGATTCGGCCAGCGCGTCGGCCAGGTCGCCGAACACGTCCGTGGGGTCGTAGTACTCGACGATGTCCTCGGGCTGGACGAGCTCGCGCCACTCGCCGTTGCCATCCTCCGGGAGCACCTCGGCGCGCAGACGGCCCGATGCGGTCAGCGTGAGCCGCTCGTCGTCGTCGTCGACGATGATCAGGTCACCCAGGGTGCCCGAGAGTCGGGCGACCGCGTCCTGGAACTGGTCGATGAGACTCGCCTCGCTGGCCTGGCTCCGCTCCTGGAAGTCGAGGGCCAGGTTGTACATGGCTGCCGCGGCCGACTCGTCGTCACTCGCGTCCGCAACCACCGGCTGACCGGCTGCCCACTCGTCGGCGGCGCCGGCATAGGCCGCGTCGTCGTTGAGCCCGAAGCTGTCCTCGGGCGGCACGCCTGCCGTATCCATGAGGTCGTCGGCAGCGGTGGGCTGGGCTTCCATGCCCGCGGCTTCACGGGCCGCGTCGGCGAACGCCGCATAGACCTCGACCGGGTTGTAGAGCTCCACCAGCTCCGACGGCGTCTCCACGATCTCGGTCTCGGTCACCCACTCGCCGGTGTCGGGATCCTCGAACCGGCTGCGGACGCGGAACGTGCAGTCAGGGGCCACCGACAGGTAGTCCGGGTCCTCGTCGATGAGCGTCATGCCGCCGATGTCCGCGATGCGCCCGCGGTGGCGGTCGAGGAACTTGGCAAGCTGCTCGGTCGCCTGCACCAGGAAGTCCGTCCGCTCCGAGGCGGCGTCGCTGGCGAGCTCCCCGAGCATCGAGTTGCGGCTCACGTCCATGCGATCGCCTCCTTCAGCCGTGGTACTCGAGGTCCGGTCCGAGTCGCTCCCGGAGGAACATCGAGTGATGTCGTTCGAAGATCCATTCACCGGCCCGATGGCCGAGCGCCCTGGTGGCCTCGTCGGCCTCGAGCTTGTCCAGCGTTCCGTAGTCAGGCAGGTCAAGCATGATGACGTTGTCGAAGTCCCAGCCATGGGCCACGTTGAACCAGCCGACGAACCGGATGCCGAACTTCTCCTCGTACTCCTTCACCTGCCGCGGGAAGATCGTCTTCATGAAGAACTTGAAGAACGGATCCCGGCCGCGACGGACGGAGAAGAACGTGGCTAGGACGGGCACGTGTCGCAGTGACTCCCTGTGATCCCTGGCTAGAGCGCGCCTATTCTCGCATGCCGGGGTCGAGCGGCAGGTCGTCCGCCGGCTGATCGTGATCGGGTCGGTCGTCCGCGGGCCGGACGCCGTCGGTTGAGGCCAGTTCGTCGGCGATGGGGGGTGCCGTGTTGACCGGGCGGCCGAGGGCGTCGACGTGCACGGCCCCGTCCTCGAGCTGACCCACGGTCGGCGTCGACGAGGCACGCGGGGAGTGCCGGACGCCCTCGCGGCGATCGGCCGCGACGAGACGGAGCAGGAAGATCACCGTCTGGCCCGCGAACAGCAGCAGGATCAGGGTCGCGAACAGGAGCAGGATGCTCACCTCCGCGGGCCAGCTCCAGGCCACCGTGAGCGGCGTCACCACGACCAGGACCAGCAGCAGGACCACCTGGAACCGGAAGCAGCCCAGGCCCGGGCCGCGCTCGGCATCGAGCGGCTCGCCCTTGTACTCGACAGGGCGGACCGGGGCGGGTCGTTCGGGGGAGCTCACGCCCCCAAGATACCGCCCGCCGCCGCTCCGGGCCGGGGGGGGACTCCTCCCGAGGGTGCGTCGATCAGTTCCGAGGCCGCGTATCCTGAGCGGCGAGGGGTGTCCACGACCAGTCGACTGGCTCGGTCGACCCGTTCGACCACATGCGCGCCTCGAGCCCGAGGCTCCGGACCTGGCTGCCGAGCCACGTGGCCATCGCCGCCGGGACAACCAGCAGGAGGCCACCTTCGCGGCCATCCGTCCGGACCATGCCCTGCCGCATGAGCTCAGCGGGCTGCGGCTGATAGCCGTCGAAGCCACGATGCTTGTAGGTGTCGAACAGCAGGAGCCACCACGGACCGCTGCCGCCCATGTGCTTCCACATCCCCGCGAGACCCACGAAGTGCCCCACGCCCCAATCATCACGGGGAATGCGATCCTCCGCATCGGCGGCCCGCAGGTTGTCCGGTGTGAATGACGGATCGTTGGGGCGGAGCAGCTGGTCGGATTCGTAGTTGAAGATGGCATGCCAACGCCAATCTGCGACGTGTTCGGCGAGCGCGTCCAGCAGTGCGCTCCAGCGCGCTTCCGTCAGCTGGACGGTGCCGCCCACGGTGCGGGCCGGGATTGGGACGACCGTCAGCCGACCCGAAGATGCCAGCGTGACCGCCCGCGCCACACCGGCCGGGCTGGTTCCAGACTTCACCGGATCGCTCGAGCTCCGCACTGGAAACCGGTACCAGGCCCCTCCGGACTCCGCGAGAGCCTGCGCCTCAGTCAGCACACCGGAAGCGACGAGCCGGCCAACCTCGGCGGACGGGTCAACCTCGTAGTCTTCGATCACGACCGCCGCGAGGTGCGCGAGATAATCCTCGGCGCCGAGATCGTGACCCTCGTGCTCGACGAGATCCAGCGCCGGAAACAGATAGGAGAGTGCGTAGGCTCCGCAGGTCGCCGGTCGCTGGTTGCCAAGGGCGTCGAACGCCGCTGCCATGCGGTCCGCGCGATCAACCAAGACCAGGCGCTCCCCCGGGAACAGCCGCTCGAAACGACCCCGAACAGGTCCGGCCATGTCAGACGGCCTCCAGGTACGTCTGCCGGTCCCACAGCGGAACCGCCGTCGGGTCGCCCTCGGCGGCCCGAGCCTGATCGCCGAGCTGATGCTCGAAGCGCTTGACCCGCGGGTAGTGTTCGAGAATCACCGGCCCGAGGGCATCACTGAGCACCGGGTCGGATTCGAGCGAGGCGAGGGCCGTCAGCAGGTCCGACGGCAGCCGCTCGAAGCCCGCGGCCTCGGCCTCCTCATCGGCAAGGTGTCCGACGTCAACGGTCGCGGGCTCCATGGGCTCGAGTCCTCTTGCGATGCCATCCGCGATCGCGGCGAGGAGCCCGGTGGCGTGGAGGTAGGGGTTCGCGGAAGCGTCGCCGAGGCGGTACTCGAGGTGACGTCCTTCGCCGTGGCCGGGGACGCGGACGAGCGCCGCCCGGTTGCCGACCCCCCAGCACCGGTGCGCAGGGGCCCACGATCCCGGCTGAAGCCGCTGGTAGGAGTTGCGGATGGGTGCGCCGAGCGCGCACTGCCCATCGGCGTGCGCGAGCAGGCCCGCGACCGCCCCACGACCCACCGTCGAAAGCGCTCGCTGGTCCGACGGGTCCGGGATCACTTGGCGCCCGGTCGCGTCGCTGAGCGACAGGTGCGTGTGCAGCCCATTTGCCGGTAGCCCGCCCCAGGGTCGGGGCATGAAGGTCGCGACCAGCCCCGCGTCACGAGCCAGCGCCTTCACGAGCTGCCGCACGAGCAGGAACCGGTCCGCTGCCGTCACGGGGTCCGACGGCACGAGGCTGATCTCGTACTGGGCCGGGCCGTACTCCTTGGCCAGCTGGTGGACGGGAACCCCTGCCCGGTCAAGGACCTCGAGCACCTGGGTGCACCAGGCCCATCTGGCGTCGACCTCGTCGATCACGAACATCCGTCCTCGGTCCGAGGGTCCCCAGTCGCCGTCGGGCCGCTCCACAGCCAGGACGAACTCGGCCTCGAACGTCATGGACACCGCGAGGCCACGGGCGGCGAGGGCCTCCACCTGGCCACGGAGCCGCGCCCGGGGATCTCCTTGCCATGAGCTGCCGGAGGCGTCGGCAAGCCATCCGAACGCCTGGGCGACCCCGGGCCGGTGCGCGAGGGTGGCGATCGTCGCCGGGTCCGGGATCACCCGGAAGTCGCCGCTGTCCGCCCCGAATCCCGGATGCGGCAACTGGTCATCGGTGATGGCAAAGTCCCAGTTCGCAAGGGCGAACGACACTCCGTCGCGTGCGACCTCTTCGAATCGATGGCGAGGGACCGCCTTCGCCTGGCTCAACGACGAGTAGTTGTGGTATGTCACCCAGAGATGCCGCGCGTCGCAGCCATCCAGGCGTCGCAGGACCTCGGATGGATCGTTGAGATCGCCCACGTTGTCTCCACGGCTGACCGAGCGCGGATTGGTGCCCGGCCCCGCTCAGGCTAGCGCGTTTGCCGATCCGCGCCGCATCGGCTTCGGGCCGGTGTCTCGTCAGCGACCCGGGGCGTCGAACAGGTCGTTCGGCAGGTACCCCGAGACGACGTAGTTCGGGTGGTCGACGATCTCGCTGATCTTGAGGTCGAGTGCCACCGAGCAGAGCTCGTAAGCCTCGATCGGCTCGATGCCCCGCGTGCGGACCAGGCGATCGATCATCCGCCGGACCGCCCCCTTGGCGGCTTCATACAGATCTGGGCCGATCCCGGTGGTCACGTAGTAGCCGGCAGCAGCCGCCGATGCGCGCTCGAGCGGGCGGCGAATCTCGTACTCCGGAGAGTCGATTTCGGAGGTCGCGCCGAACGGTCAGGCGGGCAGTGATCTTCATCGGCGCCTCGATCCCGGATCCGCCCACCTCGCCGTCGCCCTGCGCGGCATGTGGGTCGCCGGTCCCGAACAGGGCACCCTCGACCTCGACCGGCAGGTAGACCGTGGAGCCGACCCCGATGTGCTTGGTATCGAGGTTGCCGCCCGTGCGACTCGGCGGGATCACCGAATGGACGCCCGGCTTCGCCGGCGCGCACCCGATGATGCCGACCATCGGCTCGATCGGGACCGAGATGCCACCGACATACGGCGCCCGCGGCCCGCTGATGTCCCACACGTACAGCCAGGCGTCGGGGAAGTCCTCGGGCAGCAGCCCGGAGCCCGGGTAGTTCGCAGACCAGCCATAGGACCCCAGCTCGAGCTCGAGCAGATCGACCTGGAGGACGTCGCCCGGACGGGCGCCCTCGACGAACACCGGGCCACCGATCGGGTCCACCTGGGCGAAGTCGATGGTCCGGATCGCCTCGGCCGTCGAGTTGGGCTGGACCTGCCCGTTCGAGCATTCGGGCGCATCGACGACGAGGACGCTGCCTGAGGGGACAACGAGGGCCGGCTCATAGTCCCGGCTCCAGCCGAAGCTGAGACCTGACCGCGGCAGGTGAAACGAGGTGGTCTGCATCTGCTCCTCGCTTGTCATTCGGCCACCCGGACGTCGAGACCCCGCTCGCGGAAGGCGTCGACGATCCCAGGATCGGCTGAAGCATCGGTGATGAGGAGATCGATCTCCCCGATCCCGTACAGGTGGACCAAGCTGATCTGGCCGAGCTTGGAGGCGTCGGCGACCAGGATGCGCAGCCGCGCCGCACGCATCATCAGGCGCTTGATCTCCGTTTCCGCGACATTGACGTGGGTCACGCCGGCGGCCGGATCGACACCATCACACTCGAGGATCGCGACGTGACCATGTACCTGCTCGAGGATAGTCGTGCCGAACGGATTCACCAGGCTGTGCTGCTGCCGCCGCAGTGTGCCGCCCGTCACCAGCACATTGATCTGCGGGATCGCAGGCTCCAGTTCCAGGGCAACTCGCAGCCCGTTCGTGAACACGGTGACGTCGTGCAGGTCCGTCCTCGCCGCCAGCGAGCGGGCGGTTGCAGCAGCGGTCGTCCCGGCATCGAAGATCACCGTCTGGCCGCTCTCCACGAGGTCGCTGGCCGCCCTCGCGATCGACAGCTTCTCTGCCACGCGGGTGTCGAGGGCCTGCTCGTACGGGGCCTCGAGGCTGGAGGTGGTCCGGTGAACCGCCCCGCCGCGCACCCGGCGCAGACGACCATCCTCGGCGAGCGTGTCCAGGTCGTTGCGGATCGTCACCTCCGAGACGCCGAATGCCGCGCTGAGATCGGCCACGGACGCAAACTGCTGCCGACGCACCGTCTCGAGCACCCGTGCGCGCCGCGCGGCCGTGGGCAGACCCACGGTCTCCGTGGCCGTCGAATCCTCGGCTCCCCCCGGTTCGTCGGGGACGCGGCGTGAACGCTCCGCGGCCCCGGCAGTCCGTCGTGTCTCGTAGTCGACGTCCACGCTTCCCTTCCCATCTGCGGTGAGCGGCCGCGCGCAGCCGGCCGGATCGAATCCCGCGGCCTTTCATCTTGACAAGCCCGCGTACCCTGATCGTAACCTCTGGGCGCAAGGACCTTGCGATTGCCCAAGGCCGCTGAGCCCGGCGTTCCCGACCACAGCAGCGAACATGGAGCGCGATGTATACGGGAGCCACAACCGTTGGCTGACCCGGTGGCCGGTCCCGAGACCGCACCGGCGGCTGAGACTGCCTCGCTGATCGTCCGGGATGTGGACATGTCCTTCAGTGGCCTGCAGGCGCTGCGGTCCGTGGATCTCGACCTGCAGCCCGGATCGATCCTCGGGCTGATCGGCCCGAACGGATCAGGAAAGACGACGCTGCTCAACGTGATGTCGGGCGTCCTGGCGCCAACTCGTGGCGCTGTGCGTCTCGGGGACAGGGACATCACCGGCTGGCCGGCTCACCGGATCGCCGCCCTCGGTATCGCGAGGACGTTCCAGAACATCCGGCTGTTCAACCAGCTGACCGTGCTGGAGAACGTCGAGGTCGGGGCGGCACTCCATCCGGAGCGGCCGGGTGGAGCCGCACTACGGCGCGCCGCCAGGGCGATGCTGATCGAGCTGGGCATCGCGGACATCGCGGATCGGCGCGCGGCGACGCTCCCGTACGGGATCAGGCGCCGGCTCGAGATCGCTCGGGCCCTTGCCACGCGGCCGACGTTCCTGCTGCTGGACGAGCCGGCAGCGGGCGCCAACGAAGCGGAGTCCGACGAACTCCGGGAGCTGATCGCCGAGCTTCGCCAGCGCTATGGGCTCGGGCTGCTGGTCGTCGAGCATGATCTGCGGCTGATCATGCGCGTCGCGGATCGGATCACTGTGCTCAACGAGGGGCAGCGGATCGCTGATGGCACCGCC
This sequence comes from uncultured Chloroflexia bacterium, assembly GCA_963716025.1. GTDB lineage: Bacteria > Chloroflexota > Limnocylindria > Limnocylindrales > CSP1-4 > CAIXZV01. The sequence continues at coordinate 152,270 of CAVQSY010000042.1, forward strand.
TCGGATGTCAGCGCCAACGCCGCCGTTCTGGAAGCGTACCTGGGGCGCCGCTCGGTCGAGGAGGCAGTCGTCGCCCATGGATAGTCTCAAGCCAGGGACCCTCCGGGCGCGCGGCTGGACGAGGAGCCAGCCGCAACGTGGTCGGGGGTATGAGGGGTCGAGGGCGTCCAGCCACCGACTCTGACAGGCAGGAGGAGAAGCGTGATCGGACGAAGACAATGAGCGTGGCAGTAGCTGCGATGCTGGTGGTGGCTGCTTGGAGGCAGCGACGGCGGGGGTGACAGCATGTATTCGATCGGCTACGACTCGTCGCAGACCGGCGGGCTGGCCGACCTGGGATGTGTCCGCATCGAAGGGGGTGCAGCTCGCGATCAAGGAGATCAACGCCGCCGGTGGGATCGCCGGCAAGTGGCAGATCGAGCTCACCCTGCAGGACAACCGGAGCGAGGCAGCCCAGAGCGCGGTCGTCGCGCAGGACCTGATCTCGAAGAATGTCCACTTCCTGATCTGCACGTCGGACGCCGATCCGTGCACAGCGGCAGGCCAGATCGCCCAAACGGCCGGGGTCCCGACCATGTCCACGGCAGCAACCTCGCCCACCCTGCCGGCCTCCGTGGGTGACGTCATGTTCATGAGCGTGTTCGGCGACAACACGCAGGCAACGGCCCTGGCCACCTATGCAATCGATGCCGGCTACCGGGTCGGCCTGCTGCCGTGCTCGCCGGACTCGTCCTATACCTCGAAGTCGTGCGACTACTTCGGGCAGGTGTTTGAGAACAAGGGCGGCACGATCGCCGGCCTCGGGTCGTTCACGCTCGGTGCCGCGGACTTCAGCGCCGAGGTCACCAAGATCCAGGCCATGTCTCCGGCACCCGACGTGATCATGACGCCCGCGTATCC
>CAVQSY010000043.1:0-16372 GCA_963716025.1 uncultured Chloroflexia bacterium
AAAACATACGACTATTCGTATTCTTTTCAGGATGGGCAGGTCGCTCATATCCAGATACCTCGCGACTACTTGGGGTGCCTGCTCCTCAAGCACGGAAACAGGGTTCTTGCCCGGCTTGACTTGAGAAGTCACATTCCAAAGCCACGGTCTCTGGAGCCGCTCAGAATTGCGCTCCACCAGGGGAGATATCCCCGGCTGCTTCCGAAGCGACCACCGGCAGGGGAAGCGGAGGTCGGCTCCACACCATCAATGGTCAAGGCGAAGGATACAGACGCGCTGCGGGTCGACTCCGCGCAGATGAAGTCTCAACTATTGGAGCCAATCAAGCCGTTGAAGCAGCCATCCCTGTCAGCGTTCGGCAAGCCGTCATTGCTCCAGACAAAACCCCTGAACACGCTTCGAGTCGATTCCAAAGCTGCGCTGTATCCGCGAATCAAGCCTGTGAAGTCAACAAAGCCACTGTCCGAATGGGAGCCTGTGGCGGCAACCAAATCATCCGTCCTTGACAAGGCGCGGGTCGCGCCCGTCCGCGGAAAGGATGCTGCCGGAGGGATGAACTACGAGGAGGTTCATGTCTTCCCGCTGAAGACCAAGCTCAAGGAGGGTGCGCACGACCTCACGAACTGGAGCAACAAGAAGATCGACTCACTCTTCGCGAAGGTTTGCAATGTTGCTGCAGAAGACCTGACCAAGAAGGCCGCAGATGTCGCCAAGTGGGGCTACGACAATCAGGAATTCCGCAAGCACCTTCGCGCAAAAGTCTACATCAAGCGCTGGAGAAATGATGCATTTGTTGTTGTTCGTGGCAACCCCACCATCAACGCGCTTCTGGATGCAACGAAGCAATTGAGGGCGCATTCCACGCTCGTGTCGCTGACGGGGGTCAAGCGCGCGTTGGTCAACGGGGTGAAGGATTTGAAGTCGCCCGGCAATCTATTGATGATTGCATTCACAGGAGTGGTGGATGTCGCGGCGTGGATGGCGGAGGGCGACAAGCCATTCACGGATTTGCTGGTGGACCTGGGAATGGACGTGACCAAGGGTGCACTGGGGGCGCTTGTCAGTGCTGGCGTCCTGGCGCTGCTGGCGTTCGCGGGTGTGACAGCACCGGTGTGGCTGGTGATAGGCACCGTATTGGTGGTGGGCTTTTTCGTGGGGGAATTGCTAGACGCGGCCGATGAGGCATGGGGTATCTCAGACAGCTTGAAGGCGTGGGCCTATCGTTGGCTAGGTGAGCCCGTTGAACAGGCTCGAAATGAATTGCTCCGAGGATTTATTGACATGGAGAACTGGGGCAGGCGTGGGTTCGGCTTCCCTCTAGTCCGATAGTGCTATCACCCTGGCGTCCGCGTTTGCCAACCTGCGCGTTTGCCCAGAAGCTGCCTGGCGATGATCGACCCACGACTTCCCGCCAGGCTTGTGGACGAGCCCCTCGTCGTCGACGGTGTCACATCGACCCCCTTCGACGAAGTCTCGGTGGCCGTGTTACCGGGCGAGCCATCCCCGGCACTTGATGCGGGGAGAACGCCCTCCGCTATAAGCCCCGCGCCCGTGGCTCGCGTTGAAACAACGCGTCCTCCTCTGGCAACTGCCCGCCGATGGGGGACGATGCGCGGCGTCATACTTCACGGAGAAAACAACACATGATGAAGAACCTGCGAATGCTTGTGGGCCTGGCTGGCGGTGTAGCGCTGCTCAGCACGGGCTGTGGTGCAGAGTCCCAGGAGGAGCTCGCCACGGGCTCCGAGCCGCAGCCCACCCCGGAGCAGCCTCGATTTCACCAGCAGTCTGTCTACACGGTCTGCTGGAGCGAGCTCGGCATCTACAGCCAGCCCAACACGTCCTCCATGGTCGTGTTCCCACTGAAGTACGGCAACCATTTCAACACCGACAGTTCTGTGTTTTCGTCGAACGGCGAGAACTGGGTCCGCGGCCAACTCTATTGCTATGCGCCCTATACCTGCACCGGCGGCTACGGCTACGTCCGCTGGGCTGGCCTCTGCTAGTCATTGACTGAGGAAGGTGGGTGGCGAAGCCGGTGCCGCCACCCGCCGCAGGCTGCGTGTGACCCACCCAGGGTCAGCACGGACAGACGGCGATGGTGCGGCGCCCCTGGAGCCAACCCGAGACATCCACAACGACTGGGCATAGGAAGGACATGGGTGACGAGCTTCCGCATCATTTCACCGCTCGTCGACTCACTCCCTATAAACCATGCCCATCCACCGCTCTCTCCCCGCCCTCGCCGGATTGCTGCTGCTTGCCCTCATGGCCTGTAGCACGCAGCCCGTCGGCTCCGTTCAACTCGCCAGCTCCGTCCAGCAAGCCCTCTCCTCGAGGATGTCACCCGCGTCAAGGTGACCGTCTCCTCCTCGGACATGTCTTCCCGCGTCGTCGAACTGGTCAAGTCCAGTGGCGCCTGGGGTGGCCTCGTCGGCAACATTCCCGCCGGGCCCGGCCGCTCCGTTCTCGCGGAGGCCTTCGACACCTCTGGCACCCTGCTCTTCCAAGGCCAGGCTTCGGGTGTCTCCATCACCGCCAACCAGACCACTGCCGTGTTCCTCCGCCTCCAGGAGATTCCGGCCCCTGTTCCCTACGACAACGAAGCGCCCGTCATCGACTCACTGACCGCCTCCAGCAACGCGCTTCAGCCCGGCGCTTCCCTCTCGCTGTCCGCGACGGTTCATGATCCCAACCCCGGAGACACGCTCACCCTGGCCTGGACCTCCTCCGGAGGCACCTTCTCCGCCCCCGCCGCCGCGACCTCTTCGTGGACGGCGCCTGCCTCCACCGGCGTGCAGACCCTCACGCTCACCGTGACGGACTCCCAGGGCTCCGCCGTCTCCGTCACCCTCACCGTCAATGTCGTCCCGGACCTCGTCACCGGCGACGCTGCCCTCGACATCTCCTTCAACCGCTGGCCTGTCGTCACCAGGGTCTCCGCGTCCCTCAACCGCCTCGACGCGGGACAGTCCACCGCAGTCTCCGCGCTTGCGTCCGACGCGGATGTGGATGCCTTTCCTACCAGTGGACCTCCTCCTGCCCCGGGACCTGGACGAACGCGACGTCCGGCACCGCCTCGTTTGTGCCCTCCTCCAGACCGGCCGGCGCATGCAACAACTGCCGCCTCACCGTCACGGTTCAAGACGGCCGGGGTGGGCAGACCACGGGCTCGCTCAACCTCTGTGTCACCGACACCGCTCCCGTGCGCTTTGCACCGGCGTTTACGAACTTCTACCAATCCGCCACCTCCACCTCGCCAGGGCAGACGGTGGCCTTTGACGTCACCGCCGTGGACCCGCAGGCCAGCCCCCTGACTTTTGCCTGGACCGCCAACACCGGCGCACTGGCCACGGCGCAGAACACCGCCAATACCAGCCATGTCGTGTGGACGGCGCCTGCCGTCACGGCGCCGGGCGTCACCCCCACCGTCACCGTCGTCGTCACCAATACCCACGGCCTCTCAGCCTCGAAGTCCTTCTCTGTCTCCGGGCTGCCGACGGCCGTCGACCCGGCCGGCACGCTCACGAGCGGAGGATTGACCTGGGTGAAGCCAGGGACGGCCACCGTGACCTGGATGGACGGAAAGACGTCCTGCACGAACATGGTCATCGCGGGTCAGACCGGATGGCGCATGCCCACTGTGGAGGAGCTGACCGATTTGTGGGTCGACAAAGGGACGAGTCTTCTCGCGGCTGAAGGCTGGACCCTCGACTGGATCTGGACGAGTCACCCTGTTCCAGTGGCCATCAGGTGACGCGCATGTCGACCGGCGGCGTCAGCTATTCCAATGACACCGACAAGCAATTCCTGACGTGCGTTCGTGGGACGGGGGAGTACCCCGACACCGTCTCCCATGCAGGACGGACCTGGATGAGGCCGGACGCGACCCTGCGCACATATGCGGACGCGGAGACGTATTGCTCCAGCAGGACGACTGCCGGCCACCCGGGGTGGCGGCTTCCGACTTCATCTGAACTGGAAGCCCTGCACGTCACGAAAGGCGGTCGTTTCCTCGCGAACGCGGGATGGACGCTTGAGTGGATTGGACCTCGACTCCCTATCGCATCGGTCACGTCGTCCTGCGCGACGGCGCCTTCGCAAGCTGGGGCGACAGTAACGGCGACTTTTGATGTGACCTGCGTCTACCCATGACCCCTGCCTGACCCCGGAGCCTCATGGGAGTAGACTCACCGCCCATGATCAAGCTCCACCAGTTCAACCCCTCCGGCAATTGCTACAAGGTCGACCTCGCCCTGAATCAGCTCGCCATCCCCTGCGAGCGGAGGTCGATCTCACATCCGGACGGGCGTCACGCGCAGCCCGGCCTTCATCGCGCTGAATCCGGCAGGCCGCGTCCCCCTGCTCGAACTCGACGACGGTGACCCTGGCCGAGTCGAACGCCATCCTCTTCTATCTCGCGACCGGCACGCCGCTGCTTCCCGAGGATCGGCTGCAGCGCGCGCGCGTGCTCCAGTGGATGTTCTTCGAGCAGTACAGCCACGAGCCCTACATCGCCACGACGCGCTACTGGATCAAGTTCCTCGGCGAGGCTGAGGGCGGGGAGGATCGAGGAGAACCGAGAACGGGCTATGCCGCGCTCGCGGTGATGGAGCGTCATCTGGCACAGCACCCGTTCTTCGTGGGCGCCTATTCGATCGCGGACATCGCGCTCTTCGCCTACACCCACGTCGCGCACGAAGGGGGCTTCGACCTGGGCCGCTATCCCGCCATCCGCGCCTGGTTCGAGCGGGTGCAGGCCCAGCCCCGCCACGTGCGCATCACCGACGTCCTCAAGGCGCCGTAGGCTTCGCGGCCCTCAGAAGAGGCTCGTGCCGAACTGAGTTCGACGCGCCAGGACCGCTGGCGCTCCGTTCCATCCTGGCAACAGTGAAGTGTTCATGCAGCGTCTGGTTGCGTTTGGGCAACAACGGCATCTTGGGTTCCAGACAGCAGGGACCGCGCGGAACCGAGTCCGCGCCGCCCGCTGGAAGGAACCGACCATGAAGACCCCGACGCAGTCCTGGAAGTCCTCCTCCGTCCTCCGCACCGCCACCGCCTGGCTGGCCCTGGGGCTTGGGGGCCCCCTCGCCTGCACCAGCGCGGAGAAGGAGCTGGAGCGCTATCGGCAGGAGGAGGCGCAGGAGAACGCGCACCTGGCCACCTTCGACACGCTGGACTTCGACGTGTTCACCCACCAGGACTGGGACCGGATTCCAGCACAGCCACGCGCAGGACATCATCGTGCACTGGCCGGACGGCCATCAGACGCAGGGCATCAACGTGCACATCGCGGACCTGAAGGCGATGTTCGTCTACGCGCCAGACACCCGCATCCAGGTGCACCCCATCAAGCTGGGCTCCGGCGAGTGGACCAGCGTCGTTGGCTACATGGAGGGCACCTTCACCCAGCCCATGCCGCTGCCGGATGGCTCCTCCATCGCCCCCACCCGGCAAGTCCTTCAAGCTGATCATGAACACCGTCGGCCATTGGAAGGACGGTGTCATGACCGAGGAGTACCTCTTCTGGGACAACCAGTCGTACATGCAGCAGCTCGGACTGGCGCCCTGAAGCAGCCGGGCGCCCAGCCGGGCCCCGTGTCGCTTGACACTCCAGGGAGCCGCGTACTATCAAATTGTTGAGCACGCGCTCGATAACAACATGGCCCGCCCACGTCTCCATCGTGACGAAGACATCCTCGACGCCGCGCGAGAGGTCTTCCTGGCGCATGGGGTGCGAGCCACCTCCGCGATGGTCGCCGAGCGGGCGCGGGTGTCCGAGGGCATCATCTTCCGCCGGTTCAAGACCAAGGAAGGGCTGTTCCGCGCCGCTCTCAACCTGGAGCTCACCGCGCCCCCTGAGGTCACGGGGCTCGTGGAGCGCGTCGGCGCGGGTCCGGTCGTGGAGAACCTCCAGGATGCAGGGGTCGCGCTCGTGGGAATCCTCCGGGTGCAGATTCCCCTCCAGGTGGGCGCCGAACATGCTCATCGTGCCGGACTCGAGCCGTGCCCGGTCGATCGCCGCCTCGTCGGGCGACCCCGCCGGGACGATGTCGGCGCGATCGGTCGCCTCGACCTCGGTCGCGAAGTCGCGCACCGCGCCATCGAGGCCGAAGCCGTCGTCGCCGTGGACGAGCAGCAGCGCGGCGCTCATGCGCCCGCCTCCCACGCGGCCCGCAGGCGCGCGACCAGCTCGTCGACGCCGAGCTCGGTTGCCTCCGCCAGCTGGGACTCGAGGACGTGCGCCGGCCGCCGCGCCGACTCGATCTGTGCGGCGTACTCGGGATGTCGCAGCTTCATGTCGTCCAGGCGCTCGTCCACGGTGACGAAGTCCTGGGCCACGTGCCGGTCGGCGACGGCCACGAGGACCGACGGCCAGCCGATAGGGAAGCGGTCGTCGTCGAGGAGCGCGTTGATCGGGTGGGAGGCGACCGGCATCGCGAGCTCGGGGTAACCCGCCGCCTCGAGGCGCCGCGCGCCGACGATCCCGTGCTCGCCGCCGGAGTCGCGGACCTCCACCTTGTCGATGTCGTGGAGGAGCGCCGCCGCCTCGACCAGCGCGCCGTCGATCGGGATCGATGCCTCCGCCACGAGCCCCGCGGCGGCCACCGCCACGCGGGCGACACCGCGCGAGTGGACCACGACTCCCTCGGGCAGGCCGGCCTCGTCGAGCAGGCGAAGGGCGGTGGTTCGGTCGGGGACGGCCACGGACCGATGCTACCGGCGGGGGAGCGATCGTGCACCGGTCGCGATGCCGACCAGCCGGCGTCGGTGTGGACGCGGTACGTGCGTCCGTCGGTCACGATCTCGATGTCGCCATCGAGGTCCGTTCGATACACGGCCGACCCCGCGAGCGCGGCGAGGGTCTCGGGCGCCGGGTGCCCGTACTCGTTGTCGACCCCGACCGAGATGGCGGCCACACCGGGCACGACGGCCGCCAGGAAGGCGGCGGTCGACGACGAGGTGGAGCCGTGATGGCCGACCTTGAGCAGGTCCACCGGCTCGAGCACACCGCGAGAGGCGAGCGTGGCCTCGACCGGGGCTTCGGCATCGCCGGTGAGAAGGGCGGTGAAGCCTCCGATTGTCAGCCGAACGACGACCGAGCCATTGTTGATGTCGCCATCGGGCAGGGGGGCAGCGGCATCGGCTCCCGTCGGGTAGAGGACCTGGATCGAGGTCGACCCGTCGAGCGCCACGACCTGCCCGGCGCGTGCCAGCGCAACCGGGACGCGCGTGGCCGCGGCATCGGCCAGGAGCTGGTCGAACGACGGGTTCTCGTAGTCGATGCCCGCGTGCATCACCATGCCGACGCGGAATCGGTCGAGGACGTCGACGAGCCCGGCGACGTGGTCCTGGTGCGGGTGCGTCAGGAGCAGCAGGTCGATGCGCCGCGCGACGAAGGGCAGGTTCGCGCCCAGGCGGCGCAGGGTGAGCTCGGGGTCCGGTCCGCCGTCGACGAGCATGATGGCGCCGCCGGGCGCCTCGACGAGGATGGCGTCCCCCTGGCCGATGTCGAGCACCGTCACGTGGAGCAGCCCGTCCGGCCGCGTCGCGACCGTGACGACGAGAAGGACCGCCACCAACGCTCCGAGGATGGGGAGGGGGCGGAGCACGCGTCCGGCCAGGCGCGCCACCGCACCGGGCTCCGCCTCCGGGCGCTCGTCGAGGTCGGCCGTTGGCGTACGCATGGCCCAGGTTGCGAGCCCCAGAACGGGGAACCAGGCGACGGCCAGAGCCGGCGGTACCCGGACGTCGACCGCGGCCAATGGCACCGACGCCATCGTCGTGCCGAGCGATACGATCGTCCACAGCGTCAGCCATGCCGCACCGCCAGCCAGCCAGGTCAGCGCCGTGCCGATCAGCGGCAGATGGAAGGCACCGTCGAGGACGCCAACGACCGATGCGATCGCGCTGAAGAGCATGGCGACCGGCACGAACGGCACGACCAGCACGTTGGCGATCGGCGCGACGAGCGAGAGGCGCTCGAAGTTGACGAGCACGACCGGCAGGGTCGTGAGCTGCGCCGCCAGGGTGAGGGCCACCGGCTCCCGGATCCAGGCCGGCCACCCCGGCAGGCGTCGCTCGACCGATGCACCGAACCAGACGAGTCCCGCGGTGGCGAGCAGCGACAGCTGGAATCCGACGTCCCAGAGCACAGGAGGCGCGGCCAGCAGCATCACCAGCGCCGCGAGGGCGACGGCGGACGAGGCGTGCGCCCGCGACCCTCCGAGGCGCGCGACGAGCATCGCGCCGGCCATGAGCGCCGCTCGCACCACGGACGGGCTGGCCCCGGTGAGCAGCACGTACCCGCCGACCGTCGCGACGGCGACGGTCGCGGTCGTCCACCGGCCCCCGGGCCGGGTCGAGAGGGGGCGCACCGAGGCCGCCACCAGCGCCGCTACGATGGCGATGTTCCAGCCGCTGATGGCCACCACGTGGGTCAGCCCGGCCACAGCGAATGCGTCGTTGATCTCCGGCGCGATCGAGGCGCGCACGCCGAGGAGGATCCCGGCCCCCAGCGCGGCCTGCGGCTCCGGGACGAGGTCGTTGAGGCCACCGAGGAGCACGCTACGGACGTCGGCCAGGACCGCGCCGATGCCGCCAGCTCCGGGCAGGACGTCCGCGGCGCGCGCACGGGCGATGGCACCGATCCCCTGGCGCGCGAGGTACTCGCGGTAGGCGAAGCCGTCGAAGTCCTCGGCCAGCTCGATCTCCGAGGCGAGGTGCAATCGATCGCCGCTCGACGCGTCGATCCCGCGCGGCAACCAGACGAGCAGCCGGTCGTCGAGGCTCGCCACGCTGCCCTCGCGTGCCACCCGGAGATCGCCGACCACGAGCTGCAGCCGATCGGCGCGGGGGCGGGGATCGTCGAGAACCGTGCCGACGAGCTCGTGCTCCGCACCGTCGACAAGGCTGGCGACCGACGCGGGACCGATGGCCGGAGCAACGGTGTCGCCTCGCCACGCCCCGATCCCGAGCGCCGCGATGGCCACGCCCGCGACGGCGACGAGCCCCAGCCGCGCGAGCGATCCGCAGGTCAGTGCCGCGAGGCCCAGGATGAGCGCCGGCACCATCGGCACTGCGCCGACAGCGTCGGCGGCCAGGATGCCGGCGGCCACGCCGCCCAGCGCGGCGGGGAGGGCGAAGCGCGCGACGCCCACGGATCAGCCCGCAGTCGCCAGCTCCGCGATGTCCTCGAGCTGCCCGCGGTGGATCACGCCGCGGTCGACCATGTCCTGGAGCGAGGAGAACGGCCGCTCCTGGCGCGCTGCCACGATTTTCTGGACCGTCACGGCACCGATGCCGGGCAATGACTCGAGCTCCTCCGGCGTCGCCGTGTTGACGTTCACCAGCCCGGGTTCGATGGACCCGTCCGCCGCGTCATCCGGCCCGCCTCCCACCGGCGCCCCCTCGCCGATGCGCGGCACGCGCACCTGCTGGCCGTCGACCAGTGGCTGCGCCAGGTTGATCGACGACGCGGCGGAGAGATCGGCGTCGGTCGCGAAGCCGCCGGCCGCATCGATGGCGTCCGCGATCCGCGATCCGGCGGGGAGCTCCCGGATCCCCGGCTCCGTGACCGCGCCCTCCACGTCGACCACGATCGTTGCGGCCGCGTCGGCCGTGGCAAGCTGGCTCGCCGCCGGCGAGCCGACGAGGAGCTGGGCGGAACGATCGAGCTCGGGAGCCTGGCCCTCGGCCGGCGCGAGGAGCACGAACCCCGCGGCCGCCACGAGGATGAGGGCGCCGCCCACGGCGGCGACGAGGATGCGGTCCGATCGCGACACGAGAAGCCTCCGGCATCGGAGGCGAGCCGTGGTTGACGAGCTGCGTCCGAAGCCCGGCGCCCGGGCACTCGACGCCGGGCTCCGGAAGCAGGAGTCCAGCCTACGCGCGCCCGCCTTACCGCCGGGTTACCGGGCCGTTACCGTGGCGTGACGACGTTGACGAGGCGTCCGGGGATCTGGACGACGCGCAATGGCTCACGCCCGGCCAGGTAGCGCTGGACGTGCTCCGACGCAAGCGCCAGGCGCTCGATCTCCTGGGCGGACGTATCCGGCGTCACCACGATGCGGTCGCGCAGCTTGCCGTCGACCTGGATCGGCAGCTCGATCGTCTCGGTCGCCGTCAATGCGGCATCGGCGATCGGCCAGGCCTGTGCGTGGATGCTGTAGGCGTGGCCCCGGCGCTCCCACAGCTCCTCCGCCGTGTGCGGCGTGAACGGCGCCATGAGCAGCAGCATCGTGTCCACCACCTCGGCATACGTATCGGTCCCGGCCAGCCCGGCCTCGCGGGCTCCGACCAATGCGTTCGTCAGCTCCATCAGACGGCTGATGGCGGTGTTGAAGCGCATGCCCTCGATGTCCTCGGTCACCTCGCCGATCGTGACGTGCGCGGCGCGTCGCAGCGCGCGCTCCGTCTCCGTGTCGGCCGTGGAGCCTTCCGTCGCCAGCGCCGCACCCCAGGCGCGCGACAGCCAGCGGTGAATGCCCTCGATGCCCGACGGGTTCCACGGTCCGCCCTGGTCCCACGGGCCGATGAACATCAGGAAGGCGCGCACCGTGTCCGAGCCGTAGCGCTCGACGAGCTCGTCGGGCGCCTGGACGTTGCCGCGTGACTTGCTCATGCGGTTGTGGTCCTCGCCCAGGATCTGGCCCTGGTTGCGCAGCTTCCGCGTCGGCTCGTCGAATCCCACGTAGCCCAGCTCGCGCAGCGCCTTCGTGAAGAAGCGGTAGTAGAGCAGGTGCATGACGCCGTGCTCGGCGCCGCCGGTGTAGAGCACCATCGGCATCCAGGCCGCGACCTGCTCCGGGTTCCACGCCGCGGCGGTATCGGTGGGGGAGCAGTAGCGCAGGAAATACCAGCTCGAGTCGATGAACGTGTCGAGCGTGTCGGTCTCGCGCCGGGCGGGTCCGTCGCAGACCGGGCAGGTGCTGGCAAGCCACTCGGCATGTGACTGGAGCGGCGACACGCCCGTCGGCGCGAAGTCGACGTCGCCGGGCAAGATCACGGGCAGCTGGTCGTCGGGCACGAGCTGCGCGCCGTGCTCGTCGCAGTAGACGATCGGGATCGGCGCGCCCCAGTACCGCTGCCGGCTCACCAGCCAGTCGCGCTGGCGGTAGCTCACCGCGAACTGGCCCTGGCCGGCCTCGGCCAGCGCCTCGGTGATCGCCGGGATGGCGTCCGAGGCCTTCATGCCGGTGAAGTCGCCGGAGTCGATGAGCACCTCGTCATCGGTGTGCTCGACGAAGGCGGCGCCCTCGGGCAGGTCGCCGGAGGCGGGGGCCACCACGTAGCGAATCGGCAGGTCGAACCTCGTCGCAAACGCGTAGTCGCGCTCGTCGTGCGCGGGGACGGCCATGATCGCGCCCGTCCCGTAGCCGGGCAGGACGTAATCGGCGATCCAGATCGGGACGCGCTCGTTCGTCATCGGGTTGACCGCATAGGCGCCGATGAAGACACCGGTCTTCTCGCCCTCGGTGCTCATGCGTTCGATCTCGGTCTCGCGACGGGCGGTGGCCACGTAGGCCTCGACGTCCGCCCTCCGGTCATCCGTCGTCAGCACCGATACGAGCGGGTGCTCGGGCGCCAGCACCATGAACGTGGCACCGAAGACGGTGTCGGGGCGGGTGGTGAAGACCCTGATCGGATCGGTACCGGCCTCGGTCGCGAAGTCGATCTCGGCGCCTTCGCTGCGGCCGATCCAGTTCGTCTGCATCAGCCTGATCGGCTCCGGGTAGTCGATGCTGCTGAAGTCGAGCAGCTCGTCGGAGTACTTCGTGATCCGGAACCACCACTGCTCCAGGTCGCGCTTCTCGACCGGCGTGCCGCAGCGCCAGCAGTGGCGGTCCGCTCCCTCGACCTGCTCGCGCGCCAGCACGACCTGGTCCTTCGGGCACCAGTCCACCGGCGCCTTGGCCCGATACGCGAGCCCTGCCTTGAAGAACTCGCTGAAGATCCACTGCGTCCAGCGGTAGTAGCCCGGGTCGCTGGTCACGACCTCGCGCGACCAGTCGAACATGGCGCCCATCGTCCGGAACTGGGTCCGCATCTTCGCGATGTTCGCGTCGGTCCACTTCTGTGGGTGGATGTTGCGGTCGATGGCCGCGTTCTCGGCCGGCAGCCCGAAGCTGTCGAAGCCCATCGGGAACATGACGTTCTCGCCGCGCATCCGATGCATGCGCGCGACGATGTCCGGCCCCGTCGCGGCATACCAGTGGCCGATGTGCAGGTCGCCCGAGGGGTACGGGTACATCGTCAGGATGTACGACTTGTCGCGCGGGTCGTCGTCGCGGGCCACGTACAGCTCGTCCGCCTCCCACCGATCGCGCCACTTCCGCTCGAAGCTGGCGGGGTCGAACCGGTCGGGGCGCTGCTGGTGCGTGCGGGCAGGGGTCGTGTCGGTCGTCACGGCTGGGTTCCCTCGTTCGCGCGGGGGGTGGTCCGGGGGTGCGTGGCTCGGCCGTGTGCGGCCCCGGCACGCATTGGCCACTGAGCCGCTCGTCGCTGGCCGGAGTGTGCGGGAGCGGCACATGCCGGCCATCGGCGGGCTCGTGCGCAGGGCCTTTCCGCTTCATCTCGGCCGGAGCGTGCCGCCCCGGCACACGCGGTGGCCCTCCTTGGCGGGCATGTGCCGCCCCGGCAAACGACAGTAAAACGATGCGGCCAGATGGCCACCATGCCGCTCATCCGCCTGAGTCCTCGCCCGGGAACCAGGCCATGAGCACCTCGTCGCGGAAGATCTCGCCGGAACGGTACTGCTGCCGGCGCAGGCCCTCGCGCACGAAGCCGCGCTTCTCGTAGACCGCCACGGCGCGTTCGTTGTCGGGGAAGACGCCCAGGGAGAGCTTGCGCAGGCCGCGCTCGCGGGCCCAGCGCTGGGCGGCGGTGACCATCTCGGTGCCGATGCCGACGTCGCGCCACTCGTGAGCGATCGTGATCGACAGGACGCCGATGTGCTCGGTCGCCACGCCGCGGTCGACGCTGACCAGGACGTTGCCGACGACCTCGGCGTCCGCCTCGGCCACGAGCGTCAGGTGCTCGGCGGCGCGGATCATCTCGGCGATCCAGAACGCCTCCGACGGCTCGCTGACCGAACCTGGGGTGGTGATCAGCCAGCGACCTTCCTTGCGCACCTCGGCGAAGAGGCGGGCCAGCGCGCGCCCATCGGTCGGGCGCCCGGGGCGCAGCGTCCAGTGCCGCCCATCCCGGGCCGTCTTTGCCTCGCCGCTTCCCGTTGCGATCATCAGCGTCATCCTCGGACAGCAACGAACCCCTCCGTCGCCAGGACGAAGGGGCTCACATCTTCGCGGTACCACCTGAGCTTGACCGATGGAAGTGGTGGAGCTGGGGGGACTCGAACCCCCGACCCCCTGCATGCCATGCAGGTGCTCTCCCAGCTGAGCTACAACCCCACGCGCGCATCGGTCCACTCGTTGGCGCTGTATCGGTCGCCACCCGGCCCCCGGCCTGCGCCCGGGGCTGCTCGGCGGGCGAGTTCCGCGCTCCTCGTACGCCGGCTTGCACCGATCCCGGCTCGCTGTGAACGAGGCGCACCACGTACTGCTCCCGCGTCAATGCGTCAGCCCGGAGAATATCACAGGGTCCTGAGACCCTCAATCGGGAGGGCCTTGACACGAGTCGTATATTCATGAGATGAATCGTATCTCGAATAGCGAGGCGCGGACGTATCGCAGCCAGCTGCGCGCGGAGCAGGCCGATGCCACGCGCGCCCGGATTCTCGACGCGACGCTGCGCGTCATGGCCCGTGGACTCGCGGGCGTCTCGATGCCGCAGGTCGCCCGCGAGGCGGGCGTATCGGTCCCCACGGTGTACCGGCACTTCGGCTCCAAGGAGGACCTGCTGGCGGCGGTCTACCCGCACGTGGCACGACGGGTCGGGCTCGACAAGGTGCAGGATCCGGTGACGCTCGACGACCTGCGCGTCGGTATCCGGACGGCGTTCGAGAAGGTGGATTCGTACAGCGATCTCGAGCGCGCCGCGGTGGCCAGCCCGGCAGCGGACGTCACGCGGCATCTCACCATGCCGCAGCGGCTGAAGCGGCTCTCCCGCTTCGCTGACGCGGTCGAGCCGCGGCTCGCCAAGGCGGATCGCGACCGCATCACCCGGCTTCTCGTGGTCCTCACCGCGGCTTCCTCGCTCCGCATGTGGCGAGATCATCTCGACGTCTCCGTCGAGCAGGCAGTCGACGACATCGACTGGGCCATGCGGGCATCCATCGCCGCCAGCCGAGGGAACCACCGATGAGCACCACGACCGTTCGGCAGCTGCGCGACGTGCGATTCGCGGATGCGGCCGAGGTCGGCGGAAAGGCCGCCAGCCTCGGCGAGCTGCTCGCGGCCGGCATTCGCGTCCCCGAGGGCGTGGTGATGACGGCGGATGCGGCGGCACGGACACCGCAGGAGCGTCGATGGGACGTCGCCGCCGGCACGTGGGATCTCGGCCACGGCCCGTTCGCCGTCCGCTCGAGCGGGATCTCCGAGGATGGTGTCGAACACTCCTATGCCGGCATCTACGAGACGGTCCTCGGGGTCTCGACCGACGGGCTGGCGGAGGCCGACCGACCGCGTGATTGCCAGCGGCCAGGCCGACCGGGTGGCTGGCTATGCGCCAGCGGGCGGCGGTCGCATGGCGGTCATCGTCCAGCGCATGGTCGAGCCGATCGCATCCGGCGTCGCCCTCACCGCCGATCCGATCAGCGGCGACCGGGGCACGTGCGTCGTCACGGCAGTGCGTGGCATCGGGGAGCGGCTCGTGTCGGGAGCCGCCGCGGGTGACGAGTGGGCCGTAGAACGGGGCAAAGGCCATTGCACGCCGCACCTCCGAGTCGGCCATCGGCGCGACGCAGGCGGCCGAGGTCGCGCGTGAGGCTCGGCGGATCGCTGACGCGCGCGGCGCGCCACAGGACATCGAGTGGGCGATCGACGGCGAGGGCATCGGTGTGGATCCTCCAGGCCCGGCCGATGACAGCGCTCCCGCCTGACGTCTCCTGGGAGCCGCCGGCGCCCGGGGCCTTCACGCGCCAGTTCCGGCTGGGCGAGTGGATCGGTGAGCCGGTGACGCCGCTCTTCGAGTCGTGGCTGCTGAGCGCGATGGAGGAGCGGATGCACGCGCTGGTTCTTCAACGAGATCGGGCAGCGCGCGCCAGCGCCGCTCCACGTCGTGGTCAACGGCTGGTACTTCTACTCGCTCAACTGGTTTGGGCCGAAGGCCATCCTCCGCAACCTGCCGCGGATGCTCTGGCACTTGGCGCGACATCCACGGCGCATCGCCGGCATCAACCCGTCGACCGTGCGGCACAGCTTCCCGATCGTCGAGCGGGAGTGGCGGGCGGACTTCCGCCCGCGCTATCGCGCCGCGGTGGAGGCGGCAGCGGCTCGGGTGGATGCCGTGCCGGTGAGCGACTTGCCAGCCCTGATCGACGAGCTGGCCGAGCTGGCCGGAGAGGCCTTCGCGTGGCTCGCCGCCCTGGCCGGCGCGGCGTACAAGATGGAGCTCAACCTCGCCGGCTTCTATCGGCGGCACCTGCGCGAGACACTGGGCGGCAGCCACCTGTCGCTGCTCACCGGCTTCGAGCCCCCACGTGAGGAGGCTGCTCATGCTGTCGTTTCGCTGGATTGGTCGTATCCCATGGCCGCGGCCGGATCGCGACGCCGATGGCCGATCATGGACGGCTGGTCGAGGCAAGGCAGCAGGCCGAAGCCGCCGCCTTCGGCGCGCTCGCCGCGTCGCCGCGCCGCCTGTCGGCCTTCCGACGCCTGCTCGCAGACGCGCAGCACCTCGTCCCGGTCCGGGAGGAGCAGGTCGGCGGAGCTGACCATCGCCTGGCCGGTCATGCGGCGCGCGGTGGTGCGGATCGGCGAAGCCCTCGTCGCACGCGGCCTCATCGAAGAAGCCGACGACGTCTTCTTCCTCACCCGCGAGGAATCGCTCGGCGCCCTGACAGACGGCCGCGTGGACTCCCCGGTGGACGTCGCGGAGCGGCGTGCCACCCGCGAGGAGCAGGCCCGGCTCGTGCCGCCTCTCCTCATCGGTCGAGCAACCATCGTCCTGAAGAAGATGTGGGACTCCTTCCCGCGGATGCTGGGTGCGAGCCCGTCGGCCACCGCGCTGGTCAGCGGGTCACCTGCCTCGGCCGGCCGCGCGACCGGATCGGTGCGGGTCATCCGCCGCCCGGACGAGTTCGACGAGCTCCAGCCCGGCGAGATACTGGTGGCGCCGATGACCGCGCCGGCCTGGACGCCGCTCTTCAGTCGGGCCGCCGCGGTGGTGACCGACGTGGGGAGCCCCGCGGCGCACGCCTCGATCATCGCCCGCGAGTACGGCATCCCGGCCGTCGTCGGCTGCGGCGACG
>CAVQSY010000044.1:0-27266 GCA_963716025.1 uncultured Chloroflexia bacterium
GCCGACCCGATCGGCCAATTCTCGGGGCATTCAGGCCGGTGTGGGACTGGCGCGCCGGGAAGGCCAGCCTGAAATTCGCCCGTTTGTTCCGCTGGGAAGAACGCCGGGCGGTTGGGGCGTGGGGCGGCTCCTCGTCGTCGCCTCAGTCGATCGGGCCCGCCTGTCCGAGCGGCTCGTCGGGCTCGAGCAGGACCTTGGCCGCGAGATCAACGTCACCGCCTCCGAGCGCGCCGAGCTCGACGTCGGGCGATGCACGCCTCACGCGCCCAGCAGGGCGGCCGGCACCACCGCGATGCCGTCCTGGCGTCGGTACGCCTGACGCCCAGTGGTCACGACGATGGCATCGAGGAGCCGGTCGCCCAGCCTGTGTCGCAGCCACAGCAGGTGCTTGACGTGCTGATCGGACACCGTCTGAGTCAGTTTCACTTCGATCGCGAGGACGCGTTGGTCGGTCCCCTCGACGATCAGGTCGATCTCGTGATCGCCGCCCTTGTCTCGGAAGTGGAAGACGCGCCCCTCCGCCGCTTGAGCGTAGGTGCGCACGTCGTGGGTGACCTGAGCCTCGAACAGGGCACCGAAGAGCGTTGCGTGGCGAGCGTTGAGTGCGCCCGCGGGCGCGCCTTCGAGGAGCGAATCCATGGTCGTCCGCCGTAGTCGCGCTGCCAGCCCTGGGTCGACCAGTTGGTGTTTGGCGGCCAGGGTCAGCCGAACAAGCTCGCTGCCCGCCGGTCTCCAGGCAGGAACAGGCTCCACGACCCACATGGCCTCCAATGCGTCGACGTACCTCATGGACGTCGTCCTGGCTGGCCGCTCCGAGCGCCCTGCGGACGCCGCGTCGCGGATCTTCTCGAACGACGTGGTCGTCGAGATCGCCGCGGCATAGGCCTGCATCCACCGGCGCAAGGCTGTCGGGTTCCGGAGCGGCGGGCCCACTGACACGAAGTCGCGCTCCACGATCTGTTCCAGGTAACCGTCCAATTCGGCACGCGCGGACCGCTCAGACAGACCGCGAAGGCCAGGAAAGCCCGATGCGAGGATCTCGTGGGCGTACTGCTCGAGACTCACGTCTGTCTCACCGTCCAGGGGGCCCTTCGCGCCACTCAGAAGGTGCCGGAGGCTGACGGTCGATGCGGCGACGCCGCGCTCGGCCAGCGTCATCGGGCGCATGTGAAGAGAGACGATGCGCCCGGCGCCGGTGTGCGTTGGCGGATTCCTGGGCGAGGCTGAGCCAGTCAGGAGGAACCGGCCGGGAGCCCGGTCCGCATCGACCGCGCGACGGACGAGGTCCCAACTCTCGGGCATTACCTGCCACTCGTCGATGAGGATCGGCGGGTCACCCCGCGTCAGACGGTCCGGATCAGCCAGAGCGACGTCGCGGATCTCGGGCCGGTCGAGACGGTAGACCGTGGCTGCCCGCGCGAGCGCGGTCTCCGTCTTGCCGGTGCCTCGCGCGCCCTGCAGCGCGATTGCTGCGACACCGGGCATCAGCTCGTCGAGCTCGTTGTCCACCACGCGTCGAACGTACTTGGCCATGACGGTCCTCATGATCCGGTGGCACGATCTTACGATACAATCCGTCGGCCGTCTACAATACTATCGGTCGGCGTTCCATACTCCAATTGGGCAGGGTGTGTAGCTCGAGCCGTCAACAGGGCGTCATGGCACCCAGTAACCGCCGAACGCCAGGATCGCGAGCGCCGTGAACAACCCGGCCGACATCAGCGGCCAGTAGGTACGGGCGAAGAACCCGCCCCGATTGGCGAGGATCCAGGCGTACGGGAAGGCGAGCATCGTGACCCGTCCGACAGCCTCCAGTGACCCGCTGGCCATCTCGGCGGCGATGTACAGGACCGGGATCAGCACGTACTCGATCCTCATCCGATCGCGCCGCGTGAAGACCAGCAGGAAGACCGTCGCACACAGCGTGACGAGCAGCGCTACCTGGTAGAGGCTGATCGACGCGGCGATCGTCGAGCCCGGGCTCGAACCGCCAATGCCAAGGCGCCCCCAGGCCCCCTGGGCGTCGAGGTAGGCCGTGGCACTGCCGGTGATCGCGCCGACGTAGAGGAGGAACCCGAGGGCGGCTGCGGGCCCCAGGAGCAGCCAGGCCAGCGAGGGGCGAGGCCTCCAGCCGTCCTGCCGGAGCAGGACGATCGCGAGCGGAAGGACGAGGACGATCCCCTGGAACCGGCACAGGCAGGCCAGGGCGAGCAGGAGACCGGCGACCGGCCGGCGACTCTTCTCGGCGGCCAGGAACGCCCCGATCGAGAGTGCGAGGAAGAGGCTGTCGGTGTACGCCATCGCGTACGCCCAGGCGAACGGATAGATGGCCATGAGAGCCGCCGCGATCGAGGCGCGACGGTGGCCGAGGTACGGCTCCCCGAGGCGACGGAGGAGTCCGAGAGAGATGAGCGCAGCCGCGTTGGCCACGAGCACGGAGACAAGGCCCGCGAACGCCGGCCACGGCAGGGACAGGACCCAGACGAGCACCGGGAAGAGCGGCAGGAACGCCACATCGCCGTATGCGTCGGAGACCGGTGCGGCGTGGTAGCCGTCCCGCACGATCCCGAGGTAGTACCAGCCATCCCAGCTGGTAAGGCTGCGCAGGATGGGCCCGCTGGCGCCACCGACCAGCGCCGGGTTGCGGATGATGAGCCCCTCGGCGATGACCGCGGCCACCACGACCAACAGCCGCGACACGACGAATGCCCAGACGATCCGCCGATCCAGGCCGAATGACGCCGATCCTACGCGGACGCGGTGCATGAGGCGCAGAGCCGCAGGCTCACGCAGGCGGCGCAGGCCGGAGGCGTTCGCGAGCATCCCGTCACGGTAGCACCAGGCGCTTGTTGGACCATCGGTACCATTGCGTGGACGCACCACTGCACTCTAGGCTGCCGCCACGATGATCCGTCGGTACGCGACCCAGCTCCGAGCGCTCCTGATGGCGGCCGATGCCGTCGTCGCCGTCGGCGTCGTTCTCGTCGTCTCCGTCCTCCGCTTCGGGCAGGACTGGGTCGGCTGGTGGGGCGGGATCGTCCCGCAGCCTGGACCGCTCGTCGCCGCGTATGCGGTCGCCTGGGTCGTCGTCCTGACGTTCCACGGCCTCTACAGGCCGCGGGCCCGGTGGTCGCTCCGCTCGGAGGCGGGCGCCGTCCTTCGAGCAACGCTCTCCATTGCGCTGCTGACACTCAGCGTGCTCTTCCTCTTCCGGCTCCCGGACGTGAGCCGTCTCTTCCTCGCTACCCTGTTCCCGATCCAGGCCCTCGCGACACTCGGCGTCCGCGCGATGCTCCGAGTCGGGTTCGAGTGGCTGCGCCGGCACGGGTACAACACGCGGTACGTCCTCGTCATTGGTGCCGGCCCTCGCGGCCGTTCGTTCGCACAGCGACTGGAAGACCACGCCGCCCTCGGCCTGCGGGTCGCTGGGTTCCTCGACGACGACCCCACGTACTCGGACCTCCCGGGCGGCTGGCCCTACCTCGGCCCACTCGACCGCCTTCAGGGGATCCTCCACGATCGCGTGATCGACGAGGTCGCAGTCTGCCTGCCATTCACGCAGTGGAACCTGATCGATGCGGTCGCCGGCGTCTGCGAGGACGAGGGAAAGATCGTGCGCATCCCGATGGACGTCCTCGATCGGGCGATCTCCACCGGTCGGGTCGAGGAGCTCGATGGGACCGCTGTCATCTCCCTCGTCTCCGGCCCGGACCGAGCGCTCGCGCTCGGCATGAAGCGCGTGATCGACCTCGCCGGTGGGAGCCTTGGCCTCGTCCTTCTCAGCCCTCTCCTCCTCGCTTGCGCGATCGCGGTCGTCTTCGGCGATGGTCGTCCGATCTTCTTCCGTCAGCGGCGTGTCGGGCTACACGGTCGGCCGTTCCAAGTGCTCAAGTTCAGGTCGATGACCCGTGACGCAGAGGAACGTCGGAGCGAAATGGACGGTCGCAACGAGGTCAACGGTCGGGCATTCAAGGTGACCGACGACCCCCGTATCACCCAGATCGGTAGATGGCTGCGCCGCACGAGCTTCGACGAGCTGCCGCAGCTGTGGAACGTCCTCCGCGGCGAGATGAGCCTCGTCGGACCACGGCCGCCGCTCCCGGATGAGGTCGAGCAGTACGACATCTGGCACCGTCGACGACTGTCGATGAAGCCGGGCATCACCGGGCTCTGGCAGGTTCGCGCACGGCGCGACCCTGACTTCGACCGTTGGGTCGCGGCCGACCTCGAGTACATCGACCGCTGGTCCCTCTGGCTGGATCTCAGCATCCTCGCCCGGACCATCCCTGCCGCCCTCCAGGGCCGATAGGTGGACGGGACGGACTTCGAAGGACCCTCGAATGCAGGGCGAGCGCTCGGAACGTCGGCGACCCGATCGGTCGCGCTCGCGACGGTTGCGACCTTCGTCGGGTACGCGGTCACGCTTCTGCAGCAGGTGCTCTTTGCGCGGGCGCTCGGGGTGGACGCCCAGACCGACGCGCTCGCCGCCGCGCTGGCCTGGGGAGTCGGGACGAGCGGACCGGTCGGTGCGGCCCTGGCCAGCGTCGCTCTTCCTGCCTATGTCCAAGCGCGGGCATCCGGCGACGAACAGCGCGCCCGCGCATCGATCCAGGCGTCGGCCGGCATCGGCCTGACGGCGGCGCTCCTGCTCGCCATTATCACGTTCCTGGCGGCCGACTCCCTGAGCGCTGCGCTGGCGCCCGGGCTGGTCGGCGGGGACCGGGAACGTCTCGCCGGGCTCCTGCGATTGACCGCGCCGCTGGAGTTTCTCTGGATCCTCGTCTGGCTCACGGTCGCTCGAGCGAATGCCCGCAAACGCTACGTCCTCGCGGCGGCGTCGTTTGCCATCCCTCCCGTCCCGGTGATCCTCACGTTCGTCCTATCACCGAACGCGACCGTCGAGGAGGTGGCCCTCGCCTACATCGTCGGTGCGGCGCTCCAGGTAGCGCTCGTCGCGGCCAGTGTTGGCCCGCTCGGTGATCTACGGCCGTCCCTTCGGACGGCGACCGCCCGCCGGCTCATCCGCCGGCTCATCCCGGCTGGGCTTGCCTTCGGGCTCATGAGCATCGCCGGGCTCGTCCTGCGTGGTGTCGCTTCATTACAGGGTCCGGGAGCTGTCGCGACCGCCGACTACGCGAGCCGCCTCGTCGTCGCCGGCGAGCAGATCCTGCTGTCCGGCCTGCTCGCGGTCGTCTTCACGAGGTGGAGCCACGAAGCTGGCGCCATGGGCAGCGCGACGGTCGCGGTCGCCGAGGCAGGCGGCGCGTGGTCGGTCCAAGGGGCAGTCCTGCGCATGCTCGGGCCCGTGATCGGAGTGGCCTTCCTGCTCCCGATCGTGGCGCCGCCGCTCGTCTCGATTCTCTTTCAGGGCGGGCGGTTCGATGCCGAGGATGCTGGAGCTGTCGCGCGGTTCCTCGGCTGGATGAGCGCCGGTGTCGCGGCGCACATGCTCGTCCTGCTCGCCGTCCGCGCCCTGCTCGCCGCGGGAAGGTTCATCATCCTGTCGGTCGTCGGCGCTGTCGCCGTCGTGACGATGTGGGGGGTCGGTCTGATAGCAGGCGCATCGATGGGGCTGGACGGGGTCGCGCTGGCGTATGCCGTCGGGTGGTTCGCGGCGGCTGTCGTTTCCCTCGTGGCGCTGCGGGTGAGCGCGCCGCGCTTCGCGTCGGAGCTCGGGCGCGCCATCCTCATGGGCGCGGGGGCGGCTGCGATCACGATCCTCGCCGCGCAGCTGCTCCCTGACGTCGCAGCCTTGCGACTCGTCGTCGTGTCCGTCGCCTTCGTGCTCGTCGCGGCGATCCTCGGCCGGCTCCTGGGCGTGACCGCAGTGCGCGAGATCCTCGGCCGGCTGTCCGGCGGCCGCAGGAACGTGGGGGTCTCTACCGGCGCCGGCCGACCTGGAGCGCAGCCGTGACGGCCGGACGCGGCACCGGCGACGGCGTGGTCCTCGTCACGGGCGCTGCCGGGTTCATCGGGAGCACGGTCGTCGATCTTCTTCTGGCCCAAGGTCGGACGGTCGTTGGCCTCGATTGCTTCGAGTCGTTCTATCCGCGCGAGATCAAGGAACGCAATCTGGCACAGGCCCGAGCGTCCTCGAGCTTCCGGTTCGCAGAACTCGACACCCGCGACCGGGAGGGCCTGCGCGCGCTCGTCGACGACGTGCGGCCCGCTGCCATTGTCGACTTCGCGGCGCGCGCCGGGGTCCGCGACTCGCTTGCGGACCCCTGGCTCTATATCGACATCAACGTCCGCGGGCTCCAGAACCTGCTCGCCGCCGCGGCCGGTGCCGGCGCTGCATTCGTCTTCGCCTCCTCAAGCTCGATCTACGGTGCCTCGCGGCGGCTCCCCTTCCGCGAGGACGAGGCGGAGGGGCGCCCGCTGTCGCCCTACGGCGCCACGAAGATCGCGGGCGAGGCGCTCGTCCATGCCCATCATGCCGCGACCGGGCTCCCGATCCGGATCGCCCGTCTCTTTACCGTCTTTGGGCCGCGCCAGCGACCGGACCTCGCGGTCCACGCGTTCGCAGCACGGATGCTCCGCAGCGAGCCCATCCCTCTCTACGCGGCAGGGAACGTCACTCGCGACTACACGTTCGTCGACGACATCGCCGATGCTTTCGCTCGCCTCGTGGACTCAGACGCGGACGACTTGACGGTCAACCTGGGGGGCCACCGCCCCTACTCGAACCTGGAACTGGTCCGCGCGCTCGAGCGGGCCCTGGGCGTGACGGCCTCGCTCGACCTGCTGCCGGCTCAACCCGGCGACGCCCCAGCAACCTTCGCCGATGTCTCGCGCGCTCGACAGACAATCGGGTGGGAACCGCGAACCTCGTTCGAGGATGGCCTGACGGCATTCCAACGTTGGCTTCTGGCGGAGCAGGGCTGAACATGCCACCTCTTGGGATCGGATCAGCGGCCGGCCCGTCGCCCTACGCCCAGGTAGCGAAGACCCGCGGCCGCGACTTTCGTAGCGTCGAGCGCGTTGCGCCCGTCCACGACGAGCCGGCCGCGCATCGCCGAGGCGAGAGCATCGAGGTCGATCGTCACGTACGCCGGCCACTCGGTCGCGAGGACGACGGCGTCTGCGCCGTGGCCCGCCTCGATCGGGTCGGCCGCGATCTCGAGCCAGGGGCGCGTCGCCCCGGTCTTCGACATAGCCTCCGGATCGCAGCCGACCATGTTCGCACCGCGGGCGTGCAGCGCATCGATGAGGACGAGCGCAGGGGACTCCCGAGTGTCGTCCGTGTCCGGCTTGAACGCCAGGCCCAGAACGGCGATCCGCGCGCCGTCGAGCGCCCGGCCGAGCGAGGACACGAGCGAGTCGACCAGGCGGCCGGTCTGCCCTCGGTTGACCAAGTCGATCGCCTTCGCCAGGCGCATCTCCACCCCGTGGTCGTCACCCGTGGCGATGAGCGACCGAACGTCCTTCGGCAGGCACGACCCGCCGTAGCCGATACCGGGGCGCATGAACTGGCCGCCGATCCGCGGATCGAGTGCCATTCCAGCGATGACGTCGTCGACGTCGGCGCCGGCGGCATCACACAGGGCCGCGAGCTCGTTCACAAAACTCACCCGCATCGCGAGGAAGGCGTTCGAGGCGTTCTTCACGAGTTCGGCGCTCTCGGCATCCGTGACCACGAGCGGCGCCTCGAGCGGCGCGTAGAGCGTCGCGAGGACATCGAGGTCGGCTTCCGAGGCGAGATCGGTCCGTCCGATGACCACGCGCGTCGGCCGGAGGAAGTCCTCAATGGCCCGGCCGGTCCGGAGGAACTCCGGGTTCGCGAAGACGGGGACGGGCCGCAGCCCTCGCTCGGCGCGCGTCTCGTTCAGCCGCCGCTCGACGAGCCGCGTCGTCCCGATCGGCACCGTGCTCCGGAGGACGACGACCGGGTCGTCCGTCACCGTGGCCGCGATGGCGTCTGCCACGGCGAGCACGGCGCGCAGGTCCGCGCGGCCCGTCGGGTCGGACGGCGTTCCGACGCAGATGAGGATCACATCGGCTCCGGGAAGTGCCGCGGCGGCGTCCCCAGTGAAGCGGAGCCGGCCCGTCGATCGCTGAGCCGTGAGCTCACCCTCAAGATGTGGCTCGAAGTACGGGACCTCGCCCGCTTCGAGTGTTCCCAGCTTGGACGCGTCAGCCTCCAGCCCGACAACCTCCTGGCCGAGGCGCGCGAGGCAGGTCGCGGTTACGAGGCCGACGTACCCAAGGCCGACCACGGCAAGTCGCATGCAGGTTCGTCCTCTCATTGGATCGACGGATCAGCGCGCTCGAAGGCTAGCACCGCCTTGACTCCGGAAGCATGGGTCATCACCTGAGGCGGGGCCGCTTCGTCGTCTGGTTGCTCGTCATCATCGGCGTCGTCTACCTGACGGTCGCAGGGGGCGGCGGCTTCTTCGGGCTCTACAATGTGGAGTTCCGCGTGGCGAGCGTCCTGATGATGATCGTGGCGCTCGTCGTCTGGCTCGCTTGGGCGATCCGGCACCCAGAGTGGCGGCCGCGATCAGCGCTCTGGCCCGCGATCGTCGCCTGTCTCGCCGCACTGGTCATCTCGACGCTGGCCTCGAGCGAACCCCGGTTCGCCTATGACTACCTCGCGTACACGGTCCTTCTGGCCGGCGGGTATCTCCTCATGCAGCGCCTCTTCGCCGACCCTTTCTTCGGGCCGCGGCTCGCTGTGCTGGGGGTCCTCCTCGGGTTCGGTCTGTCGGGGCTGTACATCGGCGCGGTCGCCTTGCAATGGGTCGACTTCTGGACGGAGCTGGGGCGGTTCTCGATCCCGCCGCTTCGACCCGGCTTCGTGGGTCTCGCGTACGGGAACCCCAGCCCAGTCGCGACCGTGACCATCCTCCTCTGGCTCGCGGCGGCGGCGCACCTCGGGCTTTCGACAACCAGGACAAGGGTCGCCCTCACCGTCCTGGGCGCGATGACGGCTGCCGTCGTCTTCCTCAGCGGCTCGCGGGGCGCATGGGTTGGGCTGGTCATCGCCTCGGCCTTTCTGATCCCATTGTGGCTGGCCGAAGCGGATCACAGGCGCCTGATGCGGACGATCCTGGCATCGGGGCGGGCTCGATTGGGCATCGCCGCGACCGGTCTCGTCATGGTAGCGATCTTCCTAGCCTTCAAGCCCGCGATCGTCAGCCGTGTTGCGGAGCACGCGGCCGACACCCGCACGGCGTTCTACGTGTCGGCCCTCCGCATGTTCGCGGACCAGCCTATGACTGGACTGGGACCGGGGACGTGGACGGTCGAACGGATCAGGTACACGGTCGCGCCCGAAGCGGACTACTACATCCCCCATGCACACAACATCTTCTTGCAGACGCTGGCCGAGCTTGGGATCGCCGGGGCGCTCGCGGGCTTCGTGATGCTCGTCGCGATCGGCGTGCTGGTCTGGCGAGGCGCGCGCTCAAGCGACCCGCTCCAACGGCGTCTCGCGTGGGCGGTGCTCGCCGGGACCGTCTACCTCGGCGCGCACCAGCTCTTCGACTTCTACCCCAACATGCCCGCCATCGGCTTCGTCCTCGCGCTGGCCGTCGCCCGCCTCGACGCATCAGCGACCGGGGCGCCGCGCGCGAGCCAGCCGAGGGTCCCTTTCGTCGCCGTCGGCACGGCGATCGTCCTGGGCGCCCTCGTCGCAGGCTCGTGGCTTGCTCGCGCTGAGGGCGCCGCCACGGATGGGGTGAAGGCGACCCTCGCTGCCAACGCAGGGGACTGGGACAGTGCGTACGCACGCGCCCAGGCGGCGCTCGATGTCGACCCGGACATGCCGCCATACCTGTTCACCGCGGGCCTTGCTGCCGCTCACCTCGGCGATCTGGCCACCGCCCGGGACCTCATCCGTAGGTCAGCCGAGATCGACGACTTCCCCACCGCATGGGTTGACCTTGCCCGGGTCGAGGCCGACCTCGGGAACCCCCAAGCCGCGCGTGCCGCCGTCTCCGCAGCGATGAGGCTCGGCTACCAACAGCCCCAGATCGCCTTGGCGGCGGCGGACCTGTACCTCAATCTCCGCGATCGCGGAGCGGCCGTGCGTGCGGCCACCTCCGCCCTCATCGCGGCGCCGGGACTCGCCGGGGACCCCATCTGGAGGTCGGCTCCTTGGAGCCCTCTTCGAGACGAGATCCTCCAGGCGACGTTCGCGGCCGGCCCACCTGATACTGCTTACCTCGCCGCGCTCTCAGCGGATCGGTTCGACGAAGCGCGGACGCTCGTCGCCGCGATCCCAGAGACCGAGCGAACGGTTCCACGCCTCATGGTCGAGGCCTGGAACGGTGATCGCTTGGCGTTCGACGAGCTCCACGCACTCGCCGTCGAGAACCCGATCGACCAGGGGGTTGTCGCTCTCTGCCGTTGGGTAGCCGGTGTCGCGACGATGGCCCACCCTGCGTCCCCGTGGACCTGTGACCGGGCTGGCTGGTCTCCGGTGTTCACGGTCATCGCGGTTGCTCCGCCGCCGATCTCTCGCGTCGCTCTACCCGGCCCCAACTCGTCTTGGCACTTCCAGTACGTGTACCGCCGGACGTCGCCGATCGACGAGCTCGTTCCCGGCCTCCCGCACCTCGCGGCGGTCTACCAGTGATGGGGGGTCGGCGGCGAGTGCTGTTCTGCACTCTCGGGTACGAGCCGGGTCCGGTCGGGGGGGCCGAGCGCCAAGCACGACTCCAGGCTGAGGAGCTCGCTCGTCGCGGCTACAGCGTCGAAGTGGTGACGCAACGATCCGGCCAGACCGGCACCGGGCGCGTCGGGGGGATCCGAGTCACACGACTGCCCTGCTTTGGGGCTGGGACCGCCCGGACCGGAACCTACCTGCCGTTCCTCGTCGCGTGGCTACTTCTCAATGTGGGCCGGTACGACATAGTCCACGTGCATCTTGCGAACCTCCAGGCGGACGTCGTCGCCCTGGCCGGCCGCCTGGGCCGCGTCCCGATCTACATCAAGATCGCGACCGGCGGGCCGGAGGGTGAGATCGCCCGGATGCGCAAAGTGGCATGGGCGACAAGGTATGTCGGCATCCGGAGCGCGCGCCGGGTCCAGGCCATCTCGGCGGAGATCGAGACGGACCTCGCGTTGCTGGGGATCCCAACCGAGCGTGTCGTCCACATTCCGAACGGCCTCGACGCGCACGTCTACCATCCGGTGTCCGCCCACGAGCGGGCGGCGCTGCGGCGTGAGCTTGACCTCCCGAAGGACGAGTTGCTCGTGCTCTACGCCGGGCGGTTCGCCCGATACAAGGGAATCCTCGATCTCCTCGAAGCTTGGCGCCAGGTCACGCCGTCCGTTCCTGCGACGCTCGTGGTCGTTGGCGAGGCGGCGCTGGACGCGCCGGTGGGCGAACTGCCTGAGACGCCACGCACAATCGTCCGGCCATGGAGCCCGCGCATCGCCTCGTACTTCCAGGCGTGTGACCTGTACGTCCACCCGTCGTATTCGGACGGCATGCCCAACGTCGTCCTCGAGGCGATGGCTTGTGGCCTGGCGGTCGTCGCGACCAGGGTCGCCGCTGTCCCGACGATGATCGAAGACGGCGTGACCGGACGGCTCGTCGAAATCGGCTCGATTGAGGGGCTCCGTGCCGCCAT
Source organism: uncultured Chloroflexia bacterium (assembly GCA_963716025.1). Lineage (GTDB taxonomy): Bacteria > Chloroflexota > Limnocylindria > Limnocylindrales > CSP1-4 > CAIXZV01. Next base: position 11,580 of record CAVQSY010000044.1, read on the forward strand.
CGAGGGGCTCGCGGGGGATCCGGAGACTCGAACTCGCCTCGGACTCGCGGCGGCCGAGCACGTCGCCGCGACCTACCCGATCGCTCGGGTCGTCGACCTGATCGAGGAGACATACGAGGAGATGCTCGCAATGTCGACGCCGGGGGAGTCCTGACGGTGTGCGGGATCGTCGGGCTCGTCTCGTTCGGGGCGCAGCCGTCCGAGCGTCTGGCGAAGGCAATGACCGATGCGATCCGCCATCGCGGGCCGGACGACGAGGGCTTCGCTGCGCTCGACGGCACGTGCTTGCTCAGCATGCGCCGGCTGAGCATCCTTGACCTCGAGGGCGGTCACCAGCCCATGCGGGACGAGCGTCGGCTCCACTGCATCGTCTTCAACGGCGAGATCTACAACCACGCGGAGCTGCGCGAGCGGTTGGTCGCCCTCGGGCACACGTTCGCGACCGACCACAGCGACACCGAGACGCTCGTGCACGGGTACGAGGCATGGGGCGCCGAGCTATTCCCGAAGCTCGACGGCATGTTCGCGGTGGCGATCTGGGACAGCGAGCGACGAGAGCTGGTGGTCGCGCGCGACCGGGCCGGCGAGAAGCCGCTCTACGTCGCCGAGGTGGCCGGCGGCTGGGCGATCGCCTCCGAGTTCAAGGCGCTCCTGCTCCACCCCGGCCTGGACCGAGGGATCGATCCGGTCGCGCTGGAGCAGTACCTCGCCTTTGACTACGTGGTGGGGCCGCGAACGATGCTCGGCGCCGTCCGGAAGCTCCGAGCCGGCCACGTCGGGACGATCTCGGAGGCCGGGTTCACGAGCGCGCCGTACTGGACGCTCCGGTTTGACCGACAGCCCATCTCCGAGGCGGACGCCGTCGCCCGGCTGGACGAACTCCTCGACCGCTCCGTCGGGATGCGCATGCTCGCCGACGTCCCCGTCGGCCTCTTCCTGAGCGGCGGCCTCGACTCGACCACCGTCGGCTACTACATGCGGCGCCACTCATCGACCGTCCGCGCCTTCACGATCGGGTTCGAGGAGCGCGGCTTCGACGAGACCGAGCATGCCGCCGCGGCCGCCGCGCACCTCGGCCTGGACCATCACGTGGAAGTCCTCTCCGAGGCTCGCGTGCTCGAGTTGATCCCGCGGATCACCGAGATCCTCGACGAGCCGATGGCCGACCCGTCGGTCATCCCTACTCACCTTCTCAGCTTGTTCACGCGTCGGGAGGTGAAGGTCGCCCTTGGCGGCGACGGAAGCGACGAGCTGCTCATGGGCTATCGGACCTACCAGGCCCTCAAGATCGCCGGCTGGCTCGACGTGCTCCCGCGCCCCGTCCGCGCGGTTCTCGCACGGAGCGCGCGGCGGTTCCCCGACCGCGCCGGCTCCGCGTACGGCAAGGCGCGTCGGTTCGCCGCCGGGCTGGACGTCCCTGCGGAGGCGCGGCTCCTTTCACGCCTGGGCTCGTTCGGGAGGTCCGCCCGTACCTTCATCGCCAGCGACCTACGCGGAGGACTCGGGCCGGCGTCGACACCGAGCCGATCCTGGAGATCGAGGGCTCGTCAACCGGCGCGCGCGACTGGGCGGACAGGACGATCGGCGCATACGTCCGCGCGTACCTCCAGGAGGACATCCTCGTGAAGGTGGACCGAGCGAGCATGGCCGCATCGCTCGAGGTGCGGGCGCCCTTCCTGGCCCCGGAACTCATCGACTTCCTCGCCACAGTCCCGCCGTCACTCAAGCTCGCCGGACTGGAGCGCAAGCGCCTGCTCCGGCGCCTCATGCGGGGACGCATTCCGGACGAGATCATCGACCGCCCGAAGCAGGGCTTCGGGGCGCCGCTCGACGCTTGGTTCCGCGGTCCGCTCGCCGCGCTCGCTCGGGAGACCTTGGACCCGGAGCGGCTGGCGATCACTGGCCTCGTGGAGCCCGCGAGCGTGGCGGTACTCCTTCAGGAGCACGTAGCCGGCACGGCCGACCACGGCATCCGCCTCTGGTCGCTCGTCGGGCTTCACCTCTGGTACGACCGCTGGATCAGATCCCAGCCCGTGGCGGACGCCTGAGATGCGGATACTCCACGTCGCGACGCGCCATCGCCGCGGTGGGGCGGAGCGTAACCTCCTCCACACCGCCCTCTGGGAGTCCCACCACGGCCACGAGGTGCACCTCGCGATCGGCCGCGACAGCCTGCCCGCGGAGATCCCGCCCGGTATCACGGTTCATGTGATCCCGTCGCTCGTCCGGGCGATCTCGCCGCTCAACGATGTCAAGGCCTACCTGAAGCTCCGTCGCCTCATCCGCGACGTCGTATTCGATGTCGTGCACACCCACCAGTCGAAGGCGGGGGTCGTGGGTCGCCTTGCCGCTCGCGGCATCGCCCGGGCAGTCGTCCACACGATTCACATGGCCTCGTTCGGCCCAGCCTTCGGTGCCACCGGCTCGGCGGTCTTCGTCCTGTCCGAACGGCTCTGCGCACGTTGGACCGACGTCATCGTTTCGGTCGGTGATGAGCTCCGCCGGCTGTACCTGGCGGCAGGTGTCGGGAGACCGGACCAATACACGATCATCCGCTCGCCAATCGAGATCGCGACGTTCACGGCGCTCCGGGCGCTGTCGGCGGAACAGCGGGTGAGTACTCGCGTCAATCTCGGTCTCGACGCTTCCCGCAGGCTCGCCGTCGTCATCGCTTCGTTGGAACCACGTAAGCGCGTCGACCTCGTGTTGCAGGAGCTGGCGCCGCTCCTCCGCTCCGGAGAAGCCGACCTGGCGATCGCCGGCGACGGGCCGGAGCGCGAACGGCTCGCGTCGCTGGCCGCAGGCCTCGGGGTTGCCCACCGCGTCCTCATCCTCGGCCATGTAGCGGACATCCCCGGCCTCCTCTCGGCCGTGGATGTCCTCGTCCACGCCGCGACGGTCGAGGGCGTCCCCCAGGTCACGATCCAGGCGCTCGCGGCCGGCGTCCCGGTCGTCGCCACGGAAATGATCGGGCTGCGCGAGGTCGAGGGCGCCCCGATCACCATCGTGCCTTCTTCGGGGACAGGGCTCGCTGAAGCCGTCGCCGGCGCCCTGCGACGGCCGCCGGCGCCGGTCCCGCTCGAGGCACTCGACGCTTGGACCTCAGCCGAGGTGGACAGCGCCATCGCGGCGCTGCACGTACTGCTGCGTGGCCGGACTGCCACCGGACGGCTGGAATGACGGCCGTCGCGACCCTGTCGACGTTGGCTCGCCGCGCCCGGCAGGCGTGGCACGAGGGAAGGTCGGATGCGGAGCTGCACCACGCGATGTACTCCGAGTGGAGGCGTGGCCTAGCAGAGCTGGGACTGCCCGCGTTCACCGGCTGCCGCATCCTTGACGTCGGCTGCGGAGACCGAGCGCAGGCCTCGCTGCTTGCCGCGGCAGACGGTGGCGAGGTGACAGCGATCGACATGCGTCTAATCGCCCTCGGATGGCGACGGCCCTGGATGTGGTTCTCGTTGGCTCGCGAAGACGGCCCTCGTGCCATGACCAAGGCCATCATTCGCGACGTCCTCCATACGATCCGATACTGGCGCACCCTTTCGCGTCTGGCCGGCCACCGCCTGCCGTTTCACCGAGTCTCCCTTCGGCGAGCTGACGCCACGAGGTTGCCCTTCCCTGACGACTCCTTTGACCTCGTCATCTCGTCGGCTGTCTGGGAGCATCTCCAGGATGTCGATGCGGCCACACGCGAGGTCAATCGGGTCCTCGCGAAGGACGGGCTTGCCGTAATCCAGATTGCGCTGTTTCCTGCTCTCCAAGGTGGGCACCACTGGGAGTGGCACTCGATCGACCCCAACCTTTCGCGTAGCATCCGGCCTTGGGATCACCTGTATCTCGATCACCTGCCATACCCCGTGGACCTGAACGAGTGGCGTGAAGGGCAGTACCGGGAGGTCCTCGGGAGGAGGCTTCAGATTCTCCTCTGGGACGACGGAGAGCTTCGCGGTGACGGGTATCTGACGACCGCAATCGAAGCCGAGCTGGATTCGCACTCGAGGCGCGACCTGCTTCTGTCGAGCGTGACCGTTTGGGCCACCAAGCGCCAGATATCGTGACGTGCCGGGGACTGGCGTGAGGGCGATACTCATCGGCGGCGGTATGGCCGGTCTCGCAGCTTCGGACGCGTTCCTGCAGGCCTGCCACCAAGTGACAGGGATCGAGGCCGCGTCCGCCGTGGGCGGGCTCGATCGATCGATCGTGGTCGGGAGCGACGCGATCGAAGCGTGCTACGGCCGTGCTGCACAGACACCGGTGATTGGGAAACGCGCGCGGGACGCTCACGTGTACCACGGCCGAAGCGGGCTCAGGGTAGGAACGAAGAAGGATGGGCGCGGCGCGCCGGTCGCCGAGAAGTCCAAGACGTGGCGTGACCTCATGTCCGGGCGGCAGATGCCGGCCTCCCGCTGAGACGATGGACGGCGACGCGTTCCGCCTGATGGCTTCGCACGAGGACCACCATTGGTGGTTCGTCGGCCGGCGAGCGGTCATCGACGCCGTGCTCGACCGGGCAGACCTCCCGCCGGGCGCCTCGGTCCTCGAGGCAGGATGCGGAACGGGCGGAAACTTGTATCTCCTCGAGCGGCGCGGGCGGGTATCTGCCTTCGAGCCGTCCTTCGAGGCTCGTGAGATCGCCTCGAGCAAGCATGGCGCCGGGCGAGTCGTGCGCGATGGCGAGCTGCCGGATCGATTGCCCTTCCGGCCGGCATCATTCGACTTGGTCGTTGCGCTCGACGTCCTCGAGCACATCGAGCGGGATGCGGAAGCCCTGGCTGCGCTCGTGAGGCAAGCGCGTCCGGGCGGATGGATCCTCGTCACGGTGCCCGCACACCCGATCCTCTGGGGTGCCCACGATCGCCGCCTGCACCACGTTCGCCGGTACCGGCGCGCGAGCCTGCGGCGGCTGTGTGCCGAGTCTGGTGCGGAAATTGCCTACTTCACGGCGTTCAACACGGTTCTTGCGCCTATCGCCGTGACGCTCAGGCTCGCGGAACGGCTCCTGCCGATCTCGTTCGGCAACCAGGAGCGAATGTCTCTCGGGCCGATCAATCGACTCCTGGCTGGTCTCTTCGCGCTCGAGGGCCCGATCGTCCGTCGCACCTCGCGGCGCGCCGGCCTTTCGTACGCGGTCCTGCTCCGACGACCCGGGGCGGCTCCGTGAGCCGACTCACTCTGACGTCCGAAGGGCTCCGTCGGGCGGTGACTCAGCTCGTGCCGACGGCCGTGATCGCCATCTTTCTTGCCAAAGCCTGGGTCCAGCTGTGGAGCAAGGTGGGGACTCAAGAGTCGTCCTTCGGGGTCGATCTCCCCGCTTATGTAGGTGCCGCCCATCGCCTCGTGGCCACGGGGTCGCCGTACAGTGCGGAGCTGCTGGAGGGACCGCTCGCACGCTTACCCGATTCCATTCTGGTCGGGTACCTCTACCCGCCGCCACTCGCACAGCTGTTCGTCCCGCTCCGCAACATCGACCCAATGTGGCTCGCGATCGGCTGGTCTCTGGCGCAGGTGATCATTCTCGGCTGGCTGCTTGTGGCGGTCGGCGCGGGGGCCAGGGGTCGGCTCGATCGCTTCGGCGCCGTCGCAGCCATCGCGCTGGCCGTCGCGTCGTTTCCCTTCCAGTCCGCGATCTACAGCGGGAATGTCAGCGGCTGGGTGGCCACTGCGGTTGCGGTGATGCTGCTTGGGTCGGGCCGCCTGGCCGGCGCCGCCGCAGGACTCGCGGCCGTCGTCAAGGTGATCCCGGGACCATTAGCGCTCGCGGCCCTTGTCGCGCCCAGAAGTCGCCCTGCCGTCGTCAGCACGGGCCTGCTACTCGTAGTCGGATCGTTCGTCCTCTCGCCGGCTTCCTGGGCTGCCTGGTGGTCGGTACTCCCGAACCTCGCTCCGCTTGAGCCCGACGGCGTGTCGCTCGCGTTCATCCTAGGCGATACGCCGTTCGCGAAGCCAGCCGCAATTGCGGGATTGGCAATCAGCGTCGCCTTTCTGCTTGCGGCTGTCCGCCGCACTCGGCGCGTCGGTTTGGATCGTGCCGCTGTCGCGTACGCGGTCGGCAGTTACCTCTTCGTCGTGTCCGCTCTCTGGGACCACTATCTCGCTGCGCTCGTTCCCCTCATGGTCGCCACGTGGCCGAGTGGGAACCGATGGCAACGGGCAGCGATCATCGCGGGCGCTGTCACCCAGAGCCTGCCATGGTTCTGGGCTGGCGGGAAGGCGCTGGCGGCCTTCGAACTGGCCGGAGCGCTGGTCGTTCTGCTTGCATCCGCACACCTGAGCCGGGGCGCTCGCCATCGTTTCGTGACGCCCTCTTCCGTCGAGATCAGCGCTCCGTAGATCAGCCGACCTTGGGCCTCGGCGATGATCTCCGGACGGATGGTCGCCACGGCCCATGGCTCCACCGAATTCGTCACCCGCGAGCCGTACGCGGCAACGGTCCGCTCGAGGCGAGCAGGGCTCGATTCTGGAGCTGTCGCTCGTCGGGGGCATTGCCAGGTTTGATGTGGTCATCTCGTGGGGAGTCCTACACCACACGGGATCGCCCTGGAGGGCAGTAACGCAGTTACTGATCTCGCCACGCAGGACCGTTGGCTCTGGATCGCCCACTACTATCGAACGCCACGAAGCCGGTTGAGGCTGCGGATCAAGCACTTCTACGCAACGCTGCCTAGTGTCGCGATTTGTAAGTTGCTGGCCGCTTCGCGACTTCGCCAGCGTGCTTCCCGCCGCCACGGGCAACCGTCCAGGGATCAGCGGGTCGCAACACTAGCCTCGGGCAAGCGCATCCTCTTGGGGTCGTACGCCTTCGCGAAGATCGGGAAGAGGATCGTTTGAATCTGAGCACGAAGAGACAGCGTTTCCCAAGACAGGTGGAAGCAGCCATGGATGAATTCGGGCGAGTTCTCATTCGGCAGGAACTGGCAGAAGTTCCTCGACGACATGCCCGCTGGCGCGGGACGCGCCATGGCAGCGTATGTTCGGGATTGGCTCGGGGACGACCTAACCGGGAAGCGGGTCGTGGACGTCGGATCGGGCCAGGGCCTTACGTCTCTGGCGGCGTTCCGCCTCGGCGCGGACGTTCTCTCATTCGACCTGGACCATCACTCCGTTGTGGCGACGCGCCGACTCTGGGACTCGGCCGGACGACCGACGTCATGGCGAGTCGAGCAGGGCTCGATCCTGGACGAGTCGTTCGTCGTTGACCTGGGCACATTTGATGTGGTCATCTCGTGGGGAGTCCTGCACCACACCGGATCACTCTGGAGGGCGATTGACGCCGCTGCTGGCCTCGTCACGCCCGGCGGCAGGCTCTGGATCGCCCTGTACCACCGGACATCACGGAGTGGGTTGAGCCTGCGGATCAAGCGCCTCTACGCAGCCCTGCCCGGCCCGGGCAAGCGCATCCTTCAGGGTTCGTACGCTCTCACGAAGATCGGCAAGAGCCTCGTCCTCAAGCGGCGACTGCCCGCCCTTCGTGGTGCATATGACGAACGAGGGATGAACTGGTGGCGCGATATCGAGGATTGGCTCGGCGGCCTACCGTACGAGGTGGCCGGACCCGGAGAGGTGCTTGATCGCCTCCATCCAAGGGGATTCGAGTTCGTCCGGCTCGTCGACGCAATCTCCGAAGGCCGGAACGACGTCTACCTCTTCCGGAGATCCGCGGAGGAGTTGCCGACCAGCAGGTAGTGGCCTCTGGATCGAGGCGAGACTCGATGTGCGCTGTGCGGAGGGCCGCTCAAACCTCCCAGCCAGTCAGCGTCCGAACAACACGCTTCAGTCTCCGTCGGACGGGCCGGGGCAGCAACCGGTGTGCGATCGTGATGGGGTTCGTCCACACGAAGCGCCGCACATCCCAGCCGGACACGTCACGCATCCGGCGCCGACGGATCATTGAGTAGAGTTCTATCGCACCAAGATCGGTTGCAGGCGCCGTGGTCTTGCGGGCGGCAAGGAAGACTCCGGGCGAGATCGGGTCCCGCTCGAGCGCGACGATCTCCATCTCGGCGGCGATCGCGCGCATGTCGTCGGGCTCATAGCGCCAGAAGTCGAACGGCCCAAAGTGGAAGCGGAAGCCGAGTGAGCGAGTGGTCAGTACGAGGAGCCCGCCGGGTCGGAGGACCGCCTTCATGTTGTCGAATGCGCCGCGCCAGTCGCGCACGTGCTCGACCATCTCCGTCGAAATCACGATGTCGAACGCGTCGCGGCCGTACGTGCGCTCGAGCGCGAGGACGTTGCAGATCGCGTCCACCGAGGGTCCGGGCACGATGTCCACCCCAAGATAGGACGCCGGTCCGTGCGCTACGACCCGTGGTCGGACCGTCCCGGTCGTGTCGTAGGAGCCCACTTCAAGCACGGCGCGACCAGCAACCCGTTGGGCCGTCAAGATCCGGGCAGCAAACGCGATGCAGGCCTCGTTGCACACGCGGCAAACCCTCTTGTCGGTTTCGAATCCCAGAGTGGACGCCACCCACTGGCTTCCCTCTTCGCTGGCCATCCGGCCGATCGCTGGTCGTCACGTCCACGTGCCGACGGCGTGCGGCTCGCCCTAGGTCAGGGCCGTTCTCGACGAATTGCACAGCATTGATCTCCGCAGTCGCGAAGCCTGCAGCCTCGATGGCAGCCGGGACCAGGCCCGCGGTCTTCCGCTCGAGGTTCCGAAGGCTGTTCGCGGAGTTTGGCGCCGATCCTTCGCTCTACCGCGCGGAGGACGCATAGGCCTCGGCAGCGTCCGGCGTACGGTCACTATCTCCCTCCGCCTTCGGCGAGTGAGGCTCGCGGACCGCGGCGAGGAGGCCCGTGAGCATGTAGAGGAGAAGCCGGGGCGAGGCGAGCGTCGCGAGGGCTACCGCGGCCGGCCAGCCCCAGCGCGTCGGGGCGAGAAGGAGGGCGGCGATCCCGCCGCCGGCAGCGAGAACGGCCCACAGGATCGGCGAGATCGTATACGGCGAGAAGTTGCGGACGCCGACCGTCTGGTCGAGGCTCACGGCTGAGAAGAACGCGACCGAGCCGCCGGGCTCCACGAGCCACTGGACCAGTGCGAGGAGCAGCAGCCAGCCGATCAGCGCGCCGACCGCCTGGTACTGCCGGCGCCCCAGCCACCAGGCCGCGACCAGCACCGGGAACAGCTTGATGTTCGTGGCGAGCGCGATCGACCATGGCTGGCCGATCACCAGCAGCAGCGTCAGTGGGACGTGGGCCTGGGCGACGCCAATCGCCCAGCCGATGGGCATCCCGAGGAGTCCCACGGCGATGAACGTCCGCCGGTTCGCGCCGAGACGACGGAGGAGCGCCACGAACGACGCAACGACGACGGCCTCCCAGCCGAGCGCAAAGACATTGAACGGGAGTCCGGCGAACGGCCGCAGGAGGATCGCGAGGAGCGGCGGGTAGAAGTAGTAGGTCGGCGTCGTGGCACCACCCGTGGCCGCATAGAGCGGCAGCCCCTCGTTCAGGCGGTGGGCCGCGTCGTAATACGCCCGGGCGTCGGCCAGTGGGTCGCTCGTCAGGTGGATCCACATGAGCCAGAGGCCGAGGAGACTGCCGACCACCGCCAGCGCAAAGAGCATCAGATTGCCGATTCGTCCGGCTCTCTCCCGACCTGACGGCGGCGCATGGCTGCGTTCGATGAATCCGCCTGGCCTCGACCTCATCAGAGGACCTCCCTTGCCGCACCGAAGCTCCTCTCCGGGAAGCGTAGGCGCTCGACGGCCGGGATCGCGGCGAGGACTGACAGCCCGGACAGCCAGAGGACCGGCAGGGCGAGCGCTGCCCCGGCCGGGACCGTCCATGCCCGATCCGTCCGGGCCCCCCATGCGATAAGCGCCACGGCCAGCGGCAGCCGGATGAGCAAGGGGATCGCCACATAGAACTGCTGGGCCGGTCCGCCCGCCACCGGAAGGAGACCGTCGAGGATCCACTCCTGCCAGAGGCGCCCGTCGATGATCAGCGACACGACGACGAGCGTCGTCGTCGCGCCCACCGCCATCGCCAGGTGTCGCCACTCCTTCCGCACGAGGAACCACACGAGTCCGACGCCCGGGGTCACCTTCGTAACCAGGACGAATGCCCAGACGGCCGGGTAGCGCATCCCAAGTGCAATCGCCGCCGCAAGCAGCAGGTGGATGTTGCCGTGGTAGAGCTCGATGGCGACGGGTGGAAACGCCAGGACGAGCAGCGTCTTGCGCCACCCAAGCCAGATCACCGTGGCCACGAGGCCCGCGGACCAGAGCCACCAGAACGCCGGCCAGGTCAGCAGCGCGGCTGGAACGAAGAGCCTTGCCGCGACGGGTGTGTAGGTGAACGCACCCAGTTCACCGGCGACGCGACTGTATGGATGCGCGAGATCAACATGCCAGTAGGCGAAGGCATCAAAGCCGACGCTTCCCGAGACCGGCGCCTCGATCAGGAACAGGTAGGCGCCAAACGCCAGCCCAGCGATCGCGAACCCATCGCGGAGGGCGCGGCGGTAGGTCATCCGCGGATGTTACGCTGCCGAACCGTGCGGACCCCCGTCGCGCTGTTCGTGCTCGCGCTCCTCGTCCGCCTCGCGCTGATCGCGATCTACCCGGACGCGGCGTACCCGGATTCGTACTACTACGTGGATGTCGCTCGGGCGATCGCGGCGGGCCACGGCCTCAACGTGGACTTCGTCTGGATCTTCGCCGAGGTCGGCAACCGCATCCCGGACGTCCCGACGCTCCCCGTCCCGTCCAACGCGCATTGGCTACCGTTGGCCAGCCTGGTCCAGGTGCCGTTCATCGCGACCCTCGGCCCCACGGCCGTGGCGTCGGCGCTGCCGCTGGCGATCATCGGCTCGCTCGCCGCCCCCCTGACCTGGGCGATCGCGCGCGACGCGCGCGCGACGCCCCTCGTGGCCGTGACCGCGGGCGTCCTCTCCGCGATCCCCGCCGCGGCCACCGTGTTCATGTCCCAGCCGGAGAACTTCGCGATCATGCATCCGCTCGTCGCGGCGGCGATCTGGTGCACGGCCCGCGGCCTGCAAGGGCGACAACCGCGCCTACGCGTTCGCGGGCCTGCTGGCCGGCCTCGCCTCGCTCGGACGCAACGACGGTGTCTTCCTCGGCGCGGCGATTGGGCTCGTCTGGCTGGGCGATCGCCTTCGCTGGCTGCGGGGCCGGCGCGGCAGCGGGAGCTGGGTCCACGTGGAAGATCGACGCCCGATCTCGTTCGCCGCGGCCGTCGGCTGCCTCGCGCTCTTCCTGCTGGTGATGGGTCCGTGGTGGGCCCGCCAGCTGGCGGTCTTCGGATCCATCTCGCCGACGAGCTCCAGCGGCGCTGCCCTCTGGATCCGGACGATCAGCGAGTGGAATTCGATCACCGTTCGATCCGAGCCTGGGGCAGTTCCTGGACCAGGGGCTCGGGACGATCGTCGCCAGCCGGCTGGATGGCCTGTCGTCGGCGATCGGCAACTTCGTCGTCGTCATCGGCTCGGTCGTGCTCATCCCGTTCCTGCTGGTCGGGGCGATCGGACGCGCGCGCTCGGGCGATTTCAGCCCGTGGTTCGTGTACACCGGGCGTCGTCTTCCTGACCGCGACGCTGCTCTACCCGCTCCACGTGCCGGGCGGCGCGTTCATCCACTCTGCGATCGGGCTTGCGCCGCACGCGGCGATCCTGTCCATGGAGGGCGTGCTCATCCTCGTCGGCTGGATCGCGGCACGACGACGATCCTGGGATGAGCGGAGCGCCAGCCGGCTTCCTCGCCTGGGGCGTCGTGCTGTTGGTGATCGCGACCGCGGTCGTCTTCGGCCGCCCGGTCCAGGAGCGCTGGGACGAGACCCGCCAGCCCCGGATCGCGCTGGCGGCAGAGCTGGACCGCCTGGCGGTGCCGGCCACGGATCGGCTCCTGTCCATCGATGCCGCCGGGTTCAAGTACTGGACCGGCCGGCCCGGGGTCGTGACCCCGGACGACCCGATCGAGACGATCGAGGCGGTCGCGCGCGCCTACGAGATCCGCTGGCTGATCCTCGAGCGCGACGACGCCGCGCAGGCGCTCGGCCCCGTGCTGAAGGGAGACGTGGACCCGGCCTGGATCGGGCCGGCGACCTTCAGCGTGCCCGACCGATCGGGCGGCGCTGCCGCGACTGGTGCTCTATCCGGTCTGCACGACGCCGGGCGACCCACGCTGCGAGGCCGGCGGGTGACCCGACGCGAGGCGTGGCTGTCCGTGGCCGTCGTGGCGATCGTCGCGGTCGCGCGTTCGGGTCTGGGCGGCGACGCTCATCACCTTCCCCCGGCCGGAGGACACGGCCTACTACGTGGGCGTCGCCCAGAACCTCGTGTCACGGCCGCGGCCTCGTCACGGACGCGATCTGGAGCTTCGGGACGCCACCGCTCACGTTCCCGCGACCCGCGTTCGAGGTCTGGCTGCCGCTCCCGTCCTTCCTCGCCGCGATTCCGATGGCGCTCCTGGGCGCCACGTTCGCGGCCGCCCAGTGGTCGTCTATCGCCGTTGGCGCGCTCGTAGCCGTGCTCGCCTGGCGGCTCGGCGCCGACGTTGCGGCGGAACGGTCGATGTCTCCGGGCCGTGCCCGGACGCTGGCGCTGGGGACCGGGCTCACCGCGGCCGTCTTCCTGCCGCTGGTCCTCCACTCGGTCCTGCCCGACTCGACGATGCCGTTCGCGGCCCTCGTCCTCGCCGTATGCCTGCTCGCCGGGCGGATCGCGCGGGACCCGCGCGGCGCGCGGTTCGCGGACCCGCGCGTGCTCGCCCTGGGTGTGCTCCTCGGCCTGGCCGCGCTGACCCGGAACGAGGCCGTCTGGCTCGCGCTCGGTTGGGTGATCGTGTCCCGGGCCATCGCCCAGGGCGCTGGGGCAGGCGGTCGCGGGTGGCTCCGCCTGGTCGCCGGTGCGGCCGTGCCCTCGATGATCGTGTTCGCGCCGTGGGCCGTGCGCGACTGGGTCGTGTTCGGGAGCCCGCTCCCAGGGCAGGCCCTGACGAACGCGCTCTCGCTACACGGGACTGACATCTTCGCCTGGAGCGACCCGCCGACCCTCGAGCGCTACCTCGCCGCGGGTCTCCCGACCCTGGCGGGCCTCCGCTGGACGGGGTTCCTCCACAACCTCGTGAACGTGCTCCTGTTGCCGGGGATCCCGATCGCGGCCATCGGACTTGGGGCGCTTCCCTGGACGGCCCGCGGGACGGCGCTCCGCCTCGCTGACCACGTTCTCGGTCCTGACCTTCCTGGCCACGACGCTGCTCTTCCCGGTCGCCACGACCTGGGGCACGTTTCTCCACGCGTCGGCGGTTGTGCAGGTCCTGCTGATCCTGTCCGCGCTCCTTGCGCTGGACAGCCTCATCGCCGCCGTGGGTCGCCGCCGTGGCTGGACGCGTCCCGTCGCCTGGCTCGGCCCGGCCCTGGGGATCGCCGCGGGCGCGCTGTTCACGGCGACGCTCCTGCCCGGGTTCGGGCGGGATGGCGACGCCACTCGGGACCAGTTCGCGGCACTCCCGGCCGCGCTTGCTGCCGCCGGCGTTCCGGTGACGCCCAATGCCGGCCCGGTCATCACAGGCTCCCCGATCTGGCTGTCCGAGGCGACGCGGCGTCCGAGCCCTGGCCCTCCCCGACGAGCCGCCCGCGGCCGTGCTGGACCTCGCGCGGGCGTTCCCCGGCACGACGCTCGTGATCACGGCGGCCGACACGGACGGGCTCTGGCCGGAGATCGCCGAGCACGGACTCCACCGGGATCGCCTGCTTCCAGCCGGTCCCGCTGGCGACACCGCGAACTCGGCCCTGGAGGACGTCGCCGTCTTCAGGATCACGTGCCCGTGAGGGTGCTTGCGGCCGCGGCTGTCCGAGACGAGCCGGTCGCGCCCGTATACTCGCAGGGCATGGACGGCGACCACCCGCTCGCGGCGGCGGACATCCAGAACCGGATCGTGGAGGCCCAGGAGGCCGAACGGATGCGCCTCGCCCGCGAGATCCACGACGGCCCTGCCCAGGCGCTCTCGAACGCCATATTCCAGGTTGAGATCGTGGAACGCCAGCTCGGCCGGGATCCCGCCCTGGCCGCGGCCGAGCTCCGGCACCTGCGCGACGTCCTGCGCCGCGAGCTGGGAGACGTGCGGGCGTTCATCAGCGAACTCCGCCCGCCGATCCTCGCCGACCGGGGTCTGGCCGGGGCCATCCGCGATACCGCCGAGCAGGTCGGCGGGCTCCTGGGCGTTCCGATCAGCGTGACCGTGGACCCCGCGATCGACGATCTCCCCGACACCATCGAAACGGTCGTCCTGCGGATCATCCAGGAGGCGCTCCAGAACGTGCGGCGCCACGCTCAGGCCGCTCGGGTCTCCATCCAGGGAGCCCGCGAATATGGTGACTGGGTCGTCGAGATCCGGGATGATGGGCGCGGATTCGATGTCGGTACGTCGGCAAACCGCGGGGGCCGGAGCTTCGGCCTGCAATTCATGCGCGAGCGTGCCGACTTGATCGGTGCGCGATTCGAAGTACGATCGCGGCCGGACGGCGGTACGGTTGTGCGGATCGTGATCCCAGGGGGAACAGAGGAGACCAGATGAGCGCGATGGAGTACAGCGGACCGGAACGGCGCCGGCGGCCCGGCGAGGAGCGGACGCGGATCCTCATCGTCGACGACCACGTCCTGTTCCGCGTCGGCATCGCCCAGATCCTCTCGAAGGAGGAGGGCCTGGAGGTCGTCGGCGAGGCCGAGGACGCGCGGAGTGCGATGGACGCGGCCCTCGACACCTCGCCCAACATCATCCTCATGGACCTCTCCCTGCCCTCACCCGGCGGGATCGAGACGACCCAGAAGATCAAGCGCGAACTGCCGGCCGTCTCGATCATCGTCCTGGCCGTCCAGGAGGACGAGGACGCCCTGTTCGACGCGATCAAGGCCGGCGCTGCGGCGTTCATCCTCAAGGACATCAGCCCGGATGACCTCGTGAACATCATTCGGCGCGTGTCCAACGGCGAGTACCTGATCAACGACAAGGTCTTCTCGCAGCCGTCCGTGGCGACGAGGGTCCTCAAGGAATTCCGGGAGCTGGCCGCCTACGGCCAGAGCGAGGTCCCGATCTTCGCGCCGCTCTCCCCGCGCGAGGTCCAGATCCTCGACAACATCGCCCAGGGCATGACCAACAAGCAGGTCGCCTACACGCTGTCGATCAGCGAGCAGACGGTCAAGAACCACATGAGCTCGATCCTCCGGAAGCTGTCCGTGAACGACCGGACCCAGGCCGTCGTCTACGCGATGCGCCAGGGCTGGATCAAGATGCCGGAGGACTGAGCCGTCCTCCCCGTCCCTCGAGTTCGCCGCGCATGACCGACACATCCAGGCTCGCCGACGAGCTGGAGGCCAAGGCCGCCCAGATGGACCTCGAGCTCGGCGAGGTCGATCTCCTCGCCACGCAGGCGAAGACCGAGGCCGCTCACCAGGAGACCCGCCGCAGCGCCGCAGCCGACAAGCTGGCCAAGCTCGCCAAGCTCGCCGACTCAGCGACGGCAAAGGAAGTCCTGGACCTCGCCAACCAGGTCGTGACGCTCACGCGGCGCTCGGCCCTCATGGACGCGCAGCTCGAGATCCTCCAGGGCAAGCAGCGCTCCACCGCCCGGCTCCAGGAGATGATCCGGGACGCAGCCGCGCGTGTCCGTGCCCTCGGCGAGGGCTCCGAGGAAGCGTCCGCTGCTGAGGCCACCGATGAGGTCACCGAT
>CAVQSY010000045.1:0-4358 GCA_963716025.1 uncultured Chloroflexia bacterium
CGCCCGCGCGACGCCGCTGGTGGCCGTGACCGCGGGCGTCCTCTCGGCGGTCCCCGCGGCGGCGACGGTGTTCATCGCCCAGCCCGAGAACTTCGCGATTATGCATCCGCTCGTGGCAGCGGCAATCTGGTGCACCGCCCGCGGGCTCAAGGGCGACGGGCGGGCGTACGCATTCGCGGGCCTTCTGGCCGGCCTTGCCTCCCTCGGACGGAACGATGGCGTCTTCCTCGGCGCGGCGATCGGGCTGGTCTGGTTCGCCGATCGCATTCGCTGGCTGCGCGGCCGGCGCGGCAGCGGGAGCTGGGTCCACGTGGAAGATCGGCGCCCGATCTCGTTCGCCGCGGCCGTCGGCTGCCTCGCGCTCTTCCTCCTGGTCATGGGTCCGTGGTGGGCCCGCCAGCTGGCGGTCTTCGGGTCGATCTCGCCGACCAGCTCCAGCGGCGCGGCGCTGTGGATCCGGACGATCAGCGAGTGGAACTCGATCACGGTGAGCCGAGCCTCGGCCAGTTCCTGGACCAGGGACTCGGGACGATCGTCGCCAGCCGGTTGGATGGGCTGTCGTCCGCGATCGGCAACTTCGTCGTGGTCATCGGCTCGGTCGTGCTCATCCCGTTTCTGCTGATCGGGGCGATCGGGCGGGCGCGTTCGGGCGATTTCAGCCCGTGGTTCGTGTACACGGGCGTCGTCTTCCTGACCGCGACGCTGCTCTACCCGCTCCACGTGCCGGGCGGCGCGTTCATCCACTCCGCGATCGGCCTCGCCCCGCACGCCGCCATCCTGTCCATGGAGGGCGTGCTCATCCTCGTCGGCTGGATCGCGAGCAGGCGGCGGTCCTGGGACGAACGCAGCGCGAACGGGTTCCTGGCCTGGGGCGTCGTGCTGCTGGTAATGGTGACGTCGGTCGTCTTCGGCCGCCCGGTCCAGGAGCGCTGGGACGAGACCCGCCAGCCCCGGATCGCGCTGGCGGCAGAGCTGGACCGCCTGGGGGTGCTGGCCACGGATCGGCTGCTGTCGATCGATGCCGCCGGGTTCAAGTACTGGACGGGCCGGCCCGGGTCGTGACCCCGGACGACCCGATTGAGACGATCGAGGCGGTCGCGCGCGCGTACGAGATCCGCTGGCTGATCCTCGAACGTGACGATGCCGCGCAGGCGCTCGGCCCAGTGCTGACCGGAGACGTGGATCCCGCGTGGATCGGGCCGGCGGCCTTCAGCGTGCCGGATCGTGCCGGCGCGCTGCCGCGCCTGGTGCTCTATCCGGTCTGCACGACGACGAGCGACTCGCGCTGCGAGGCCGGCGGGTGACCCGACGCGAGGCGTGGCTGTCCGTGGCGGTCGTGGCGGTCGTCGCGGTCGCGGTTCGCGTCTGGGCGGCGACGCTCATCACCTTCCCCCGGCCGGAGGACACGGCCTACTACGTGGGCGTCGCCCATAACCTCGTCACTGGCCGCGGCCTCGTCACGGACGCGATCTGGAGCTTCGGCACACCGCCACTCACGTTCCCGCGCCCCGCGTTCGAGGTGTGGCTGCCGCTCCCGTCCTTCCTCGCCGCGATCCCCATGGTGGTTCTTGGCGCCACGTTCGCGGTCGCCCAGTGGTCGTCCATCGCCGTGGGCGCCCTCGTGGCCGTGCTCGCCTGGCGGCTGGCCGCAGATGTGGCTGCGGAGCGATCGATGCCTCCGGGCCGTGCCCGGACGTTGGCGCTGGGCACCGGACTCACCGCGGCCGTATTCCTGCCCCTGGTCCTCCACTCGGTCCTGCCCGATTCGACGATGCCGTTCGCGGCCCTCATCCTCGCGGTATGCCTGCTCGCCGCGCGGATCGCGCGGGACCCCCGCGGGGCGCGGTTCGCGGACCCACGCGCGTTCGCCCTGGGCGTGCTTCTCGGGCTGGCGGCGCTGACCCGCAACGAGGCCGCCTGGTTGGCGCTCGGCTGGCTGATCGTGTCCCGCGGCATCGCACAGAGATCGGGGGCGGGTGCGCGCGGGTGGTTGCGGCTGGTCATGGGCGCGGCCGTGCCCGCGATGATCGTGTTCGCGCCATGGGCCGTGCGCAACTGGGTCGTGTTCGGGAGCCCTCTTCCGGGACAGGCGCTGACGAACGCGCTCTCGCTCAACGGGGCTGACATCTTCGCCTGGAGCGACCCACCGACCCTTCGAGCGCTACCTGTCCGCGGGCCTCCGACCCTGGCCGGTCTCCGGTGGACAGGGTTCCTCCACAACGTCGCGAGCGTGCTCCTGCTGCCGGGGATCCCGATCGCCGCGATCGGGCTCGCGGCGCTCCCCTGGACGACCCTCGGCACGTCGCTTCGCCTGCTGACGACCTTCTCCGTCATGACGTTCGTGGCGACCACGCTGTTCTTCCCGGTCGCCACGACGTGCGGGCACGTTCCTCCACGCGTCGGCGGCCGTGCAGGTCCTGCTGGTCCTGTCCGCGCTCCTGGCCCTGGACGGCCTCATCGTGGCAGTCGGTCGGCGCCGCGGCTGGACCCGTCCCGTGGCCTGGCTGGGCCCGGCCCTGGGGATCACCGCAGGCGCGCTGTTCACGGCGACGTTCCTACCCGGGTTCGGGCGGGACGGCGACGCCACGCGGGACGAGTACGCGGCACTCCCGGCCGCGCTGGCGGCCGCCGGCGTTCCGATCGCTCCGGGCGCGGGCCCGGTCATCACGCGCTTCCCGATCTGGCTGTCCGAGGCGACCGGCGTCCGAGCCCTGGCCCTGCCCGACGAGCCGCCCGCGGCGGTCCTGGACCTCGCGCGGGCATTCCCAGGCACGAGGCTGGTCATCACTGCGGCCGACACGGACGGAGTCTGGCCGGAGATTGCCGGCACGGATCCGATCGGGATCCAGTGCTTCGAGCCGGTCTCGCTGGCCTCCAGCGGCACCGCCGCCCTGGACGACGTCGCCGTCTTCAGGATCACGTGCCCGTGAGGGTGCTTGCGGCCGCGGCTGTCCGAGACGAGCCGGTCGCGCCCGTATACTCGCAGGGCATGGACGGCGACCACCCGCTCCCCGCGACGGAGAACTTAGAACCGGATCGTGGAGGCCCAGGAGGCCGAACGGATGCGCCTCGCCCGGGAGATCCACGATGGCCCGGCCCAGGCGCTCTCGAACGCCATCTTCCAGGTGGAGATCGTGGAGCACCAGCTCGGCCGGGATCCCGTCCTGGCCGCGGTCGAACTCGCGGCACCTGCGCGACGTCCTGCGCCGCGAGCTGGGAGACGTGCGGGCCTTCATCAGCGAACTCCGCCCGCCGATCCTCGCCGACCGGGGTCTGGCCGGGGCCATCCGGGACACCGCCGAGCAGGTCGGCGGGCTCCTGGGCGTTCCGATCAGCGTGACCGTGGACCCCGCGATCGACGATCTCCCCGACACCATCGAAACGGTCGTCCTGCGGATCATCCAGGAGGCGCTCCAGAACGTGCGGCGCCACGCTCAGGCCGCCCGGGTCTCCATCCAGGCAGCCCGCGAAGATGGTGACTGGGTCGTCGAGATCCGGGATGATGGGCGCGGATTCGATGTCGGCACGTCGGCAAACCGGGGGGGCCGGAGCTTCGGCCTGCAATTCATGCGCGAGCGTGCCGACTTGATCGGTGCGCGATTCGGAAGTACGATCGCGGCCGGACGGCGGTACGGTTGTGCGGATCGTGATCCCAGGGGAAAGAGGAGACCAGATGAGCGCGATGGAGTACAGCGGACCGGAACGGCGCCGGCGGCCCGGCGAGGAGCGGACGCGGATCCTCATCGTCGACGACCACGTCCTGTTCCGCGTCGGCATTGCCCAGATCCTCTCGAAGGAGGAGGGCCTGGAGGTCGTCGGCGAGGCCGAGGACGCGCGGAGTGCGATGGACGCGGCCCTCGACACCTCGCCCAACATCATCCTCATGGACCTCTCCCTGCCCTCACCCGGCGGGATCGAGACGACCCAGAAGATCAAGCGCGAACTGCCGGCCGTCTCGATCATCGTCCTGGCCGTCCAGGAGGACGAGGACGCCCTGTTCGACGCGATCAAGGCCGGCGCTGCGGCGTTCATCCTCAAGGACATCAGCCCGGATGACCTCGTGAACATCATTCGGCGCGTGTCCAACGGCGAGTACCTGATCAACGACAAGGTCTTCTCGCAGCCGTCCGTGGCGACGAGGGTCCTCAAGGAATTCCGGGAGCTGGCCGCCTACGGCCAGAGCGAGGTCCCGATCTTCGCGCCGCTCTCCCCGCGCGAGGTCCAGATCCTCGACAACATCGCCCAGGGCATGACCAACAAGCAGGTCGCCTACACGCTGTCGATCAGCGAGCAGACGGTCAAGAACCACATGAGCTCGATCCTCCGGAAGCTGTCCGTGAACGACCGGACCCAGGCCG